>CAYQUN010000019.1:32603-46541 GCA_964420715.1 uncultured Prevotella sp. | reverse complement strand
CAAGATTTTTCATGTCCTGAAGGCGGATTGTTCCCTTGCGAAGAGAATAATCATCACTGAGCATGTCGTCATCATCGTCGGTCAAATTATCTGCATCTCCGATATTTATAACATCATTACCTTTATGTTCCTTGTAATCGACAATGAGTTGCAATGTTTTCTCGTGTACATCGAGGACTTTCTTCACTGTTGTCATGCACGACGACCATGAACTTTCCAAGCGTTTCATAAAGAGTATGCCCATCATCTTGACAAGGAACCGCTCACGGTTGACATCATCATTCCAGTCGGATGCTGCTTCTTTCTTGGCTTCCTTCCGAGACTCATGGAGGAACAGACTTGGCTGATAGGCTGTCAGGCTTAATCCGTCGAAAGCATTGTATATATCAGCCGTGGTTTCAAGTTTGCCCAAATGCTCCACTCCCTGATAGATATTCAGTGGCTTATCCTTTTGTGGGAAACCCAAATCCTCGCCAAGGGTCTTCTCAATAAGTTTGCGGGTACGTGCGACTATCAATTTATCTGTGAGATTGAAGAATCGTGGTGGCAGCATTGATATGAAGCCACCAATGGTACGGTTAGGATCGTTACACCAAACGGTATAGTCGCGCTGGGCCTCGGCAAAGAGATTGCGCAATGACTCAACGCCAAAGTCATCATTGTTGAATGCATCGTCGCGGTTATGACCAATAAGGTTGAACTGCCCTTTTACATCCTTTAGACCAGTATTTATAGGAGTCGCAGAAAGCATTAAGACTTTCACGTCACGAGCTTCCTGTCCTGGCTTATTCATTACAAGTTCGTTGACAAGTTCCTGATAACGCCCTGACTTTTCATTGCGCAGGTTATGGCTCTCGTCTATTACAAGAAGGACTTTCTTACGGGTTTGCAGATAGTCGAGCTTGAACCGCTTATATGAATTCTCCAAACGATCATTCTGCAAATCGGTGTGAAAGCGTATCTCATATTTCAGTTCGTCTTTTTCGAAGCGCGATTCATGGCCATATCGGTACTGCTCCCAGTTTTGCTCCAGTTTCTTTGGACAGAGCACTATCGGCAGATAGCCTTGACCTTGGAAGTATTTTATAACGGCAAGGGCGGAGAATGTCTTTCCAAGTCCTACTGCATCTGCAAGAATGGCACCGTCATATTTACGGAGCATTTTTATGAGTGAGATTACTCCTTTCTGCTGATAGTTGAAGAGAGTCTTCCAGATTACACTGTTCTGTAGCAGTGACATATCCTGCGAGTGCTCAATGCTGTTGTCTAGTTCAATGTCGGAGTTGAACAGCTCATATAGAATCTTATAGTAGATTTCTTCCGGCGAGTACTTGCGGAAATACTCATCAATCTGTCGGATGAAATATTCCTTTACGTCAATACGCTGGGATTTAGGGGCGTTGGGATCCATAGGAATGGTGTCGTCGGCTGCTTTCCATAAATCCTCAAACCACGAACTTAGTTCGTTTAGAGTAGGGTCGTTGGTATCTTTTGCATCACCGATATTCAATTCAACATTTGCCGAGGCTTTCAGCCCAAGTCCTGCATCGGTAAGGTTACTACTACCTGTGAGATAGAAGTTCTTATCCCAACGGTTGTGGCTCTTACTCCTGAACATGTATGCTTTTGCATGACAAAAGGCACCGGTGATGGCTCTTACCCGAACTTTATTCCGCCGAAGGAAATTGACGGCATCACGTGCGTAATCGGCAAGGCTCAGTGTTGATTTTATGCCGTTGTCTCCGTTGAGAAGGTCAATGACATTGTCTCTGTCGGCATCCTTGGCAACCATTTCAGAAGATACAATGCGAAAATTATCTTCTTCCGGTATCTCACGTGATAACTTACTGAGGGCACGGATAGTAAAATATCCTGTTACAATATCAAGGTTTCCAGTTGTGGTCATCTCTGGATGCAACTGATCTCGGCCTGCAAAGCTTTGAATAAAGTCCCATACGGTTTTGATGTCCTTATTATCGTCAGGATACCTATCTCTCTTGTTGTCTATTAGCATAAGCCTAGTTTTTAGTCTGTAAAGATTGATTGCGTACGTATACAAAAAAGCGTGGAACCCTATTGCTGTCCGTTCTACGTTTCGAGGCTCTGGAATGCCCTTATAGGAGAACGAGCAGAATAGAGACCCACGCTGATATGTATACCACACCTTAGAGTGTACCCTATAAAATAAGGTACGCACCTAAGGCTGGTGGTTAACACACCAAGTGGGCATCTATCTTTGTCATGCTCTTGCCTATAAAGAAATTTTCCAGATTTCGAAACGTCAAGAACAAGCGTTAGATAAACGCCTTAATGTAAAAATGTCCGAGTTCCTTGCCCAAGGCTATTAAGCCCAAGCTCGGTTCTCGTTTGCAAACTTACAAATATTTTTTGAGATAGATTAGGTTTTAAAGAGAAAAATGAGGAATTAAGTTAGATACGGAGAAGAAGATTCCAATGAATCGCGCAAAATATAATTCGAATCAAGAAAAATAGCCTTATAATGGTGCCAAAGGTCATAATAATTATGAGCTTTGGCACCATTATCCGCATATTCTATTAACTTTACAACAACCCACAGACTCACATTTACTATTATGCGAGCCTGTGAATAATTCATATTTTGACGAGCATGCCGCTGACGGGATAGTAGACATATCTTGCAAAGACTTTCTCGTTAGCTGCTTTAAGAGCATGGGTGTAGCAATCGAATTGTCCCTTGTAGTTGCCGGCATAATGGTCGCCAGGCAGCAAGACAAGTTGCTTCTTGCCGGGGAAAGTCTTGAAGTCAATAAGGATAGAGCCTTTGTCGGTTTTCCACACAAAGTCCATGCTGCCAGTGACAATATGACCGGCATCGTCAACATAGCTGAAAGGTAGTTCGTGAAAAGTCGTTCCTTGGCCATATTCTGTCGTCAACCATGTAACGAGTGATTGCCAAGCCTTTAGGATGCCAGCAGTATCTGTTAGTACTTCTGACATATTCCATTCGCTGATGACTTGTGATATGAATTCATTTGCATGGTCAATATTGTCTTCAAGGGAACAGAATATCTGGTGAATACAACTTCCGACTTCTGCCATATCTACATCTTTCGAAGTGCCGAGTTTGATGCGTCCCCACGAATCGGTTACCAACTCAATTTTCCCCGGTTCAACGGAAACTTTACTTGGCATTAAATCCCTTACATCCGCAGTACATACAGGACCAGCTATGTTTATAGCATTATCGTAGTCGTGAGAGACTGGATAATTCAACTCCATCTGATGGTCAAATGCGAACTGCTCTATATCATCCTCTATTATATTAAACGGTATGCCTGTATTCAGGCAGTCTACCTGCTTCTTTCCTGAAACATCTTCATTGACTGATACGCCTGCAGATATAAATCGTTTCAAAGGATCGCGCATTCGGTTAGAACTGAATGCAGCAAAGTACAGATTTTCTTTTGCACGTGTTACAGCGACATAGAGTAAACGTTTGTTCTCCTCTTTCTCGTTCTCAAGGGTGATGGCATAACGCTTGGAAGCGAGGATCTTTCGTTTCAATGGTGCGGACTTGATTGTTTGCTGTCGTCCAAATATCCATGGTAACAAACTTATTGTCATTGGAGGATATAGATTGCTGCTAGTTGGTTTTGATACATGGAAGGCAGAAACTCCATAGAAGACCTTTTGTATCATTGCTCTTTCTTGCAGAGGATCGTTCTGCAACGACATAACAATGACATTGTCCCATTCCAATCCCTTAGAGCCATGATATGTAACGAGTTGTATACCATCAGACTCACCTGACTGTACAGGAGGATTGCTGTCGATATATTGCATGTAACCATAAATGGTTGAAGGGAGCGTCATCTGCTGGCAATGGCTTTCATACGCAGCAGCTGCGCTAATAAGTGCATCGAAATTATTGTATGCTGCGGCCGTTGAATCCCATTTGCGTGAAATGTTTTTAAGGTCAAACTCTATTACCAGCGTCTCAACAAGGGCTGCAACAGACATACTATGAAGCTCGTCATAGCGGGCAAGCAACTTACTGACAAGTGGTATATCGTCGAGGAAGTACCCTTTGTCTTCATTCTCGTTATTATCGTAATCTATCTTGCGGTCTATGATGTCTGCAATACCATTATTAGGCTCTGTTATATAAGCAATCTCCGCTTTAGCTAACATGTCGGAACGGTCAGATAACAGGCTGAGCATAGCAAAAAGTAATGTTTTCTCACAACTGTCACCTATATGACTTCCGTCTCGAAGTACGGGAAGATTATAATCTTTAAGATGGATAGCTAGGTTGTCCAGTTCGGCATTACTGCGTGCAAGAACAGCTATATCACCAGGCTTGGTACCATTGGCTACAATATAAGCTATGTCTCTGGCAAGATTCATAATGTTACTGGTCTTGTCGGAAGAGTTACGACCACAATCAAGATATGTAAGACAACCTTTACGCTCTTTTTCAAGCATTGGCTCACATGGCTTTAACTCAACGCGGGCTTTCCCTTCTTCGGAGAGCGCATCGAAGGCTTTAACAAAAACCTTGTTGACGGTGCGGACAATCTCAGGCTGAGAACGCCAACATGTATCCAATGGCTTTTCCATTGTACAGCCGTTATGCCCTTGACTGATAATGTTTGCAACAGCCTCCGTCAATGCGGCATCGGTTCCGCGGAATCCATAAATAGCCTGCTTGAAATCGCCAACGAAATAACTTTTGGTCATCAAGTCGGAGAGTTTGTCGAATATCTTAACTTGAACAGGTGATGAATCTTGGAACTCGTCAACGAAAAGATATTTGTATGAGCTGCTTATGTCATCACTAACCTCCGTCGTTTCAAGCAGTTGCAGGAAGTACTGCTCCATATCATTGAAGTCTAATGTGTGCTGGTCGCGTTTGTAATCAATATACCGTTGCTTCCATCGGCTTGCCATAGCGAACATTATTTGGATGAAACGTTCTTGCAAGCTTATAGAATCAGTGTCGTCATAAAGCTCGTGTATTTGGTCTATGGAATAACTTTCGCTTTCCTTGAAGTCTTGGATATTAAAGATGACGGACTTTTCTACAATATTAGTAAGATAGTCTTTCCAGAAATTATAGTCAGACTTATAACCCCAGCCATAATCACTATGCTTTTGAATGTCAAAGGCACGGCGGAACTCATTGAGGAATGCTATTTCGTCGTCAGTTGGCAGATCGGCTAGGGATTGGCTGATGAAGAAATTGACATCATTGTCGTCCATTACTTTGAGTTGTGGACTCAGCCCGAGAATATACCAGTACTTGCTAACCATCTTGAAAGCGATGCTGTGAACGGTACCTATTTGTGCAAGGTCAAGACGGTTCGCTTCGTCGAAACGACGCTTCTCATATAGGACGACCTTCGCACGTTCACGGAATTCTGCTGCAGCCTTCTCTGTAAAGGTCGTAAGTATAACTTCTTCCGGACGCACATCGCCGTTAATGATATGTTTGGCAAGTCGCTGAGTAAGGGTATAAGTCTTTCCAGATCCGGCACCGGCACTTATGTAGTTTATGTTCTTCATCTTCTCTACTTCTTAAAGAATTGGTTGTTGCTATAGTAGTTGATTCTCTTGTTGAAGCTATTGTCTACCGCCAGTGGAAGAAGATGATTCTCTTCTCTGTCCTCTTCATAAGGCAGGAACTCTACTGCAATGCCTTCACCCATTTCTATATTTCCGTTAGTTATTTGGTTGCGGCGGTAGTTATAAGAATTTCTAACCATGTCAATGGTATCATCTGACGGGGCATTTTCGGACAGCTCAACTTTCTCAAAGTTGTCATTAGCTTCAAATGGATAGGTGGAATACAATTTTCCTCTTGGCATTAGGAAATAAGCTTCCGCAACAACATTTGAACTAATCTCCTTCCTTACAAGCTCTGCATACAAGGCAAGCTGGATAGAGCGATTCTCTTCCAATGAATGGATATGGCGATCAGATGTAGTCCATTTAAAGTCAAAAATATATTGACCGTCGTTATCATCAGCAAGCCGCATATCGAGATAGCCTTTGATTTTTATATTATGGGCAAATTCCATATTATTGCTTTCAATGCCTTTCTCGCAAGCCTCTACATGTAGTCTGTTGACACGCATGATACCAAGTAGGTTGTTGATGCATCTGCGTAACTGGTCTTTGAGAATCTTTGCTTCAATACGATTCTCACTTTGCAAAAGCAATGCACCTTTTGATACAAGAATACGGTTGAAAGTTTCTTCGAATTCTTTACTTACTTGCTCCTTGATATATTGGTATGTACCACTTCCCTTTATTTCATCATCTTTATCAAAAAGTTCTGCTATTACGGCATGTGCAACATTGCCTTCTGTCATGTAAACAGCCTGCATATCAGCAGGTCCGGCACCATCAATTCCAAGAAGGTTATTGATTACATAGTCCATAGGATTTTGTATAAGCCCTTCTAAGGAAGTGGCACTCTCACAATCAGCCCATTGAAGTTTATCACCATTATTAATCTTAAAACCGACTTTATCCTCAAGTTGGTTGTTTACTTTGTCCACATTTTGGATCAATTCACATGGGACATCTGGCGTAATAGTAATCGGTTCTTTGTTGATATTCTTAAAAGTACTTTCAAGTTGAATAAGTATTGGATCTTTTGAAGTTTGCTCCTTGTTGATGTTGTCATAAGTAACAAGTACCATATTACCACTTGTCATCAAGAAAGGCAAAACTCTCATAGACTGAATGTATTGTCGTTCACTATCCTCGTCCCATAAATGCAGATCAGGCATTTCTTTCTTCTCACGTGGTGAGAGAAAAGAATATGTTGGCGATATTGGCGCGCTACCATTGAAACCATACCAAACAGCGGATTGGCATTGAGCAATTATTTTGCCCGGACTATCAATAACATTTCGACATCCGACCTGTGCGTCATATTGTACAAATGATGAAGGTTCGTAAAGACTACCCATCCATCCCTGTAGTTTGTTGTAAGGGATTTCTGTGCCAATGTGTTTGTCTTCTAATAGGAAAGCTATAGCATCCGCTTGGCTTGATGCAACTGAGAGTTGTTCGGATTCCAGTTGTCTCCCTTTTGACTGTAGTATAGCAATTTGTTGATTGAGCCATGAGTCAAGCGCCTTCGTGAAATCTCTTAGTTGTCCCACGTTGACAATGTTCTTTTCGTTCAATACATCTGCTGGTGTTTCCATCGAAGGCATAAACGTATTGAAAATTACTTCAAGGTTATTGTCTTCCTTGATAAGGTTGGCTCTTAAATTGCGGCATGGCTCATTATAGTAACCGCCAGACCTGGTAATTGCAGAGACAAACTGCATCCGCACCTTCCATGGTATTGGGCTCATTGGCAGCTGAAGCCATGAAAGCATGTTCTGCAGATTCATTGGTTTTTGGAATAGTCCTAAACCTATAATGAATGTTTGCGACAAAAGAGGGAAACTATTGCCTATCGCAGAGCCCGTCGTCGGTTGTCCTTGCATGTAAAGCATGTTGTCAAATGCCTTGTTGGATGAATTTATCCACAAGTCGAATTTGTCCATATCATGCAGAGACATACGGAGTAAAGCATCTTGTTCTGAAGGGAAAGAAAAGATTTGAAAGGTGCCATCGCCTTTTAGACTTTCGCTTTCAACTTTTCCTGTCTTAAGCAAAGATCTGACTTGGTCAAGGTCAGTTTTGTTGTTGTAATCTGGCATTGCCAAGCTGTCGACTTCTACTCCTCTCTTTTGTAAAGCATTTAATAGCTCCTGTAGTACAGGATGAAGAAAAGAAATGTCGCAAGGAATGATGACCGATAAATCTTTTGGCAGTGTACAACCTTTCTTTATAGCGTCTAATATAATATGTATACGTTCTCCGTCTCCTGGACAGTTGAAATATTTTTCTATCCCTTTCAGTGTGGTTATTCGCCCTTTGGCACTCTTGCTGTTGACAGACCAACCAGCTAAAACAAGTCTGTCTCGCCATGTCAAGCATTTAGAGGCTGTGCTTAATCCGTCAATTTCGAAGGACTTGCCTAGTATATCATCAGGATGCTGGGACATGTATTCCATCATCGCTCGATAGTATTCTATGGTGCGGGTACTGCTGTCTTGTGGCTTCCAATGATAGCCGGCAAACAATTCAAGCAGCCCAAGGAGTCCGCTTACACCATCGACTTCTACATCGAAGTCTACATGACCTTGCTTCTGCATTAAGCCAGTATAGCAAAAGCCTGAATATTCTGGAGAGAAATATACTTTCATAGATTTCTTGTTATCTGTTTATATGATGGAGTCTTATTAGTCGCCACTAATGTTAGGAATCTCATGGTCGACTATATACAGATGCTCGTATAAGGCATCGTCTGGATTCTGTTTTGCCACGACGGCACGAGCTTCTTCTATAGTATTACATACTTCATAGACGTAGTCGCTGCCGTCAGCCTCTGCGCATCTTACATAGAATTTTCTCTTCATCAGCTTAGGAGTTTTTTGAGTTCGTTAAACTTATCGGAATTACCGCCCATAACTTCTTTCCAATAGAATTTCTTGAACTTATTCCGATCGAAAGAACCGTTGTGACGCTCATAAACAAGAATTTGAACTTTATCACAGAGTACGAGAACCTTAGCGTTGCCCCACCTAGCATAGGAGAGACCTTGCTTGAAATTTTCTTCAATTTCATTGTTATTCTTCATGTAGAATTTAGCCTCGATGATGACCTTTGCACTCTTGTACTCACCCTCCCCTGTTATATGTAGACAGTAATCTGGACGTTTTACAGAACCACGTCCTGCTTTAAAAGATACTTGGTCGTCATAATCAACTTTTTTCTTAAACCCCATGTCATCAAGCATAGGATCTACCAAATTAGAGTAAACATCATACTCGTTATTTAGTATTATATCTTTGGGGAGTTCTGGGGCGTATAACACAGGTAATTTAATGATGTCGAATCCTTTTTGCTTCCAAATATCAAGAAAGTGCTTGTAATCATCACCACTTACTGTCCAGCCATTAACTCCTTGAAAGTTCTTCTTAAGCAGCTTTCCTACGGAGGATTCTGGATTGTTGTAATAAGGATCGATTTTCAATTCATCCAAACTGATATGGGGAACATCTATTTTATTACCCATGAAGGTATAAGAATCGTACCAGAAGAAAGGATCCGAGATTCCATCAGTCTCAGCTCTCCATACAGATGTAATTGCTTTAACCGGGTATTTCTCATAGTGAATGAGTATATCACCTCTTTTCGTGTCTGTATTGGCTTGCCAAAATCTTTTTTCGGCATTTATTTCTCCTTCTCCACTTGTTCCACCTACAAGCCATGCCTGAGATGGCTCAGGAAGAGGGATTCTCTCTTCCTGAATTTGTCTTTGTGCATAATCAAACATCAGTGCACACATTTCAGCAGGAGTGAGTTCATTGTCAATACGAAATTGATAGAAAACTTTACAGAGTTCCATGTAATACATAAGGCGTCCTTTTTTATCAGTCCTTATTGGAATAGATGGCAACTCTATATCAAACTTATCAGCAAACCGATGTAAGGCGATAAAATTAAGAGTAAAGAAATTAGGGAAGAAGAACTCAGGTAATACGGCAAATAAGTTGCTGGTTATGATGGGGATTTCTTCAAACAAATTCTTGCTATATTTATAGTCTATCCAAGTGATATAGTTTTCATAAAAATCAATAGCCTCTTGTATGGTTGTTGGCATTTCGGCTGAATCACAATTTGAAAGACCATAATATGGGTCCAAGAAGAAGAAATCGAGATCGCCCTTGACCCAATCTATGTCTGTTTCGCCTAAATTTTCGATATAGTTTGAATCATATTGTTTGATAAGGGCCATTTGGTCTTCAACCGTTACGTTTGGAGTGGCTGCCTTACTAAATGCTTCAATTGTTTTTTGTCCACGCTTGCCTTCTTTATAGTCTTCCCAATTTTCTTGGATTATTGAAGGCGCATTTACCTTCTTCGGTCTGTCAATACTTGTAGCCTCTTCAATATTATCTATGGAATATTCGATAAGATACTGAGGCCATGGCTTGTCTTTATAAGATAGTACGGCAGGCTCTTCGACAACGTTACCATTGTCATCAAGAATATCTTTTCCATCTTTATCTTGTGAAGGAATTACATAAATGAAAGCATCAATATTGGTAATGTCTGCTCTATAATATGTTCCGTCAGTAGATATAATAAGCATATTGTCAAATTGTAGTGGGACGGCAACTTCGTCCTCATCCAAGATGATAGTTCCTTCTTTATCTGTCTTGACAAAACGTTTGTAAGAGACTGGCCATGTTACAACTTGAAGTTTATTCATTTTATCATTCAAGAAATCTTTGACCAGCGTGTCTTGTACGATAATTCTTAATTCACTCATAAGCAAATGTCGTTAGTCGTTTTTATCGTTCTTAGTTACTGCCTACAAATTTACTACAAATAATTTAGAATAGGACAGAAAGTAACGTAAATATTATAATTTATGTTTCTGATTGCAAATTTATAAAATATTCGTTCAGTAGAATCAAACATATCGAAAAATATTAGTAAATTTGCCGATAATAATCAGAAATCTAAAACGCAACTAGCTATGCCACAAACAAAAGAATACTTAGAAAGAGAGAAAACGTTAGACATTCTCTTGTCTTCTGGTCGCGAATATACTGGTGAAGAACTAATCAGATTGGTAAACGGGAGACTTCGTGAAAGAGGTTATCGTGAAATTACCTCCCGTTCTACATTTGCAGCTGACATTATTGAGATAAACAGTAAGTTCTTCAATCAATACGGAGAGGACGTTATAAAAAGAGAACGTCGTGGACGACAATTTGTCTATCATTACATCTCTGGCTTTTTCATTTATAATCGAGAATTGTCAGAAGAGGAAGTTGAAGACATTCACAACCTTATAATGACAATCAGACGCTTTAAAGGAATGCCTCAGTTCTCATGGTTGGAAACACTGGAAGCCCATTTCGACCAAGTACTATTGAAAAATCAAAAGCCTGTTGTAGCTTTTGATGATTCATATAACAAGGATGCGATGAAGCCTTTTAATAGTTTGCTCAATGCTATTGAAAATGAGTTTGTTGCCATCTATGCTGATTGTAATGACAACAGTCTCTTCGGGATCGTCAAGATCCATCCATGACTCCGTGATAGGATTCCATCCTTGTCCTGTTGTCCAGTGAATTGTTAGTTTGTTGCCGTTAAGGTTGTACTTGCCGGAATAACGCATCTTGGCAGATGTGTTGTCCAACGTCATGCTTTCATTACAGGTGCCATCGGCTTTGTATTGGATTTCGTCTGTGGCACCATTTGAACTGTTTACCCACGTACCAACAATAGATGCAGTATTGGTTGAGTTATCGTCATCATCAGAACTACAACTTGTGAATGAACCGATAGCAACCATAGCTGCCATCATGAAAAGTAAGAGTTTCTTTACCACAAGTTTTTAAATTAGGGGGTTAAACATTAATTTTACTTCGGTGCAAAGGTAGCTCTGATGTATTCAGCAGAATCAAACAGGTTGCTTTATATTATTCTATTCTGTAATTTTTGATGTGTCTTTCTCTAAATTATTGAGGAATCGCCATGAATGAAGGTACTTATTGAGACGGTGCCAATCCTTCTCCCTTAAGTCGGGCAGGCGAGTGATGTCCATATTATCTTCTAAGCCGTGGATTTTGACTTCACGTCCTATATCGTCCATATAAGTGCGCATGATAAAGTGGGCATAAGTCTCGTCTGAGTTTCGAGTTACAGCAATTATACCATTTATAATTGCCATATTATCAAAGCCGGCTTTTGCCAAATCTATCAAATCCCGTCCAGTGTCTTCAACAGTATCATGAAGCGAGCCTACTATCTTTTCGTCAACTTCATCAGACTTGAATGATACCCTTAGTGGATGAAAGTAATAATCATGTCCAGCCTTGTCTTTTTGACCATGATGGCGTTCAAGCATTATATTGACAGCTTTGAGGTACAACTCGGCTTCCTTGGACAGAGGACATTTATGTTGGAAGCGGAGTTTTAGGTTATAAAGATTCCTTGTGTCAGGTAAACCTTCTACCTGTCCATACATCTCAAAATATTCAATACTGTCCTGAATGTTGAAGATGAATTCTTCGACAGCCTCAGAAATGGTTTCTCACTCGCCTTCAATCTCATAAGGTGATAGCTCTTTTGATTTAGCAGTATAAACATGATTCTTCCGATTGAAATCAATTATAGCAGTTGCTTCCATTTGTATTATTATTAATGTGATGATTTCCTTTATGTTGCAAAGATACAGATTTACCCCTAATGGTCAAAACTTAGAGCAGAAGATTTTTATCGCTCTGGTATTATCTGGCTCTTTGGAAGCATGACAAAGTTTTTCAATATGATATTCTATGCTTCTTTGGGACTTTTCTTGAAAGTGTGCAATGATTTTGAAGGAAGTCAGAAAGGGTGCCCGTGCATAAACCGTGCACGGAAGGGGTAAAAAGGAAGGAGTTAAAGTTTCTAAATCGACTTTAACTCCTTGGTTTTCATTTTTTTGAAGTGTGCTTCGGGATGGGCTTGAACCAACGCCCCCCTGATTAACAGGCAAAGATGACCTTCTCGATGCCCCGCCCCCATGACTCAATGTAGCCGGCATGGAAGAAGGTATTCGCAATGCCGGGATTGAAAGGCATATTGTTGTGCTTATGAACAAGTTTGTCCACAGTCCATCCCATAGGCAGGCTGCCTGGGTTCCAAATACTAATGTGGTCGTCATAAACACGAATCTGTATAGGAATGAACGAACCATATGATCTATGGCAAATGTTTCCTTTTTTATTCTTTGTCAAATAGATCTACAGTGGCAATTTTCTTCTTGTCAACAATCTTTGCATAGATTTGAGTAACACGAATGCCCTTATGACCGAGCAGTTTACTCGTGGTGTACAAATCCCCGCCAAGGGTAATGAGTGTAGTTGCGTAAGTGTGTCGGCTAACATGGAAACTCATAGTCTTCGTAATGCCAGCGTTCTCAGCCCATTTCTTCACGTCGGAATTGATAGTAGAAAACTTCGGCATATCAAAGACATGAATTCCATCAGGTGATTCCTTTTTGTCAGGCAGCCATTCCAAGGCTTTATGAGGCAGAGAAACGGTAACCAAGCCTTGAGTCTTAATCATCTTTTTGCTGATGTATCGTCTGTCGCCATCCTTCTTTATTTCCGACCATTTTAAATCTTCAATATCACTGATACGCAGTCCGCTATAGCATGAGAACGGGAAGGCTCGCTTAACCATACTGTTTAGGCATGGCGTCTCCTTCAAGATTTCTACCTCTTCGACCGTCAAGAATACACGATTACTTTCTGTAGCCGCAACAGGCTTCTTGTCTTCTCGCTTTAGTTTTGCAATTGGATTGGAAGGAAGGTAATCATCACAGACTGCCTCGTTCAATGCTGTATTGAACGTGTTAAAGTAAAGATGAGCTGTTGACTGGGATATTTTCTTCTTGATAATTCCAACAGAATCAGCATCACTAAGATACTCAATAAAACCAAGAAGGAACTTCTTGTCTACATCGCAAAGGCGAGTGTCCTCTCCCTTATATTTAACAAGATGCATTCTGAGATTATTCACAGTTAGGACATTGCTGCCACTCTGCCCGTTCTTCAGCTTCTCATAGTAAATATGCTCCAGCCAATCCTTCAAAAGGATACGAGACTTGCGACCATAATCAATTACGCCGGTGTTGCCTTCTGTTACATCAACATTCCTCTGAGCTTTCACTGCTTCGGCAAGGCGCAATGCCTCTTTATTCCTCATCAGTGTAGGCCTGTCCGACCCAGGCTGTAGATACAGCTTGAGGAACTCATACCGGCGACGCCCATTCTGATAAATATCAAGATAAAGGCCTTGGGAACCATCCTTGAGTTTCTTTGT
>CAYQUN010000019.1:0-32503 GCA_964420715.1 uncultured Prevotella sp. | reverse complement strand
TGTTGGTTGTCGCGGACAAAATTACGAAGGAAATTCCATTCCGAGTAACAAGATAGTAAAAAACAAGGGCCGTTTAAAGGCAAATATTGTCAAAATCAAAAAAACAAGAAAGCACTAAAGTGTTGATATGATGCAATTTACACTATTTTGAACTATAAGCTCAATGTTAGTTGTTTAAGTTTGCAGGGGAGTCATGCCGTGAGGCACTGCTCCCCTTTTTTCGCAGGCACGGGGCAACACACGCGCTCCGGCATGATTAACGCCACGGGCAAAGGGAAGCAGCCTCACTTTATGTTGCGGACAAACTGGGTGGGAGTCTGCTTGAGAACGTTGCGGAATGCCCGTACAAAGTTGGAATAATCGGAGAAGCCACACTGTTCTGCGACATCGTTAAAGCCAAGCTCGGGATGTGCGGTGAGCAACCGTTGCGCCTTCTTGATTTTCACCCGCTGGATGTATTGCGCCGGAGTGTATCCCGTCAGTGCAGAGAGTTTCCGGTTGAGCTGTCCGTAGCTCAGGCACATCTGCGAAGCCAAAGTCTCCACATCCACGTTTTTCCGCCCGTTGAGCATGATATAGACATAATCGGTCACCTTGTTGAGGAAGCGTCGGTCGAGCTCCAAGATGGAATCCTCCTGCGCGGTTTCCTGTATGTTCTCGAAATTCATGGTTTTGGCGAACTTGGCCTTTAGGAGACTTCTTTGTTCAAGAAGTTTCGCCACCCTCATTTTCAGTTCCTCGCTGTTGAACGGCTTTGCCAAATAGGCATCAGCTCCCGCCTTCAGTCCCTCGATGCGGTCGGCGTCAGACACCTTGGCGGTTACAACAATGATGGGGATGTGGCATATCAGTTCATCACCACGTATCTTCCGGCAAAGTTCCAGTCCGTCCATCGCCGGCATCATAAGGTCAGTGATGACCAAATCGGGCATCCACCCGTGCATCTTATCCAAGCCTTCCTTTCCATTGTAGGCATAAGCCACCTGGTATTTTCCAGACAGCTGCCTGCCGATGAACGCGGCAATATCGCTGTTGTCTTCTATGACCAAGACACGTGGCGCCTCGGCAGCCTCCTGCCCCATGGCGTCGCCGGCAGGAGTCGTGTCAGAATCCTTCGCCTGCAAATCGCCCAAGCCTTCCTGTGCGGCCCGCTCGTCCATATCCTGCTCGAGCGCCGGAGTGAGTCCTCCCTTGCACATGGGCAAGACGATGTGGAAGGCTGTTCCCTGGTTCAACTTGCTTTCAACGGTGATGGACCCCCCAAGGCTTTTCACAATCTGATAAACCAAGGCCAGGCCGACCCCCGTCCCAATGCCGCCGTCAACATTGTCAGACTGATAGAACTCGTCGAAGATATGTGGCAGATTCTCTGGGGGAATGCCACGCCCCGTGTCAGACACATCAAGCATCACCCGATTCTCTTCCTGCCACAAATTGACATTCACCACACCATACTTTGGCGTGAACTTCAAGGCATTAGAGAGCAGGTTGTTGATAATCTTGCTTATATATCCGGGGACGAAATCCGTTTGGATGTTCTTGTCTCGTGCGATGAATTGCAACTTGATGCCCAGCTGGTTGGCATAAATCGTATAGGTTTCCATCGTCATGGCGATATAAGCCACGATGTTGCCGTTGCGCCAGTCAGGCGCACCAACCTTCGACTTGATTTTCGAAATATCGAGCAGTTGGTTGATGAGTCTGAGCATGCGCTGCCCCTGCCGCTCTATCGTCTTGCCTACGTCGGGCACCTCCTTCGGCGACGTCTCGGGCCGTTGCAAGTCACGGCTCAATCCGAGAATGACCGTGAGTGGCGTACGGAACTCGTGGGTGATGTTAGTAAAGAACATCTCACGCATATCATTGAGTTTTTTCAGAGCCCGGTGGCTCTTGACGCGTACCCGCCTGGCATGATAGAGCATGACGATGAAACCCACCAGAAACAACACCACGATAACGAACACGACATATCCCGTGCGCCGTGCCGTTTGCTCGTGGCTCAACCGGTTGTTGGCCTCAGCCATCATCCGGTCCTGACGGTTACGTTCCAAGTCGAGACTGGTATTCTGCATACGGTTCACCTTGTCCATGTTGACAAGGCTGTCTTCCATGGCTCCGCAAAGTTCGTGGTAAGAAAGTGCCGAGCGGTAGTCACCCTGCCGCTTGCTGAGTTTATAGTAAATCCGATATATCCCCGCCAAATGTTCCTTGCTTCCGATGTTCTCGGCCATGCGCCGCGCATGGTCAAGATATCCTTTTGCCTTTCCATTGTCGCCTTTCAGTTCCCAAACATTGGCAAGGGCTATGAGCGAATTCAATGCATGCCATTCGTCTTTTGAGTCCTTCATCAGATCATAGGCTTTCTCGTATTCGTCCAAGGCCCTGTCATAATCACGCGCCTTCCGATACAAGTCGCCAAAATAATTGTGACACAACGACATACCGAGCGTGTTGTTGTCTTTAAGATTCAGTTCCATCGACTTGCGATAGCAGACCCACGCGCTGTCCGTCTGTCCGCGTTGCTCAAAGATAGAGCCAAGGTTGGCATAATTGATGGCCTGCCCCGTGAGACTTCCAAGTTCAGCCTCACCCGCCAAAGCCATGCGCAACACGCTGTCGGCACGATTGATATTGTTGACTGACAGATAGACGTTGGCAAGTCCGTTGAGCGATACCACCCGGTTCTTTTTGGCTACGAACGACATGCCGCTATATTCCTTCGCCATCATCCACGCACTATAATGGTATCTCTGTGCCATATCAAGTATGCCCATGCGGCGATAGTCCGTACCTATATTGTTCAACGCCTGCACCCACTCTATGGTGTCGTTGGCTTGCTCGGCCAATTTCAATCCATCACCATGAGTGCGCAAGGCGGCGGAGAACTGGCTCTCGTTGCGCAACAACTTGCCCTTCTCACGCAACACGACAATCTCTCCGAGGATGTCATTATTCTTCCTCATCTTTTCATACATATGGTCAAGGCCCTGTATGCGCTTTTCCGCTTTCACGATGCTGTCGACAGAGTGACGTTCCGCCGCAGAGAACGTCGGGCGGTTGCCATTATCGCAAGAACAGACAACACCCCAAGCCATGAGGACAAAAAGCCATGGAATCATTATCTTATTGGACATAGAAAATATGATTTTATTTTTTTTCTTTTATTTTATGAATATTGCTCCTACGTTTAGGTTTTCTATTGACAAAGTTAACAAATTTCTGTGAAGACAGAGCCAATTAACCCCGAAAAAGAAGCTTTTGATATCACTTTTACTCTTATTAACCTTTAACTTAAAAGTTGTAAATATGTCATTATAAAACTACTTATTTACAAACACTTAGAAATACGAAATAGAAAAATTTGCAAGATGACACAAATTAAGAATGTGAAGAATCGCCATTTCTTTGTAAATTTTTAAAAGGCCGTCGGGAAGCTTTTTACTTAACTTTGCAAAAAGAAAATCATCAACATCCGAAAGGTCCGAAATCAAGCGTCATTTATGCCTAAAGTTTCAAGAAGAACTTACGAATCTGGTCACAAAGGTTATCGACAACCTGTAAGCAAGCGAATGAAGGCGCTTGAAATAATCCGTGAGATTGTCAACCCTAAGATTGGTATCATACAGGAAGAATATCTGAGAAGCAGGTTTCCCAAACAGAGGATAGGAATCGGACAAATACATATTTTATAAATATATTCAACTTTTATTTTTAAAACGATGAGAACAACTATTTTATTTCTCCTCACCCTTTTCGCCTGTGTCCTCGGGGCACACGCCCAGCCACAAAACTGGAATTACCAGGGTGACAACCAATCGGGCACCGAGCAGGTGGTCTACGTAGGCCTTGTTGACAGCAAGGGCAACGCCTTGTCTCTTAACCAAAGAACAGACTGGCTTGGCGCATTCATCGACGGGGAGTGTCGTGGAGCAGTTACCGGACTTTACAAATCGGACAACAACGGCTCCATCTTCTACTTCTCTATGCGTATCAAGGGTTCGGCAAGCGACTATGGAAAGTCGGTCTCCTTCCGCCTGTACCGACAGAGCGGCAACGACTACTCTGAGTATAATCTTACTGCCAAAACACCGCTAACGTACAGCAATGACGGAGATGCTGTCGGGACGCTCTCTAATCTTTTCACTCTCGTCTTTGAGCAGCCTCGTTACTTCACGTTCCCCCAAAATATAGAAGTGAATGTTGACGACACCCTCGACCTCATGGAGCAATTTACATGGGAACCGAGCAACGCCACACGTCCTATAAATTTAACTTGGGACTTTTCCAACTCATCTTCTTATATAAATGTAGAGAACAACATTCTCAAAGGTATCAGCCCAACCAACGGAACTTATCTCGGTTTTCGTGGCTTGGGAGACATCAAGAGCATGAACGGCAACAGCTCTACCACTGTAAAAGTTGTCAAGCCCATCACTGACCTGAAGTTGAAAGACGAGTATCTGAAAGGAGACTCCGTCTATATTGGCGATTCCGCGGCCCTGGGCAACATTCTCCGCAACTGCTATGAAATCACTCCTATCGACGCCAACGAAACACTTACATGGTCGTGGAATGACCAGGCAGCCATTCAACATAGTGTCGACGAAAATGGTGTCGAACACTGGGAGCCTATCAAAGCCGGAGTTTACCAGCTCACACTCAAGGGAGGCAATCACAGCGTCAGCATGCCTCTGACCATCCTGAACCATATCGAAGATTTTACGGCAGTCGTCAAAAGCATTGACCTTTTTGTCGACGACAATCTCACCGACTTGCTCCCCTACGCCGTGAAATTCGAGCCTTCTGAATATGTCAAAACAAACATTGTATGCTCTGTCGAAAATCCCTACGAACCCACTCCTGTAGAGGTACTGAGAAACTACCGTGGTGTCATAACAGCAATTACTCCCGGTCAGGCAAAGGTGCATATAAACGCAGAAGATTATCCGGGGAAAGAGATTGAAATTATCGTCAACGTTCATCCTAATGTCACAAGTGTCAAGCCTAAAAAGACAACATTATCTTATGAATACAAAGAAGGCGAGCAAGACATCACCGACGATCTCCTGAACAATCTGATCTTCAATCCGGACGAGACACATCAAGCGGAGATAACGTATATGTGGTCAAATAACGACAGTGTATGTGAAAAGAAGTATTCTTCAACGAAACAAAAATACATTTTTACTGCCAGCGGAATTGGAACAACCACGATTTCATATCAGCAGGCCTTCCCTCGGACCACCCTTTCTGACGACAATACGCTTGTCACGAACACCTTGAACTTTAAGACAAGCTTCACACTCAATGTCGTGCAAGGCCTTATGGGCTTCACCTTCGAAGACGTGAAGATGAGCCGCAACGAAGTTTATGAGCTCGTACTCACTCCCAATCCCACGACAGCCCAGGTGGATGTCGACGACATCAATGTGCAGATAACGACTGACGAACTGCCTCAAGGATGGACGCTGGCCACAAGCCAGGATAAGGATGCCACCAAGATGACATGGACGATTACGCCGAAGGCCATCGGAAAAGGACAGATTGTGGTCTACTACAAGCAGGCTCGAATGACAACCAAGAATATCACCATTGGTCAGGACTTCACACAGAAAGAAGGCTGGAAGTGGGTGACGCCTTACGGAGGGAACGCCTCTATCAGTAGCATTTACGGAGACGACATCCAAGAGATGCGTTCGCAGGACGATCTCATGTATAACGACCCCAAATGTGGCTATTTCGGTACCCTTACAGGAATGTCCAGAGGAGTATGCTACAAGGTCAGAATCAAGGATGGCCAAAGCGTGAACACATTCAATGAGGACGTGGACTACTATTCTGGCGGCGACGAATTCGTACTTGGTCAGAAGTGGAGCTGGCTGGGATTCCCATATCAGTTCGACCACGCCATTTCCGACATATTCGCCCAGTCGGACTTCACGGAGGGCGACCGCATCGTGTCCAAGGATAATGGCTTTGCGGAGTACGACGGAACCCAATGGACCGGCACGCTAACGACAATCAACGCAGGCGAAGGCTATCTGATTTACAACTCCTCAGACGGAAGTCAGGAGAAACTCATCGAGCCTGTTCCCGAATACGACTTGGGCCAGCCGTCCATGGCTTCCGGAGCCAAGATTGACCGTATGCACAACGAAGTCTGGACATACAACAGCGCACACCATGCAGACAACATGACTATCGTTGCCGACCTCGGCCCCACCTTTGCCAGCAACCGCTACACGATAGGTGCCTTTGTTGCTGACGAGTGCCGGGGCGAAGGCTCCTTCGTCAATGGCAAGTGGTTCATCACGGTGCACGGAAACATTGGCGCCCAGGGGCAGAAAGTCTCTTTCCGCGTCTACGACACCATGACGGGCATCATTTATAACGTCGAGAACCAGCAACAATTCGCAATGCTGGCAGGCTCGCTCCGCGCTCCGCTTCGCATGACCGTGGGACTCCCCACCGGCATTGACTCCATCGGCAGCGACGCCGTTACCAGCAACGCACAACTCTACACCATCGACGGCAAGCGCGTCAGTGGCCAACCCGCTCCTGGCGTCTACATCGTCAAGGACGGAACGACCATGCGCAAGGTGGTTGTGAAATAACCTTTCCCACAGTAATGTCTCGAGAGTGCTTTGCCAAGTGCTCCCGAGACATCACTGCCTTCACACATACGGCCAGCCATGGCCGAGCCATGAATGGCCATATTTTTCAACTTTTAAACATCAAACATACAAAAATGAGACCGGACACGACAAGCCCTCTGCCCAAGCGATGGCATTTTCGGTTGTACCAAGTCGCACTGGCCGCCGCGCTGGCCGCCGCCACTACGGTTCAAGCACAGGACATCTCGCAAATCGGCAAGAGCGACCCTCTGATCATCTCGGGATCCATCGGTACGCAGAACACCTACTACCATTCGTCTACGGGGGCTGGTTATATGTCACCGCTGAGCAACACCGTGTTCGCCAACCTCAACATCAGCATCTATGGCTTCTCCATGCCATTCTCGCTATACTATTCCAACGACAACCTCTCATTCAATCATCCACAGCTGTCGTTCAACCTCACTCCACGATACAAGAATTTCGTTGGACACATAGGCCAGTCCACCATGCCGTTCAGTAATTACATTCTGAACATGTCGTTCAACGGCGTTGGCTTGGAATACCAAGGCCAGCGCTTCCGCTCATCAGCATTCTACGGCATTTTGCGTCGTGCCATAAACGACGATCCCACCGACCCCAATCCCCGTCGGGCGCAATACCGTCGGCTTGGATGGGGTTTCAGCGTGGGCTACGGCACCGACCGTAACAGTATCGACCTGTATCTGCTCCGCGCCTACGACTCGCCCGGCTCCATCGACGAAGCCTGGCAAAAACAGATACGGCCACAGGAAAACCTGCTTGTAGGCTTGAAAGCCCGGGTTACACCATTGAAGTGGATGTCGTTGTCGGCCAACATGGCCACATCGGCCTTCACCGCCGACCGCGAATCACAAGACATCACTGACGGCAGAGTGACGCGGTGGGACAAAGTGTTCGATGCCAAATATACATCATCCGTGCGCTTCGCCGGAGACGTATCATTAGGTTTGAACTTGAAAGCCGTCAACGCCAACTTCTTCTACAAGATCATCCAGCCCGACTATACGTCGCTCGGCACCTATTATACATCCAACAACTACCAGTCTCTTGGCGTCAGCCTGAGCACCATGCTTTTCCGCAAGTTGTCACTCTCGGCCAACTTCTCCGGACAAGCCGACAACCTCAACAACAAGCAACTCTACACCACAAAGGGTTACGTCTATTCGGCCATGGCCAATATGAACGTGTTGCAAAACTTCAACATATCGGCAATGTACAACGGCTACCTGCAACAGCAGAGCGACGGTTCGGTACGCGTGAACGACACCACCCGAATACACCGCATACTTCACAGTCTGAGCATTGTTCCGTCTTACATCATCACGGGCAATACGTTTGACCACACCATCTCACTCTCGGCCAACTATACGCAGAACAAAGACTTGAGCAAGTTCTCCATCGGTCAAAGCGACGTGAAGACCATCGCCATGGGAGGCAATTACAACATGAATGTCAAGCCATGGGAGATGGACTTCGGTGTCAATTTCAGCCATCAGCAAACGAAAGGCTTCAACATGGAATACACGTCGGACGTGGCCTCATTCACCACGGGACGCTCGTTTCTGAAGGAAAACAATCTCAGCGTCTCGGCTACGCTTTCGGCTGTCTACAACGAAGTGAAGCACCAGTCGAAGAACCTGTCCATGGCTTTCGATATGAACATGGGCTACACTCTTGCCAAGGCACATGCCTTCAGTTTCTCAGCATCATTCAGCAAATACGGCGATGTCAATGTCGAGAAGACGACATCCTCACTCGATGCCACCGACATACGCCTTTCGCTTAACTATGTATATACATTCTCACTACTCGAAATAAAGAAGAAAGAAAAGGAAGGAGCCAAGAAATGAACACACTACACCGCATCCTCACCACCTTCACCCTTGCCGTATGCTTCATCGCAGCGATGGCTGAGCAAGTGAGTGTCACGATCACCCCAAAGCGCACCGTGCTGCCACCACAGGTGATGCTCTATATTTCCAACCCCGGACAGTATTTCAACATTTCCGTGCAAAACCCCGAGAACGAGGCGCAAGCCATCTTCTTCGGGGCCGAGTTGCGTCAGCTCACACCCACCAACGCCATCAACATTGTCATTCCGGCAATGACCTTGCCCAAGCAGGGCATTGTGATTCCTGCAATGCAAACACGCATGCTTGACGCCGTACAGATGCGTTCGCTCTTCCAGCATGTGAGGCAGTCTGACATCAAGATGCCCCAAGGGCTCTTCGACAATGTGGCCAACGGCTCCTTCGGCATGCTTGAAGAAGGCACTTACGAAATCGTGCTCAATGCCTACAAGTGGGATCCCACACTCTCAAGCCCCGTGCTGCTGAGCAACCCCACGCTCTCGCGCTGCACCTTCACCATCTGCTATCAGGCCAGCGCGCCCAAGTGGGTGTCACCTGTCGCCACTAACGATTACGAAGGCCGCAACATCGCCACACTGTCACAACAGGTACCGATGTTGCAATGGACCAGTCCCGTGGTCAATTGCAACCCCACACCTATTACTTACACCTACGACCTGAAGGTGGTGCAGATGATGCCCCTCCAGGCTCCCGACGAGGCCATGGACCGCAACCCCGTGGTCTATCAGAAGTCATCACTCACCATGCCACAGTGCCTCATTCCCGTCAATGTGATCAGGAACTTCTCGCCTGCGGCGACTTATGTGGCGCAGATTACCACACGCTCCAACAACACACAGGAGGGTACGCTCGACTATGTCAATCTGCAGAACAATGGCAAGAGCGACCTGCTGATGTTCTGTGTCAAGGACAATATGGAAAAGCCCAAGCCGTCCACTGACACCACAAAGATTGACACATCAAAGACCGCCAAAGGCGACAGCATAGACATCAAGGGCAAGGGCAAGAATAGCAAAGACTCACTCTACGTCTTCCGCAACCCCGAGCTCACCGAACCCAGTTTCACCATCGGCGACGGCGCACGCAAGATTTTCCTTGGCAGCGACATTGTTGTAAAATGGAGGAAGCCGTGGAAATCCGGCGGATATGGGGCCAAGCCCGATTCCATAAAGTTCCGTTACGATGTCGAGTTTTATGTCTCTAGCGACTATCAAGACCGCAAGAAGATACTCGCTAACAAGCCGGCTTTCAAATTAACCAATGTGCGCGAGACTACCGACACTTTGCGATGGTCGGCCATAGCGGAAAAGGTGAAGAATGGCGACTATGGCCTGGTGCGCATCGTGCCGAAAGCCATCAATGAGAAGTCGGTAAGGTTTGTCAACGACTCTATCAACACCATCGACTTTGCGCTCAAAGACGTGCTGTCTCCTTCCTTCGAATGTTCGAACGGTCTGGAACTGCCCTCCAACAAGCAGCCAACAACACTGAAGGCCGACGAATTGAAAGGCAAGACCGTGAAGATTGGCGAATATGAACTTGTGCTCGATGGTGCGACATTGAAAGCCGGCAAGGAGCCCGGTCATTTCTCCGGCACCGGACACGTCATTTGGCAGCCGTTGAGGTCTGTATGGAATCTAGCCGTGAAGTTCGACGACATCGCCATCAATACCGACAACGAGGTGTTTTTTGGCCTCGTGGAAACATTTGAGGGCGACAAAGGCACAAAGATAGAAGGGTCCGAACTGGTAGACAGCCTTTTCTCCAATTGGGGAATAGACAATCTCATGTCTGACTCCAGCATACCTTACGCTGACAAGATAGAGCAAAAGAATGATGACGGCAAGGCAGCCAGCCTGGCTGACAACCTCGGCAGCAAGATTATATCTTACTACAACCTGATCACATCGGGTGCGGCCAAGGTATCCGGACTGCTCAACGGCGACATTAAGGATGTCAGGTTCCCGCTTGAGATTCCTGACGAGATTAACCCGACGCCGGTGAACATACAAATCTCGAAGATGAAGTTCGCGCCCACTTACGCCACAATGGACTTCTTCGGCACCTACGTCGTTCCCGAAACGAAGGTCACGAAGAACCAGATACTCATCTTCGGCGCGCCACGCATCTGCATATCGCCCAAGAGCCTCGTACCCGAAGGTACAACCATCGCCTTGCTCAAGAACTTCACTATCAAGGATCCGGCCACAAGCTACGATTGCACCTTCAAGGCACCCAAGAACCTGATCACCCCCGTAGACGGATGCTATGTTTCATGGAGCGACAGCAAGTTCGAGGCGTTGAAGATTGACATAGACATGACTTTGCCCAACCTCAAGAAGGTGGAAAATGGCAAAGCCACGAACAACAACCCCAAGCTTCACGTCACAGCCGATGTCAAAGCGCCCATCAACAAGGACGGCGAGAAACTAGCCGGATGGGACTGGTTTGGCGAGGCTTCGCTTGATCCCTTCGAACATGAGGATCTTCCGGGCTACACTTTCCATGCTGCCGACAAGGTCATCATCGACCACTCTATGCGCGAAAACGTCCAGGGCATGTCCAAGTTCCCGAAAGATTACGACATGAAAAAGGCCGAACTCGATGGTAGCAATATCAAGGAGTGGATGGGCGTGTTCATCCGCGAGATTTCCATGGAGTTCCCCAAAGACATCAAGATTGGCAACGGCAAGG
This sequence comes from uncultured Prevotella sp., assembly GCA_964420715.1. Taxonomy (GTDB): domain Bacteria; phylum Bacteroidota; class Bacteroidia; order Bacteroidales; family Bacteroidaceae; genus Prevotella. The sequence goes on along the minus strand of CAYQUN010000019.1, from coordinate 21,282 downwards.
AACGTATGAAAGTGGCCCTTAGCAACATGTTCATCGACAAATCGGGCATGACTGTAGAGGCCGGCATCGTCAACTCCATCAACTATAAGCACGGCGAGAACGGCACCATCGGAGGATTCGCCTTCAGCATGGACACCATCTCGGTCAACTTCATACAAAACCAGCACCGCGACTTCCGCATCTGCGGTTCTATGCAGATACCGTTGTTGAAAGGCACTGTGAAGTATGCCTGCAACATCTACAATCAGCGCGTCACCGGCAAGGGCACCGGGGAAGGCTATGCCTATGTGTTCAAGACTTATCAGATGGAAGACTTGAGCCTTAACTTCTTGCTTGGCGACCTCACACTCGACGAGAAACTCACCTATATGCTTGTGGAGGCTCTGCCCGACGAGCAGGGCGAACTCCAAACCAACGTGGAACTATTGCTTGGCGGCAAGGTGACCATCGCAGGAGCCAAGTCGGCCAACAAGTATATCAAGGAGAAGACGAAGGGCCTGCCCCTAGACCTCACGCTGCCGGAGATTAAATTCTGCAAGATGCGTGTGGCCAACAACAAGAGCTTCGAGTCCGTTTATGAGCAGGATTTGCAGAAGATGGCCATTAAAGAGGCCGACAAGAAGAAAGACGAAAGAGGCCGCACGATACATTGGTGGAACGAGGCCAAGGATCTCGAACTTGTCGATGGGAAACTGTTCCTCAACCTCGGTCAGTGGGGCTATGCTTCGCCACAGAAAAAGATCGGTCCTTTCGAGTTCACCATTACCAAATGTAAGGGCGACTTCTCGGGCAAGACCTTGTCGCTTGCCCTTGGCGGAACTTTGAAGTTCTGCAAAGAGCTTAGCATCGAAGCCGGTGCGGGCATAAAGATCAACTCGGAGTTGGTGATTCCCAAGGACATGCTTGACCTCTCCGGCTATAGCCTTGAATACAAGGGCATCGACTTCGACAGTGCGGCCATCAACTTCAACATGACAGGTTTGGCTATGGAAGGCAAACTCCGCGTGGTCAATAATGACAAGGAGGGCGGAGGCTACATGGGCACGCTGAAAGTCAATGTAGGCGACGACTTGTTCAAGCTTGAAGCCATTGGCGGCTATTTTGACTACAAGAGTTCGGAAAAGAACTTCTCCTACGGCTTCTTCAAGGTCAAGGTTGGCGGCAGCAAACTGGGCGTTCCCATGGGGCCCATCTCGTTGACCGGCCTTACTGGCGGCATCTACATCAACTGTGTCTATAATCCCAAGAATGAGGAGAAGCCACAGGTAAGCGCCAACACGGAGGGTGCCATCGGCATACTCTTCGGTGTGGGACTGGCCACGGTGAATAAGAATACGTTCGGTGGCGACTTTGAGTTCGCCGTATGCGTCATGCCCAATGGTAACAACACCTATCGACTGTCCACGTTCAAGCTCGACGGCGAAATGAAGTGTCTTGGCGGCGCCATCACGTCGAACGTCTCCATTGTCTATCAAAATGATGCGAAAGACAAATATTTCCAGCTATTGGTCACGGTGGACGCAAAGAGCGACGCTGCTGTTCCCGATGAGCTGAAAGGTTTGTCCAAAGACGTGGAAAATGCTAAAGGCAACTTGGAGAAATTGTCCAACGGCTTCAAGGAGAAAATAAAAGAAAAGGCCAACAGTCTGCTTGATGGCGGTAAGGACAATGCTACCGACAGCTTCAAAGACGCCATGAGCGACAAGAACAAGAACAAGACTGGCAAATCAGAGAAAGACGCGGCCGACGAATTGAAGAAAGAGACCGAAGGCGATAAGACGAAGAAAGAAGTGAATTATGGCGGCCCGACGATGAATCTGTCGCTCGACATCCGCATACAGAGCAAGAAGAATGGCAAGGATTGTTCGCCCGTGGCATGGCATGTCTATTTCGGCGAACCCGATGTCAAGAAGCGTTGCTCGTTTACCCTTGTCGATTTCAAGTCGAAATTTGTCACCGTCATCGTGGGTGCCAATGCTTACCTCTGCGTGGGTAGCGAGCTGCCCGGCGACGGCCAGTTGCCTGCTTTGCCTTCAGAAGTACAAGAGTTCCTTGACGGTGCCGTGCATGGCAACGCCAAGAGCGACAACCTCTCGAAAGCACTCAGCGCACAACAGCGCACCTTGCGCGACATACAGGCCAACCAGAAAGTGGATGGTGGCGTAATGCTTGGCGCACAAGTCTATGGCAAGCTCAAGGTAGACCTCGGATTGTTCTACGCCGACATGGGAGCCACGGCGGGATTTGACGTCTCCATCGTGAAACTCTCGGGTAACGCCCAATGCGTCAACCTCGGCGGAACGCCTGGTTACAAAGGATGGTATGGAAGCGGCCAACTTTACGCTTATCTCTATGCGAAGCTCGGCTTCAGGGTCATGCTCGGCTTCTTCAACACGAATATCGACCTCATGCATGCCGGAATTGGCGGCGTGCTCGAAGCGCGGATGCCCAACCCCAACTATTTCCGCGGCAAGTGCCGTGCAGAGCTCAAGCTCCTAGGCGGACTGGTACACATCAACAAGACCTTCCAGTTCACCTGTGGCGACTACTGCCAGACTTTCCTCGGCAATGCACTCGACGAATACAAGATGTTCGGCGACATCAACATTGGCTACGACAATGCCGCCGAAGCTTTGGAAAAGCCTTACAGCGCAGTGCTTTCCAACAAGCCGCAGATTACCACCAGCAACACGCTCGACCGCTCTATCCGTGTACTCGACCCGACAGAGGAAGACCGCATCAAGAACACGTCGGGCGGAGAGGGCGCCGAAGAGTTTGGCGCACTGGCAAGCCGCACCTTCCGCTTCCATCTCACGGACAGCATCCAGCCCTACATGCAGGAGTTCGACGACACCATGGCTATTCACAAGGGTGTGGAACCCAAACGACAGTATCTCAACTACACCGTCAGCAGCGAGCAGGTCATTCTCAACCTCACCCGCCTCAACCCCGGCAAGATTTACCGCATCACGATGGCTGGCTGTGCACAGGAGTTCCGCACTGGCCGCTGGACCGACCCTGAGAACTGGGATTCCATCAAGGGCCACTACCGTCCCGTACCCTGGCATCAGAAGAAATACTACTATATAGCCACCCGTCCTGCCGGTGAGGTAGACTACGTGGCCGACTACGATTCCATCACTGGTGCTGTAGACTTGCAGCAGTTTGTGAAACTTGCCTATCCGATGGCCTACGATGACGAGTCCAAGAAGAAAGGCATGGTAATACTGAAGTCTGGCAAGAGCACGAATGTCAACCCCGCCGACTTGCACCGTCCCTTGATTTCACTTTCTGAAGACATCAGCGGCAAGTACTTCGACAAGGGCGACCTCGTCTGGAAACTTTATGATGAGAACAAGACTCTCATTGACAGCGTTCCCAACAAATGGATTACCGGCAACGGCCTCTGCATGATGACACCCGCAAGGGCATTCTCCAGAGAACCGGTCAACCAATCAAGCTATACACTCCGCCTGGACTACCAGCTGACAACGCGTGATTCCGTGGAAGGATGGACAACCTTGAAATCAAGCACGGTCTACGGTCTGGCTGCCGCCCAAGAGACGGCCAACCAATGGAATCAGCAATTTAATAATAGGAAGTTCTTCCGTGTGTCGACAAAACGAGACTTGAGTGGCAATACTCTGCAACGGGGCACGTCAACACCCACAAAGTCTTCTGCTACGGACAATCAGAAATATATTGTCACCGTAGAAAAATATGGTCCACAAGTAAACGTAAGGCTTTACATTGACACCCTGGTCAACCTGTCGGCCAAGGTGGTCGACGATACCAGCCAGGTCAAATACGACTATGCCTTCAAGGCCACGCGCCTTGATGCCGTATACCCCGACTATAGTGCTGGCAACGGCACCGAAGGCTTCACCTTCCCCGAACTGACCGACGAGGAACTTTTCGGTTACTCCCAGACAAGCAACACGCTCTCGGGCTTCCGCAAGTACCAGTCGCGTCCGTGGATAACCATCGACCCGTTTGCATACCTCAGCTATATGGCCAACCTCAACTTTGTGTCAGGCTATCGGATGAAGACCAGCAGTTATGGCCTCGACATCACCACTACGGGCAGTTTGGCCGCACAGACGCCTTTCGACGAGACATTCTGGGAAATGGGCCAGTCGGAGGGACAAAAGTACAACGAGTATCAGATAGAGATGGGCTATAACAGCAATGTCAACCGTCTTTTCCTTGCCAACTCCCGCTACGAAAACGAGCAGACGGTCTATCCGCTACGCCTCGGCGACAGCCGCGTGGGCGAAGGCGTGGGCGTGCGGAAGTGGGTGCCACGCAATGCGAAGGAAATCGTAACCATGTTCAACAACCTCACATCGGTTGCCAAGCAGCTTGGCGACGACCTTAACACCACACTCACCGAACGTGAAAACACGGGATGGGAAAACAAAAAGGACTGGAAGCCGTGGCTTGAGACCCACAAGGACAAGTATGCCATCTTTACGGCCGGCACTGACGAGAGCAACACCTATACCCTGCGTGTGCCTTACTATCAGTATGCCATCGTGCGCATGGGCGGGTGGAATCAGAGCGACGACAATGTAAAGACCTCTGAAGGAAACTCGGGCTATGACGACGACCTTAATAAAGACGAGGTGCGCCACTGGCGTTTCTATAAGGACAAGGCGGCACGCGCCTTCTATCTCAGTTCCGCTTGGTCGTGGAACGGACAGACTCGCGATACCAAGGCTCTCGACCTTTACTCCTGCGACGGCACGGAGAATGCCACCGAGTTTGCCAAGAGCAACTTGAAGGACTACACCATCGCTAACGAATACTTCTGGCGTCCCAACGACAAGGCCAACAAACTCTTCCTCTACAAGCGAGAGCAGAAAAATAATGGCACCTGGGGCGAGTGGAAGAAGTCGAAGGAACTGAGCACCAAGGGACTTGGAAACATTGACGAGGACAAGCTTGCCGAAATCAATGAGGAATACACTGCTCAAAACACATTCGTTACGGAGTACAAGGTAGAATTTGAATGCCATGCTTTCCGCCTCTACGCAGGTGTGAAGGACAAGGATAACGGCAACTTCCGCAATACCTTGCAGAACGGCGACCTGTATAAGGCGCAATTCACATCCTCTGTCAACAAGAGTCTGAAGAAGATGAAGTGCACCGACTATCGCATCAATGCCTGGGACATCAACAACCAATGTTGGACGGTCTATGGCGGCGAAGAGGCTGAAGAGGCCAACAACAAGTTCTACATCGTGTACAACTATACACACGATGGGAAGCGCGAAATTCTCTCTAATGGTCTTGGCAATACCGAATCAGGCGGCAACGTCGCCTCGAGCAGCAATGCCGCCTCGGGTGGCAATGCCGGCACCAATGGCAACACCAGCTCGTCCACTTCGGCCAACACCCCGACCCTTACTGCAAGCGTGAGCAGGCTGAGCTTCTCAGCCAACAAGGACGGCAAGCAAAAGAAGAGCTTCACCGTGAGCGGTACCAACCTCAAGGGCCTCATCCGCATTACGGTCAACGACGAAGCTTTCTCTGTGGACAAGACCACACTCCAGCATACCGACCACAAGGCTAGCAGCACCATCACGGTGACCTTCAACGCCTATAAGGGTGGCACGTTCAACAACGCCGTCAGAATAGAAAGCGCCGGCGCCAATCCCGTTTACGTGGACCTTACGGGCACCTGTGACCGGAGCATCACGCCAAGCAAGACGTCGATAGACTTTGGCAGCATAAGACTGAACGAGCAGATTACGGAGGAAATCACCGTGAGGCGCATGAATCTCAATGAGAACATCAAGGTGACATCGGACAATCCGTTCTTCACCGTCCACGATGACGACCTCAACAAGAAGAACTATAGCAGCACGCTGAAGATACACTTCAAGCCCATGGCCCCGGGTGAGCAGAAAGCCACGCTGACCTTGAAGAGCGAGGACGTGACGAGGACCATAACACTCAGCGGCACCGGCAAGGCCCCGAAGATCAATGTCAAGGCCAAGTCGTTTACCTTCGAGAGCACCAAGAACAAGGAAGTGTCGAAGATGACAGTCGTCGATGCTACCAACATCGGTTACAACCAAGGCATCACGGTGAAGGCCTATGGTGAAGGCTTCTCGGTAGAGAGCGGCAAGATTGACAACGACGACAATGGCCGTGTGATGCCTCGAACCTTCAACGTGAAGTTCAAGCCTAAAGGCATGGGCACTTATGAAGGCAGCGTCAAGTTCTACAGCTTGGGCGCCGACACCGTGACCATCAAGCTGGAAGGCACCTGTCCGGGCAACTTCGAGCCCAGTGTTTCGTCGTTGGACTTCGGTACCGTGCGCGTACTTAAAACTGTGGGCAAGAAGGTGACCGTGAAGTGCGAAGGCCTCAAAGAAAACATCAAACTTTCTATCGACGGGCAAGCACAGCACTTCTACTTGATTGACAATAAGGGTCAAAAGAAGATCACAGAACTTGGCAAGGACAATGACCAAACCTCCTTCTATGTGCTCTACGTGCCACAAACTGGCAATACACACACTGCCACCCTCAAGCTCACCAGCGGCGACTTGACCAAGACGATTAGGCTTACAGGTGCTGCCAAGGAGCCTAGTATCAAAGTCAATAAGACCGAGCTGACCTTCCAAGGCAGAAAGAACAAGGAGATGCAGCAGCAGGTCATCGTCAATGCTGAGAACATAGGCTACAACCAGGGCATCAAGGTTGATGTCACAGGCACGGCCTTCTCGACGGACAAGAAGATTGACAACGACGACAACGGCGCTGTGAAGAACAAGACCCTTACGGTGAAGTTCAAGCCCGAAGGCATGGGTACCTACAATGAGAGACTCACGCTTTCCAGCCAGGGTGCCGCCACGCAGACCATCAAGCTGACGGGCACCTGCCCAGGCGACTTCGAGCCTAGCGTCAGCGCAATAGACTTTGGCTCTGTGCGAGTGCTCGAGCCGAAGAAGAGGGAGGTCACGGTGAAGCGCGAAGGCCTAGCTGAGAGAATCCAACTGGCGGTCATCGGCGATGTAGACCACTTCCAACTGAGCGAGACCGCACTTGACAAAGACCGCAGCAGCGGCTCCTTCTGGGTGACCTACAAGCCACAGGCTGGCGGCGACCACCGCATCACCATCACACTGATAAGCGGTGACTTGCAGAAGACCGTGACCGTTCTGGGTAGTGCCAAGGTGCCGAGCATCAGTGTCAACAGAAGTTCGCTTGTATTCAGCGGAACAAAGGACAAGGAGATCAAGCAGAATATCACTGTCAACGGACGCAACATTGGCTACAACCAAGGCATCAAGGTGACCGTCCAAGGCAGAGGATACTCGCTTTCAACCAACAAGCTTGACAACGATGACCATGGCACCGTAGGCAACAAGACCCTTACGGTGAAGTTCAAGCCCTCGGGCATGGGCGACTACCCGGGCACGATTATACTGTCCAGCCAGGGAGCCATCACCCAAACCATCAAGCTGACAGGTACCTGCGACGGCGGATTCGAGCCTACGGTCACCACGCTGGACTTCGGTTCGCAGAGGTTGCTTCAGCCGGTGGAGAAGAAGATTAGCGTGAAGCGCTACGGCCTTGGTGAAGAAATCAAGGTGTCAGCAACCGGCGACACCCGCCACTTCACCATAGGTGCAACAGCCCTTAGAAAGGATATCAGCGAGGGTTCCTTCGCCGTGACCTATAAGCCTCTCTCAAGCGGCAACCACCGCATCACCATCAGCCTCACGTCAGGCAGCATGACGAAGACGGTGACCGTGAATGGCACAGGACTGCAACCGCTCATCAATCCGAGCGCCACGTCACTGTCATTCTCGGCCAAGAAGAACCAGACGCTGCAGAAGGTTATCAACGTCAACGCTTACAACATTGGCTACAACCAGAACGTCAAGGTGTCTGTCTCCGGCAAAGGCTATACGATTAAGCCAGAGGTGTTAAACCATACCAATGGGCGCGTGAGCAACAAGACCATCACTGTCAGCTTCAAGCCTTCGGGCATGGGCGACTATCCGGGCAAGGTCACCCTCTCCACTCAAGGTGGCGTCACCAAGACCATCACCCTGAATGGTACTTGCCCAGGCTCCATCACGCCGAGCGTCACCTCTCTCGACTTTGGCCAGACAAGGGTAGCCAGGGGAGTTACCAAGGAAATCACGGTGAACTATGAAGACCTCGCTGAGGACATACTGATTTCGATGAGCGACAAGAACAGCTTTACCCTAAGCACGACCAAGTTGAGCAAAGACAAGAAGCGCGGTACCTTCAAGGTGACTTACGCTCCAGTATCTGTGGGAAGCAACAGCACCAACATCCTACTCACAAGTGGAAGTCTGACAAAGGAGATAAAAGCGAGCGGAAGTGTGGCGCAACCCACATTAAGCGTCACAGGGTCTTCGCGCTCTTTCGAAGCCAGCAAGGGCAAGGAAGCCAAGACATACATATATGTGAACGCCACCAATGTTCCGGATAAGTATGGCGTCCAAGCCTCAATCACCGGAGAGGGCTTCTCGCTGGTATCTAACAAGATAACTGGCGATAACAACGGCAAAGTGTCAAACGAGTCCTTCGCAGTGAAGTTCAAGAGTAACAAGAAGGGCGATTACGAAGGCACGCTCAAGATAGCAGTGCTGACGGCTCCCGGGAAATTCATTGAGAAGACTGTAACGCTCAAGGTCAAATGTAAATAACAAAACACAGATAAAGAATAATATACAATGAGCAAGAGAGCAAATCATATGAGAACACGCACTTCACGCGTCCTGGCATGGGCGGTGGCGGTACTGCTTTCCGCAGTGTCGGCCACGACCATGGTGGCACAGTCCAACGCACGCACCTCTGACGATCTCAACGTGCCCATCGAGGTGCTGCCACGCACCTATGGTGACAGCATCGTCCTGCGCTGGGCCATCGGAAGCTATCCCGAATGGCGTTATCTCACCCGCACGGGCGTAGACATCCTGCGCCACAACGACAACAGCACGGGCTACAGCCTCGACACGCTGGCCCGAGGACTGAAGCCGCTGACGCTTGACGAGTTCCGCCGCCGCTACCCCGACCCAAGTGACTCTTTGGCTTACCTTGCCATGGGCTCCATCTACGGACAGGGCGAGATGACACCCGAAGAGACGCCTTACTACTCCAAGTCTGTAGGAGCTCTCTACGAGGTGGCCGAAGACCAGAAGATGCGCATCATCAGCGCATTCATTGCGGCTGAGCGGCGCCCTGACCTCGCCGAGGCCTTGGCCCTGAGCTTCACTGACTACAATGTGGAAAAAGGTGGCAGCTATAGCTATTTCGTCATACCCTCACGCCCTGACACCACCGGCCACCTCTTCATTGAGAATGGCATGGTGGAGCATGTGAAAAACGAACCTTACAAGCCCCAGCCTTACCATGTGAACCTGCGCGACAGCATCACTAGCCACTGCAAAGCCATCCTTACGTGGGACGACGCCACAAACGGCATGTTCGAAATCTATCGACGCAGCGTGGGAACCAACGGCAAAGAAAACGGCACTTGGCAGAAGTTGAACGACAAGCCCTATGTGCCTCCTTTCAACTTCAACTTCACCTCGCAGTCCATTATCTTCAACGACAGCGTGCCCGACATTGGTGTCTACGAATACCGTGTACAAGCGCACGACGCTTTCGGCGACCTCACGCCAATGAGCCCAACCATTCGCGTACACTATCCCGACTTAATGGCGCCCGTAGGACCGGAGATAAGCTACATCTACATCGACCGTCCCGTCGAGGACGATCCCTCGGCCAAAATCTTTGCCGACATCCATTTCCGCAAGGACGCGATGGAGCCCGACTTCACCCATTACACCGCCCTCTACTTCAACGAGCGCGACTCCATGAAGACGTGGCGGCTGCTCACTAATCAGTACATTGCTCCCGAAGACACCGTGGTACGTGTAGACGTGACCCATGTCTCCTCGGGCATGGTCACGATAGCCGCCGTCGACACCGCCGGAAACATGGGCTATGCCATGCCCAAGTTTATGCGCGTGGCCGACCTCAGGCCTCCTTTGCCCCCTACCAACCTCAAGGCCGACGCACACCTCGACGGAACCATCCTCCTGACATGGGACATGGCCGACACCCTCGACCTGAGAAACTATGACGTGTTCTTTGCCAACTCGCTCGACCACCATTTTGTCAAGGCAAACAGCGGGCCGGTCTACAGCCGGTCGTATATGGACACGGTCGCCGTAGATGCCAACGAGCGCTACATCTACTACTTTGTACGCGGCATGGACTGGAACACCAACCAGGGCCTGCACAGTGACACCCTGCGCGTACTCCGCCCCAACAGCGAGACGCCCTCGATGGCCCATCTCGACACCATGTGGGTGGACGACAAGATGATTCACATCCGCTGGATAGGTGGCGGCGACGAGGTGATCAGCCATTACAACGTCTACCGCCGCAAGAGTGGCGACGAGGAGTGGACCTTGCTGCACACTCTCGAAGGAGATTCGGTGAAGGCAAACGGCTATGTATTCCAGATAGACGATGCCGTGGAGCCCGACTTGCACCGTGGCTACGAATATACCGTGCAGACCGTGAGCCTGTGGGGAATAGAGTCTGAGCTGACACCCGTGCTCACAGCCCGCCTTACCGGCAGCCGCATGATTGACTTTCCGCTGACGCTCGAGGGAGTCTACGACGTGGCAAGCAAGGAAACGAAGATTGCATGGGATGCCGGCACATCGCCCATCAACAACCCTTACTTCTTCTGCATCTACCGCAAGGGGCCGCACGACGACGGCTTCAACTACATCACCGACGCTCCTCCAACGGAACGCATGTACATTGACCACCTGCTGAAACCTGGTGAGACGGCCCAATACCGCCTGTCCGTACGTTTTGAAGACGGCCGCAAGGGACCCGTCTCCAACATCATCACCGTCACAGCGCCGCAGTAACAGCAAAACGATAACACCAAGATAACGATGAAGCACCTAATCCAACTCATAGTCCTTGGCATCCTTGTCACGATGAGCTCGTGTGGCGAGTTCTATACCTTCGACGAGACCGACACACCATCTCCCAGTTCCATGAGGGTGGCACAGGACACCGCATACCTGATGGTGGGCGACACCCTGCCGCTACGCGTCAGCTTCGCTCCCGAACAGGCTGACAACCAGCAAGTGTTCTGGGTCGCGGTAACCAACGACAGCATGCCGTGCACGAAAATCGTCAATGACACACTCTATGGGCTGCAACCTGGCGAAACCGACGCCATTGCCGTGTATGGCGTCGACCAATTGCGCGACACATGCCATGTAATCGTGCTCAATCCTTGGGAGCAACGCGACTTAAACCATGACACTCCTTACGACATGCCCATCTATGCCCGCATCACGGTGAAGGGGCAACCATGGAATCCATCAACGCAAACCATCGTGGCCACCGTCCGTGGCAAGTATGCCGGAAGAGCCGAGATGAAAGAGGCCTTGGGAGTCAGCTATGCGCAATTCCGCCTATGGAGCCTTGCCGATGAGGACGTGGGGCAAGTGACGTTTCTCTGCTACGACCGACAAAAGCACTACCTGTACAAGGCTAGACAACATCCTGAGTTCACGGCCCTGTCCGCACTCGGCACCCTGTCGGACCTCTATGCCATTGACTTTTGAACTATCTGACATCACAACACTTCACCAACTTTCAACGAAATGAAACGACCTCTATATTCCATCATCATCTTGCAAGTGCTGGCCCTGTTCTTCCTTACGGGCTGCAACCTCTACATGGATGAAGAAAGCGCCCAAAACGGCAGGACTGAAAGCGGAGGCGACGGATACACGGCGCCCAAAATCATAGAAGACAGCATCTGCAAGATAACCTACCAGTACAACGAGCAAACCATAGAGCTCGACCAGCGGCACCGGCCCTTCCTGACACGCTACAGGGGCGATGAGAAGAACAACCACATCGAGATATTCTTCGCAGACAACGTGCCTGCGCAGTTGCTACCCTCACGTGGACAATATCTCACCACACAGATGTACGACATGTTCGCCAATGGCCTTTGCCACCAGGTGGAGACCGTCGAGAAAAGCGACGGCGGATACGTCGCCAAGGCGCACATGGTCTCTATGGACGAAGTGTTCAAGGAGATAGAGATCGAAGGGCAGTTCGTCGTCGAGGGCGACACCGTCAACCACGCCAACGACGACTCACCATCTACGAGGGCTGCCACGCAGGAACCCTTCCGTCCACGTCTCTGGCCGGTCAAGAAGACCGGCACCAGGGCCGGCGAAGAAAGTGAAGACATAAACTGGCCTTATCAGAAAGACCTTTGCAGCTTTAACCTCACTTTCGATATCACGGCCCATGACAAGGTCGGAGCCGTCGAGGGTGTGTCCAACAAATGGCTGGACAAACTTGTCAACACGAAGTTAAAGGACAAGATGACTAAAATCGGCAAACAGGACAACGACATGCTGCTCTGTTCGAACAAATCTTTCTTTGACCGGCTCATCATCAATGGTGAGATAGACGGACATTTGTGCCTGAGCTACCAGAAGAAACTCGTCGTGGACTTTGTGATGAAACCCAAGCAAAACCTGATTGACCTCCATAGTACGGTGGGGTACACCCTTTCCTGCGGCATCGGTGTGTCCAAGGCCGAAGCCAATATCAGTCTGCCCATATTGGGAGGCTCCGACTACACTTTCTCATCAAACAGTCCAATAGGAAAAAGCTTTAAAAATTTAAAACTCAAGGCAAGGGACTACCTCATCAAGGCACCAGTAATAAGCCCCAGGCTGATGGCCGGTCCTGTGCTACTGACATTCTTTATCACGCCGAATGTAGCGGCCAATTTCTTCGCAAGATTCCAAACAACCGAGGATAAACCCATCGGACTCTTCTTCGAGAAAAACGACAAACTGTTTGAATTCGGATTCCATAGTGAAGGCAATGGAGAGAACCGGAAGACATGGACTTATCCGCGAGAAAACGAGCAACAGAAGGTCAGCAACACGTGGAAATTCACCTCCAACTGCGATTCCATCGACTTCCTTACCGGCCTCGAATTGGGTGCTGGCGTTTCTGTGGGCATCAAGGCATACGAGAGCATGGAAGCCTCTGTGTCGGCGGGCGTAACCGCCACTCTGGCCTACGACAACAATCTCTATGACCGCTATCATGTACCGCCAGTGGTGGAATTGAACTCGGGCAGGAAAATCAAGCCGCTGCCCTGCGAGGATGCGAAGTTCACCTTCGACATCATCTTCAACTCCATTGACTTGAAAGGATCGCTCAATGTCAAGATATTCACCATCGACCTGCTCAAGATCAACATTGCGAAACCGAGGCCGCTGTTCCCTCAGAAAGTGCTCTATCTGTATCCCGAGTTCTGCTGGACGAGCAGTGAGCACGTCGAAGAGTTGACCAACAGCCACGAGATAGGCCGCAGGGTGACCATAGAGAAGAAAGGCAGCTCGTTCTTTAATCCCTATTCGGCACCGTCGCTTGCCCTCTACTACTGCCCGGATGACGGCATCGATCCCGAGACGTGGAAAGGGAAAATGCAGTTCATCAAGACGGTAAAGGCTGAGAACTCTACCATATCCTTCGTCGACCAACCCTACACTTACGTTTTCTCTGTTCCCAAAGACAAGGACAAGCAGTGGAAGGGCAATTACTACTTGCTGCCCTACTATCAGGCCGGCGTCATCGGCACCAGTTTCTATTACTGCAGCCCCACGACGTTTATGACGGGCGGTTGGGGATCCTCTGACCTCGACGAGCTGACTCTGCGCGACTTCCGCCAAGTGCGTGTCAAGGAACCCTCCACTGCCGACGGTAAGACCGGTTTCGCCTTCAAGTTCAATGTCTATGGCCCTTGTGGCAAGGCCGACCGCTATGCCGTCTTCATCAGAATCATAAGCAAGAGCGGCAAGCGGAGCAGCAAGCTCGTTAATCTGGGCGACATGAACACCAAGTTTGCCGACAACAACTATGTCTTCACTTTCGAGGGGGACGAAGAATCCTATGATGTGGAGATACACCTCAACTCCTATGGCAAGTCGGATGGCGAGGAAAGGGTCAACAGGCTTTCCATACTAAAGGGCAAGCTGACGGCCGAAGACGCCTTGTACAACTTCACTTTGGAGGAATATGACCCCGATGCCTTTGATTTCGACGTCGAACCATTAAACTAAGAACCCTCTGGCCCGCAGTCGCGGGGACGGCGGATGGAAACGTCCATCCATGGAATGTTGGGCTAAACGTTAAGCTTGCCCAACTTCCTATAAGCCGTTGGCGTAAGGTTGTATTTCTTCTTGAACTGCCGGTAGAAGGTACGCACGGAGTTGAACCCCGACTCCAAGGCAATATATTCCAAGACGTAATCAGTCTCTTCGAGCAGCGCGCGGGCATGTTGCAAGCGCAAGTCGGTGACAATCTCATTGAGCGTGGTGTGATATTTGTCAGCCAGTTGCTGGGTGATGGCATACCTCCGCATCTGCAATCCCCGTTCCACGACGACCGCATCAAAGTCAGTCGACAGATAGGTTCCATCCTCTTTCAACACGCGCTCTATCTTTTCCACCATATTCTCTTCTTCCTCGTCCTCACCCTTAGGCTGGGCCGAAGTCTTCTGGGTGGCCATTCTCACATATTTGTACAAGTACCGGCTGTCGCGGAGTCGGCGGCGGTGGTAGTAAGCCATCAGCAGCAAGATGAGCAGACACACGGCGGCAACACCGGCAGCCACATACTTGAGCACGCGCTGCTGATAGTTGCTCATGCGCAGACGGCTGTTCTCCGTCAGCGTTTCATAAAACTCCATATTCTCACGGTTCACCGCATCATTGACACGCTTCGCCTCGGCAAACATTTCCCTGGCCTTGTCGGTTTGGCCTTGTTGCAGATAGGCTCTGAGCAGACTTGCACACACATTGAGCAATTCCACTGATGGTCGCGTGTGGTTTCGCTGGTAGAAGGCCTCGCCCGAAGCCAGCACATGAGCCGGAATGCTGCCCGTGTACGCATAGATGTTGAGCAATTTGTCCACGGCATCGGCAGTGGCCGGATAGTGTCTGAACATCGAGTCGCACTGCGCGGCCGTTGTCCGCGCCTGCGCCTCGTAACCGTCATGAGCCTGTGCCAGTCCCAGCCGAAGCGTCAGCGCTAGTTGCTGCATGCCATAATTGGTCGGGGTCGACACGCCATCGCCCCCCCGGCGCCGTTCCTCGCTGAGAGCCTTAAGACACCGTTCGATGTAGGCCACCGCCTCGGCATTCATTCCGTTATCAAGATAAATATCAGCTTGGAGCACATCAAAAGAATGACGCATGACGGTGCAATTGGTGCATGTACGCCAATCCGCATCTTGGGTAAGCGTGGCAAGACGTTTGCGGGCATCGGCAAGGACTTGCAGCGCGCGTTGCGGATGCCGGCTCTTCGAGAGCGATTGCACTTTGTGATATTGGCAGAACAGCGTGTAGTAAGCCTTTAGGGCACGCGTCTTCGAATCGTCTTCGTCCAACTCGTCGGTTTCGTGGCGGATATCCTCCACCAGACGCACGGCGTGTTCGTACTGTCCCAGTTTGTCAGCCAGCAGGCAGTGGAGCTCCAAGCCCGTGAGCAAAGCCATCTTGTCACCCTCCTTGCCCATTTGCTGAAGGGCCAGGGCATGACGGAGCGTCTCGGCATAACGATGGTTGCGCAGGCAGACATAGCCTGCGACAAGTTCATAGCGCATACGGCTTGTACTGCGGAATCCCTCCCGTTCCAGGCGCTGACGGGCAGGAGCGAGCAACCGGTAGGCACGGTCGGGCTCGTGAAGCTGCATCCTGTCGATGTGCTCCACGTTAAGCGAGTCTGTCACACTACTTGCGGGCATTGACAGTGCCAGCAAGCAGGTGGTCATGGCTGTGAATTTCTTGAAATTCATGATTGAACTGCAAAGGTAGTAATTTTACTTCCAATGCAGTTCTTTTGTAGTTCATAAACTATGTGACAAAATGTGAAAAAATGGTGACTCACAAAAGAATCTTCCTTTTTCACTCCTATCGGGAGGCACTCTTTTTAGAGTCTGGCCTGAAGACGGGTGCGGATGGCGGCAATAAAGTCTTTCGAGTTGACAGGCTTAGCCTCTACCCCCTCCATCAGATTGACGAGGTCCTTGGTGGCAATGCCGTCGGCCAGCGTGTCGAAGCAAGCCCCCTCGAGCTGGTTGCCAAAGTTCACCAAGGTGCTGATGCCGTCGAGTTCGCCACGCTTGCGCAAGGCCCCACTCCAAGCGAAGATGGTGGCCATGGGATTGGTCGACGTGTCCTCACCCTTCAGATAACGATAGTAGTGACGCGTCACGGTGCCGTGAGCGGCCTCATACTCATACTTCCCATCAGGCGACACCAGTACTGACGTCATCATGGCCAGCGAGCCAAAGGCCGTGGAGAGCATGTCGCTCATCACGTCACCGTCATAATTCTTGCAAGCCCAGATGAATCCACCCTTGCTGCGAATGACACGGGCCACGGCGTCATCGATAAGTGTATAGAAATAGGTAATGCCGAGTTCGTCAAACTTGGCCTTGTATTCCTGCTCGTAAATCTCCTCGAAGATGGCACGGAAGCGGGCGTCATAGGTCTTCGAAATCGTGTCCTTGGTGGCAAACCACAGGTCCTGCTTGGTAGCAAGGGCATACTGGAAGCAGCTATGGGCAAAGGAACTGATGCTCTTGTCGGTGTTGTGCATGCCCTGAATGACGCCAGGTCCTTGGAACTGATGGATTTCCACCTCCTGCCGCTTTCCGCTCTTGCCCTCGAACACCAGCTTGGCCGTACCCGGCTCGTCGGCACTGAGTTCCACGCTCTTGTACACGTCGCCATAGGCGTGACGCGCGATGGTAATGGGCTTCTCCCAATTTTTCACTACGGGATGGATGGAGGGAATGGTGATGGGGGCACGGAAGACGGTGCCGTCCATGATGGAGCGGATGGTGCCGTTGGGACTCTTCCACATCTTGTGCAGGTGGTACTCGTCCATGCGCTTGGCATTCGGCGTGATGGTGGCGCATTTTACGGCCACGCCATATTTGATGGCGGCCTCGGCCGAGTCGATGGTCACCTGGTCACCGGTCTTGTCGCGATTGGGCAGACCCAGGTCATAATATTCCGTCTTCAGGTCGACAAAGGGAAGAATGAGTTCTTCCTTGATCATCTTCCACAGAATACGGGTCATCTCGTCACCGTCCATCTCGACGAGTGGGGTTTTCATCTTGATTTTCTCCATAATGCTTGTCTCCTTTGGGTTTGTTGTCGTTCTTGCGTTGGCCATGATGGGATCAACGTTGCCGAAAATACTCTTTCGTTGGCAAAGGTACGTAAAAAATCCCATATTGGCGGCATTCACGCCGATTATCTTTCGTTTTGAAACACATTGCACTCATTTTTTCTCCTTTGCAGAAGCCGCCCCACCCCATGTGCCTTCCTCCCCCAAATGCCAACACCGAACATTTTCCAAGCCTTTGCTTGCTGATAAGTGATTTTTTAACTATCTTTGTGGAGTAAAAATCTACTATTCTATCTATTAATATTTAAACCTGACATGAAGAAAATCGTTAGCATCATTGCCTGTTGCCTGTTGCTGGTGGCGGCCGTCCCCGCATCGGCAAAGAAGAAAGCACAGCAGTCCGACCGGGACTACTGGGTACAGCAGGCTTGGCAGATGGCACAGCCCGTGCTGGAAAACATGGCCCAAGGCACACTGCAAAAAAACATGCAGATGGAGTTCTCGCCGAGCTTCGACAATCGCAACCGGAAGGTAGCCTACATGGAGTGTTTTGGCCGCCTCATGGCCGGTATCGCCCCATGGCTGTCGCTTCCCGACGACGACACACCCGAAGGCAAGCAGCGCAAGCTGTTGCGCCAATGGGCCCTGCAAAGCTATAAGAACGCCGTCGACCCCAAGAGTCCCGACTATCTTTGCTGGGGCATTGGCGGGCAGAACCTTGTCGATGCCGCCTATATTGCCGAAAGCTTCCTCAGGGCATGGGACACGCTGTGGACACCGCTCGACTCCGTCACGAAGCAACGCTATCTGAAGGAATTCCAAGGACTGCGTTCAATCGACCCTCCCTATACCAACTGGCTGCTCTTCTCGTCGACAATCGAGAGCATGATGGCCAAGGCCGGAAGTTCCTACGACCAGTATCGCGTGAACTCGGCATGCCGGAAGATGGAGGAATGGTATACCGGGGACGGATGGTACAGCGACGGACCCGACTTCGCTTTCAACTATTACAGTTCTTACGTCTTCCATCCCATGTACCTGGAGACCTTGCAGGCCATGGTCGATGCAAAGGCCTACACCCGCCTGGACTATCAGAAGTATTACGACCGCGAGTTGCAGAGATGTCAGAAATATGCCATCGTGCTGGAACGGTTCATCTCGCCTGAGGGCACTTTCCCCGTCTTCGGACGCAGCATACCCTACCGCAACGCCGCCATGCAACCCCTCGCACTACTGGCCTGGTACAAGAAGCTGCCACAGGAACTGAGCAACGGACAGGTGCGTGCCGCCCTGACAAAGGTGATGCACCGAATGTGGGACGGACACCAGAACTACAACGAGAAGGGTTTCCTCAACATCGGCTTCTGCGGACACCAGCCCAAGACGGCCGACTGGTATACCAACAACGGCAGCGAATATATGGCCTCGCTCACCTTCATGCCCCTCGGGCTGCCGGCCGATGACCCATTTTGGACTGACCCCGCCCAGCCCTGGACGCAGGTGAAGGCTTGGAACGGTGACGACTTCCCCAAGGACCATATGTGGACTGACAAAATTCAAACCCGCGACAGATTC
Source organism: uncultured Prevotella sp. (assembly GCA_964420715.1). GTDB lineage: Bacteria > Bacteroidota > Bacteroidia > Bacteroidales > Bacteroidaceae > Prevotella. Next base: position 2,439 of record CAYQUN010000019.1, on the reverse strand, counting down.
TGAATCTGCGGACTAACGACGATCATGACAAAATGAAGATGAAGAAAATCATATTTCTCGCCTTTGCGCTCGCACTGCTGACCATGCCCGCACAGGCTTCCAGGCGTTCAAAGGTAATGGCCTATATCTATAAGGTAAACAACTACTGGCAGCAACATAGCCCCAAGACCAGGGCTTTCTGGGACGACGCCGCCTACCACACGGGCAACATGGCCGCCGTGGAACTTACAGGAAACAAGCAATGGCTGGACTATTCGAAAGCTTGGGCCGAGCACAACCAATGGATGGGTGCCACGGAGAAAGATCCGAAGAAGTGGAAGTATCGCCAGTATAGCGAGGACCAGCAACACGTGCTCTTCGGCGACTGGCAAATTTGCTTCCAGACCTATCTCGACATCGTGGCCATGGAACAGGGCGGATATGGCACCAGGATGATGGCCGACCCACGTGTGAAACGGGCCATCGAGGTCATGGGATATGAGGCCGACAGCCCCCAACACGACTACTGGTGGTGGGCCGACGCCCTGTACATGGTGATGCCGGTGATGACGAAAATGTACAAGATGACGGGAGATGAGAAATACCTGGACAAGCTCTACGAGAACATTCTCTATAGCGACAGCATCATGCTCGACAAGGAGACCGGACTCTACTTCCGTGACGGCAAGTATGTCTATCCCAAACACAAGACGCGAAACGGGCAGAAGGACTTCTGGGCCCGCGGAGACGGATGGGTGCTCGCCGGACTGGCCAAGGTGTTGTCCGACATGCCCAAGACCTATCGCCACTATGACTTCTTCGTGAAGAAATTCCAACGGCTGGCCGCCGCCGTGGCGCCATTGCAGCAACCGGGCGGATACTGGACCCGCTCGATGATGGATCCCGAGCAGGCTCCCGGCCGGGAAACCAGCGGGACGGGATTCTTCACCTATGGACTCTATTGGGGCATCAACCACGGCCTGCTCTCCGAGGCCGACTATGGAAAGGTGGCTCACCGCGGGTGGCTCTACCTGATGCGGGTGGCCGTGCAGCCCGATGGCAGCGTGGGCTATGTGCAGCCCATCGGCGAACGGGCTATTCCGGGGCAACAGGTCGGCGCGCGCTCGCAGGCCAACTTCGGCGTGGGAGCCTTCCTCCTGGCCGCTACGGAATACTACAAGTATCTCAGCCGGGAGAAATAAGGATATATAATATTGGGGCTCCATCCACTTGGCGATGGAGCCCCAATTCGTTCAGGCCTGGGAAAAGACGGCCTCGGGGAAGGTCCGCCCATACTCACGCCATCGGGTGTCGGCCTGAAAGAAGTCATCGACAGGGGGGCGTCTCTCCCTTTAATGCCCGTGAACTCCCATGCGGACGTGAAAATCTTTCCTTTCAGTTTGGTTGTTCCAAAAATAATCAGTACCTTTGTGCAATCTTATTGCGCCCGTGGCGGAATTGGTAGACGCGCTAGACTTAGGATCTAGTTGTTTCGGCAGTGCAGGTTCGAGTCCTGTCGGGCGCACAAAATGAAATCATAACTGCTTGACTATAAGCGGTTATGATTTTTTTATTTCAAGATTATTTAGCAACCTCACCCCGTTAGACAGACACGTGCCAGCCCAACAGGGGAAAAAGAAAGAGGGACGCATCACTTGGATGCGTCCCTCTATATCGCAAAGGTTTTCTCTATCTTTAGAGCTGCGGACCAGCGGCCACCAGAGCCTTGCCAGCCTCGTTGCCCTCATACTTCTTGAAGTTCTTGATGAAGCGTGCAGCCAGATCCTTGGCCTTGACATCCCACTCCGAAGCATCGTTGTAAGTGTCGCGCGGATCCAGGATGTCCTTGTTCACACCCTCAAGCTCCGTAGGCACGACGAAGTTGAAGTAAGGAATGGTCTTCGTAGGAGCCTTGTCGATCTCGTGATCCAGGATACGGTCGATGATGCCACGAGTATCGCGGATGGAGATGCGCTTGCCGGTACCATTCCAACCCGTGTTCACCAGGTAAGCCTTGGCACCACTCTTCTCCATGTGCTTCACCAGTTCCTCAGCATACTTGGTAGGATGCAGTTCAAGGAAAGCCTGTCCGAAGCAAGCCGAGAAGGTCGGCGTGGGCTCGGTGATGCCACGCTCGGTTCCGGCGAGTTTGGCCGTGAAGCCCGACAGGAAGTAGTACTTGGTCTGCTCGGCATTCAGGATGCTCACAGGAGGCAGCACGCCGAAGGCATCGGCCGAAAGGAAGATGACCTGCTTGGCGGCAGGACCCTCGCTCTCAGGACGCTGGATGTTGTGGATGTGGTAGATGGGATAGCTCACGCGGGTGTTCTCGGTGACGCTCTTGTCGGTGAAGTCAATCTTTCCGTTCTCGTCCACCGTGACGTTCTCGAGCAGGGCGTCGCGAGTGATGGCGCCGTAGATGTCGGGCTCGGCCTCCTTGTCGAGGTTGATCACCTTGGC
>CAYQUN010000018.1:1386-54928 GCA_964420715.1 uncultured Prevotella sp. | reverse complement strand
CTTTACTTGTTTCCTGACTTGGTTGGCACTATTCCTTAAAAAGTAGGCAACTGCTGCTGGAAAAGTGGACATGGCAAGAATCTTACATTGTAAGGCGGAGACGGACGAAAGAAAGCAATAAGGCGCCACGCCTCACGATATTATAAGATTGAAACAAGAGGCAGTCAAATAATGGCAGCCTTTATTTTCCCATTTCCAATTTAAAATATTATCTTTGCAAAAACATTGATCATACAAAGGACATTATGAAAGTATTATTAGTCAGTGCAAGCCCGCGCCGCAACGGGAACACTTTTATCGCTCTTAGCGAGGTCCAGAAGACATTGGAGAAGGACGGCATTGAGACCGAACTCATCGAGATTGGCGCCAAGCCTGTCCGCGGCTGCATAGCCTGCAACTGGTGCAAGAACCACCCTGACGAGCACCGCTGTGTCTTCGATGACGACATCACCAACAAGATTTCCGCAAAGGCAACGGATGCCGATGCTTTCGTTTTCGGCGCACCGGTATATTTTGGAGTGCCCAACGCAAGCGCGCTGGCATTGATCCAGCGGCTGCTCTACAGCAATGGCGCCGCATTCCAATATAAGCCAGTGGCCAACGTCTGCGTCTGCCGTCGTGGCGGAGCCGACGTGGCCTACCAAACCATGAATATGATGTTCGAGATGTGCAACATGCCAATCGTAACGTCACAGTACTGGAACATCGCCTATGGCCGCGAGAAGGGGCAGGCCGCCCAGGACGTCGAGGGCATGCAGACCATGCGCACCCTTGCCCACAACATGGCGTGGATGCTCAAGAAGTTCCACAACATTCAGACCACCGACAAGCCGGAGCGGGATCTCCCCTGGACTCCGATGCACTTCATCAGATAACAGCCGTCCGCTTGTTGGTTGCGCCCACCCATCAACAGGGCATTGGTTACATTGTAAGCGCATGGACAGGTATGAAGAATGCCAATGGCGAAACTCTCAACACGATCAAGCAAAATTGACAAAGGCTCTTTTACATCATAAAGTTTTCCGTCAAAGATTTCCTCTAGGGCAAACTTGCAATGTGAAAGTGCCTTTCTGAACTTCTCGGAAAGCCATTTAAAAGGCCCTAAGAAGGCCGTTCCGAGAGCCTCTAAACGGACTTCTTGCAACCCCCGCACCTCTTTTCGCTCTTCTTTACAAAGTTGTAAGTCTGCCCATGGATAATCCTTTCAAAATGTCACTTGGAACCTCATATTCCGGCATTTTGAAAAAGGGAGTTTAAGGAATGTGTACGAAAAAGGGACTTCCCCCCACCACCCATCGTGACCCTGTGGAGGGAAACAAATAAAATCAGATGATGATGCGCGTCTTGCGATAATTTTCCCGGAAGGCCGAAGGACTGCATCCCTTGCGCTTGCGAAAGATGCGGTTGAAGTTGCTCAAGTTGTTGAATCCACACTCGAAACAAATCTCGCTCACGTTCATCAGCGTGTCGACAAGCAATCGCGAGGCGTGGCCCAGCCGGATGTCGATGATGTACTCGCTCAAGTTCTTGCCCGTGTGGAGCTTGAAAAAGCGGCTGAACCCGCTGGCGCTCATCCCGACCATTCCGGCCAGTACGGGAAGCGAGAGCTCGTACATGTAGTTGCTGGCGATGTATTCCTTCACCTTCAGCACGCGCCGGCTGTCATCGTCGTCAGCCACCTTGGCGTAGCTCGACGTGGCGAGGGTGCGGGCTCCGTCGCACTTGGACAACTCATAGAGTATGGACAGGAACTGCAAGACCGCGTAGAACCCGTCCTTAATCGTGCTGAGCGTGTCGAGCTTGGAATAGACGCTCATGATGGCGTCGAGGGGGAAGGCCAACCCCTTTCGCGCCTCCCTCATCATCCGCGTGATGCTGGCAAAGGGGTTGCGCCCGAAGAGCGTGTTTTCGGCCAAGCTGAAGTCGAACTGCACGGTGATTTCACGGATGTCGTCACTCTTGCACTGGTATTGCTCCCACACGTGCTCCAAGGTGGGCGAGGTGATGAGGCACAAGTCATAATCGCCTATGACCTCCTGCGAGTCGCCCACAATGCGCCTTACACCGGCCGCATGCTCCACATAGTTCAGCTCGAAGACCTCGTGGCTGTGTATGGGGTAAGTAAACTCCTTCTTGTGCCGGTCGGCAATGTAGAGCACGTCCTTGCCCATCAAGGGCGTGATCTCGTGTATCACCCTGCGCTCTTCTGCCATATCGGACTATCTCAATTGCAACTCCTTGAGGATAGCGGCCATTTTCTCCTTGGTGGTGATGGTGGTGGGCACGAGGGGTAGCCGTAGCACGTTCTCAATGAAACCCATATCATTGAGCAGGGCCTTGCATCCTGCGGGGTTCCCGTCAACGAAGAGCAGACTATAAAGCTCGGTAAACATGTGGTGTATCTTCCGCGCGGGCTCGTACTCTCCGCGGAACTCGAGTCTGATCATGCGGCTGAACTGCTTGGGCAGCGCGTTTCCGATGACGGAGATGACGCCTGCCGCCCCGCTGGCAACCATAGAGAAGGTGAGCGCGTCGTCGCCGCTGATGACGTCAAAGTTGTCGGGCTTGTTCTTGATGATTTCGTCCACCTGCTCCAGTGACCCCGAGGCTTCCTTCACGGCCACAATGTTAGGGAAGTCCTTGGCCAGCCTCACGGTGGTGGCGGGCTTCATGTTCACGCCGGTGCGTCCGGGCACGTTGTAGAGCACCAAGGGCAGCGGACTTGCCTGGGCAATAGCCTTGAAGTGCTGGTAGAGTCCTTCCTGCGACGGCTTGTTATAGTAGGGACAAATGCTCAAGATGCCATCGATGCCCGACCAATCGGTAGACTGCATCTCGTCAATGACGGCGCGGGTATTGTTGCCTCCACAATACTTCAGAATCTTCACACGGCCTTTGTTCACGTCTTTCACCACCTGGGTGATGCGATCCTTCTCATCGCGGGTGAGGCATGGTGCCTCGCCGGTGGTGGCCAAGATGCACAGGAAGTCGGCTCCATTGTTGATTTGATAATCCACCAGTCGGGCCAGTGCGGGATAGTCTACTTCACCTCCTTTGGTGAACGGCGTGACGAGGGCGATGCCCAAGCCTTTAAAAAAGTTCTGCATGGTTAAATGTAATAATCCGTTCGCAAAATTACATTATTTCCGTCGATTTACAAAAAATCTCTTAAAGATTTTGTAACTTTGCAGCCCAATTGGGATCTTTTATGCATAGATATTTCATACATCTGTCCTTCGACGGCACGGCCTACCATGGCTGGCAGGTGCAGCCCAACGGCAACAGCGTGCAGGCCGAATTGCAGCGGGCCCTGTCGTTGCTGCTACGCACAGACACGACGGTGGTGGGAGCAGGACGCACAGACGCGGGGGTGCACGCACGGCACATGGTGGCGCACTTCGACACGACGGACCGCCTCGGCGGCGACGCGACGGCACAGCTGGCCTACCGGCTCAACCGCGTGCTGCCAAGAGACATCGCCGTGCAACGCATAGAGCCCGTGGGGGACGGCATGCATGCGCGTTTCAGCGCATACCGCCGCACCTACCGATACTACATCCATACGAAGAAAAGCCCCTTCCTAAGGCACTACTCCCTGCAAATGAACTTCCAGCTCGACTTCGGACTCATGGAACGGGGATGCGAGGTGCTGAAGCGACAGCACGACTTTACGGCCTTCTGCAAGACGGGGGCCGACAACACATCCATGCTCTGCGACATCTACGAGGCCCGGTGGATTGACCTGGGACAAGGGGCGTGGTGCTTCGAGATTGCCGCCAACCGGTTCTTGCGCAACATGGTGAGGGCCGTCGTGGGGACGCTCGTCGACCTGGGACGCCACAAGATTTCCCTCGACGACTTCACAAGGGTCGTGGCGCACGGCACACGCAGCGACGCCGGCGAGAGCATGCCGGCCCACGCCCTCTTCCTGGAAAACGTGGAATACCCACCCGAAGCGGACCTGGCTCAAAGGGACGGGCCGGACGCGGAACGGACGCTGGCTGACGAACAACCAGCCTGACGGTATGGGATGATTGGACAGACTGAATGCGACTTATTATATATAAAATTATAGATAAAGAAAATGTGGTTAGCCTTAGCTTTTCTCTCGGCGGCCCTGCTGGGATTCTATGACGCCTTCAAGAAGGAGGCCCTGCAAGACAACGCCGTCATTACCGTGCTCTTCCTCAACACGCTGTTCTCCACGCTCATCTTCATGCCCCTCATCCTGCTGAGCTACAACACCCACGTGCTCGACAACACCATCTTCCTCGTGGGACGGGGCGGATGGGACGCACACAAATACATCCTGCTGAAAAGCTGCATCGTACTTTCAAGTTGGGTGTTCGGCTACTTTGCCATGAAGCACCTGCCCCTCACCATCGTGGGCCCCATCAACGCCACACGCCCCGTGATGGTGCTCGTGGGAGCATTGCTGGTGTTCGGCGAGCGGCTCAACGGATGGCAGTGGACCGGCGTGGCGCTGGCCGTGGCGTCGTTCCTCATGCTCTCGCGAAGCGGAAAGAAGGAGGGCATCGACTTTGAGCACAACAAGTGGATTTTCTTCCTCATACTGGCGGCGGCCCTCGGTGCCGTGAGCGGACTCTACGACAAATATCTCATGGCCAGTCCGGCCAACGGAGGCGTGGGACTAGACAAGATGGAAGTGCAGAGCTGGTACAACTTCTATCAGATGCTGATGATGGGCGGGGTGCTGCTCATCGCACTGTTCAAGCCTTTCGCACGATTCCGTGGCGGACGCCCGCTCTTTCCCCAGACACGCTTCCACTGGCACTGGACCATCGTGGGCATCTCCGTCTTCCTCAGCGCGGCCGACTTTGTCTACTTCTACGCCCTCAGCCTGCCGGGCGCCATGATTAGCATCGTAAGCATGGTGAGGCGCGGAAGCGTGGTGGTGAGCTTCCTCTTCGGAGCGGCCGTCTTCCACGAGAAGAATCTCAAGTCGAAGTTGGTCGACCTGGCCCTCGTGCTCCTAGGCATGGTCTTCCTCTATATCGGTTCCGAATAAGAGACGGGCAAGCCCTGCCAACACCACGGATTTGCCACACGACACCAGGCTACGAAACCTCCACGCTCCTTCCACACATGTCACACATGGTGGAGAAAGAGAGGGACGGACGATTATCAGCCCATAACCGAACGATATTCCACACTCGGAAGGCGAATAAACCGTAACTTTGCCCATCGAATTATTCTCTACAAATCAAAAAATGAAAAAGAACCTGATTCTCCTTCCTCTCGTACTGATTCTTGGCGCCGCGCCGACATCAGCCCAAGAGCAAAGGGAAAAGACGCCCGCCTTCCCCGGTGCCGAAGGCTACGGACGATATGTCACGGGCGGACGTGGAGGCAAAGTGTACCACGTAACCAATCTGAACGACTCGGGAAAGGGATCCTTCCGATGGGCCTGCGAGCAGTCGGGGCCGCGCGTAATCGTCTTCGACGTGTGCGGAACCATTCATCTGGAATCGCAACTGAAACTGAAAAACGGGGACGTCACCATCGCCGGACAAACGGCTCCCGGCATGGGCATCTGCCTGGCCGACTGGGACTTCACCATCTCGGCACCCAACGTCATCGTAAGATACATGCACTTCCGATGTAGCGACACCTCGGGAGGAGAACCCGACGGACTAGGAGGATTTGACGGACGGGACGTCATCGTGGACCACTGCTCCATCTCGTGGAGCGTAGACGAATGCTGCTCGGTCTACGGCAACGAGCACATGACCGTGCAATGGTGCCTCATCGCACAGAGCCTGCGCAACAGCACGCACGCCAAGTCGGCTCACGGATATGGAGGAAACTGGGGCGGAAAGGGCGCCTCCTACCACCACAACCTGATAGCCCACCACGACTCGAGGACGCCACGCTTCGGAAACCGACCTAAATATGTACAACAAGACACCACGGACTTCCGCAACAATGTGATCTACAATTGGGCAGGAAACGGATGTTACGGTGGCGAGGGCATGAAGGTGAACATTGTGAACAATTACTACAAGCCCGGACCAGGCACCGACGCTCGAGCCACAGGAAGCCGGAAGCCGCTGGCCTACCGCATCTGCGGTATCGGAGTGGCCACAAAGCCGACGGACGGGAGCTACCATATCTGGGGAAAATACTTCGTCGATGGAAACCGGAATCCCGACTACCCCGCACTGGCCGACAACAACTGGGACATGGGAATCTACCAGCAAATCGCCTCTGACAGTTGGGGATACAACCGGACTACACGCGACACGATGAAACTCGACACGCCTCTCAGATTTCTGCAGGTCACCACACACACGGCCGAGAAAGCTTACGAGAAAGTGCTGAAATATGCCGGATGCTGCATCTTGCGCGACGACGTGGACAACCTCGTCGTATCCGACGTGACCAACCGCACCGCAACCTATACGGGAAAGGGCGACGGCGACATGCCTGGAATCATCGACTCTCCATACGACTTGAGGCCCGAGGGAGCTCCCGACGACTGGAGCCCGTGGCCGGAACTGAAGAAGACCCGATCGTATATCGACTCCGACGGCGACGGTATGGACGACAACTGGGAAGACATGCACAACCTGGACCCCGACGATCCTGACGATGGAAACACCGTGGGAAGTGATGGATATACCAACCTGGAACGCTATCTGAACGGACTCGTGGCCAACATCACCGCCGATCAAAACGAGGGGGGAACAACGGAAGGCGACGTGGAATACATCGACCCGTATGAGGACTACGTGAAGATTCCCGTGAAAAACGCCAACCTGGAAAAGGGTACTATCACCATGGCCGACGACGGACGCAAGAAGGCTACCATCAAGGACGGGAAGGCCGACAGCTTCAGCCACAACGACCAATTGGTCTTCGACCTGTACAACACCACCGAGGCCACATACGTCATCAACTTCGAGGCCGCAACGAAGCGCAGCGACTTCCAACTTAGGCTGAAACTCACCGACACGGCAACGGGAGACGTGGAACTCGAGCACACCTTTGACATCCTAAATACAGGCGACTGGCAGAAGTATACTCCATACTCGGTAACTACGAAAACGATGACCAAGGGGGAGAAAAAGCTCTACATCACCTTCCTGAGCAGTAACAAGCAATACACCGGAAACGTGCAGAACCTATGCTTCGACATCGACCAAAGCACGGACATACCGACAATCGGGCACGCCGAGGACGAACGCCTCAAGGACATCTACGACCTGCAAGGGCGTAAACTGCCTGCCAAGGAAGGGCTGTCTAGAGGAGTCTACATTGTGGGGAAGAAGAAAGTCATGATAGGCAAGTGACAACAGGAGGGGCTTCCCACCCTCTCCGTGTCCACTAAAATGAAAAAGGAAAAGGGCCGCACCGGAGCATTGTCCAGTGCGGTCCTTTCCTTTTTTAAAATCCGACAACATCCTCTGTCACCCCCCGTCATACGACACGGGACGGCAGAGAGGACGCCCCGCGCTTTTAATAAGCGAAGAGAGGATAAGCCTTCATCGTGTCGTTCACCTTTTCACGTACACGAGCGATGACCTGATCGTTCTCGGGATCACGCAACACCTCGTCAATAAGATCGGCAATGAGGTGCATCATGTCCTCCTTGGCGCCGCGCGTTGTCATGGCGGCCGTACCGAGGCGGATGCCCGAGGTCTGGAATGCCGAACGCTCGTCATAAGGCACCTTGTTCTTGTTCACGGTGATGTCGGCGGCTACAAGTGCGGTCTCGGCCACTTTGCCGGTAAGGTCGGGATACTTGGTGCGCAGGTCGAGCAGCATGGAGTGGTTGTCGGTGCCACCGCTCACGATGCCAAAGCCCCGGTCGATGAGGTCCTGAGCCAATACGGCGGCATTGGTCTTCACCTGCTGGGCATACTCCTTCCAACTTGGCAGCAGGTTCTCGCCGAAGCCCACGGCCTTTGCTGCAATGACGTGCTCCAGTGGACCTCCCTGGTTTCCAGGGAAGACAGCCGAGTTGAGCAATTGCGACATTTTCTTCACGACACCCTTCTTTGTGGTATATCCCCAGGGATTATCAAAGTCCTTGCCCATCAGGATTACGCCTCCGCGTGGCCCGCGAAGCGTCTTGTGCGTGGTGGTGGTCACAATGTGTGCGTATTTCACGGGGTTTTCGAGCAGTCCGGCAGCAATGAGTCCGGCAGGATGAGCCATGTCAATCATCAACAGTGCTCCCACCTCGTCGGCAATCTTGCGCATACGCTCGTAGTCCCATTCGCGGCTGTAGGCCGAGCCGCCACCGATAATGAGTTTCGGCTTGTTCTGCAGGGCAAGGCGCTCCATCTCGTCATAGTCCACGCGCCCCGTCTCACGGTTGAGCGTGTATCCGATGTGATGATAGAGAATGCCCGAGGTGTTGACCTCGCTGCCATGAGAAAGGTGTCCCCCCTGGTCTAGGTCGAGCCCCATGAAGGTGTCACCGGGCTTAAGCACGGCCAGCAGCACGGCTTGATTGGCCTGTGCGCCCGAGTGAGGTTGCACGTTGGCGAACTCGGCACCAAAGACCTTCTTCACCCGCTCTATGGCGAGGTTCTCCACCTGGTCGACAACATAGCATCCGCCATAGTACCGCTTGCCAGGCAGCCCCTCGGCATACTTGTTGGTGAGGCATGAGCCCATGGCCTGCATCACCTCGTCGCTGACGAAGTTTTCCGATGCAATCAGCTCCATGCCGCGCAACTGGCGTTGGTGCTCCTGCTCGATAAGATCGAATATTTCCTGATCCTTTCTCATGTTTGTAAAAGTGTTATTTTGAAACTAATATTCCCTTTTTGTTCAATCTGCGTGCAAAATTACTTCTTTTTTCCTGATATGCAAAGGAAAGGGAACGATTTTTACTTGCACAGTTCCACCTTGTTGATATCTTGCTCCTTGTCGCAATAGCGGCACTTCAGGACACCCCGCTCCTTGTCGACCACGTTGAAGACGGTGGCCATGGGCTCGTTGTTGGTGATGCACTTGGGATTGTTGCACTTCACGATACCCCGCAACTCGTCGGGCGTTTCCACGGTTTTCTTCTCCACCACCTCATAGTCGCGGATGACGTTGAGCACAATTTTCGGAGCCACCACACTCAGCCGATTCACCTCCTCGTCGGTGAAGAACTTGTTGGAAATCTTTATAATCCCCTTCTTGCCCACCTTCTTCGAGGGCAGGTTGAAACCGATGGTGACGGGTTCGGAGGCATTTTGCAACCCGAGCAGATTCACCACTTGAAAGGTCTTTTCGGCGGGTATGTGGTCTATGACGGTGCCGTTTTCAATGGCCGACACCAATAATTCTTTCTTTCCCATAATAGCGTATTCTGTTCTTTCCGACTCAGAAGGCCGGTGTAATAATCGTCTTATCGTTCTTCACGTCGTCGAGGGTGATTCCAAGACAGTAGCAATAGATGGCCTCGCGTGCGTAAAGTCCATTCTTAGCCTGCTGGATGTAGTAAGCGTGCGGATTGGCGTCTACGTCATAGGCTATCTCGCTTACGCGCGGCAGGGGATGCAGGATTTTCATATTGGGCTTCACATGGGCGAGCATGTCGTTGCGCAGGATGTAGACGTTCTTCACACGCTCATATTCCATGAGGTCGCTGAAGCGCTCCTTCTGCACACGCGTCATATAAAGGATGTCGGCGTCAGCAATCACCTTCTCATTGAAAGCCGTATGCTCCTGGTACTTGATTCCATGCTCCTTGCAATAGAGTTTGTACTCCTGGGGCATAGCCAGTTCCTTTGGCGCCACGAAGTGAAAAGTGGGATTGAAGTGCCTCATGGCCATGATGAGCGAGTGCACGGTGCGCCCGTACTTCAGGTCGCCCACGAGATAGATATTCAGGTTCTCAAGCGTGCCCTGAGTCTTGTAGATGGAATAGAGGTCGAGCAGACACTGCGAGGGGTGCATATGAGCACCATCGCCGGCGTTGACAATGGGCACCGGGGCCACCTCGCTAGCATACTGGGCGGCTCCCTCGATATAATGCCGCATGGTGATGATGTCGGCATAGTTGCTCACCATGAGGATCGTATCCTTCAATGTTTCGCCCTTGGTCGTGCTCGAAGTCTTGGCATCGGCGAATCCTATAACACGCGCGCCAAGGCGATTGGCGGCCGTCTGGAAGCTGAGCTGAGTTCGTGTGGACGGCTCGAAGAAGAGCGTAGCTACCACCTTGCCCTTGAGCAACTCGCGATCGGGGTGAAGTTCGAACTCACGGGCCATCTCGAGCAGATAGAGCACCTTCTCCTTCGAGAGGTCGGAAATCGTCACAAAGTTATGTTTTTCCATTGATGTTGGGGTTTGGTCTTTCCTTTTTGCCCCCAAAGTTACACATTATTTTTGAGATAAAGGTTGAAAATCGAAAAATAGTTGTAAATTTGCAGAAGAATGAGAAGAGCGTTTATACATTTCCTTTGGGGCTCGCTGGTCGTCATGGTCGGACTCGCCGCCCTGGCCTTCGTCGCCATCTGGCGCGGATGGATTGGCTACATGCCCGACATCGCCGACTTGCAGAACCCCATCAACCGCTTTGCCACCCAAGTCTATTCGGCCGACGGCAAGGTGATGGGTACGTGGAACATGAACAAGGAAAACCGCATCGTGATTCCATACAGCAAAATATCACCCTACTTGGTGCATGCGCTCGTGGCCACCGAGGACGTGCGATTCTACGAACACAGCGGCATTGACTTCCGTGCACTGGGACGTGCCGTCATCAAGCGCGGCATCCTTGGGCAGGCCAATGCGGGCGGAGGAAGCACCATCACACAGCAACTGGCCAAGCAGCTCTATTCGAAAACCGCGCACAGCACCACCGAAAGACTCCTGCAAAAGCCCATTGAATGGGTGATTGCCATCAAGCTGGAACGCAACTATACCAAGGAGGAAATCATTGCACTCTATCTGAACTACTTCGACTTTCTGCACAACGCCGTAGGCATCAAGACCGCGGCCAACACCTATTTTAATAAGGAGCCCAAAGACCTGACTCTCGACGAGGCCGCCACGCTCGTGGGATTATGCAAAAATCCATCGCTCTTCAACCCCGTACGCTACCCCGACCGCTGTCGAGACCGGAGGAACGTGGTGCTCGGACAAATGAGGAAGGCTGGCTACCTGGCACAAGAGGAATACGACTCGGCCAAGGCTCAGCCACTAACGCTCAACTTCCACCGCATCGACCACAAGGACGGATCGGCCGTGTACTTCCGGGAATTCCTGCGCCAATACATGATGGCCAAACGCCCCGACCGCAAGAACTATCCCTCATGGAACCAAGCGCAATTTGTCTACGACAGCATAGCTTGGGACAGCGACCCTCTCTATGGATGGTGCAACAAGAACTTCAAAAAGGATGGCACACCATACAACGTCTACTCGGATGGGCTCAAAGTATTCACCACCATTGACAGCAGAATGCAGAAATACGCTGAGGAGGCTGTATACCAGCACGTAGCCAGATTCCTGCAGCCAGCTTTCGACAAGGAGAACCAGAACAAGCCCAACGCGCCTTTCAGCGGAAACCTCAAGCCCAAGGAGGTGAGAAGCATCATGAGCCGCGCCGTGACGCAAAGCGAGCGATACCGGAACATGCGGGCCGCAGGATATAGCGACGAGGAAATCAGGCACGCTTTCAGACGACCCACCGACATGAGCGTATTCACCTACCACGGCGATATCGACACACTCATGTCGCCACTCGACTCCATACGCTATTACAAGAAGTTCCTCCGCGCCGGATTCATGAGCATGGACCCCAAGACCGGTGACGTGAAGGCCTATGTTGGAGGACTCGACTATACCCACTTCATGTACGACATGGTCATGGGCGGAAGACGGCAGGTGGGTTCCACCATCAAGCCCTTCCTCTACTCGCTCGCCATGGAAAACGGATTCTCGCCCTGCGACCACGTACCCAACGTGCAGAAATCCTACAAGGTGGCCGGGCAATGGTGGACGCCAAGAAACGCAAGCCACGCACGATACGGGCAGATGGTGACGCTGAAATGGGGATTGGCACAAAGCAACAACTGGGTTTCAGCCTACCTCATGAGCAAACTCAACCCGAGACAGTTCGTGCAAATGCTGCATGACTACGGCATCAACAACCCCAACATACACCCGTCGATGGCACTCTGCCTGGGGCCCTGTGAGGTGTCGGTGGGCGAAATGGTGAGCGCATACACTACATTCGCTAATCATGGCATACGTTGTGCACCGCTCTTCGTACGCCGCATCGAGGACAACGAGGGCAACGTGGTAGCCAACTTCCAGCCACGCATGAGCGAGGTCATCAACGCCGACTGCGCAAACAAGATGCTCGTCCTGCTTCAAGGCGTCGTTGATGGAGGAACGGCCGGCAGGCTGCGTTACCGATACAAGATGGAAGGGGACATCGGAGCCAAGACGGGCACGACCAACAACAACAGCGACGGATGGTTTATGGGCTTCACGCCACAGCTCGTATCGGGCGTATGGGTGGGCGGAGAGGACCGCGACATTCACTTTGACAGCATGAAAATGGGACAGGGCGCAACCATGGCACTGCCCATCTGGGCCATATTCATGAAAAAGGTTTATGCTGACCGGAGCCTCGGATTCGACCCCATGGCCAAATTCGAACTGCCCGAGGAGTACGACCCATGCGTGAAAGAGGACAACACGGTCAACATCAACGGCATCGAGGAAGTGTTCGAATAGACTTCGCGGGATGGTGGAGCACCCATATACCATCGTCTCACGACACGAACAAGGCAAGCCTCAGCAAGACAATGGGGAGGAAATGTGCACAATCGTTTTTCCCGCTCCTCATCCATAAAAAAGCTAAAAAGGCAATGACTTTCTAATTTATTTCGTATCTTTGCATACAAAAAGAAAAATTTCGAATCATAGACCATGAATATTTTAGAGTTAAGTGAGCAAGAGATTATCCGCCGCCAGAGTCTACAGGAACTCCGGGCCATGGGCATAGACCCCTACCCCGCCGCCGAATTCCCCGTATCGGCCTATAGTGACGATATCAGGCAGAAATACAGCGATGGAGAGAAGCGCGAAGTGGTTATCGCCGGACGGATGATGACCCGGCGCATCATGGGCAAGGCCAGTTTTGCCGAGATACAGGACAGCAAGGGACGAATACAGGTCTACATCACGCGCGACGACATCTGTCCGGGAGAGAACAAGGACCTCTATAACAAGGTATTTAAGAAGTTGCTCGACATCGGCGACATCATTGGCGTGAAAGGATTCGTCTTCAAGACGCAAACCGGAGAAATCAGCGTACACGCTCAGGAAATCACCCTTCTCTGCAAGAGCCTCCGCCCACTCCCCATCGTGAAATACAAGGATGGTGTGGCCTATGACAAATTCGACGATCCCGAACTACGCGCACGCCAACGCTATGTAGACCTCATCGTTAACGACGGCGTCAAGGACACGTTCCTCAAGCGGGCCACCGTGCTGCGTACCATGCGCAAATTCTTTGACGACAGAGGATACACCGAGGTAGAAACACCCATCCTGCAAAATATACCGGGAGGTGCCAGTGCCAAGCCATTCATCACCCACTTCAATGCGCTCAACATCGACATGTACATGCGCATCGCCACCGAGCTCTATCTGAAACGCCTCATCGTGGGAGGTTTCGAGGGCGTATATGAAATCGGCAAGAACTTCCGCAACGAGGGCATGGACAAGACGCACAACCCCGAGTTCACTTGCATGGAGCTCTATGTGCCCTATAAGGACTATAACTGGATGATGTCTTTCACCGAGCAAATGCTTGAGACCATCTGTACCGCCGTCAACGGAAAGCCCGAGGTGGCCTATCCTGACGGGAAGGTCATCAGCTACAAGGCTCCCTTCCGCCGGCTTCCCATCCTTGAGGCCATTAAGGAGAAGACGGGGTACGACCTCGATGGAAAGACCGAGGAAGAAATACGCGATATCGCCGTGAACAAGCTCAAGATGGAAAGTGTCGACGAGAGTTTCGGCAAAGGCAAGCTCATCGACGAAATCTTCGGCGAGTATTGCGAGGGCAGTTTCATCCAGCCCACTTTCATTACCGACTATCCCGTAGAGATGAGCCCGCTCACCAAGATGCACCGCTCAAAGCCCGGGCTTACCGAGCGTTTCGAACTGATGGTCAACGGCAAGGAACTGGCCAACGCCTACTCGGAGTTGAACGACCCCATCGACCAGGAGCAACGCTTCGTCGACCAGATGAAACTGGCCGACAAGGGTGACGACGAGGCGATGGTCATCGACCATGACTTCCTCCGCGCGCTGCAATATGGCATGCCCCCAACGTCGGGCATCGGCATCGGTATCGACCGTCTCGTGATGCTTATGACGGCCAACGAGTTCATCCAGGAGATAATGCTCTTCCCGCAACTGAAGCCGGAAGTGAAAATCCCGCAAAGCTCGGTCAAGGAATGGGCCGCACTGGGCGTGCCCGAAGACTGGGTATATGTGCTCAGAAAGGCCGGATTCAACCTCATCGGCGACATTCGCGAGCAAAAGGCACAGGGGTTGCAGCAAAAACTCGGCGAGGTGGTGAAGAAATACAAACTCGGCTACGAGAAGCCCACGTTGGAGCAATTCCAGCAATGGATTGACAGAGCCAAGGCACAACAATAACGACCACACCAGGAAGCAAGGGAAATGTACAACGTCGGACGAATTGCCATCATCGGAGGCGGAAGCTGGGCCACGGCCATCGCCAAGATTGTGGTGGGACACACCCACCACATCGGATGGTATATGCGGCGCGACGACCGCATTGACGACTTCCGGCGACTGGGCCACAACCCGGCTTATTTGACGGGCGCCAGGTTCAATGTCGACGAAATCTTCTTCGCATCCGACATCAACACCATCGTACAGGCTTACGACACACTGGTGTTCGTCACGCCTTCGCCCTATCTCAAGAACCACTTGAAGAAGCTCAAGACGAGCCTGCGCGACAAGTTCATCGTGACGGCCATCAAGGGCATCGTGCCCGATGAAAACCTCGTTTGCTCGGAATACTTCCACCAAGTCTATGACGTACCCTACGAGAACTTGGCCTGCATCGGAGGACCCTCACACGCCGAGGAGGTGGCCATGGAACGGCTCAGCTACCTCACCGTGGGCTGTTGCGACCAGCAAAAGGCCCTGGCCTTCACTGACGTGCTGGCCAGCAACTACATCAAGACCAAGACGTCGCCCGATTTGATTGGCATCGAATACAGCAGCGTGCTGAAGAATGTCTATGCCATCGCCGCCGGAATATGCAACGGGCTCAAATATGGTGACAACTTCCAGGCGGTGCTCATGTCGAACGCCGTCCAAGAAATGAACCGCTTCCTCACCGCCGTCTATCCTGTAGAACGTAACATCTACGACAGTGTCTATCTAGGCGACTTACTCGTTACAGGCTATAGCAACTTCAGCCGGAACCGGACGTTCGGAACGATGATTGGCAAGGGATACTCGGTGAAAAGCGCCCAAATCGAAATGGAAATGATTGCCGAAGGATATTTCGGAACAAAATGCATGAAGGAAATCAACCACCACATGCACGTCAACATGCCCATCCTCGATGCTGTCTACAACATCCTCTATGAGCGCATCAATCCCCAGATAGAGATAAAACTTTTAACAGATTCATTCAGATAAAGCAATGAAACAGATTACATTAGACATCAGCAAGGCCGAGCAGTTCCTCGACAAGAATGCCGTAACGGCCTATGAGCCCAAAGTGAAGGAGGCCCAAGAGGCCTTGGAAAAGGGCACTTGCCCTGGCAACGATTTTCTGGGATGGTTGCACCTGCCTTCCGAGATTACGCCTGAGTTCCTCGACGAGGTGCAGGCTACAGCCGACGTGCTGCGCCAGAAGTGCGAGGTGGTGGTCGTTGCAGGCATCGGCGGCTCCTATCTTGGCGCACGGGCCGTCATCGAGGCTTTGGGCAACGCCTTCGCATGGTTGGTGAACGATGACACGAAGAGCCCGAACATCGTCTTCGCCGGCAACAACATCGGTGAAGATTACTTGGCCGAGCTCACCACATACTTGAAGAGCAAGAAGTTTGGTGTGATCAACATCTCGAAGTCGGGCACAACCACAGAGACGGCACTCACCTTCCGCCTGCTCAAGAAGCAATGCGAGGCACAGCGTGGCAAGGACGAGGCCCGCGACGTAATCGTAGCCGTGACCGATGCACACAAGGGGGCCGCACGGGCCGCCGCCGACAAGGAAGGCTACAAGACCTTCGTCATCCCCGACAACGTGGGCGGACGCTTCTCCGTGCTCACACCGGTGGGCCTGCTTCCCATCGCCGTGGCCGGATTCGACATCCGACAGTTGGTGAAGGGTGCCGCCGATATGGAGAAGGCCACGGGCGTCGATGTGCCCTTTGCCGAAAATATCAGCGCACAATACGCCGCCGTCCGCCAAGCCCTCTATACACAGGCCGGAAAGAAGATCGAAATCATCGCCAACTTCCAACCCAAGCTGCATTACATTGCCGAATGGTGGAAACAACTCTATGGCGAAAGCGAGGGCAAGGACCACAAGGGCATTTTCCCCGCCGCATGCGACTTCACCACAGACCTGCACTCCATGGGCCAATGGATTCAGGATGGCGAGCGCTCCATCTTCGAGACCGTCATCTCTGTTGAGACTCCCAACGAGGAACTTGACTTCCCGCACGACGAGGAGAATCTGGACGGACTCAACTTCCTCGAGGGCAAGCGAGTGGACGAGGTGAACAAGATGGCCGAACTGGGCACGCGTCTGGCTCACGTCGACGGTGGTGTGCCCAACATCCGCCTCAGCGTACCACAACTCAACGAGTATTACATCGGCCAGGTCATCTACTTCTTCGAGAAGGCATGTGGCATCAGCGGCTTGCTGGAAGGCGTCAACCCGTTCAACCAACCCGGCGTAGAAGCTTACAAGAAGAACATGTTCGCCCTGCTCAACAAGCCTGGATACGAGGCCGAGAGCAAAGCCATCCAAGAACGGCTGGCCAAGGAGTAAGTACCAATGCGACATAGATGAAGACACAAATAGAAAACTACAAAAAAGAGCACGGCTTTGGGGCATTCAGTCCCAAGGCCGTGCTTTTCGATATGGACGGCGTGCTCTATGACAGTATGCCGCTTCATGCCGTAGCTTGGACGGAATCAATGGCCAAATACGGCATCAACATGACCCGCGCCGACGCCTATGCTACCGAGGGAGCACGCGGCATAGACACCATACGACGCTTCGTAAAAGCACAAAAGGGCATCGACATCACACTCGACGAGGCGCAAGCCATATACGATGAGAAGACGCGCATCTTCCACTCGCTGGGAGAAGCCAAAATCTTTGACGGCGTGATTCCACTCATGCAGAAGATTGCCAAGGCAGGCTGGAGCGTGAACGTGGTTACTGGGAGTGGGCAGCGCCCGCTCATAGAGCGCCTGCTCGACGACTTCTGCGATTATCTCGACGAGAGCCATATCACCACGGCCTATGACGTGAAACGTGGGAAGCCGGCACCCGACCCTTACCTCTCAGGCCTTAGACGGGCCGGAAACCTGAACCCTTGGGAGGCCATCGTCGTGGAGAACGCTCCACTAGGCATTGCCTCGGGCGTAGCCGCGCAAATCTTCACCGTTGCCATCAACAGCGGCCCTCTCCCCGACAGCGAGCTCCTGGCCGCACATCCCAACCTGCTTTACCACACCATGACCGAATTCGGCGACGATTGGAACCATCTGATGGATTCCATTGCCGCCTGCAACGAGGAGGATTCCCGACAAGGATGACCGCCTTGCAACAACAACGCCCATATCCAGGCTTAGCATTATAGGACATGAATCCACAAACAGAGAAAATCGCTTCCATCTTGAACCTGCCTCCCCAAGGAGTTGACGCAGTGCTCACGCTCTTGTCCGAAGGAGCCACCATCCCGTTCATCGCACGCTACCGCAAGGAGCGCACCGGCAACCTCGACGAGGTTCAAATCGCCCAAATCGCCGAAAGCAACGACAAATGGCTGGCACTGGAAAAGCGCAAGGAAGCCATATTAAAATCGATTGAAGGCCAAGGCAAACTCACTCCCGAACTACAACAGCGCATCGCCGGATGCCAGGATGCCGCCGACCTGGAAGACCTCTACCTGCCTTTCAAACCCCGACGGCGCACTCGCGCCCAGGTGGCCAGGGAGCGTGGACTGGAACCTTTGGCCGCCATGATGTTGCACAACGCTGCCAAGGACATCGCCGGGGCCGCGCGCCTCTTCGTGAAAGGAGAGGTCGCATCAGTGGAGGAAGCCATCAAGGGAGCCGAGGACATCGTGGCCGAACAAGTGAGCGACGACGAGCGGGCGCGCAAGGCCGTGAGAAGCGTATACCGGCGTGAGGCCGTCATCACGTCGAAAGCCGTGGCCAAGCACAAGGACGAAGATGCCGCACAAAAATACCGCGACTACTTCGAATGGAGCGAGCCGCTGAAGAAGTGTCCTTCCAACCGGCTACTGGCCATGAGGAGAGGCGAGAAAGAGGGATTTCTGAGGGTGACCATCACGGCCGACGACGATGAATGCCTGTCGCGCATCGCACGCCTCTTCCCCCGCAACCGCTATGTGGACGAGGCCACGGCCGACGCCTACAAGCGCCTCATCAAGCCCTCGATGGAAACAGAGATGGACACAGCAAGCCGCGACAAGGCCGACGACGACGCCATCGGCGTTTTTGCAGAGAACCTTCGCCAGCTGCTCTTAGCCCCGCCCTTGGGCCAGAAGCGCGTGCTCGGCGTCGACCCCGGCATCCGCACGGGCTGCAAGCTAGTCTGCCTCGACGCACAAGGCAACCTGCTCCACCACGACGTGGCGAACATTGCCCGGCAGCCACAGACCGCCGCAAAACTCATCACACGACTCGTCGGCCTATATCGCCTTGAAGCCATCGCCATCGGCAACGGTACCTATTCGCGCGAGACTGCCGACTTCATCCGGCAGTTGAAGTTCGAACACGAGGTCCAGTCGTTCGTCGTTTCCGAGGATGGAGCGTCTATTTATTCGGCCTCGGAGACCGCAAGGGAAGAATTTCCCAACGAGGACGTCACCGTGCGCGGCGCCGTGAGCATAGGCCGGAGGCTGATGGACCCGCTGGCCGAACTCGTAAAGATTGACCCAAAAAGCATCGGTGTGGGCCAGTACCAGCACGACGTGGACCAACGCAAGCTGAAGAAATCGCTAGACACGACGGTGGAGATTTGCGTCAACTCTGTGGGCGTGGACGTTAACACCGCCAGCAAGCAATTGCTCACCTATGTCAGCGGACTCGGACCGACACTCGCCCAGAACATCGTAGACTATCGTGCGGCTAACGGTCCATTCACCTCAAGGAGCCAGCTCAAGAAGGTGCCCCGCCTCGGACCGGCCGCCTTCGAGCAGTGTGCCGGCTTTCTCCGCATCGCCGGAGGAAAGAATCCACTGGACAACTCGGCCGTGCACCCCGAACGCTACGCCCTCGTCGAACAGATGGCGCGCGACAACGGATGCCGCGTGGCCGACCTGATCGGACATCCTGACAAGGTAAAGGCCATCCCGCTCAACCACTACGTATCGGCCTCGGTGGGAATGCCCACCCTTCGCGACATAGCCAGCGAACTAGAACGACCGGGACGGGACCCGCGACAAAAGATAGAAGCATTCGAATTCGACCCACGCGTGCACACCCTCGACGACCTTGCCGAAGGCATGGAACTGCCCGGCATCGTGACCAACATCACCGCCTTCGGCGCCTTTGTCGACGTGGGAGTGCATCAAGACGGATTGGTCCATGTGAGCCAGATGGCCGACCGCTTCGTCAAATCCCCCTCCGAGGTGGTACGCCTCCACCAGCATGTGCGGGTACGCGTGGTGGGGGTCGACCGGCAACGAGGCCGTATCAGCCTTTCCATGCGCGACATGGGATAGGCAAAGAAAAGCGGAAAATCCTTTGTCATTACGCACATTTGCCGTATCTTTGCAACCAACATGGACACTAAGCAAGCAACAAACAATATCGTCAAGGTGGCACTATCCCTTCTTTTGGGAGGTGCCATCCTGTATTGGATGTATCGCGACTTCAATTTCAAGCAAGTGGAAGAAGTCGTGTTTCACCAGATGAACTGGTCGTGGATGTTGCTTTCGTTCCCCTTCGGCATACTGGCCCAGATGATACGCGGATGGCGATGGAAGCAAACGCTGGCCCCCGTGGGCGAGCACCCGCGCACCCACGTGGCCGTGAACGCCATCTTCCTGAGCTATGCGGCCAGCCTGGTGATTCCGCGCATAGGCGAGTTCGCACGGTGCGGCGTGCTACGTCGGTGGGACGGCGTGTCGTTTCCCAAAGCCTTGGGAACCGTGGTTACCGAGCGGGCCATTGACTCGGTGCTCGTGCTGTTCATCACGCTGGCCACGTTCCTGCTGCAGATACCCGTGTTCAACACCTTCTTCGACCATACGGGAACCAGCCTCGACACCATCCTACACAAGTTCACCGCCACCGGCTACCTCGTCACGGCAATATGCCTTGTGGCCATGGCGGGCCTGCTGTGGTACCTGCTGCGACGGCTCTCCTTCTACAACAAGGTGAAAGACGCCCTCTCCGGTATCTGGCAAGGCATCATCTCGCTCAAGGGCGTACGCAACATTCCGCTCTTCCTCTTCTTCACTTTCGCCATCTGGGCTTGCTACTTCCTGCACTACTACCTCACCTTCTTCTGCTTCGAGGGCACGAGCCATCTCGGACTGATGTGCGCCCTGGTCACCTTCATCGTGGGCAGCATCGCCGTCATCGTCCCCACCCCCAACGGCGCCGGGCCATGGCACTTCGCCGTGAAAACCATGCTCATTCTCTATGGCGTGGGCGCCAACGACGCACTCTACTTCGTGCTCATCGTCCATTCGGTGCAAACCCTGCTTGTAGTGGTGCTTGGCATCTACGCGTGGATAGCCCTCGAACTGACATCCAAGCGCCACAAGCCACAAGCCCGTGACTCAGAAGCGGACACGGAAGAAATCTACGGAAAATAAATATAGACATTATGGAAGAAATCAAGAACTTAAAACCAGAGGCCATCTGGCGCAACTTCTATGCCCTCACACAGGTGCCCCGCCCGTCGGGACACTTGGACCAAGTGCAACAGTTCCTGCTCGACTTCGCCAAACGGGTCGGCGTGGAGGCTTTCCAGGACAAGGGCGGAAACATCGTAATGCGCAAGCCCGCCACACCGGGCATGGAGAACCGGAAGACCGTCTTGCTGCAGGCACACATGGACATGGTGCCGCAGAAGGCTCCCGACAGCACACACAACTTCCTGACTGATCCCATCGAAACCTACATCGAGGACGGATGGGTGCATGCCAAAGGCACCACGCTGGGCAGCGACGACGGCATCGGCGTGGCAGCCATCATGGGCATCATGGAGGACAAGACCTTGCGACACGGCCCCGTGGAGGGACTCATCACACGTGACGAGGAGACGGGAATGTATGGCGCAAACGACTTGCCTGAGGGCGAGCTCGACGCCGACGTGTATCTGAATCTGGATTCGGAAACGTGGGGCAAGTTCGTCATCGGTTCGGCCGGCGGCATCGACATCACGGCCACCATGGGCTTCAAGGAAGAGCCCAACAAGGAGGATAGCGCCGTACGCATCACCCTGAAGGGCCTGCGGGGCGGTCATTCCGGACTGGAAATCAACGAGGGACGGGCCAACGCCAACAAGGAGATGGTGCGACTGGTGCGCAAGGCCATTGCCTCACACCACGCGCGACTGGCCACCTGGCACGGAGGGAACATGCGCAACGCCATTCCCTTCAAGGCCGAAGTGGTGCTGGCACTGCCGCAAAACGAGGTGGAACCATTGAAGAAGCTCGTCGAAGCACAGCGACTGGCCATTCTCGACGAATTCAAAGGCATTGAGAACGGAGTGGAATTCTTCGTGGAAGACACCGACAAACCGGCCTCCGTCGTGCCCCAGGAAATTCAAGACAATCTGGTGGATGCCATCTATGCCTGCCATAATGGCGTGGTGCGCATGATTCCGGCCTACCCCGACGTGGTGGAGACATCGAGCAATCTGGCCATCATCGACATCGAGGGCAACTCGGCGGCCATCAAGATTCTGGCCCGCTCGGCTCGTGAAGACATGAAGGAATATGTGGCCACGCAGTTGGAAAGCTGCTTCAACATGGCCGGCATGAAGGTGGAACTAAGTGGCGACTATGGCGGCTGGGACCCCAATCCCGACAGCCCCACCCTGCACCTGCTCAAGAAAGTCTATCGCGAACAGAACGGCAAGGAGGCACTCGTGCAAGTTGACCACGCCGGACTGGAATGCTCGGTCATCCTCGGCAAATATCCCAATATGGATGCCGTGAGCCTCGGTCCAACGCTGTGCAGCCCCCACACCACGAGCGAACGGTGCGAGATTGCCTCCGTGGAACCCTTCTGGCAACTGCTGACCAAGACACTGGAGGAGATTCCCGAAAAGTAACCGAGAATTTCAGAGCGCGTTCCCCCTGTCCCAGGGGGACGGTTCTGAAATATAATTACACTTTCCCCTTCTTCTTTCTGAACCTGTCCAATTGTCGCTTTTAACAAAAAGCAAGTATCTGAAAGAAAAACAAAGCAAAAAGCAAGCAAAAGCAAGACGCGTACTTACTGTTTTGTAAAGAATATGAAAAAAGAGAAGCGAGCGTCCCACTTGGGCCAAACGAGAGTGTCGTTTGGCCCAAGTGGGACGCTCATTTAGCCCTAGTGAGAGGCTCGTTTGGCTGCTTACACACGGCAAGAGAGCCGTTCAAGGAAATTCGTTTCACCCATTCGGAATTCTCTTTACATCAAAGTCCGATTCCATCCTAGGCACCTTTCCTTTGCGCCGCGACTCACTTCAAACCTTTTGCTTGCAAATAGCGGTCCACCTCAATGGCAGCCTTGGCCCCCGAGCCGGCGGCAACGACGCCCTGCCGATAGACTGGGTCGGCCACATCGCCGGCCGCGAAGACACCCTCTACGCTTGTCGCGGTGGCGCTCCCCTGCGTCTTGACAAATCCCTGAGCGTCCAGTTCCAATTGGCCTTGGAAAATCTCTGTGTTGGGCCGATGGCCTATCGCCAAGAAGAAGCCGTCTATGGGCAGGTCGTAGCTCCGCTCGCCGGGCTCGCCCTTGTGCTCCACCAAGTGAGCCCCCTCCACGCCGTTGTCACCATAGAGCCCCACGGTGTTGGTGTTGAAGAGCACCTCGATATTCTCTGTATCGGCCACACGGTTGCGCATAATCTCGGCCGCGCGCAGATAGGGCTTGCGCACAATCATATAGACCTTCTTAGCCAGCCCGGCCAAATAGAGCGCTTCCTCGCAGGCGGTATCGCCGCCACCCACGACGGCCACCGTGCGCTTGCGATAGAAGAATCCGTCGCATGTGGCGCAGGCGCTCACGCCCTGGCCACGATATTTCTCCTCATCGGCCAGTCCGAGGTACTTCGCACTGGCTCCCGTAGCCACGATCACGGTGTCAGCTTCAATCTCACGGCCGCGATCGTCGACGAGGCGGAAAGGCCTCTTAGAGAAATCCACCTTGACAATGCTTCCATCGCGCACCTCGGCACCAAACCTCTCGGCCTGCGTGCGCATGTCCATCATCAACTGATTGGCGTCAATCCCATTCGGAAATCCCGGGAAATTCTCTATCACCGTGGTCGTGGTGAGCTGCCCACCAGGTTGCAAGCCGCAATAAAGCAGGGGCTTCAGCCCCGACCGTCCCGTATAGACGGCAGCCGTATAGCCCGCCGGGCCGCTGCCGATAATCACTGTTTTCACTTTTTCCATCTTGCCGTTGCTCGCTTAACATCCCTTACCATCTAGGCTGCACGAGGGGGCACCGGGCTGATACTCCACCAAGCCGACATCCTCTGGCTTCAATGTCACCGTGCCGTCTTCGAGCACGAAAGCGGGTATGCCCACATCGCCAATCTCCTTGGAGTGTTCGAAGACCGGATTGGTGTCGCGCAAATGTAAGAAAGCCTTCAAACTGCGCACATGCTCCCCGATATCAATCACCTCGAAACGCTTGTCGCCTTTCACCTGTTCCTCCACATAGGTGCAGTACGGACAAGTCTTCATGCCATAAATCTTAATCATGTTCGTTACCTTAATTTATATATCATTGTGAATACAACTGCAAATGTACGTCATCTTCTGCAAAGTAGACATAACAACAAGCGTTCCTCCCAAAGGGTTTTAACCAAATTTAACCGAACAGCGAAAAACATGCCGAAATATTCACATATTATCATCATTTGATTTTGGCAGAAAGAAAGAATGGCATTATCTTTGCAGAAGAAAAAGAAGAATTAAGAGTAATCAACGATTTAAAAGACAAAAACAATGCAAATCGAAAAAGTACACGCTCGCGAGATTCTTGACTCGCGCGGCAATCCTACCGTTGAGGTAGAGGTAACATTGGACAACGGAGTCATCGGTCGTGCAAGCGTTCCCTCGGGCGCATCCACCGGTGAGAACGAGGCTCTGGAGCTTCGCGACGGCGACAAGAATCGCTACTGCGGCAAGGGCGTCTTGAAGGCTGTGGCCAATGTGAACGACATCATCGCTCCGGCATTGAAGGGTGACAACGTGCTCAACCAGCGCGCCATCGACTACAAGATGCTGGCTCTCGACGGCACTCCCACGAAGAGCAAGCTCGGTGCCAACGCCATCCTGGGTGTCTCGCTGGCCGTGGCACACACGGCTGCCAAGGCTCTGAACCTGCCGCTCTATCGCTACATTGGTGGCACCAACACCTACGTGTTGCCCATTCCGATGATGAACATCATCAATGGTGGCGCCCACTCGTCGGCTCCCATCGCCTTCCAGGAGTTCATGATCCAGCCGCGCAACTTCAAGTCGGAGAAAGAGGCCATCCGTTGCGGCGCTGAGGTGTTCCACGCCCTGGGCAAGCTGCTGAAGAGCCGCGGCCTGTCGACGGCCGTTGGCGACGAGGGTGGCTACGCACCTGACCTTAACGGTATCGACGACGCTCTGGAGAGCATCTGCCAAGCTATCAAGGATGCTGGCTACGAGCCGGGCAAGGACGTGACCATCGCCATGGACTGCGCCGCCTCGGAGTTTGCAACGCAGAAGGACGGCAAGTGGTACTATAACTACAAGCAGCTGAAGAACGGCATGCCCAAGGATCCCAACGGCAAGGAGTTCAACGACGACGAGCAGATTGCTTATCTGGAGGAACTGGTGAACAAGTATCCTATCGCCTCCATCGAGGACGGTCTCGACGAGAACGACTGGGACGGCTGGGTGAAGCTGACCAAGGCCATCGGCGACAAGGTGCAGCTGGTAGGCGACGACCTCTTCGTCACCAACACGAAGTTCCTGGAGAAGGGTATCAAGCTGGGTGCCGGCAACGCCATCCTGATCAAGGTGAACCAGATTGGCTCGCTCACGGAGACGCTGGAGGCTATCGAGATGGCTCATCGCCACGGCTACAACACGGTCACCTCGCACCGTTCGGGTGAGACCGAGGACACCACGATTGCCGACATCGCCGTCGCTACCAACAGCGGTCAGATCAAGACGGGTTCCATGAGCCGCACCGACCGTATCGCCAAGTACAACCAGCTCATCCGCATCGAGGAGGAACTGGGTGCCGAGGCCAAGTATGGTTATGACAAGCTGAAGTAAGCATCGTCAACAAACCCTATATGAGAAAGGGCCGTCTCCTTGGGGAGACGGCCCTTTGCTTTCTTCAACACTCATGGGG
Source organism: uncultured Prevotella sp. (assembly GCA_964420715.1). GTDB lineage: Bacteria > Bacteroidota > Bacteroidia > Bacteroidales > Bacteroidaceae > Prevotella. The sequence goes on along the minus strand of CAYQUN010000018.1, from coordinate 29,116 downwards.
AACCTTCATCCCTTGTGCCTCGGCTTAGGGCATAACGGACAGACCTAGGCATCAAGGCAACAATTTGGACCTGGTACTTCTGTTTTCCATGGATTTTCACTATCTTTGCAATCATGTTCAACAAGGAAAAAATCAAGCTGCTGGCCTTCGACGCCGACGACACGCTTTGGGACTGCCAAACCTTTTTTGACGATGTCGAGACTGCCTATGCACAAATACTGTCCCCCTATGGCAGCCGGGAAGAGGTGTCGGCACGACTCTTCGCTACCGAGACGGCCAACCTGCCCGTCACTGGCTACGGAACCAAGGCCTTCACGCTGTCGCTCGTCGAGAACGCTATCGCCATAAGCGACGCTTGCATCCCGGCGGCCGACATCATGCGCATCTTGCAACTCGGTCTGTCACTGCTAGAATTGCCGGGCGATCCACTGCCGGGAGTGAAAGATACGCTGCTGAAGCTGCGACACTCGGGAAAGTACGGCATGGTGGTGTTCACCAAGGGAGAGCTGCTCGACCAGCAGAACAAGCTGCATCGCTCGGGACTGCGACCGCTCTTCGATGACATCGTCGTGGTGGCCGACAAGACCGAACCGGAGTACCAACGGCTCTGCGAGCGAGCCGGAGTTGGCATAGGGGAACTGCTCATGGTGGGCAACTCGTTCAAATCGGACATCAGTCCCGTACTCCGCATGGGAGGGTATGCGGCCTACATCCCCCACAACATGTGGCAACAGGAGCATATCGAGGAATACGACCACGACCACTTGCTACGACTGGATGCATTCAACGCTTTGACCAAATACTTGCTATGAGAAGACGGGGAAGAAGGGGAATGCCGCTACTACGCTTGCTGTTGGCATGGAGCCTGTCCGTAACTGCCATGCTTCCCGTCCAGGCGCAAAGCCTGAAAACCGACCTGAAAGAACTTCGCGAATGGCAGGCGGGAGCTGTGGTGAGCCAGGAGGCCGTGACCCGATATGGACTGGGAAAGTGCTTTTCGGCACAACCCATACCCGACAAGGTGTTTGCGAGAATGCGGGGGAAGTCGTTTCCCAAGGATTGCCGTGTGCCACGCTCCTCCTTGCGCTACGTGCGCATACTGCATTACGACGTCGACGGGCTCGTCCGACTGGGCGAGATGGTGTGCCACAAGGATATTGCCGCCGACCTTGTCGAAATCTTCAGCGAACTCTACCGGCACCACTACCCCATCCATAGCGTCCGCCTCATCGATGATTTCGAAGCCAACGATGAGCAATCCATGCGCGCTAACAACAGCAGTTGCTTTTGCTTTCGCGTCATTAAAGGGCAAAAACGACTTTCAAAACATGCGCAGGGACTAGCCGTTGACATCAACACGCTCTATAATCCGTGCGTGCGGCGCATGGGCGGAAAACTTTCCGTACAACCCTCGACGGCCGTGAAATATGCTGACCGGAGTCAGAACTTCCCTTACAAGATTGATCGAAACGACTTGCTCCATCGGCTCTTTATCGCTCATGGATTCCGCTGGGGTGGAGCCTGGCGCTCGGTGAAAGACTATCAGCACTTTGAAAAATAACACGAAAAAGCCCCGACGGAACCTGTCTTATGCGGACTCCGTCGGGGCTTTTCACTGTTCAGCATGATTTACTCCTGCTTGTTCTCTGCGTCAATCGCCTTTATCTTTTCACGTACGAGCTTGGCGTCGTCCTTCAATTTCTCAACACGACGCTTCATCTCGTCAATCAGGCTGCTGCCTTTCTTGCTCGATACGCTCAAGAAGCCGAGGTTGTTCTCATAGGTCGTAATCTCCTGTTTCAACTGCTCATAGCGGTGCATCAACCGTCCGCGCTCTCCGTCAAGGGCGTCCTCGCCACGGCGGGCCACATTCTTCAGATTGCTACGGAAGTTGTCGAGCCGGCGGCGTGTCATGGCCACATGGCGATTCTCATAGAGTGTGTCAAGTACGTCATGGAACTCCTTGTACACCTTGTCTTTCTCAAGATAAGGCACGTGTCCCACAGCCTGGAACTCATCGACAAGCTGCTGCACCTTGTCTTGGATGTCATCGGCCGACTCCTCGACCAGTTGTTTCAGCTGGGCTATGATTTCCTTCTTCTTTGCCAAGTTGTTCCGTTCCTCTGTACGCGTACCGGCATGAGCCGCATTGCGGGCATCAAAGAACTTGTTGCATGCCGTAATGAAGTTCTTCCAAAGCTCATCACCCAACTTGCGGGGCACGGTGCCAATGGTCTTCCACTCCTTCTGTAGGGCCACAAGCTTGTCACCCGTCGACTTCCAGTCGGTAGAATCAGCCAGGGCCTGTGCCTGCTCTACGAGAGCCTGCTTTTTCTCGGCATTCTCGGCAAACTGCTTTTTCAATGTTTTGAAGAATTCGGATTTGCGTCCGAAGAAGTCATCACACGCCGCACGGAACCGCTCGAAAATCTTCACATTCATCTTCTGTGGTGCGAAGCCAATCTTCTTCCATTCGGATTGAATGGCGATAATTTCTTTGGAGTGCTTTTCCCAATCGGCCGTTCCCTTATTCTCCTCCTTGGCAATGGCCTCTACCCGCTCACACAACTCCGTCTTCTTGGCCAGGTTCTCGTTTTCCTTGGCCCGAAGCTCTTCGAAATGCTGCTGGTGGCGCTTGTTGATGACGGTGGAAGCCGCCTTGAACCGCGCCCAAACCTGCTCGCGCAAGTCCTTGGCCACAGGGCCAATCTCACGGAACTGCTGGTGTAAGTCCTGCAACTTGTGGAACGCATCTATCACATCCTTGTCTTCGGCAAGTTTCTCAGCCTCTTCGCAAAGTTTGGTCTTGGCTTCCAGGTTCTTCTTGAAGTCGTATTCACGGGCCTCGCGATTCAGGTTGAGCAAGTCGTAGAACTGCTCCACATATAGCTGATAATTGTGCCAAGTCTCAGTAGATTTCTCTGGCGGAACGGGGCCAATCTCCTTCCACTGCTGTTGCAAGGCCTTGAACTCATTGAACGATTTGTTGGCCTCGTCGGGCGACGTGGCCATAGCCTTCACTTTTTCGATAATCTCGAGACGCTTCTTCAGGTTGTTTTCACGTTCCTCTTGCTGCTGCAAGAAGGCCTTCGCACGCTTTTCCTTCACCACCTGCATTTCGGCCTTGAACTCTTCCTCATCCTCGTTAGGCAAGATCTGATACTTCTCAGGGTCGCCTCCCTCGTCGAGATAAGCCTTCATAGCGGCATCACGCTCGGCCAGATGAAGTTTATAGAACGATGTCTTCAAGTGGTCCACCTCGTCCTTGTGGGGCATCTCGTCGCTATGAGCAATCTCGCGAACACGCTCGAGGATCTCTTTTTTCGACGTATATACTTTCTTCGCAAGGGCGTCGGCAGCAGCATTTTCCTCGTCCGGGACTCCCTTTTCTTGCTCCTCTGCCGGCTCCTCCACAGCCTCCACTTCGGCCGTCGGCGTGGGTTCAGAAGCCTCAACGGGCTTTGCCTCGGGTTCAGAAGCCGGGGCCTGCTCCTGAGATACCTGGTTTTCAACTTCTGCAGATACGGGATTCTGCTCCTTTTCTACATTTTTCCCCTCTTCCTGGGGATTCACTTGAGAGTCCATCATTTCACTCTTTTAAGTTTATGATTCGGTTTTCTACACTGTCAAGATTGCCTTGTCCCCCAATAGGGATAAAACAATACTTAGAAAGTGCAAACTTAATGATTTTTTTCGTAAACTCCTCACATTTTGCGATTTTTTTATTCATTTTTCTTACTTCTTTGGCCTATCAGGACATTTTTTGCCTTATTCTACAGCTTTTGTGGGCATTCTGACATTGACCAACGAGCAATGAAACTACGAAAAAAAAGAAACAAGAGTACACTTTTCTTGGACTTTTCATTGGAAATGATTACCTTTGCACGGTCACCTTATTATATAAGGCGACACATGAAAACATCTTCCCAAACATTCAACACGGACAAATCAACTATGGACTTAGCCGAAAGGTTTATCAATTACACACGGTTCGACACGCAGTCGGACGAAGATTCCCAAACCGTCCCCAGCACGGCAAAGCAACTTGACTTTGCCAAGTATCTGAAAGAAGAACTCGAAAACGAGGGACTCAAGGACGTTGAGATGGACTCCATGGGGTATATCTACGCCACACTGGAGGGAAACACGAAGAAGAAGACGCCCACAATCGGCTTCATTTCCCACTATGACACCAGTCCTGATGCCAGCGGGAAAAACATCAAGGCACGCATTGTGAAACACTATGACGGAGGCGACATCGAACTCTCGCCAGGCATTGTTTCTTCTCCCAAACGCTTCCCCGAACTGAAACAACACATCGGCGAGGACCTCATCGTGACCGATGGAACCACATTGCTCGGCGCCGATGACAAGGCCGGAGTGGCAGAAATCGTACAAGCCATGTGCTACCTGCGCGACCATGACGACATCAAGCACGGCGACATCCGCATCGGATTCAATCCCGATGAGGAAATCGGATGCGGCGCCCACCACTTTGACGTGGAGAAATTTGGCTGCGATTGGGCTTACACTATGGACGGCGGAGACCTAGGCGACCTGGAATACGAGAACTTCAATGCTGCCGGAGCTAAGATTCACATCAAGGGGACAAGTGTCCATCCGGGCTATGCCAAGGGCAAGATGGTGAATGCAAACCGCCTGGCCGTGGAGTTCCAGGACATGATGCCTGCCGACGAGACTCCCGAATCGACTGAAGGATATCAGGGATTCTACCACTTGACAAGTATTAAGAGCAATGTGGGCGAGGCCACGCTGAGCTATATCATACGCGACCACGACCGTGACAAATTTGAAGAGCGGAAGGATTTCGTACGCGACTGCGCGAAAAAGATGAACCAAAAGTACGGAGAAGGTACCGTCGTGGCCGTCATCGAAGACCAATACTACAACATGAAGGAGAAGATAGACCCCAACATGCACGTGATCGACATTGTGCTCCAAGCCATGCAGAAAGCCGGAGTGCCGCCCCGTGTGGAGCCTATCCGTGGCGGTACCGATGGTGCGCAACTCAGCTTCCGCGGCCTGCCCTGCCCCAATATTTTCGCTGGCGGCGTGAACTACCACGGACCCTACGAATTTGTAAGTATCCAAGTGATGGAGAAAGCCGTGCAGACTATTGTTGAAATCTGCAAGATTACGGCCGACTTCGAAGACTGACCCCCGGCCGCCGCGTACGGCCGGAGAGTCTCGTCACACGCCGTCCTACTCGCCCGGAAGAGGCCAGTCGGGCGACGGGTGATGCATCTTTCGCATCTCACTATCAAACCATTTCACCTTGTCGGGATACTTTCCAGCGAGGTTGTGTTGCTCCAACGGGTCGTCTTTGATGTTGTAAAGTTCCAACGGACGGCCCGCCTTCACGGTCACGGCTTTCCAGTCGCCCAGCCGTGCAGCCCTCTGCTTTCCAGGAAACTCCCAATAAAGCAGGCGATGGTCGGTGTCGACGGATTGACCATAAAACAAGGGAAGGATGTTGATTCCGTCAATATCCTTGGGCAACGAGCGTTCGCTACCCGTGAGCCAAGCCAAGGTGGGCATGAAGTCAGGGAAATAAACGATATTGTCAACCGTTCCCACAGGAACCTTGCCTGGTTGGCAGACTATGAGCGGGACCTTGATGCCACCTTCATAGAGTTGTCCCTTGTGCCCTTTCAGCCCACCATCGCTGCCCAACTCCTTGCGCGGAGCCATCACCGCAGCGCCATTGTCGCTGGCAAAGATGACGAGAGTGTTATCGGCCAATCCCAACTGCCGCACCGCTCCAAGCAACCGGCCGATGTTGTAGTCCATATGAGTGACCAAAGCCGCATAGCGACGAGTGTCGTTGTTCCAGTTTTCCTCGTCGTCATACCATGACGTATCGTCTATATGATAAGGCTCGTGCGGTGCATCATAAGCCAGAAACAAGAAGAAGGGATGTTCCTTCTCACGCGTTATGAAAGCGATGGCGTCATCGGTGGAAAGCTCCGTATTATGCCTCACATGTGCATCGTGGGCATTCTCGCCAATAGTGACGAGCGAGTCACCGTGGAAGCGATAGTCAGGATAATAATAATAAGTACCATTGCTGATGGGCGTGGAAATAGTCCATCCGTAAAATTCATCGAAGCCGCGATGATTGGGCGAAGCCCCTGGATCGTATCCATCGAGATGCCACTTGTTGACCAGGCAGGACCTGTAACCCGCCGTGCCAAGCACCGTGGCAAGCGTAGTGTCCGTGGGCAAGAGGCTCACCCGCCGGTTATAGGTGGTGTCGCCACGGGCGTTTATCTTGATTCCGCGCCGCCCGCCCACCGGACATTGGTTGTCACGGATGCGCGATTTTCCCGTATTCTTGCCCGTCATCAGCGTGCAACGCGAAGGCGAAGAGATTCCACTCCCCGCATAACACTGGGTGAACCTTGTACCCGTAGCCGCCAACCGGTCAATATTGGGAGTGCTGATATAGCGGTTGCCATAGCAATGTAGGTCGCCGAACCCGAGGTCGTCGGCCAAGATAAAGATCACATTGGGCCGTTCGGGCGTAGCCTTCCGTGCGTTCTCCTGCGCTTCGGCGCGTGTCGTGGCCGTAATAGCTAACCCACAGAGAATGAATTCTTTTTTCATGTGAATTGCAATAAGTACCCACCGGATTAACCCTCCCGGAAGAAGTCAAGAGCCTCCTTGATTTCCTCGTCTGTGGCCGTCTGATTGATACGGATATCGCCAATGCCCCCCAGCAGTGTGAAATTGATATGTCCCGCCGTATTCTTCTTGTCGTGACGCATCAAATCAATCAACTCGGGATAGTCGTCGCATGTGATGGGCAGCACTCCGTAGTTTTCCCGGACGAAGCTCACCGTCTGACGCATGACATCGGCGGGGAACCCCACCTTGGCCACACTCAGATAGAGTTCTGGAATCAATCCGAAGGCGACGGCATAGCCGTGAAGCACGGGGGTACGCCGCAAGCTCCAGCTTTCAAAGGCGTGACCAAAGGTATGGCCAAGATTCAAGGCCTTGCGGATGCCTCCCTCGTGTGGGTCTTTCTCCACAATGCGTTCCTTCACCTTGACCGACTTGCCCACCATGAGCTGCAATTTCTTCAAATCGGGTTTTGCCAAATCAAAGCCGACAAGTTCGGCCCATGTCGATTCGTCCGAGATAAGCCCATGCTTCAGCATTTCCGCATACCCCGAGCGGATGTTCTCGGGGTCAAGGGTCTTAAGGAAAGCTGTGTCGATAACGACAAACTTGGAATCGTTGAACACACCAATTTCATTCTTTAGTCCGCCGAAGTTGACCCCTGTTTTTCCCCCCACCGAGGCGTCGACCATGGCCAGCAACGTGGTGGGCACATTGATGAAATTGATGCCACGCTTGAAGGTGGAGGCCGCGAAACCGCCCAAATCGGTCACCATGCCGCCTCCGAGATTGACAAGGCAGCTGTGGCGCGTCGCGCCCCCATCTTGCAACGCCTTCCAAACTGACACGAGCGAATCCAGGTCCTTATGGCTGTCAGTGGCAGGTATCGTAATGAGTTGTGCCTGCTTCAGGCAGAAGAAATGACTCAACACGGGCCAGCAAACCTCGCGAGTCGTGTCATCGGTGAGTACAAAAAGACGGTCGTGCTCGCATTCCGAAATAGCCGTTGCCAGCGCACTGTTCAATTGTTTCGATATAATTACTCTCTGCTCCATTTCCTATTAACATACTAAAAGTTCACATCGGCAAAGTTAACAAAAAGTTGTGAAAGGGCAAAAACTTATTAAGTTTTTCTAAGACGAATCACCTCTTCTGCTTTTGCAGGGCTACCGTCTTCTTCAACCCTCCCGCCCGAGATGCGCATTCCGACGGGTTTGGCCACACCGGAAACACGTGGAAGCACCCCTGCAAGACAGCAAATACGTCATTTGGTGCCGATTAAAGCCGCCGAAACAGAATTAAACAAGCCAATCGTTTGGCCAAACGAAAAAAAAACTGTAACTTTGCGGCCGGTTTGGGTGAAGTGTGCCCAGACGTAAAGCAACATAAAGTCTAACTTTATTAACATTTAATTTATTATTATCATTTATGTCAGATTTTAAGAACGTCAAGCCATTAGACGACTTCAACTGGGATGAGTTTGAGAATGGCACAAGTTCCAGCGTCAAGAAAGAAGACCAGGAAAAGGCCTACGACGAGACTCTGAACAAGATTCAGGACCACGAAGTGGTCGAGGGAACCGTAATCTCTATCGACAAGAAAGAGGTCGTGGTGAACATCGGCTACAAGAGCGATGGCATCATTCCCGCATCAGAATTCCGCTACAATCCCGAGTTGAAAGTGGGCGACAAGGTGGAAGTGTACGTCGAGGAGCAGGAAGACAAGCACGGCCAGCTGGTTCTGTCGCACAAGAAGGCCCGCCTGGCTAAGAGCTGGGACAAGGTGAACGAGGCCCTCGAGAAGGACGAAGTGATCCAGGGCTACATCAAGTGCCGCACCAAGGGTGGCATGATTGTCGACATCTTCGGCATCGAAGCCTTCCTCCCCGGAAGCCAAATCGACGTTCACCCCATACGCGACTACGACGTATTCGTAGGCAAGACCATGGAGTTCAAGGTGGTGAAAATCAACCAGGAGTTCCGCAATGTCGTCGTTAGCCACAAGGCCCTCATCGAGGCCGAGCTGGAAGCACAGCGCAAGGAGATTATCAGCCATCTGGAGAAAGGCCAGATTCTGGAAGGAACCGTCAAGAACATCACCTCTTATGGTGTGTTTGTCGACTTGGGCGGCGTGGACGGACTCATCCACATCACCGACCTGTCGTGGGGCCGCGTGAACGACCCGCACGAGGTGGTTCAGCTCGACCAGAAGATCAATGTGGTCATCCTCGACTTCGACCAGGAGAAGAAGCGCATCGCCCTGGGCCTGAAGCAGCTCACCCCGCACCCATGGGATTCGCTCGACCCGAACTTGAAGGTTGGCGACCACGTACACGGCAAGGTGGTTGTCATGGCCGACTATGGCGCATTCGTAGAAATTCAGCCCGGTGTGGAAGGCCTGATCCACGTGAGCGAAATGTCGTGGAGCCAGCACCTGCGCTCGGCCAACGAGTTCCTCAAGGTGGGCGACGAGGTGGAAGCTGTCATCCTCACCCTCGACCGCGAGGAGCGCAAGATGAGCCTCGGCTTGAAGCAGCTCAAGGAAGATCCTTGGGAGACCATCGAGGTCAAGTACCCCGTAGGCTCAAAGCACACCGCCAAGGTGCGCAACTTCACCAACTTCGGTATCTTCGTGGAGCTTGAGGAAGGTGTTGACGGCTTGATTCACATCAGCGACCTGAGCTGGACCAAGAAGGTGAAGCATCCCTCGGAGTTCACCACCGTGGGTGCCGACATCGACGTGGTCGTGCTCGAAATCGACAAGGAGAACCGTCGCCTGAGCCTCGGCCACAAGCAACTGGAGCCGAATCCTTGGGATACCTACGAGACCATCTACACTCCGGGCTCCGTGCACAAGGGCAAGGTGACCGAGATGATGGACAAGGGCGCCGTGATTACGCTCAACGAGGGCGGCGAGGGCTTTGCCACGCCGAAGCACCTGGTGAAGCAAGACGGCACACAGGCCAAGGTGGGCGACGAGCTCGACTTCGTTGTGATTGACTTCGTGAAGGACTCGAAGCGCATCATCCTCTCGCACTCGCGTACGTTCGAGGACGTAAAGGACGACTACAAGCCTTCGCACAAGCACAACAGCAACAACAAGAAGAGCGACGCTCCCGTGATTAACAACGTGGCTGCCGGAACCACTCTCGGCGACCTTGACGCACTGGCCAAGCTGAAGGCCCAGATGGAGAAGGGCGAGAAGTAAAAGTCTCTGAAAACCATTCTGGCGCTCTCTGCCCTGTAAAAGGGCACGCTGGACAAGAAATAGAAAAAAAGTCGGTTCACGCTTTGTGAATCGACTTTTTTTCGTTACTTTTGCAACATAATCTTAAAAGAGAAGCTATATGTCCGTACAAATCGTATTTGTATTGTTCGTCGTCGCAGCCCTCGTGGGTTGGGGTATTGCCGAACTGAAAGGGAAAATGACCTACACCCACTCCAAGGAAGAAGCCCAGGAGGCTGAAGAAATCCTTGAACATCAGAAGAAAAACAACTTCCACGAGATGAACCTTCACGACCTGCTGGAACACAACAGTACGAAGGGATATAACGCCGTGGACTAAAGAAGCAACGGCCTAGCCCCACAAGAAGGCTTTGCCGACGCCAAACGCGGTGCTCGCCAAGACCAACCGGAATTAGCGGTCAGTCTGGCGAGCACCGCGTTTTTCCTTTCGAAAACAAAAATTCCACGTCTTCGGAACAAAGCCTAACAGCGCGATGGGTCAAGGAGCCAAAGTCGCTCATAACCGCATCGGCATGACACAATCATGCCGATGACCGACGCCACAAGTCCACCCTTCCCACAACTCCCACGAGGGTATCAAAATACTTCACAATCTCATTCTCACTTTCCAATTCTCGAAATATCAAACTGGCGGAATATCAATCTTTTAATGACGATTTGAAAGATATTCCCCGAGACGTACTTACATATTTGTAAAGAATCAAAAAATCATATCGGAAGAATGCCAGAACGGCCTTCAGAGAACCTAAGAACGGCTCTCAAAGGTCGCCTCTACGGCCTTCAGAGAGGCCAAGAAAGCCGCTTACACATTGCAAGAGCGGCATGGAAACAATTCAAGTCAGAATAATCAACAATCCGAGAAGCAACCAACGGGTTGACCCCACCAGACCGGAGAAGCGTCACCGGGCTTGCGGGCCTGCAGTTCCGGACGCCATTGACCTCGCCCATCTAAAACACGAACAATATCGAACCAAGCAGTTCCACGGCCTGCACATAGAGCACAAACAAAGGCGCGGCCGCACGCACACCATCCGTAAGCACGTCGATAAGGACGCCGACGCCCTTGAACCGCCCGCTCAAATAGCCATAAATGAGGGACATGGTCGTGAGCGAGAAGGCCGTTACCGGCACCAAGCCATGCGAGAAACTGCTCGGGAAAAGCGTGCCCACGGCACTGAGCAGCACGGCATGGGGCATGAGCGTGAGCAACAACATGGCCACCACGACAAGTGCCAGGAATGCGAGCGCCGACTCAAGAGCCACGCGTTGGCGATAAGAGTGACGGGAAAAGTGGAAAATGCCACACCGCGCCACCGCCCCTCCGGCAATGCTCAACAAGAGCAGCCACACAAGCACGGGATGACACAGAAGGCTCACGAAACGCCCGAAGAGCCACCGCAGCCCCTCGCTGCTCAGCATGGAGTGGACTCCCGTGGACGGCATGGCCGCCGACAGAAGCCACGACAACAACACAAGCGACACCTGCAAGACAAACAGCACGATGACACTCCACGAGAAAGTGAGCCTGAGCTTATTCCTCATCGGGATGGAGATTGTCAATATCGAGTATGCGCAGTTCCAGCGCCCTGACGACAAGGCGTGTGGCGTTCACGCTCGTCTTGGAAGCCTCGGGGAAGAGTTTCTGCACCAACTCGTTCTGCCGCTTTTCCAGACTCTTCACGCCAAAAGGCATCCCACGCAGATTGGTGATTTGCTCCTTGGTGTAGCCCAAAGCCAGATGACGGAGGAAACGCTCGTCATATTCGTCAATCTCATAGTTCACCAAGGCTTCCTGGCGCAACAACTCATTGTTCACACTCTTCTTGAAACGTTCGACTATTTTCTCAAGAATGGGTTGGTTGAAGACCAGTTTCTTGCCATCGAGACAACTGGCCACATCGCCCCGTGTGAGCAACTCGCCGCTCTTGAGGATGATGCCGTCGCACCCGGCATCGAGGACGTCCACCCAAAGCTTCTCATTCAAGATTTCGCCCGTAAAGATAAGCACCTTCACCTGGGGGAACTGCTCCTTGGTATGCCTGCAGATTTCCACCCCCACAGTGGTGCTGCCTCCCAAGCCGAGGTCGAGCAGCACCAAGTCGGGCAACTGTCCTTTCAGAATACGCCAATAGGCCGGCTCGCTATCAGCCGTCCCTATGATTTCGGCCTCGGGTATATCGTTTCTGAAGATGCCTTCTGTTCCCTTCAATTCCAAGGGAACGTCTTCGACGATGATGACTTTAAAATGCTTCATGATGCTACAAAAGTAAACAAATGATTTGACTTTTCAAAATTTTCAAGCAGCCTTTTTCTATTGGCCAGCGTCAGCAGCACGTCCACACCACCCTGCTCTCCGCGCACGGCCTGGATGCCACATCCACGCGCGTTGGTGATTTCACCAAACTCTCTCACGATTTGCCTGCACAACAAGAATTCCACATCCATGGTCAACGGGGTGAAGAGGCGGGCCGTCTGGCCTTCGTCAGCATGCAGACGACTCAGCGTGACACGCAGCGTCACGTAGTCCCGGTTGCGGGCCGCCAGCGTCACCACCGGCTTTTCGCCTTGGTTCGCCTTCTTCAAGAGTTGCATGAGGAACTCCGCCATATCGGCATCGGGGCGGAAGGGGACGGCCGCCACCTGCCGCATGGCCTGCGCACTGAGCATGGCATAAAGGTTCTTGTAATAATCAACGAGCTCGCCCAGCGACTTCAAGTCAACCTCGGGCTGGTGCACCATCTGCGCGATGCGCGAGGGATAGTACATGGTCTCGTGCTTGAGCGTACTCAGGCAATTGTCTAAAATGGCATTGCTCACATGCAAGCGTCCGTTTTCAAAGAGGACGCGGTTTCGCTCGTCAGTAGCCTCGTCTATGCTCACCTGCTGCCTGTGCTCCTGCTTGCAACTGTCTTCAAGGGCTTTCACGATCTGGGCCACCACTGCGTTGAGCTGGGTCAGCTGCGGCGATTCCATGGTCTGGGTGCGCGGGGTCCACATGGCTCTGATGTCCTTGAGCTTTCGCGCGTCGGTCTCGGAACTCAGCAATACGCGATTGATGGCCCCGATGCGCTCCACACATATCCGGTAATAGACACGATGGCGGTAGTAAAGCAGATAATAGGCCGGGAAAATGAGTATGAGCAACACCACAAGCAACACCACGGCCACCGTCTTGTTGGTCTCTGCCTGCTGCATGGCGCGCACGTAAACATCCAGCGTGTTGTCGGCCGAACACTCACGGAAGAGTTGGGTGTAGACCTGGTTGTTCGATCTGTATAGGGCCCAGTCGTGCAGGGCCAGGGCGGCCACGGCCGTCTCGTTTCGCATATCCAGGATGACGTCATAACTGGTTTCCACACTGTCGTGGAGCCAATGCAGTTCGGCGGGGAGACGCTCTGAGGCCGAACGAGTCATCAGATATTTACCTTTGGGATATAGCGCAAGGTAATGCTTGTTCAGATAGAGCCTCACCGTATCGGCATAGAGCAGGGTCTGACGATAGTGCCCATTGACATTGCTGAAGTAAGCGCTGTCGGCATAGCGGGCAGCCTGCGCCAAGTCTTTTGTCCGGTGAGCCACGGGGGCAACCGTGGAGACATTCTGGCGGGCCGAGGCCCATCCGAACGACAGCACGGCAAGCAAGGGCAACACTACCCGCGCCACGCTTCCGCAACTGGAAGCAAAGGCCAGACGGCGGCCATAGGGAAGCGTAAACGAGATTCGGGTGCCCTCACCCACCCTGCTCCTGGCCTTGATGGAACAGACTTTGAAGAGCGAGCTCACCTTTTTATATTTTTCTATAATACCCTTGCAGTTGAGCAGTCCGAAGCCATGCCCTCCCGTATAGGTCCTGTCGAACAGATGGTCCACCTGTTCTTGTGTCATGCCCTGTCCGGTATCGGTAATCACGATTTCCACGCTGTCGGCATTCTTCCGGGCCTCCACGGTCACCGTCCCTCCTGCGGGAGTGAACTTCCGGGCATTGTCGGCAATGGTGTTGAGCATGAAAAGGGTGAGCGTCCGGTCAGCTTTCACCACGGCGTCGGTGTCGGCCACGTTCAAGGACACCCCCTTGAGCTGGAAACTCATGCGCCCCCGTCTCACGACATCGAACAAGCCGCTAAGGGGAAAACTCTCGATGTGGAGGCTTAGCTCGCCCTGCCTCATCTGAATCCACTGGGTGAGCACCTGGTTGTATCGGTTGATGTTGTCGGTCAGTTCGCCAATATACTCGAAGCGCTCCCGCCTCACTTGTTCTGAATCGCCGCCTTGCAACAGCCGGTTCACCTCGTTCATCATCCTGTCGATGAAGGGCATGATGCTGTTCACCAACTGCATTTTGGCCCGCTGCTCCAAATTGCGCCGCTTGTTATCGCGCAAGTGGATGCGCTCCAGACGGGTGGCCTCCACTATTTCATCAAAAGCATCCTGCCGGTTCTGCCGGTCGACATGACTTTGCCGTTCCCACTCCTCCAAAGGTTGCAGCAATCGTTCGACAGACGAGTGCCTGTCTTTGCGACGGCGCAGATAGTCGAAGAGGAACAGCAAGCCAACCACCACAACAATCATGGCCACGACAGCGCCAATCATCAGATTGAGTTGCTCAGAGCTCCGGTCGAGCTGTTCGGCGCGCGCCTCAAGTTGCCGGTCCTGGCGCGTCTGTTCCTGCAAATCGAGATAGATGTTCCGATTGTAGTCGCTCCCGGGCTTGTCGTCGATGGCGGAATACACCAGCGAGAGTTGCTCGCGGATGGAGGCCACAAGGTCGGGAGCCGCCTCGATGGCGTGGTTACGATTCAGGGCCTCTTCCAGGCAACCGGCCGCCGACCGGTAGTCGCCAATTTCCCAATAGCATTGGGCCAGCGTGCGATAGGCACCAGCTATCTGATAGACGTCTCCAAAGGAAATGAACATTTCGAGGGAACGCTGGGCCAGATAGCCGGCAAGCAAGCTGTCGGGCATCATATCGGCGTCTAGAAACTTGATGGCAGGCTGATTGTCACGCACCAGTTGCGCCCGCACCTGCGCCCGCTGCAAATGCTCGCTCATGGCCTGCATGGCATTGGCCGCCCAATAGGGATACTTCACCGCCCCTTCGGCCATGAGGTAACAACGCATGAGATAGTCGAACTCCTGCTGGTTGATTTCAGCCTTGCTTCCCACGGCAATGGCGTCACCCGCTCCAAGGTTGTAGAGATAGTTCAGATATTGCGCCGTGTCCTGCTCCAGTTCGTCGGGATTGATGTTGGCCAAGGCCTCGCGGAAAGGCTTGTCGAGACCTACATAATAAAAATAGGTGGCAGCGACGATATTGAATTCAGAACGGGCATAGACCATCCGCCGGTGGGCGTGCGCATCCAGATTGTCTTTCTCCTCGTCGATGCGGCGTATGCGGCGAAGGGCGCGCTCGCGATAATCATAGAAATCCTTGTTGCGCGACTCACGCTGGCAGAGCCTCATGAAGAGCACGTCGCTCACAAGCAGTTCCACCTGGTTGTCGGTAACGTTCGCAGCCTGCTCCAGCCGGGACCTGGCCCGGCCATAATCCATCTGCGCCATATCGACGAAGGCAAGATTGTTCAGAGCCTCGGCATAGCCGTCTGGGAAATCGGCCGAGAGGGCAAGGGCACGCTTGGCAAACATCCGGGTGGAGTCGAGGTTGCGATAGTGCCAAGCGTATGAGGCCTCGTTCAGCCGGTTCACCTCGGCACGATGGCTGGGCTGGCAGGCCGAAAAAGAAAAGAGCGTCATCATTGCAGCAATGATGACGCTCACATATGGGTTTAAATTATGCGCGAGCTTCCTGAATGTAGCCAAGAGCCTCAACACATTTATCAGTGATGGCCTGCCAGTTCTTGGCAGCAATCACATCCTTGGGGAACAACTTCGAGCCCATACCCACGCAGAGCACGCCCGACTTGATCCACTCGGTCAGGTTCTCCTTGTCAGGCGACACGGCTCCCGTGACCATGATGTTGCTCCAACGCAGCGGACCGAGAATGTTCTTCACAAACGACGGGCCACCCACATTGCCTGCAGGGAACACCTTGGTGATGTCGCAACCAAGCGCCTGGGCATTGGACACGTCTGACACGCTTCCGCATCCCGGAGTATAGGGAACAAGCCGGCGATTGCATACCGGCGCTATCTCGGGAACGAAGTTCGGACCGACGATGAAATTGGCACCAAGCTGAATGTAAAGGGCAGCTGTAGGAGCGTCAATCACCGTACCGGCTCCCAAGATGAGCTCGGGACACTCCTTGGCGGCCCACTTCGTGAGCTCGCCGAAGATTTCATGGGCATAGTCTCCACGGTTGGTAAACTCGAAGACACGCACCCCGCCCTCATAGCAGGCCTTGATGACATTCTTACAAATATCAATGTCGCTGTTGAAGAACACGGGCACCATGCCGGTGGACTTCATGGCGGCAAAAACTTGCATCTTATTGAATCTTGCCATTTCTTATAATTGATGTTTTAATTGCTAGTTTTATGGTTCGACTTGCAACATTTAACGCTGCACGCGGCCGTTGGCATTGCCACCAGCCAGGCTCTCCACCTCGGCCACACTCACGAGATTGAAGTCGCCCGGAATGGTGTGCTTCAAGGCCGAAGCGGCTACGGCAAACTCCAATGCCTCGCCCTGGCTGTCCTTGGTGAGCAAGCCATGGATGAGTCCGCCCGAGAAACTGTCGCCACCACCCACACGGTCAATGATGGGGTTGATGTCGTAATGCTTGCTCTCATAGAACTCCTTGCCGTTGTAAATCAAGGCCTTCCAACCATTGTGCGTGGCCGAGAGCGACTCACGAAGTGTGGAAACCACATACTTGAAGCCGAACTCCTTTGCCATCTGCTCAAAAATCTTGTGATAGCCGGCGGCATCAGTCTTTCCTCCTTCCACGTCGGCGTCAGGCGTGAAGCCCAGGCAGAGTTGCGCGTCCTCCTCGTTGCCAATGCACACGTCTACATATTTCATAAGAGGACGCATCACGGAAATGGCCTTCTCCGACGTCCAAAGCTTCTTGCGGAAGTTCAAGTCGACCGACACCGTAACGCCATGGCGATGCGCAGCCTCACATGCCAGCTTGGTGAGCTCGGCCGCCTTGTCGCTGATGGCCGGAGTGATACCGCTCCAGTGGAACCACTGCGCACCCTCCATAATCTTGTCGAAATCGAAGTCTTGTGGATCGGCCTCGGCAATGGAACTGTGGGCACGGTCATAAATCACCTTGGAGGGACGCATGCTCGCACCGGTCTCTGCATAGTAAAGTCCCACCCGGTCACCGCCACGGGCAATGAAATCGGTGTGGACACCATAACGGCGAAGAGCGTTCACCGCAATCTGACCAATCTCATGAGAAGGCAGCTTCGATACGAAGTAGGCCTCATGACCGTAATTGGCCACACTGACAGCCACGTTGGCCTCGCCGCCACCAGGGATAATACGGAAATGATCGGTCTGAATAAAGCGGTCGTTCCCCTCGGGTGAAAGGCGAAGCATGATTTCACCCAGCGTTACAATTTTAGCCATTTCTTAAATCGTTTAGTTACTGTTTTTTACGATTGATATCTTCTTTCGTTTGTTTTCAATGGCAAATTTAAGGAATATTTCGAAAAGTAAGAAATAAAATGCAGAAAAAAACTGCCCAAAACGAAAATTCAACAAATTATTGTTCTTTTTTTGAAAATAAAGGCCTGTGCATTCGCACAAATCGAAAATATTATGTAATTTTGCCATGGCTTGGCAATATGTGTCCGAGCACAACAATCAACGCGGCCTGTCCTGTGCGAAAAACACAGCCGCGGCAACATTGAAGAAACAGAAGTTTTATGGCCTCAAAAATCAGAATTAAAGACATCGCCATCCGAGCCGGCGTATCCGTGGGCACCGTCGACAGAGTGATACACAACCGTCCCAACGTGTCGAAGCCCGCACGGGAAAGGGTGGAACATGCCCTTAAGGAGATGAACTACCAACCCAACATGTACGCCTCTGCGCTGGCATACAACAAGGAGTACAGGTTCGTACTGCTCATCCCCAAGCATGAATTTGAAGCCTACTGGGAAGAGATTGAGGAGGGTGCGAAGAAATGCGAGGACGCAAGAAGGGACTTCCATATCAGCCTCGATATCAAATACTATATCCGGTCAAACGACGAATCGTTCACCCAAGTGGCCAACGACGTGCTCGAGAGTGCGCCCGAGGGGGTCATCGTGGTACCCAACCAGTTGGAAAACACCCGGGAATTTACCGACAAGCTGCATGAGAGAAACATTCCCTTCGTCATGCTCGACTCCTACATGCCCGACCTGAGGCCGCTCGCCTTCTATGGACAGGACTCTTTCTCGAGCGGATACTTCGCCGCAAAAATCCTCATGCTTGTGGCCTCGAAAGAGTCTGAAATCATGCTGATGAAGCAAACCTTCGGCGGCCACGCCATAAGCAAGCAGCAAGACAACCGCGAAGTCGGCTTCAGACACTACATGCACGACCATTTCCCCGATATCAAAATTGTCGACCTCATACTGCCCATGGAGGGTACGAAAGCAGAATACAACAAGCTGCTTGAGGACTTCTTCAACGCACATCCACATATTCACCAAGGAATCACCATGGGCTCCAAGGCGCACATCGTGGGCGAGTTCCTGCTGAAAACCAACCGGCGCGACGCACAAATCATGGGATATGACATGGTGAACAAGAACGCCGAATGCCTCAGACAGGGAAGTATCAACTTTATCATCGCACAACATGCGTTCATGCAGGGCTACTATTGCGTGGACACGCTCTTCAAAGCCATCGTGCTGAAAAAGAAAGTGACACCCGTGAACTATATGCCTATCGAACTCTTGATGAAAGAGAATCAAGACTTTTACAGAAGAACGCAACTCTGACAATCAACAAAGAGAACAGAAACAAACCATAAAGACAAAAACAAAATGAATCAAGCCAGCTTCCTGAAAATCAACAAGGCAGACTCCGTCGTAGTATGCTTGCGTCCGTTCCACAAAGGAGAAATCATCCACGTGGACGGCAAGGACATCGAAGTACTGCAAGACACACCTGCCGGACACAAGATTCTGATTGACGACGCACCCGCCGGAACGAACATCATCAAATACGGCTACCCCATCGGCCACGCCAAGACAGACTTGAAAGCGGGGCAGTGGGTGAACGAGAACAATCTGAAAACCAATCTCGCAGGAACCCTGGAATACACTTACGAGCCCGTCAAGAATGAGGTGAACATCGCTGACGAGGGACGCACTTTCGAAGGCTACGTGCGCAAGAACGGCGAAGTGGGCGTGCGCAATGAGCTGTGGATCGTGCCCACCGTGGGCTGCGTGAATGGCATCGGAGAGGAACTGGCCCGGAGAATCAGCGAGGAAACCCATCTGGATGGTATCGACGCCGTGCACTGCTGGCATCACAACTATGGCTGCTCGCAACTCGACGCCGACCACGAGAACACGCGCAAGGTGCTGCGCGACATCTGCCTGCACCCCAATGCGGGGGGCGTGCTGGTGCTTTCGCTGGGATGCGAGAACAACCAGCCCGACAAGTTCATGGAACTGCTGGGTGATTACGACCAAGACCGCATCAAACTGCTGATCACGCAAAAGGTGGAAGGCGACGAGCTGGAAGCCGGCATGAACATCCTGCGCGAACTATACCATACGGCCAAGAATGACAAGCGGACAACGGTATCCGTAAGCAAACTGCGTGTGGGACTGAAATGTGGTGGGTCTGACGGATTCAGCGGCATTACGGCAAACCCGCTCGTTGGCGAGTTCTCTGACTGGCTCGTTGCCCAAGGAGGAACCACCATCCTCACTGAAGTGCCCGAGATGTTTGGTGCTGAAACCATTCTGATGAACCGCTGCAAGACGCCTGAACTCTTCGAGCAAACCGTAAGCCTTATCAATGACTTCAAGGAATACTTCCTCAAACACGGCGAACCCGTGGGAGAGAATCCTTCACCGGGCAACAAAGCCGGCGGAATATCCACACTGGAGGACAAGGCCTTGGGATGTACCCAGAAATGCGGAAAAGCCCTGGTCAGCGGAGTGCTGGAATATGCCGACCGGCTGAAAGTGAACGGGCTGAACCTTCTTTCCGCCCCAGGCAACGACCTAGTGGCCTCCACTGCGCTGGCTGCGGCCGGTTGCCAACTCGTACTCTTCACCACCGGACGCGGAACGCCCTTCGGCACCTTCGTACCCACGATGAAGATTTCCACAAACAACGACCTGTTCCACCGCAAGGCCAACTGGATTGACTTCAATGCCGGGGAACTCTTGCTGGGCACCGACATGGAAAGCCTGCGCAATAAATTCATCGAGAAAATCATCAATGTGGCCAGCGGAACTCGTACACGCAACGAAGAAAACGGCTACAGCGAAATATCCATCTTCAAAAACGGAGTTACACTCTAGTTTTTAAAAGCAACCACACAACTGGCCATAGAAGCGGCATCCCCATCCCAAGGATGCCGCTTCGAGGCCTGGGGTGATGTCGCTTCAAAAATACCAAGATACCTTTCCACTTGTGCAAGAGGGGCTCCGCTTTCAAACTTTACGACACAAAGTTCCCTACGGGGAATATTCATTAAAAAAAGAAAGGAAGAGAAAATGAGCAACAAACGTGGACTACTGGCCTTGTCGCCGCTATTCTTATTGATTCTGCTCATCGTCATGTTCACCGCTTATTCCGTGGACAAGACGGCCGAGGAGCCCAACCTCTCACTGACGGTGGCATTTCTCATCGCCAGCATCTACGCAATCGCCATCAGTGGCGGCATTCCTGTAACGCAACGCATCGACACCTACAGCCGCGGCGCAGGCTCGAGCAACCTGATGCTCATGCTTTGGATTTATGTTCTGGCCGGCGCCTTCGCCTCATCAGCCAAGGACATCCATTCCATCGACGCCACGGTGAACCTCACCCTTCACTGCCTTCCCGCCAACCTGCTACTGCCAGGACTATTTATCGCAGCCTGCTTCATATCGCTTTCCATCGGCACGAGCGTAGGCACCATCGTGGCTCTCGTACCCATCGCGGCCGGTCTGGCAACGTCTACAAGCTCAAACATCGCACTCATGACAGCCGTCATCGTGGGCGGAGCCTATTTCGGCGACAACCTGTCGTTCATCTCCGACACCACCGTGGCCGCCACCAAGACACAAGAATGCAAGATGAGTGACAAGTTCCGGGTCAACTCTCTCATCGTGGCTCCAGCCGCCATCGTAGTCCTTCTGATTTATGTATTCATGGGATCCGGAGTCCAAGCCCCCGCCACCATTCCCCAAGTTGACTATATCAAGGTGTTACCCTATCTGTGCGTGCTCGTCACCGCCGTGGCCGGCATGAACGTCATGGCCGTGCTCACCTTGGGTACCGTACTCTGCGGCGTCATCGGCCTGGCTTGCGGCGACTACAACCTTTTCGGCTGGTTCGGCTCACTGGGCAATGGAGTCCTGGGCATGGGGGAGTTGATCATCATCGCCATGATGGCGGGAGGAATGCTTGAAATCATCCGCCAAAATGGCGGCATCGACTACATCATCGACAAACTCACCACACACGTGAGTGGCAAACGTGGAGCCGAACTGGCCATCGCAGCCCTCGTGTCGCTGGTAAACATCTGCACCGCCAACAACACCGTGGCCATCATCACTGTGGGAAGTATAAGCAAGAAAATTGGCGACCGCTTCGGCGTGGACAGGCGCAAGGCCGCCAGCATCCTCGACACCTTCTCTTGCACTGTGCAAGGCCTCATTCCCTATGGCGTACAGATGCTGCTGGCAGCTGGCCTGGCACACGTTGGCCCCATGGAGATTCTACCTTATCTTTATTATCCCCTTGCCATCGGCATCGCCTCCCTGCTCGCCATATTGTTGCGATATCCTAAGAAGTACAGTTGATCATGAACTTCATACAGCGCAATTTTTTCACCATGTTGCGGGTTGAGAACTTCAAGACCACCGAAGCCACCGACCCAATGACGACCTTCAAGAAGCGGAAGATAGCCGCTCTCGTGAAGAACATGAATGACATGCCCAATGGCGAAGTGGCCTTGAGCAACCCCATCACCAACAGCAAACTGGCTAAGATCCAACTCGAGGAACGTCATTCGCTTGACACCAACGTGGAGGCTATCTATCTGCTACGCCTTATCGTGAGCAACATCAACGCCACCCTTTCCAACGGCATTCCTCTGCGGGGCATCATCCAATTGGGCCAATACCTCCGCACCCGAGGCGACAAGGTTGACTTCGTGAAGCTCGACAACTGGCTGCACGCCCTCCATATCGTGCGGATGGCGCAGCTGCAAGGCTCCATCCTCATCACCTTCTTCCACTTTGAAGCCGACGAGATACCCTTCGTCCACAACATCGACCGAGGAGCCTACAAGCTCACCCTACGCTCACTCTACTACAACCAAAAAGACTTCAACGAGCAACTCCACATCAGCCAAGGCTGGAAAGGAATCATGATGAGTTCCAACGGACGCTTGTTACGACGCAATCTCAAACGGAGCATGCGCTATCTGGACTATGCTCCCACCGAAACCATCTGCCACTTTCTGAAGAGTTTAGCCCGAACTCTATCGGAGATTGAGGAATAAGGGTATTAATTTTTTTAAATAAATTCCCACTTTCCAATTATATTGCGTACCTTTGCAAAGTTATGAAAAGAGCTTTATTTCTTCTCCTGCTTATCGGATGGGCCGCCGGCATACGTGCCCAAGTGGAATGCGAGGACACTTGCAGCCACATCCACGGCATAGACCTCAGCCACTACCAAGGCAACGTGTTTTGGGAAACTATCGGCGAGAATTCGAAAATGGCTTACGTCTACTTGAAGGCCACCGAAGGCGGAACCAATGTCGACAGCAAGTATGCCCAAAACATCGACTTGGCCCACAGATACGGGCTGAAAGTCGGCTCTTATCATTTCTACCGGCCCAAAGTGGAGCAGGAAAAACAACTACGCAACTTCATGGCGCAATGCCGGCCCGGCGACCAAGACCTGATACCGATGATCGACATCGAGACCAAGAGCGGACTGGGCACGGATGAGTTCTGCGACTCGTTATTCAAGTTTATTCGCCTCGTAGAAAAGGCCTATAAACAGAAGCCGCTCCTGTATACTTTTACAAATTTCTACAACAACTATCTTCATGGAAAACTGGACGGATACAAACTCATGATCGCCCAATACACGCGACGCGAGCCCGTGCTCGACGACGGATTCGAGTTCATCATGTGGCAATACACCAGCAAAGGACGCATCAATGGCGTGAACTCTTACATAGACAAAAGTCGATTCATGGGCAAGCACAAGTTGCGGGAAATCAGATTCCGGCACCGCTAGCCAGCCTCAAGGCACGGCGCGCCTACTTTAAAAAGAATAAAACAACACTCAACCAACCTACAATCCTTATAGAATATGGCTATCATCAAATGTCCCGAATGTGGTCACCAAGTGAGCGATAAAGCACCGGTGTGCCCAAGCTGCGGTGTACAAATCGCAGGGAAAATCATACGTTGCCCGAATTGTGGCGAAATCTATTTCAAGTCGGAAGAGGTGTGCCCCAACTGCCATAGGCCCACCACCCTACCCTTGCAAGACCGCGTTGCCCAGACACCGCCCGCCACACCGCCTGCGACTACGGCTCCGCAACAACATTCCACGAGCTCTGCAACCATCCAGCCACAACCTCAAACCGATGGGAATACGCCGGAAGGAGGCACGCCGGAAGCAACTCCGCAAAAGCCTAAAAAGAAAAGCCATTCCGCCATCTGGGTGGGACTAGTCATCGCCCTGCTCATCTGCACGGTGTGCTTCTATTTCTATCACGAGGCCAGTTCGAACAAGGAGCGCGAAGCCTACGAGAACGCAATCAGTTCGAACGACCCGCTCATCATGCAGCAATACCTGAACGATTATGGCGAAGACGCCGATTCCGAGCACGTGCAATACATCAAGGACCTGCTTGCCAAACTCAAGCAAAACGACATCGACTGGCAAAACGCCATCATGAGCCAGTCGAAAGCCGCCCTCGAGGAATACCTGCAGAAACATCCCGACAGCCCTCACCGTCGTGACGCCTACAACCGCATAGACTCGCTCGACTGGCTGGAAGCCCGCAACGAGAACACCGTGGAAGCCTATCAGAGCTATCTGGACGAGCACGAAGACGGTGCCCACATCGACGAGGCCAACGACGCCATCAAGAAAGTGAAGGCCAAAGAAGTACAGCCAGAAGAGAAGGAAATGATCAGCGGCCTCTTCCGCAGTTTCTTCCAAAGCGTCAACTCACGCAACGAGGGCGGACTTACCGCCGCGTGCGAGGACATTCTGTCGTCGTTCCTGGGCAAATCTGACGCCACAAAGGAAGACGTGAGGACCTTCTTGCAGAAGATCTACAAGGACGACATCACCAACATGAACTGGCGACTGAACAACGACTACAGCATCAAGAAGCACGAAGTGGGCGAAGAAAGCTTTGAATATCAAGTGAACTTCACCGCCCGCCAGGACGTGGAACACACCGATGCCAACAAGAACGGCACCAACCGTTACAAGATTACGGCCACGGTAAGTCCCAACCACAAAATATCCGCACTCAACATGGTACGCATCAAGGAAGTGGTAGAATAGCTCTCCCGAACATTTAATCTTTCTTAAAAAAAGTCTTTAAAGCACTTCGAAGAGGGAATTAGTGGTGAAAAATTAGTAATTTTGCAGCCGATTTAGCTCGTTCAGGCTCAATTAAGCAGAGACAAAGGTCACTCGCCTGACGGGAGAAACCCGTTTATCACATAAAATTCAATGTACGCAATTGTAGAAATTAACGGTCAGCAGTTCAAAGCCGAGGAGGGCAAGAAGCTCTACGTCCACCACATCAAGGACGCCGAAGCCGGCAAGACTGTTGAATTTGACAAGGTACTCCTCGTCGACAATGAGGGTACAGTCACAGTAGGTGCGCCAACTGTAGAGGGCGCTAAAGTTACAGCCGAGATCGTAGAACCGCTCGTAAAAGGCAAGAAGGTCATCGTCTTCAAGATGAAGCGCCGCAAGGACTATCGCAAGAAGAACGGCCAGCGTGCCCAGTTCACCGAAATCGAGGTTAAATCTATCAACGCTTAAAACGAGGAGGAACAAGAAATGGCACATAAAAAAGGTCAGACCAGTTCACGAAACGGTCGTGAGTCTCATTCCAAGAGACTGGGCGTGAAGATTTGGGGCGGACAGAGCATCTCTGCCGGCAACATCATCGTGCGCCAGCGTGGCAACAAGCACTTCCCCGGCGAGAACGTCGCACAGGGCAAGGATGACACTCTTTATGCACTCACCGACGGTGTGGTCTACTTCCACAAGGGCAAGTTCAACAAGAGCAAGGTTTCCGTGCTCTCGCCCGAGACCTATGCCGAGAAGACCAAAAAGGCCGAGGCATAAGTCGCCCTTACAAATCAACCAAACTATTCCAAACAAACATAGCCTGCCTTCCGGCAGGCTTTTTTTTGCCCTAAAGGAAAGCGGGAACAAGCAAGAGGGCCGCACAGATAGTCCGTAACGCTCCTTGAGGGGGCCTACAAGCCCTCCCAAAGGAGCCGAAGGCTTCCACAAGCCGCCCAGCCAAAACACCGCACAGGGAGAGCGGAAGCCGATTAAGGCCCTACCCCGTGCGGGAGACGGGGAACGCGCAAGGACCGCAACCGCCCCACCAGAAGCATCCACAGCTCACGGGAAACGCATAACGCCATCGACAAAGCATAAAGAAAAAAGCCAAGGGGACCAAAAAGAAAGTCCCATGACACTTCTCACGAAGTACCATGGGCCATAGGGAAAAACGTATCAAAAAATTATCCCTTAAATAAACACCTTATGAGTATTATTTTACTAATACTTTCAATTGATTCACCAGGTAAACACCCTGGGGCAGGCTCACGCGCCATGTCTGACCGGCCTCCAGCGCACGGCTGGCCACCACCTGTCCTGACACACTGCGCACGCACAACTCCGTGTCTGTGGCGCAACTCACGGCCACAAATCCCTTGCCACCGGCCACGGTCATCCCGTTCGTCGGCGCGAGCACGTCGTTGATGCCTGTAGAGACAATATCGGAACTACTGAACACCACGCCAGCCTTGACGCCTGCCACATTCTCAGACGAGACAAAGTAGGCACGGAAGGGGCGAATATTCACATGATCATTGCTCACCAATGCACCCGACTTCCAGAAATAGTTCTGTGCGAAATACCACAAGTGATCGTCCTTTGCAGGTTGCACGCCGCTATAAGTGCCACGTGCCGTCCAGCTCACCTTTCCATCTTTCGACGTACTGGTGCGCGCCAACAGGCTTTCATCTTCGGGCGTAGCCTCAAAGGTCGCACCGGCAATGCTGAATGAGAAGCCGGGCTCACTTGTCGTGACATAGTAGGGCTGGTTGGCCTTGGCCTCGCCCTCCGTTACATTCTCGGCCACCATGGCATAGGTAATGTCTTTGCCCGAGCCTGAGAGCACGCTCGTCACCTCGCCATAGCCCGTAATGCCACGGAAGGTTACAGCGTTGTCGGCCACATCGGCCGAAGTCTTCAAGTTGCCCTCGCCATCGAGAGGCACGTTGAAGGGCAGCACTGTGGCCATCTCCTTCACCTTGGCCTTGTTGTCGGTTCCATTGGTAGCCGTTCCCTCACGCTCATACTTCGCACGGCGCAAGCCCGTCTTGAAGTCATACGGGGTGAAGAAGGGCTGCTGGTCATAGACCACGATGTCGCCCACGGCCTCAAAGCCACTCTCCGTCTTGGCAATCGTGTTCTCCACATTGCGGAGGAATCCCTCGGGCATGAAGTAGAGGCAGTTGTCCGCCGTCCCCTTGTGGAACGCGTCCCACGGGTTCATGCCATTGACGGTCTCGGCCGTAACGGCGGTCAACCCGCTCATGTCCACATAGAGCACGCCACGATAAGAATCTTTCTCGTCAACCCCGCCATTTTTCTTACGATACTCCTCCAAGGCCGTCGTGATTGCATTGATGACCTCGACATTGCTGAGCACGCCCGAAGAAGTCTTTCCCTCTCCGTCCGTGGCAGTAATGGTCACACCCACGAAGTGAAGCGACGTGTCAAGCGTTCCGCCGTCCGACTTGATTTCCCCCGCAGTCTTGTGGTTCCCGCCCTTAAGCGTCCCATTCTTATAAATAGGTGTAATCGTTGCCACGGCCGTCTTCTTCATCACCATGGGTTTCACGGTGATGGTGTAGTATCGGTAGTCAATGTGCTTGAGCTTGCTTCCCTTTCCATCGGGCATAATCTGGAAGGTGGGCTCATCAGCGGAGTAGACGTAGACCGTTTCTTCAACACCATCTACGAGTGAGAGTTCCATCGGTTCCGTTTTGCCCTTGTCAAACTCATTATCCTTCAGTTCGCTGGCCTTGCCCGCGGCCACCTCCTCGATGTTGGTGGCGATGAGCTTCGCCGTGCTCACCTTCTTCGCGCTGACCCGCGCACCGGCATAGGGCGTGGCATCCTTGTCGAGTCCGTTGTCACCATCGGCATCACTATGGATGAGATAATAGTTGGAATATCCGCCCGACGTGTCACGATTCTCGTTTTGCCCATTGTCATACCACCAGGTCTTCTCCTCATTCTGCGCCTCACGGAACACGATGGGGTACGTCGTTTCCCCTTCGGGCACAAGCACGTTCACGGTCTTGCCGTTGTTGAACACATAGTTGAGCGAAGTCACCTCATTGGTGCCCACCACCTTTCCGTCCACCTCGCTAGCCACTTGCAGGGTCTGCACCTCGGGGTTGAGGGGCAGCA
>CAYQUN010000018.1:0-1286 GCA_964420715.1 uncultured Prevotella sp. | reverse complement strand
CCATTGGCAGCGGCCACGAAATAGGAATTATCGTTAACGGTGACGACCTCAGGCTCGGAGCCATCGCTGTTGACAATGTTCACCTTCTGCGCATCCGTAACGACACGCGAATCATCGAACGACCAATAGCCCGCCCCCCCATTGGCATTGGGTTTAGAGGTCTTGTTGCTGGAGAACGTTCCCAAGTCGAGCAGGCCCGTATGCACCTCCAGGTTTCCTCCGTCGCCGGGCACCACAGCATCAAACGGCTGGTCAATGACATAAGTCAGCTTCAGCGACTTCAGCATAACCGAATGAGCGGCCAACGTGTCGTTGCAATTAACTCGGAAATAGAGCACGTTCGTCCCCTTGGAGAGCGTCTTGTCCCAAACTGGCATGCCCATCGCCACGGTTACGCTATCCAAGCGGCGCACGCCATCGTTCTCGTCATAGACATACTGCGACACCACAGCCCCGTCCTTGGACTGCTCGGCAAAGATGTCCATCTGATAACGGATGAAGCGATAACCCTTGGGAGCGACAACGGCCACATAGCAATAAGGAACTTTCTTATAGGGCTTGTATTTGCTTTGCCCTCTGTAAAGCGAAAGATACTTCTTGCCATCCACCTCATTAAACAGCATGTTGTTGGACTTTATTTCAAAGATGCCCGCACCTCCGCTGGAAAGTTGGGCGTCGCTGGCCGAAATCATCTGCACATGGGCGATGTCGTGACGCAAGTAGCTGAAAGGCTGTTTGTCCATATTAGCATTAGACGCCCCATTAGAGTAAAGCTGGTGAGTGCAATCGTTATCAAGAGAGATTGTTGTTCCCAGTTTGTCCTCATCTTTCTTGGTCACAATACTATAGGTGGCCGTTGCCACGGCACTTTGGTTGCCATAGCCATCCACGGCAATGGCCCTCACCATGGTGGTGGTGCTGATGGAAATAGCCACATTATTATAAAGAGTGCTCTCCGTGGTAGGCTCTGAACCATCAAGAGTATAGTAAATCTTTACGTCACTCGTCGCCATGAGTTCCACGGTCTGCTCGCTGTTGTATGTGCCCGCACTTACCGAGAACGTGGGTGCGGGCACCGTCTTGTCGATGACGTACGCAGCCGAGGTCACAGCACTTTGATTACCCTCCGCATCCACGGCAATGGCTTTCAGCGTGGTGGTGCTGCAGACGGAAATAGCCTCAGTGTAAAGCGTGCTTTTCGTGGTGGGGGTTGAACCATCTGTGGTGTAGTAAATCGCCGTTCCCGCATCCGTAGCCGTGAGTTCCACGGACAAGTCATAGGCATA
>CAYQUN010000017.1:0-58547 GCA_964420715.1 uncultured Prevotella sp. | reverse complement strand
AGGTACTGCAAACCGAAGACAATAC
Organism: uncultured Prevotella sp.; assembly: GCA_964420715.1. Classification (GTDB taxonomy): domain Bacteria; phylum Bacteroidota; class Bacteroidia; order Bacteroidales; family Bacteroidaceae; genus Prevotella. Next base: position 58,522 of record CAYQUN010000017.1, on the reverse strand, counting down.
AAAACAAAATGAAATTTTGTTTTTATTGTTAAGGTGCCGCGTAGCTTATGTAAAGGTACTGCAAACCGAAGACAAGCCCCGCCCCCCACTTGGGCAAATGCCGAGCAGAGATTTCGGCACGCCCGCCCCAAGCCTTTCCACGAGCCTCCACGCGAGACGCAAATTATTTTACACTTCACACGCGCCCGCCGCCACCCCAATTCCCCAAGAAGAAAGCACACACCCCTTTTTGACAACATTTAGAAACTTTTCTCCGCAAAAAACTTACGTACTTGTAAAGATAGCGGAAAAAGAGGAAAGAGGATGCAAGAACGGCCTTCAGAGACCCCAAGAGCAGCCTTCAGAGGATGCAAGAAAGCCTTTCAGAGAACCTCGGAAAGGTGCTTACACCTTGCCCGGACGCCCCCGAGAGAGTCTTTATCAGAAAAAGTGACAACCGCGCCGCCACACGACGACGCCGCCACCCCGCCGTGGTAAAGCACAGGCACACGAGCCCGCCCCCGCCCATACGCACACGGGCAATTCTCAAAACCTTTAGATGAAAAATCAATTATTCGTGCCTATAAATCAACTTAAGTCCTAACTTTGCACAAATCATCAACGAAGTCTACTCTAAAAACAAAACCATCATAAATCCTAATCAATGGAAAATAAGAAATACTTCTTCGCCGTGGACCTCGGCGCCACCAGCGGCCGCACCATTATCGGCACGCTCGACGGCGGCAAGCTCACGATGGAAGAACTCACCCGGTTCGACAACAACCTCATCGAGACCGGCAACCACTACTACTGGGACATCTACGCCCTCTACTTCGAAATCATCAAGGGCCTGCGGCTCACCGCCGAACGGCACATCCCCATCCAGAGCATCGGCATCGACACGTGGGGGTGCGACTTCGTCTTCGTGGGCGACGACGGAGCCATCCTGCGCAACCCCATGGCCTACCGCGACCCGCACACGGACGGCATCATGGAGCAATACTTCGACGAGGCCGTGAGCAAGCAGGCGGTATACGACAAGACGGGCATCCAGTTCATGAACTTCAACTCGCTCTTCCAGCTCTACGCCATGCGCAAGGCTGGCAACTCGGCCCTGAAGGCCGCCAGCAAGGTGCTCTTCATCCCCGACGCCCTGAGCTACATGCTCACCGGCAAGGCCGTCTGCGAGTACACCGTGGCCTCGACGTCGCAAATCCTCAACCCCACCACCCAGGACCTGGACGTGGAACTGGTGGAGAGCACCGGACTGAAGCGCCACCACTTCGGCCCCATGACCACGCCCGCCACCACCATCGGCACAATCACCCCCGAGGTGCAACGGATGACCGGACTGGGAGCCGTGCCCGTGATTGCCGTGGCCGGACACGACACGGCAAGCGCCGTGGCCGCCGTGCCCGCCAGCAACGAGCGCTTCGCCTACCTCAGCTCGGGCACGTGGAGCCTCATGGGCATCGAGACTCCCAAGCCCATCATCACCCAAGAGAGCTTCGAGAAGAACTTCACCAACGAGGGGGGCATCGAGGGCACCACGCGCTTCCTGAAGAACATCTGCGGCATGTGGCTCTATGAATGCTGCCGCAGGGAATGGAAGTCGGAAGACGCCGCCAAGGGCGTAGAGGGCCAGCTGGGCCACGCCGAGCTGCAGGCCGCCGCCATGAAGGTGGAACCCTTCAGAAGCCTCATCGACCCCGACGACCCCGCCTTTGCCAACCCTGACTCGATGGTGAAGGCCATCGCCGACTACTGCCGGAACCACGGCGAGCCCGTGCCCGAGAGCCGGCCGGAGTTCTGCCGCTGCATCTTCGACTCGCTGGCCCTGCGCTATCGGCAGGTGTTCTCGTGGCTACGCCAGTTCGCCTCTTTCCCCATCGACGTGCTCCACATCATCGGAGGCGGTTCCCTCAACAAGTACCTCAACCAGTTCACGGCCAACTCGTGCGGCGTGAGCGTGCTCGCCGGACCCCAGGAGGGCACGGCCATAGGCAACATCATGCTCCAGGCCAAGGCCTGCGGCGAGGTGGGCGACGTGTGGCAGATGCGCGAAATCATCGCCGACAGCATCCGGCTCGACCGCTACGAGCCGCAAGACAAGGAGGCGTGGGACATGGCCTTCAAGAGATACCTGGACATCTGCAAGTGAGATGCGGCAACAGCCAAACTGACAACTACAAGACAACAAAAAACATCAATAAAACAACAACCAGAAATCATGAAATCAGAAAACATCGAGAAAAATTACGCGATTGCAAAAGAGCGCTATGCCGCTCTGGGTGTAGACACCGACAAGGCGCTGGAGACGCTGGAGAAGACTCCCATCTCGCTGCACTGCTGGCAGGCCGACGACGTGGTGGGCTTCGAGCGCGGCGAGGCTGCCTCGGGCGGCATCATGGCCACAGGAAACTTCCCCGGACGGGCCCGCAACATCGACGAGCTGCGCCAGGACATCGAAAAGGCCAAGTCGCTGATGGCCGGTACATTCCGCCTGAACCTGCACGAAACCTACGGTGACTTCGGCGGACAGGTCGTCGACCGCGACGAGGTGGAGCCCAAGCACTTCCAGTCATGGATGGAGTGGGCCAAGGAGCAGGGGATGAAACTCGACTTCAACTCCACATCCTTCTCGCACCCCAAGAGTGGAAACCTCTCGCTGGCCAACCCCGACAAGGGCATCCGCGACTTCTGGATCGAGCACACCAAGCGCTGCCGACGCGTGGCCGACGCCATGGGCAAGTTCCAGGGCGACCCCTGTATCATGAACATCTGGGTGCACGACGGCTCGAAGGACTACACCGTGGAGAAATACCGCTACCGCAAGATCTTCAAGGAGAGCCTCGACGAAATCATGTCGGAGAAGCTGCCTGACATGAAGACCTGCCTCGAGGCCAAGCTCTTCGGCATCGGACTGGAGGCCTTCACCGTGGGCTCGCACGACTTCGTGGCCGGCTACTGCGCCAAGAACGACATGATCTACACGCTCGACACGGGCCACTACGAGCCCACCGAGGACGTATCCAACGCCGTGTCGTCACTCCTGCTCTTCGTGCCCGAGCTCATGCTCCACGTCAGCCGGCCCATGCACTGGGACAGCGACCACGTGACCTGCTTCGACGACAACACGCGCAACCTCTTCGCCGAGCTCGTGCGCGCCGGACAGCTTGACCGCGCACACATCGGACTCGACTACTTCGACGCCTCCATCGACCGCATCGGCGCCTATGTCATCGGTACGCGCGCCACGCAGAAGGCCCTGCTCGCAGCCTTCCTCGAGCCCCTCGACAAGCTGCGCCAGTATGAGGACGAAGGCAAGAACTTCGAGCGCCTGGCCCTGCTCGAGGAGGAGAAGACGCTGCCCTTCGGCGCCGTCTACGACTACTACAACCTGAAGCACAACGTGCCCGTGGGCGAGGAGTATATCGCCGACATCCAGAAATACGAGCAGGACGTGACCTTCAAACGCAAGTAAAACGCGATGGACATCATCATCGGATTACTCATCATCGCCGTCGGCGCATTCTGCCAGAGCAGCTCCTACGTTCCCATCAACAAGATTAAGGACTGGAGCTGGGAGAGCTACTGGATCGTGCAGGGAGTCTTCGCATGGCTCGTCCTGCCCTTCCTGGGCGCACAGCTGGCCGTGCCGGCGGGCGAATCGTTCCTCGGGCTGCTGGCCCAGTCGCCATCGTTCAACATTTGGATGACCATCCTCTTCGGCGTCCTCTGGGGCGTGGGCGGCCTCACCTTCGGCCTCTCCATGCGCTATCTGGGCGTGGCCCTCGGACAGTCTATCGCCCTCGGCACATGTGCCGGCCTCGGCACCATCATGGGTCCCGTGCTGCTCAATGCCTTCTTCCCCGAACTCAACGCGCTGAGCAGCCTCACCTTCGCCGTCATCACCGGCGTGGTGGTCACCCTCCTGGGCATCGCCATCATCGGCGTGGCCGGCAAGATGAAGTCGGACGCACTGAGCGAGGAGGAGAAGAAGCAGGCCGTGAAGGACTTCAACTTCCCCAAAGGCATCGCCATCGCCCTGCTCTCGGGATTCATGAGCGGATGCTTCAACGTGGGACTGGAGTTCGGCAAGGACATCAACTTCGGCGACCTCACGCCCGACATGTTCAAGACGCTGCCCGCCACCTTCCTCGTCACACTGGGCGGATTCGTCACCAATGCGGCCTACTGCTTCTATCAGAACCAGAAGAACCACACCTGGGGCGACTACGGGAAGGGCGCCGTGTGGGGCAACAACCTCGTGTTCTGCCTTCTGGCCGGCGCACTCTGGTACAGCCAGTTCTTCGGCCTCTCGCTGGGCAAGGGCTTCCTCACCTCGTCGCCCACGCTCACCACGCTGGCGTTCTGCATCCTCATGGCGCTCAACGTCACGTTCAGCAACGTGTGGGGCATCATCCTGAAGGAGTGGAAGGGGTGCTCGCCCAAAACCATCGGCGTGCTCGTGGTGGGCATCGTGGTGCTCATCGTGTCGTGCTTCCTGCCGCAATTGCTGTAGGGGCCGGCCTGTCCTGACCCGAAATCCGCATGGCGGACCATGCTCTCCGCCTCGGAAAACGCAAATATACGAGAGGGCGCATCACTTCTGATGATGCGCCCTCTCTTTTTTCAAGCCCCCAAGGCGATGACTTTCATAACATTATTCCCGGCCATAACAGAACCATAATAGTATTTGAGCATGACGCAATCCCAACTCATCCTATCGCCCCAAGGCAGGCTGATGGCCATGACACCCCATTACCTGCTTGTTAACGACCAGCCTTTGGGTGCCTTCAAGGGCAAAGAAGCGCGTGTCAGCCTGCCTCCGGGCAGATACAAAGTGACCATCCGAAGTATGTATAAGTTTATAGAGTCTTCCGTTGACGTTTATGTGCCCATAGGCGAAAGCAAACGGCTGACATTTACTGATAGGGATAAGGCTTGGAACCGGCTATTCAATATTGACCTTGTCTTGTGGATTCTGAAGCGTATTCTCCACGTACCCGAGCCCTGGGGTACAATCTACGAGATTGCCAGCAACGGGTTCTTTGCCATCTGGCTCCTACATATATGGATTGTCCGCAAGCGCTACTTTGCCATAAAGGAGGAGCTGGCATGAAATACGAAGACAGCTGGCGACTGCAAGACGAGATAACGGCATCTGTCAATGCCCTCGGCCTTTCTGTTTGGGACTTGCGCTACAATCGTAAGGACGATACATTCCGATTGGAACTGAATGAGCACTTGCAAGAAGACAAGGAATACGACTTCTGCTACCAGATGCCCCTGACGACAGACTATGACGGCGAAGGTGGCCATGGCTCAATGTTCACCTTATACAAATAGGGATGCCTCGCACCAATGAGGAATCACAAAAGCCGGTCTGACTTCAGACTTCGGGGTGCCTATGTCATATTCCTTGCCTGCCGCCAACAGGCCAGCCCAAGAAAGAGCATATCCCATATTACTCATACGCGCAAGGAATATCAAAAGAAGCATAAGCCCCCACGAATCGTTCTTCCCAGCCGCCCGCAACTGCGTGGGGCAGTTCAGGCGCGGGGACAGCCCCCACGCCTGGGCCGCACTTATTCGTCCTCGGCGAAGAGCGGGTCTTCGGGCACGACCATCACGGGTTTCTGATCGAACTCTTTGAGCAACTTCTCGGAAACATATTTCTTATTCACCACCAGGCGGAACATGAACTCGTTCATCCACCGGTTGGTCATCACGAGGCAGCCCTTTTGGCCGAAGTCAGCCCCCCAGCTGTTCTCCACCTTCCACTTCAGTGGATTGCCGGCGGCGTCAAGGTCGACAGCGGTGAGCGTCATGGCATGTGTCGACCCACTGTCGAAGGTGCTGATGCGGTCGGCCTTGTCCATGGGGAAGGTCGTAGCGAAGAGGCTTCCGTAATCGAAGTTCTCCAAATCACAATAGCCCCGCTTGCGGTCGAGCTGCTTCCCCACATCATAGCTGCTGTACATCTTGTGTCCGTCCTTAAGGCTGGCGATGGCCAGGCTTGCGATGTCGTCCATAGGCAAGTTCAAGTACTTCCAGTTGTGCCCGTCATAGGTATGCCGGTCCAGCTCCACCTCGTAGGTCTTGTGGTAGGGCCGTCTGGGGTCATTCATCACCATGATGAAAGTGCCGTTGAGTTTCTTGCCCACGGTGGCCTTGTAGAACTCCAACGGTGTATAGGTCTTGGCCTGCCCCACAGGCTTTCCGTCCTTGTCGCGGAACTGATAAGTGAACTTCTCCACGGGCTGTCCGAGGGTAAGCGTCAGCATATGGTAGACGGTGCCCAGCATCTCGGTCTTGGCCGCGGCGATTTCGGCGTCGCCCTTGCCCTCCTGCTTCATACGGCGCAGCGAGAGTCCGAACTCGCGCAACTTGCTCGACAGCAACGCCGCCATCTTGCGGGTGTTGTCGCTGGAATAGGTCTCAGGCTGGATGCTTCTGGGCACGAGCCCGTATTTCTCAGCCAGATCGGCCACACCACAGAAGGTGCCGCCGTCGCTGATGGGGTTCTTGAAGAAGAACTGCACCCGCGTGTCGTCAATGGGCTTGTCGGCACAGTCTATGACCCCCTGCAACATGAGGTTGGCCTTTTCGAGCTGGTCGAAAAAGAAGAGGTAGTCGTGCGAGAACTCCACCACGCGCCCCTCCTTGTCGTCCTTGGCAAAGTCGGCCCTGAGCACGTTGAGTCCCGAGAACATCCAGCAGCGCCCGCTGCTCTGCTGGTTCATGATGGACTGCGCGGGCGTCTCCACGCTGAAGTGCGTGCCGAAGTCGGCCTGATTGGCATGGTTTTTGGCCAAATCGTCAATGGCGTTGGCGGCGATGGCATTAGAGAGAGCCCGCTCGGAGGGTCCCGTGGGTTGTGCTGACACAATCTGGCGCAACATCTTGGACGTGATGCCGCCCGTGGCGGACTGTGCGTGGAGCGAGGCCGTGGTGGCCATAAGAGCCCCAAGAAGAATGGTTTTCTTGTTCATTGGGTTGATGGATTTCAAATAATAAGTCGTATTATGCTTGCAAAGATACGATTTTTTTGCTATTTTTGCAAAGTTATTCTATGGACAATGACGAAGAATCATCATGGACAAGCATAATTTAAGCCTGTTAAAAGAAATCAAATATCCCTCGGACCTTCGACAGCTCAGTGTGGACCAGCTGCCCGAAGTGTGTCGTGAGCTGCGACAGGACATCATCGACGAAGTGTCAGTCAACCCCGGCCACTTCGCCTCGTCGCTCGGCGTGGTGGAACTCACCGTGGCCCTGCATTATGTCTTCAACACGCCCGACGACCGCATCGTGTGGGACGTGGGGCACCAGGCCTATGGTCACAAGATTCTCACCGGACGGCGCGAGCAGTTCTGCTCCAACAGGAAACTGCACGGCATCAGGCCCTTCCCCTCACCCATGGAGAGCGAATATGACACCTTCGCCTGCGGACACGCCAGCAACAGCATCTCGGCCGCTTTGGGCATGGCCGTGGCCGCCAAGGACACGGGACACGACAACCGACACGTCGTGGCCGTCATCGGCGACGGCGCCATGAGCGGTGGACTGGCCTTCGAGGGGCTGAACAACGTGAGCTCGACACCTAACGACATGCTCATCGTGCTCAACGACAACGACATGAGCATCGACCGCGCCGTGGGCGGCATGGAGAAATACCTGCTCAACCTGGACACGAACGCCACCTATAACCGCATCAGGTTCAAAGCCAGCCAGTGGCTATTCTCCAAGGGATACCTCAACGACAACCGACGCAAGGGAATCATCAGGCTGAACAACGCGCTGAAGTCGGCCCTCAGCCACCAGCAGAACATCTTCGAGGGGCTCAACATCAGATACTTCGGCCCTTTCGACGGGCACGACGTGAAGGAAATCGTGCGCATCCTGCGCCAAATCAAGGATATGAAGGGGCCCAAGCTCCTGCACCTGCATACGAAGAAGGGCAAAGGCTATGACCCGGCCGAGAAGGAGGCCACCATCTGGCACGCCCCGGGGAAGTTTGACGCGGAAACGGGATTCCGGCAGGTGGACGACACCGAGGGGCTTCCGCCGAAATACCAGACCGTGTTCGGTGAGACGCTTCTTGAGCTGGCCCGGCAGAACAAGCGCATCGTGGGGGTGACTCCCGCCATGCCTACGGGCTGCTCGATGAACATCATGATGAAGGCCATGCCCGACCGCGTGTTCGACGTGGGCATTGCCGAGGGACACGCCGTGACCTTCTCGGGCGGCATGGCCAAGGACGGGCTGCAGCCTTTCTGCAACATCTACAGCGCGTTCGCGCAACGGGCCTATGACAACATCATCCACGACCTGGCCCTGCTCGGCCTGCCCGTGGTGCTCTGCCTGGACCGCGCGGGACTCGTGGGCGCCGACGGCCCCACACATCACGGGGCTTTCGACATGGCGGCCCTGCGCCCCATTCCCCACCTCACCATCGCGTCGCCCATGGACGAGCGCGAGCTGCGAAGACTGATGTATACGGCGCAACTGCCGGGCAAGGGCACTTTCGTCATCCGCTATCCGCGCGGAAGGGGTGTGCACGCCGACTGGCGGTGCCCGCTCGAGGAGGTAGCCGTGGGCACGGGACGCCGCCTGCGCGAGGGCGGCAAGGTGGCCGTGATCAGCATCGGGCCCATTGGCAACAATGTGGAGCGGGCTATTGACGAACTGGAACAGGAACTGGGACGGCAGGGGCTGGTGGCCCACTACGACTTGCGCTTTCTCAAACCTCTGGACCATGTCCTCCTGAGCGAGGTGGCCACGCACTTCGAACGTATCGTCACCGTCGAGGACGGGGTGAAGGCGGGTGGCATGGGGTCGGCCGTGCTGGAATGGATGAGCGACAACGGATTCCACCCTCGGATGGTACGCCTGGGACTGCCTGACGACTTCGTGGAACATGGAACCGTGGACGAACTGCAACAGATCTGCGGCATCGACGCGGAGTCTATCAAACGGAACATTTCTGACTTGCTGTGATATTGTGATATGAAGATTGTCATTTCGGGCGCATACGCCATCGGCACTTATCTGGCCAAGCTCTTTTCGAGGAACAGCGAGGACATCACCCTCGTCGACGACGATGAGGACCGGCTGGCCGCCATCAGCCGCGACTATGACCTGATGACGCTCAACGCCAGCCCGGGGAGCATCAAGGCGCTGAAGGAGGCGGGCGTGGAAACGGCCGACCTGTACATCTCGGTGACGCCCGACGAGGCGCTCAACCTGAACACGTGCATCCTGGCCAAGGCCCTGGGAACGAAGAAGACAGTGGCGAAAATCAACAATCCCGAATTCATCGATCCCGACACACAGCAGTTTTTCGCCACGCTGGGCGTGAGCTCGCTCATCTATCCGGAGATGCTGGCCGCCGTCGACATCAACAACGGATTGAAAATGTCGTGGGTGAGGCAGCGATGGGACGTACACGACGGGGCGCTCGTCATGCTGGGCATCAAGCTCAGGGAGGGGTGCGAAATCTTGAACCGCCCCTTGCGCGACCTCTGCGGACCTGACGACCCCTACCACATCGTGGCCATCAAGCGCGGGCCCGACACCATCATCCCCGGCGGAAACGACGAGCTGAAACTCTATGACCAGGCCTACTTCATGACCACGCGAAACTATATTCCCTATATCCGGAAAATCGTGGGCAAGGAGCACTATGTGGACGTTAAGAACGTGATGATCATGGGGGGCGGGCGCACGGCCGTGAGGGCGGTAAAGACTATGCCCGAATACATGGACGTGAAGATTATCGAAATAGACGAACACCGGTGCGAGAAACTTAACGAACTGCTCGACGAGAAGCAGGCGCTCGTCATCAACGGCGACGGGCGCGACATCTCCCTGCTCACCGAAGAGGGCGTCAGCAACACACAGGCCTTCGTGGCTCTCACCGGAAATGCGGAAACCAACATCCTGGCGTGCCTCACGGCCAAGAGGCTAGGCGTGAGGAAGACCGTGGCCATGGTGGAGAACATCGACTACGTGAACATGGCCGAAAGCCTCGACATCGGCACCATCATCAACAAGAAGGCCATTGCGGCCAGCCATATCTACCAGATGATGCTCGACGCCAACGTGATGAACGTGCGCTTCCTGATGACGGCTGACGCCGACGTGGCCGAGTTTATTCCCGAAGAGGGCTCCAAGGTGACACGCAGGCCGGTGAAAGACCTCGGGCTGCCGCGGGGCGTGACCATCGGCGGACTCGTGCGCGACGGACAGGGAAGCCTCGTCAACGGAAACACGCAAATCATGGCGGGCGACTCGGTGATGGTGTTCTGCCATCACGTGAACATGAAGGCGATAGAAAAGTTCTTTAACTAATGGTGCATCTGAAACTCGTTTACCGCATTCTCGGACAGCTCCTCTTTCTCGAGGCTACGTTCATGTCCTGCTGCCTGGTGATGGCGTCTGTCTATCGCGAGGACGATGTCTTCGCCTTTCTGGTATCGGCGCTGGCCACGGTCTTCGGAGGATTCGTGCTGAAGATTATGGGACGCGACGGCACCATGGCCATGTCAAGGCGCGACGCCTACCTGGTGGTCACCTCGTGCTGGGTGGTATTCAGTTTCTTCGGCACCCTTCCCTTCCTCATAAGCGGCTATCTGACGAGCTTCACCGACGCCTACTTCGAGGCCATGTCGGGATTCACCACGACGGGGGCCACGGTGTTCGACGATGTCGAGGCCCTGCCCCACGGACTGCTCTTCTGGCGGTCGATGATGCAATGGATAGGCGGCCTGGGCATCGTGTTCTTCACCATTGCCATCCTGCCGTCGTTCGTGGGCGGAACGGTGAAGGTGTTTGCCGCCGAGGCCACGGGCCCCGTACGGACCAAGCTGCACCCGCGCCTCTCGTCGGGCGCCAAGTCCATCTGGCTGGTCTACATCATCCTCACGGCGGCCTGCATGGGCGGCTACTGCCTGAGCGGCATGGGGGGATTCGACGCCGTGAACCACGCCATGACAACCACGGCCACCGGAGGCATGTCGACACGCAACGAGGGGGTCATGTTCTTCCACTCGCGGGCCGTCGACTACACCTGCATCGTGTTCACATTCCTTTCGGGAATCAACTTCACCCTGCTCTACGCCTCCGTAGTGGGACTCCGGGTGAGGCAGCTGTTCCGCAACACCGAGTTCAGGTGCTATGCGGGCATCGTGGGCGCGGCCACGCTCCTCGTCATGCTGCAACTCGTGGCCTCGACCCACTATGGGCTGGAACGGGCCTTCCGCGACGCACTCTTCCAGGTGGTGTCTACCATCACGACTACGGGAATGTGTAACGACAACATCGCCTCGTGGCCCAACACGGTGTTGATGGTGATTGCACTGTGCATGCTCATCGGCGGATGCTCGGGCAGCACGTCGGGCGGCATCAAGTGCATCCGCATCGTAATGGTGATGAAGACCATCCGTAACGAATTTCTCCAAATTATGCACCCCAACGCCGTGCTGCCCATGAAAATCGACGGCAACAACATCACCAACCGCAAGCGGGTGACGCTCCTGGCCTTTCTCTCCATGGCACTCATCATCTGCCTGATCATGATGGGGGGGCTCCTGGCCATGGGCATCGACACCAAGAGCGCGCTCGGAATCACGTTGGGAAGCCTGAACAACGTGGGACCGTCGCTGGAACAGGGCATCGGACTGGTGAGGTCGTGGAACGCCCTGCCCGACCTGGCGAAGTGGGCTTGCTGCCTCGTAATGCTCATCGGACGCTTGGAAATCTTCTCCGTACTCGTGATCTTCACACCCGCGTATTGGAAAAAGAACTAAATAGGACAACTAACTTGATTAACTTATTATTTAATTATTAAAAAAGAAAGGAAGGAAAAAGATGAAGCCGTTGAAATTCAAGCCACTGCTGAAAAGCAAGATTTGGGGTGGCGACAAAATCATCCCCTTCAAGCATCTGAATGTGAAACAAGAGCATGTGGGCGAAAGCTGGGAAGTGTCTGGCGTGGCCGGCAACGAGAGCGTTGTGGACGGGGGCGAGTATGACGGGATGACGCTCAACGCCGTGGTCGCCCGGGAAAAAGACGCCCTACTCGGCAACGAGAACTACAAGCGCTATGGCAATGAGTTCCCCCTGCTGGTGAAGTTTATTGACGCATGTGACCAACTTTCCATCCAGGTGCATCCCTCCGACGAACAGGCGCGCAAGCTGGGCTTCGAACGGGGAAAGAACGAGATGTGGTACATCATGGAGTCGGATCCAAATGCGAAATTGCGTTGCGGACTGAAAAAGGAACTGCAACCCGAGGAGTACAAACGCATGGTAGCCGACGGCTCCATCGTCGACGCCATTGCCGAATACGACGTGAAGGAGGGCGACTGCTTCTTTATTCCCGCCGGACGCATCCACAGCATTGGCAAGGGATGCTTCCTGGCCGAAATACAGCAGACGAGCGACGTGACGTTCCGCATCTATGACTTCAAGCGCAAGGACAAGGATGGCAACTATCGTGAGCTGCACGTCAAGGAGGCCGCCGAAAGCATCGACTGGCGCGTGAGCGACAACTACCGGACAACATACACTCCGGCCAAGAACCGGGGGGTGGAACTGGTGAGGTGCAACTATTTCAACACCAACGTGTATGACCTTGACAAGCCGATGACGCTCGACTATGCCGCTCTGAACAGTTTCGTGGTGCTCATCGGCCTCCAGGGGGAAGCCCGCATGAGCGACAACGAGGGCACCTCGTTTTCCCTGCGCGCGGGCGAAAGCGTAATCATTCCGGCCACGACGACAAGCCTGCATGTAGAAGGCACCTTGAAATTTCTCGAGACCTACATATAGGCCGCCTGACGCTGGGCCCGGCGCTGCTCATGGTCGCGTTCCATGGCTTCCACGGCGCTCAACATCTTCTCACGTTGCAGGACAAGGTCCTCACGCGGCGTGCCGAGAAAGTGATCCAAATCGGCTAGAAGCTTCTTGAAAGGCTCCGAATGCTGGTAGGCCGTGTGTTTCTTCAGCATCGACCGCACATCCTCGATACTGGCTGAATAGCACGCCATCTCGGCACGCTGCTGCGTGGCATTCATGGCCTGGCGCTCTATCTCGGACTGCCGCTCGGCCGACAAGCGGTTGCACACCACACGCATAGCCGGTGCCACGACGTGGTCGAAGAGGTGGTGGCCCTGTATATATAAATAGGTGTTGTCAGAGGTCACGCCCAATGACGCAAGGTCACGGCCCACTGCCTCTACTGACTTCAAGTCGGCATGATGGCGGCTCTCAAGCTGGTGCAGGCGGGTGCCCACCTTCTTTTGCAACAAGGCGAGTCCCTGCCTCCAGCTGCGCAGGTTGAAATCGGGCAGAGTGATCACCTTGTTGAAATCGTTCATCGTGAACTCCTGGTATTGCTTTCCGCGATGGAACCAGATGTTCCACACGAAGAGCGGATAAATGATGTTGGAGAAGACCGTGAGATAAGCATTGAAATCAAAAATGTCCCGGTCGTTGAGGGTCACCATGACGCACACCTCGTGGAGAGCGGGCGCATAGCACTGATAATTCTCGATGGAGTATACGTAGGTGTGGAAGATGAAGGGATTGTCAATCATCCTCACCGAGTTTGCCGTAGTGCGATGAGCCAGATAATCGTAATCGGCATCCACGCACGCGATCATGTCGGGTCCCGTGGCACGAAGCATGTTCGCAATGGCCGCCTTCTTACCCCGGTTGATGTATCGCTGGCGGGTGGGCAACATGATTTCGAAATACACCTTGTCATTCTCAAAACGCCCCAACACCTGCCGCCAGAAGAGCACGTCATCGTAGCTCTCCACATAAGCCACGATCTTGCGACGCGCCGACTTAGACGTGAGCTTGTTTGCCGCCTCGAAATAGCGGCTTGTGATATTGTCAATAAGTCGCCTGCCCATACGCCTATCAGTTGATGGTTATATCGGTCACCTCGGTCACCTTGTCACCCCATCCGTTCATCACCACGGCGGGACTGTGGGTGGTCATGATAAGCTGGACGTTGGGATTGATTTTCAGCACCAGGTCGATGAGCCGCTGCTGCCACTCGAAGTGAAGGCTCACCTCGGGCTCGTCCATGAAGAGCACGTAGGGCAGCTGGTCTTCCACAAGCACGGTAAGCAGGATGCACAGCATCTGCTTCTCGCCACTCGAGAGCTGATAGGGCAAGAGCTTCTCGCCTATCTGCGAGAAGCGGATTTCGTTCTCCGTCCGTATAATCTTCTTCCCCGTATCCTTGAACAAGTCGTCGATGATGTCCTGAAAGCACAACTTGGGGGCCATAAGTTGCTGGGCCTTCTGCGATGCGTCTGGGCCTCCTCCCTGCAGCACGGCAATGATGCGGTTGCCAATGTTCACCTGGTAGTCCAAATACTTCCGCTGAAGCTGGAACAGCTGCCAGTCGAGCTCCGTGGCCAGGCTCGCATCCATCTTGGCCAGCACGTCCTCCTTGAGGAGCGGACGGTCGATGGAGCGAATCACGTCGAAGCGTATCCACTTGGCATCGTCCGGGCTCACAGTCAGGCGAACGCCCTTGAGCATGTGGCTGGCGAACTCGCCGCCACCATAAAGACCTTTCACCACTTTGTTTAAGATGGTCGACTTGCCCACGCCGTTCACGCCGCTGAGGATGTTCACCTGCCGGTCGAGATTCCACAGGATGTGTTTCTTTCCAGACCAGAGCGAGTCGATTTCTATCTGCTTGATGTAGTCAGCGTATTTCTGCATAGTCTTCGAGGTATTGTTCTAAGGGCAAAGATAATGCAAAATGGGAACAAATGCAAGCATTCGGCTGGTGTTTTTCTCGCCAAAAACATCTTTTTCTGCCCTTTTCAGGCACCCCGAAAACCAAATACCACGTTTGTGGTATGAAGAATGCCCCGAATGTGCGATTTACATTTTACAGATTTCGCCGTAACTTTGCAATGTCAATCAACGACAAAAAAAGTGATAGAAGCAAGAATATAAAAAAGAAAGGAAAAGTTATGAGCAACGAAAAGAAACTCCACTTCGAGACCCTCCAGCTCCATGTAGGGCAAGAACAGCCCGACCCCGCAACCGACGCGCGTGCCGTGCCTATCTATCAGACCACCTCTTATGTATTCCATAACTCACAGCACGCCGCCGACCGCTTCGGACTGCGCGACGCCGGCAACATCTATGGCCGACTGACCAATTCTACCCAGGGGGTGTTTGAGGAGCGCGTATCCGCCCTTGAAGGTGGCGTGGGCGGCCTTGCCGTTGCTTCCGGAGCCGCTGCCGTAACTTATGCCATCACCAACATCGCCCTTGCAGGAGACCATGTCGTGGCCAGCAAGACCATCTATGGCGGCACCTATAATCTCCTTGCGCACACTCTGAGCAAGTATGGAATCAGTTCTACCTTCGTCGACCCTGACGACTACGACGAGTTGGAACGTGCCATCAAGCCCAACACGAAGCTTGTCTTCATTGAAACGCTGGGCAACCCCAACTCCAATATCTCCGACATTGAGCGCACAGCCGAGATTGCACACCGCCACGGACTGCCTGTGGTCATCGACAACACATTCGGCACGCCCTACCTCATCCGCCCCATCGAGCACGGAGCCGACATCGTGGTGCACTCGGCTACCAAGTTCATCGGAGGACACGGCACGTCGCTGGGTGGCGTAATCGTGGACGGGGGAACGTTCGACTGGACCAAGGAACCCAAGAAATTCCCTCAATTCAACGACCCAGACCCGTCGTACCACGGACTCGTGTTCGGAAAGATTCCTGCACCATTCGCCACACGCGCCCGCGCCCTGCTCCTTCGCGACGAGGGTGCCACGTTGTCGCCCTTTAACGCCTTCATCCTGCTGCAAGGACTCGAAACACTCTCCTTGCGCGTGGAACGCCACATATTCAACACGAAGAAGGTGATAGAATATCTGAAGACGCAACCCTTGGTGAAGAAAATCAACCATCCCTCGCAGCCCGAACATCCCAACCACGACCTGTACGAGCGCTACTTCCCCAATGGCGCAGGCAGCATCTTCACTTTCGAAATCGATGGTGGACAGGAAAAGGCGTGGGCCTTCATCGACCACCTGAAGATTTTCTCTCTCCTGGCCAACGTGGCCGACGTGAAATCGCTCGTCATACATCCGCTCACGACCACGCACTCCGAGTTGAGCTTGGAGGAAGCTGCAGACCAGGGCATCTATCCCAGCACCATCCGACTGAGCATCGGTACGGAGCATTACGAGGATATCATCGACGACCTCGACCAGGCTTTCCAGGCCGTGAAGTAAAAGAAGAGAAGAAGCTTTTCTAACATCAATCATAGACAAATTAACCTCTTTCCTCCTGTCCAAGTCTAATGGATGGCTTGGATGGGAGGAAACAAAAAAAATTGAAAAGAAGAAGACCAGAATAAACAAAACACCATTTGAAAGATAAGAATATGGCACGTATTTATAAACAAATCACAGACCTTATTGGTAAGACTCCGTTGGTGGAATTGAGCAAGTATTCCAAGTTTCGTGGCGTCGACACGCCCGTATTGGCCAAAGTGGAATTCTTCAACCCGGGCGGAAGCGTCAAAGACCGCATCGCACTGGCCATGATCGAGGCCGCCGAAAAAAGCGGCAAGCTGAAACCGGGAGCCACCA
Source organism: uncultured Prevotella sp. (assembly GCA_964420715.1). GTDB lineage: Bacteria > Bacteroidota > Bacteroidia > Bacteroidales > Bacteroidaceae > Prevotella. The sequence continues at coordinate 41,882 of CAYQUN010000017.1, read as the reverse complement.
TCATCGAGCCCACGAGTGGCAACACCGGAGTAGGTCTGGCATTCGTGGCCGCCGTCCGCGGCTACAAGCTCATCCTCACCATGCCCGAAACCATGAGCGTGGAACGACGCAATCTGGTAAAGGCTTATGGTGCCGAAGTGCGGCTCACGAATGGCAAGGACGGCATGCCCGGAGCCATCAAGGCAGCCGAAGAGCTGCGCGACACTATTCCCGGCTCCATCATTCTGGAGCAGTTTGAAAATCCTGCCAACCCACAGCGTCACTACGAGACCACTGGACCCGAAATCTGGAACGATACAGACGGCAAGGTCGACATCTTCGTAGCGGGCGTAGGCACAGGTGGAACCATCTCGGGCGTGGCTAAATATCTCAAGGAAAAGAACCCCGAGGTGAAGATTATCGCCGTGGAACCAGCCACGTCGCCTGTACTCAAGGGGGGCAAAAGTGGGCCTCACAAGATTCAAGGCATCGGAGCCGGATTTGTTCCTAAGACTTATGACGCCAGCCTCGTCGACGAGGTGCTCGACGTAGCCAACGACGACGCCATCCTTGCCGGACGCCAGCTGGCCCAAAAGGAGGGCTTGCTCGTGGGCATCTCGTCGGGTGCCGCCGCTTATGCAGCTACCGAAGTTGCCAAACGTCCCGAGAACAAGGGCAAGACCATCGTGGCCCTGCTGCCCGATACGGGTGAGCGTTATCTCTCCACCGTGCTTTATGCCTTCGAGGAATATCCGCTCTAAAATATATCACAGAAAGCATACGATTCCATTACCCTTTTTACAAGAAACAAAAGATTAGCCATTTTACAAAAATAAGAGAGAAATGAAAGGGAGAGGGGAATCTTAAAGCGGACCTTTAAAGTTGGGTATTCCAACGTCCAAGGGTCGTTTTAAGATTCCCCAATCGTATTGATTCCCATGTGCGGGGCAGCTCTCGTCCACCCACATGCAGGACGACATAAGAATCCTATAAGGGTCGCCGATAGGCTTCCCTTTGCAAAACGCTGTAAAAAAAGAGGGGCATGCCATGAAAATATGACACGTCCCAGCATTTGCACCATGCAGCCGACCTCTTACGGCAAGTTTCGTCCCGCTGTCGCCTACTTGTGTTCCTTGTAATACTTCAGTCCAAGTTCCACATTTTTCTTCAACGCATTGCTCGAAAAGGTGGCTCCGCTCACGGCATCCACTTTCAGCTTCTGCGCCTTCGACACGCTCACGCCCTCGTATTTCTTCAGCAACGTAGCGGCACGTCGGAAATACTGGGGAGTCTCTTGGTTCTTCAGCGATTCCACCTTGACCACCTTGTTCTTCTTGATGAATATCTTCACGGGCGTGGCACCACGAAATCCTTTCACCTGCTTGCCTATCACCTGCGTGTTCACAACAACGGTATCACCATCGCGGGTAATGGCCTTGTCGGCAGGCATGCTACTCATCAGCACCGCCGAGAGGACGACAGCCGATGCGGTAAAAATCTTTAATCCCTTGCGTTTCATGTTTCTGCGCATTGTCTTTTTGTTTCCTTGATAAATAAACATTTCGTGAGCAAAGATAATGATTTCTTTTCTAAATATCGACAATTTCGGGGTGAATTTGGTGAAAAAGCCGTCGGTTTCTTCGCCCTTTTCATTTCTTTTTATTAGTTTTGCGACCGATTTAGTGAAAGACTGTAATACCTAATACCCGAAAAAGCAATGATATGGAATGAAACCATGGAGTGCATGAACCGTGGCCAGCTCCGCGAGATTCAAAGCCGAAGACTCTGTCAAATGGTAGACTACGTATACCATAACACTCCCTTCTACCGCAAGAAATTCCAGGAAATGGGGCTTACTCCAGACGATATCCATGACATCGACGACATCGTAAAGCTTCCTTTCACCAACAAACTCGACCTGCGCGACAACTATCCCTTTGGATTTGCTGCCGTTCCCATGAGCCAGATCGTGCGCATACATGCCTCGTCAGGCACAACGGGGAAGCCCGTCGTGGCCCTCTACACCCGCAAGGACTTGGCCACATGGACCGAATGCCTGTCAAGGGCATTCACGGCCTACGGCGGCGGCAAGAACGACATTTTCCAGATTTCCTATGGATACGGACTCTTCACCGGGGGACTCGGCGCACACGATGGTGCTACCAATATCGGGGCAAGCGTGATTCCCATGTCCTCGGGAAACACACAAAAGCAAATCACACTGATGCATGACTTCGGGGCTACGGCCCTGTGCTGCACGCCTTCGTACGCCATGTACCTGGGCGAAGCCATGAAGGAGTCGGGATTTCCCAAGAGCGAGTTCAAGCTCCGCATCGGAGCCTTTGGCGCCGAGCCGTGGACTGAGAACATGCGTGGCAAACTGCAAGACTTGCTGGGCATTAAGGCTTACGACATCTACGGACTGAGCGAGATTGCCGGACCGGGCGTAGGATATGAGTGCGAATGCCAACACGGCACACACTTGAATGAAGACTACTACTATCCGGAAATCGTTGATCCCAATACGGGCGAACAACTTCCCGAGGGAACTTTGGGCGAGCTCTGCTTCACCCACCTCACCAAGGAGGGTATGCCCCTGCTGCGCTACCGCACGCACGACCTCACCGCGCTGCACTACGACAAGTGCGCATGCGGACGGACCCTCGTACGCATGGACCGTATCTTGGGACGTTGCGACGACATGCTCATCATCAGAGGCGTGAACGTATTCCCCACGCAAATCGAGGCCGTAATTCTAAGTTTGAAGGAGTTTGAGCCTCACTACATGCTCACCGTGGGACGCGAAAACAACATCGACACCACTGAACTGTGCGTGGAAGTAAAGGACGAATACTTCTGCGACGAGATGGGACAAATGGTGAGGCTGCAAAAGAAGCTGGAAAACGAGCTGAGAAGCGTAATCGGCATCGGCTTCAGCGTGAAGCTTGTCGAGCCCAAGAGTATCGAACGGAGTACGGGCAAGGCCAAGCGCGTCATAGACAATCGTGTACTCTAAAAGGGATGACTCAAGAAACAGGGATGAAGATTCAAATAAAAACTATACTATGTTAGCAAAACAATTATCCATATTTTTGGAGAATAAGTCGGGACGCCTCACCGAGGTGACCGAGGTGCTCGGCAAGGCGGGCATCAATCTCTCGGCCATGAGCATTGCCGACAACAGCGACTTCGGACTGCTGCGGTGCATCGTCAGCGACCCCGACCGCGCCTACCAAGTGCTCAAGGAAAGCGGATTTGCCGTGAAAATCACCGACGTCATCGGCCTATCAGTACCCAATACGGCGGGGGCTTTGGCCCTGGTGCTGAAGCACCTCTCTGACAACGGCGTCTTCATCGAGTATCTGTACTCGTTCTCGGCGGGCGACAGCGCCAACATCGTCATCCGCCCCAGCAACCTGGAGCAGTGTGAGCAATTGCTGCAAGAGAAGAAGGTGGACCTCATTGCCGCCAACGACCTGTACAAGCTCTAAGAGTAGGGACACAACCTGCCGGCAAGGCCCATCAAGCGAGTTCCCCCGGGACATGCCGTCAAGGCCGCCCGGGGGAACTCGTTTGATCATATTTAAAGGCCACGCCCGCAAGTGATGCGGCAGGCAAAGCGCGCGCTCCATGCGCCTAGGACAAGAACACCATCATGAGGACCTGAATCGAGATGATGCGCAGGAACATGGCGAAGGGATACACCGTGGCATAGCCCACCGCGGGCGTATCGCTGGTGGTGAGCAAGTTGGCATAAGCCAATGCGGGCGGATTGGTGTTGCCTCCGGACAACACGCCCAAGAGCGTGTAATAGTTCACATGGAACACGTACCGGCCGATGACGCCCCCCAGCAAGATGGGCAACATGGTGATGACAACGCCGCAGGCAATCCATTGCAGACCTTGCTCGTCGACAAGCGTATGGAAGAAGGATGCTCCGGCACCCAAGCCGACGCAGGCCAGGAAGATATTGATGCCCATCTCGCGAAGCATCATATTGGCACTGATGGTATTGTAGGTGACAAGATGATAGCGCGGACCGAAATAGCCCAGGAGCACCGCCACGATAAACGGTCCGCCTGCCAGTCCGAGTCTCACGGGCTGGGGTATGCCTGGAATGATAAGGGGCAAGTTGGCCACGAGGCATCCTAGGGCGATACCCAAGAAAATAGGAATCAAGTTGGGATAATTCAGACGCTTGAGCTGATTGCCCAGCACTTTGTCTACCTTGCTCAGCGACAGTTCTGAAGCCACAACCGTGAGCCTGTCGCCAAGTTGCAGGCGCAAATGGGGATGGGCCACAAGATCAACGCCCGACCGGTTCACACGGGTAACGGTGGCATTGAAGTTTTCTTGCAGATTGAGTTGGGCCAGCGTCTTGCCGTTCAGCTCGGGCCTAGTCACGAGGATGCGCCGCGAGATGAGTTCCTTGCCATAAGGCGTCCAGTCCATCTCCACAGGCTTTCCGATAAGGGCGGTAATGGCGTCCATATCGGCCGGAGCGGCCACGACAAGCACCTTGTCGTGCAAGGAGAGCCTCGTCTGTCCGTTCACCACCACATTGTGCAGGCTGTTCTCATGCTGCACGATGCGCGAAATCATGAAGTGCCGCCCTATGATATGCTTCACCTCGCTCACCGTCATGCCGTCTATGCGCGGATTGGTCACCTCCAGTGTGAACGAGCGCACCGTGAGCTGCTCCAGCTGGCCCAACCCACGCTCGGCCTCGGCCTCCTCCTCGGGCTTCACGCGGAGGATGTACTTCAACAGGATGAAGGACAGAATGACACCCACCACACCCATTGGATAGGCCATGGCGTAGCCTGTGGCGATTTCGGGAGCCTCCACGCCAGTCTGACCGAAATAGGCCTGCTGGGCCGCTCCCAGTCCAGGCGTATTGGTCACCGCACCCGACAGGATGCCCGCCACAGCCGTCATGGGCACACCCACGACATAATGTACACCCACGGCCACACCAAGACTGATGGCAATGGTGATGAGCACGAGCATGTTGAGCGACAGGCCGCCCTTCTTGAACGAAGAGAAGAAACCCGGCCCAACCTGCAGACCGAGGCTGTAGACAAAGAGTACCAACCCGAACTCACGCAAAAAGTGCAACAATTCGCTGTTCAGACTCAGATTAAAATGTCCGAAGACAATGCCCACGATAAGCACCCAGGTGAGGCCGAGCGAGACATTCTTCACCTTGATCTTGGCCAACAACAAGCCTAAGGAGATGACCAAGGCCAAAACAAACAACGAATGCGAGACGCCTCCGCCCCAATAGGCCGGCGACCCTTCAAAGAGGTTTCTCAATAATTCCATTTCTGCAATTGAACTTTGCTTTTTACCTTTCCGATTATAAATCGGCTGCAAAATTACAAAGATTTATCCATTCGCATGCCCTTGTTTCGGCTTTTTTACGTATCTTTGTCGCACAAAAATGCAACACCGACTACTCATGGCACTCGACAAATTCCATTTTCCCCATGTATGGGACGTGGCACTGATAGCCTTGTCTCTCTCTGTTCCATCGGCCGTCTGGGCCCAGTCCGACTCGCTTCCCACGACGATGCTGTCCAACGGGAACCCGCTTTTCACACACATCCATACCGCAGATCCCGCCCCCTTTGTCGATAGGGACACGCTCTGGCTTTTCACCAGTCACGACGCCGAAGGGCCCCATGGGAACTACTCCATGCACGACTGGCAACTCTTTTCCACCAACGACCTGCGCCACTGGACCCACCACCCCACTCCGTTGCGCATAGGCGACTTCAGCTGGGCCACACACAAGACGGCATATGCCGGACAGATTGCCAAGCGAAACGGCAAATACTACTGTTTCGTTTCGACCAATTCCGACGGCATCGGCGTTGCGGTGAGCGACCGCATCACCGGTCCCTACAAGGATGCCTTGGGACGCCCCCTGCTCACCAATGCCGACTGCTTCGCCTCAAAACATAGCTGGGCGTGCATCGACCCCACCATCTTAACCGATGACGACAACACTCCCTACATTATCTGGGGAAACCAGCAGTGCTACATCGCACGCCTGGCCGACAGCATGACGGCCATCGAGGGAAGCGTGAGACAAATAGACCTGGGCAAGCAGTTTCCCTTCACGGAGGCCCCGTGGATACACAAATACAACGGGAAATACTACCTGACCTATGCCTCCGGATGGCCAGAGAAGATTGCCTATGCCACCGCAGAAAGCCTGGACGGACCATGGACGCCACAGGGCATCATCAGTGAGACGGCAGGCAACAGCAACACCACCCACCCGGGCATCGTGAACTATCACGACCAATGGATTTTCTTCTCGCACAACGGCACCCTGCCCGATGGCGACAGCTGGCACCGCAGCGTCATCGCCGAGCCTATGGCCTACCGCGCCGACGGCACCATACAACCCATTCCGCCCACGACAAGGGGCATAAGCGCCCCCGGCAATCCCATCCTGCCCGGATTCCACGCCGACCCCGAAATACTCTACTCTGAGAAAACGGGACGATACTATATCTATTCCACCACCGACGGCAAGCCCGGTTGGGGCGGATGGCAGTACTACTGCTTCTCGTCGGCCGACCTGAAAGAATGGCGCAACGAGGGCGTCGTACTCGATGCGAAGAGCCCACAAGTGCCCTGGGCTGACGGAAACCTGTGGGCCCCGGCGGCCATCGAAATCAAAGGCAAGGGCAAGAAACCCAAATACGCCTACTACCTATACTATAGTGCCAAGCCCAAGGACACTTCGCGCAAAGCCATCGGTGTGGCCGTTAGCGACCATCCCGCAGGCCCGTTCCGCGACCTCGGCGTCGTGGTAGACCAATCGCCCGAAGGCGTACGCGGCCAGCAGATCGATGTCGACGTGATGCAAGACCCCGTATCGGGCAAGTGCTACCTCTACTGGGGGAACGGCTACATGGCAGGCGCCGAACTCAACTCCGACATGAAGAGCGTGAAGCCCTCCACCGTGACCGTGCTCACGCCCAAAGGCGGAAGCCTGCGCGACTATGCCTACCGCGAAGGCACCTATGTGTTCTATCGCAACGGGAAATACTATTTCATGTGGTCGGTCGACGACACGGGCTCGCCCAACTATCATGTGGCCTACGGCACGGCATCGTCGCCACTGGGGCCCATCGAGGTGGCCGCCCAACCCGTGATACTCCGGCAAGACCCCGCACATGACATCTATGGAACGGCACACAACTCGGTAGTGCAAGTGCCGGGCAAGGACGAATGGTACATCGTCTATCACCGCATCAACAAGGACTATCTCCACTTCCAGCCCGGAGTGCACCGCGAAGTGTGCATCGACCCCATGTACTTCAATCCTGACGGCACCATACAGCCCGTCAAACCCTCGGGATGGTGATTTTTAAAGATATTTATCAATTCATTTCCAAGGGTTTTCAATTATAATTTGTATTTTTGCATCCTAAAATTAGATTTTGCAATGAAGTTGGATCAACTGACAGCCATCTCCCCTATCGACGGGCGCTACCGCGGCAAGACGGAGCCCCTGGCCGATTATTTCTCTGAGTACGCCCTCATCCGGTACCGCATCCGGGTTGAAATTGAATATTTCATCACACTCTGCGAACTGCCCCTGCCGCAGCTCAAAAGTTTCGACCACACCCTTTTCGACCGCTTGCGCGACATCTACCGCCTGTTTGACGAGCAAGGCGCACAACGTGTGAAAGACATCGAAAAAGTCACCAACCACGACGTCAAGGCCGTGGAATACTACATCAAAGAGAAATTCGACCAAATCGGCAATCTGGAGGCCTACAAGGAATTCATCCATTTCGGACTCACATCGCAAGACATCAACAACACCAGCGTGCCCCTGTCCTTGAAGGAAGCCCTCCACGAGGTATACATTCCACAGGTGGAAGAGCTCGTCGGGCAATTGCAGCAATATGCAGACGAGTGGAAAGACGTGCCCATGCTGGCCAAGACACACGGACAACCGGCATCGCCCACCCGCTTGGGAAAGGAAATCGAGGTGTTCGCCTACCGTCTGCGCGAGCAACTGGCCTCGCTACGCGCCTGCAAGTTCACAGCCAAGTTCGGTGGGGCAACGGGCAACTTCAACGCCCACCACGTGGCCTATCCCGACTATGACTGGCGCGAGTTCGGCAACCGATTCGTGGCCGAGAAGCTCGGACTGGAACGCGAGCAGTGGACCACGCAGATCAGCAACTACGACCACATGGGAGCCATCTTTGACGCCATGAGGCGCATCAACACCATCATCATCGACCTCGACCGCGACTTCTGGATGTATATCTCCATGGAATACTTCAAGCAGAAGATCAAGGCAGGCGAAGTGGGATCGAGCGCCATGCCACACAAGGTGAACCCCATTGACTTCGAGAACAGCGAGGGCAACCTCGGGCTGGCCAATGCCATCCTGCAGTTCCTCGCCGCCAAGCTCCCCGTGAGCCGCCTCCAGCGCGACCTGACTGACTCCACCGTGCTGCGCAACATTGGCGTTCCCGTAGGTCATGGAGTCATCGCTATCCAAAGCACGTTAAAGGGGCTCCGCAAGCTCATCCTCAACGAGGACAAAATCAACGCCGACCTCGACAACACGTGGGCCGTGGTGGCCGAGGCCATACAGACCATCCTGCGCCGTGAGGGCTACCCCCATCCCTACGAGGCTCTGAAAGCACTCACCCGCACCAACCAGAAAATGACAGAAAGCACCATACACGAGTTCGTCAAAGGACTGAATGTGAACGACAACGTCAAGGCCGAGCTCATGGCCATCACGCCGCACAACTACACCGGAATGTGATTCAAGAGGAATAACAATAAAAAAAAGACATTATTACCACAGCCGTGAGGCTATCAAAAAGAAAAGAAAATGGACTCAGAATTAGAAAACAAGCCACAACAAGACCAGTCGGCCGACAAGCAAGAAAACCGTGAGGGCTACCAGCCGATGGGCTCCACTCCTAAGAACTACCGCAACGGGCGGCCTATGCGCCCGCGCATCCACACACCACGTCCCTACACCACCGACCACAGCGCCAAGAGCGAGGGAGGCTTCCTGCCTGAGGGCTTCGGAGCCGGACTGATGGGAGGCTCGCAAGACCGCCCGCAGCGTCAGGGATACCAGCCTCGACAGGGAGGATACCAAAACAGGCAGGGGGGATACCAAAACCGCGGGGGATACCAGAACCGCGGGGGATACCAACCCCGCCAAGGGGGATACCAGAGCCGTGGCGAGGGGTACCAACCACGACAGGGGGGATACCAGCCACGACAGCAGGGAGGATATCAGAGCCGGGACGGCCAGCAAGAGGGATACCAGCCACGACAGCAAGGGGGATACCGACCGCGCTACAACAATAATAATGGCGACGGCCAGGGATACCAACCACGGCAAGGGGGATACCAGCCCCGCGGAGGATACCAGAACCGGCAAGGGGGATACCAGCCCCGCGGAGGATACCAGAACCGCGGAGGATACCAGAACCGGCAGGGGGGGTACCAGCAACGTGGAGGATACCAGAACCGCGGAGGATACCAGAACCGGCAGCACACGGCCGATTACGACCCGAATGCCAAATACAGCATGAAGAAGCGGATTGAGTACAAAGAGGTGAACATCGATCCCAATGAGCCCATCCGCTTGAACAAATACATGGCCAACGCCGGGCTCTGCTCGCGCCGCGAGGCCGACGAATACATCCAGTCTGGCGCCGTGACCGTCAACGGAAACGTTGTGACCGAACTCGGCACCAAGGTGACACGACAGGACGAAATCAAGTTCCGCGACCAGCCCGTCACCTTGGAGAAGAAGGTCTACGTGCTCTTGAACAAGCCGAAGGACTATGTCACCACGAGCGACGACCCACAACAGCGCAAAACCGTGATGGACCTGGTGAAGGACGCATGCCCCGAGCGCATCTATCCCGTGGGACGCCTCGACAGAAACACCACCGGCGTGCTCCTGCTCACCAACGACGGCGACCTGGCAAGCAAGCTCACCCATCCCAAATTTCTCAAGAAAAAGGTTTACCACGTATTCCTCGACAAGCCTGTCACGGCTCACGACATGCAGCAAATCTCCGAAGGCATCACGCTCGAGGACGGTGAGGTGCACGCCGACGCCATCGACTATGCCGACGAGAACGACAAGAAGCAAGTGGGCATCGAAATCCATAGTGGCAAGAACCGAATCGTCCGACGGATTTTTGAAAGCCTCGGCTATCGCGTGGTGAAACTCGACCGAGTACAATTCGCCGGACTCACCAAGAAGAACCTACGCCGTGGCGACTGGCGCTTCCTCACCGAGAAAGAGGTGGAAATGCTGCGCATGGGAGCCTTCGAATAATCAAAACAAACACAAGACTTACAAGAAATGAAACGTACAAAAGTCGTCGATGCCCTGAAGAGCACCGACTTTGGCAAGCACATTGTAGTGAAAGGATGGGTGCGCTCCCATCGTAGCAGCAAGGCCGTCGACTTTATCGCGCTCAACGACGGTTCCACGATCAAGAACGTACAGGTGGTGGTGGATCCCGCCTCCTTCGACGCCGACACGCTGAAGACCATCACTACGGGGGCCTGCATCGGCGTGGAAGGCACGCTGGTGGAGAGCCAGGGCAAAGGACAGAGCGTGGAGGTGCAGGCGGAAAAAGTAGTGGTCTATGGACCATGCCCCAACGACTATCCGATGCAGAAGAAAGGACAAAGCTTCGAGTACATGCGCCAGTACGCCCACATGCGCCTGCGCACCAACACCTTCGGCGCCGTGTTCCGCATCCGCCACAACATGGCCATGGCCATTCACACCTACTTCCACGAGCACGGATTCTACTACTTCAACACGCCCATCATCACGGCTAGCGACGCCGAGGGCGCCGGCGAGATGTTCCAAGTGACCACCCTGGATCTTGACCGCGTAGCCAAGTCGGGCGAAGTCGACTATGACAAGGACTTCTTCGGACGCAAGACTAGTCTCACCGTGAGCGGACAGCTCGAAGGCGAGCTCGGAGCCACAGCCTTGGGAGCCATCTACACGTTCGGACCCACCTTCCGCGCAGAAAACAGCAATACGCCCCGGCACTTGGCCGAATTCTGGATGATCGAGCCCGAAGTGGCCTTCATGGACAAGGACGAGCTCATGGATCTGGAAGAGGACTTCATCAAGTACTGCGTCAACTGGGCATTGGAGCACTGCAAGGATGACTTGGAGTTCCTCAACAAGATGATAGACAAGACCCTGCTCGACACCCTCCACTCCGTGGTGAACGAGGACTTCGTCCGGCTGCCTTACACCGAGGGATTCCGCATCTTGCAGGAGGCCGCCGAGCATGGACACAAGTTCGAGTTCCCCATCACCCAATGGGGCATGGACCTGGCCAGCGAGCACGAGCGCTACTTGGTGGAGCAGCACTTCAAGCGCCCCGTAATCATGACCGACTATCCCACCGAGATCAAGGCCTTCTACATGAAGAAGAACGCCGATGGCAAGACCATGCAGGGCACCGACGTGCTTTTCCCGCGCATTGGCGAGATTATCGGCGGAAGCGTCCGCGAAGAAAGCTACGAAAAGCTCACGGCCGAAATGGAACGCCGCGGTATGGACGAGAGTTGCTATAAGTGGTACCTCGACACACGCCGCTATGGCTCCTGCCCCCACGCCGGCTTCGGGCTGGGCTTTGAGCGGCTCATCCTCTTCGTCACTGGCATGCAGAACATCCGCGACGTCATCCCCTTCCCGCGCACGCCGAAGAACGCAGAATTCTAAGAATGGCGGCTTCGCCAACAGACAAAAAGACATCGCCCCCGGGCCGTGCCCTCTAGAGAGAGCCGCCCGGGGGCGATGCCGTATCTTTCTGATTCCCGCAAGGGTGACGCGCCCATGTGGCGCAGCCGAAGCCCCCGACGCATGTCCGAACGACGCCCAAGCCGCTCCCACCACCCTTGGATTGGAGACAGGGTGGAAGCCGTTGATGGCATGCGGCCTAATTGCCCATTTCCGAGAGGAATTTGATTCTGACAAGTCGGATTTCCTCGTCGGAGTAATCACCGCCGAGTTCCTCCACGGCCGCGTCGAGGTCATCGGTCTCGCTTTCACGGAAATACTCAAAGATGTCGTCCACGTGATCCTCGTCCATCACCTCGTCAAGGAAGTAGTCGATGTTGATTTTCGTGCCACTGTATACGATGGCCTCCACCTCGTCGAGCAGTTCGTCGAAGTCCAGTCCCTTGGCCTCGGCAATGTCGTCGAGCGCCACCTTCCGGTCGATATTGTTGATGATGCTCACCTTCAGCATGGACCGTTTGGCCACGGTTCTGACGCGCAACTCCTCCGGTCTTTCTATTTGGTTCTCATCACAATACTTCTGAATGAGCTTGCAAAACTCCCTGCCATACCGGCGGGCCTTGCCCGCACCCACGCCCTGAATCTGCTGCAATTCCTCCAGCGTCTCGGGATACATGGTGGCCATCTGCTCCAAGGAGATGTTCTGGAAGATGACATAAGGCGGCAGGTTGTTCTTACGGGCCACATCGTGGCGCAGCTCGTCCAGCATCTTCAGCAGCGTGTTGTCGAGCGCCCCCGTTGGCGTGGAGCCCTCCTCCTGGTAATCATCCTTGAACTCATTGTCCTTTACGATCATGAAAGAGACCGGATGCTTGATAAACCTCTTTCCCTTTTCGGTGAGTTTCAGCAGGCCATAGTTCTCCACGTCCTTGCGCAGATAACCCAAGAGGAGGGCCTGCCGCACCACGGGATTCCAAAGTTTGGGGTCGTCGTCGGCCCCGGCGCCGAACTCTTCAAGCTGGTCGTGCTTGTGCGAGACGATGTCGTCGTTGGCAATGCCCTTGACGAAGTTGACCACATACTCCTGCTGGAAGTTCTCCTTCAGCGCCTTCACGGCCTTGAGCACCACCACGAGCAGGTTCATGGCCTCGATGGGCACCTTGGGATGAAGGCAGTTGTCGCAGTTGTGGCAATTATCCTCAGGATATTCCTCGCCGAAGTAGTGCAAGAGCATCTTCCTCCGGCATACCGACGACTCGGCGTAGGCCGCCGTCTCCTGAAGCAGTTGCCGCCCAATGTCCTGTTCGGCCACAGGCTTCCCCTCCATGAACTTCTTAAGCTTGTCCAAGTCGCGCCGCGCGTAAAAGGCGACGCAGATGCCCTCTCCGCCATCGCGTCCGGCGCGTCCCGTCTCCTGATAATATCCCTCGAGGCTCTTGGGGATGTCATAGTGGATGACGAAGCGCACGTCAGGCTTGTCGATTCCCATGCCGAAGGCAATGGTAGCCACGATGACGTCGATATTCTCGTTGAGGAAGTCGTCCTGCGTCTTCGACCTAGTGTCCGAGTCGAGTCCGGCATGATAGGGTGCGGCCTTGATGTTGTTCGCCTTGAGGATGGCGGCCAGTTCCTCCACCTTCTTCCTCGACAGGCAGTAGATGATGCCGCTCTTGCCGGGATGCTGGCGTATGAACATGATGATTTGCCGGTTGGTGTCGTCGTCACTGTGCTTGGGCCTCACCTCGTAATAAAGGTTGGGGCGGTTGAATGAGCTTTTGAACTCGGCCGCGTCGGGAATTCCGAGACTCTTCTTGATGTCCGTGCGCACCTTGTCCGTGGCCGTGGCGGTGAGGGCGATCACGGGCACGTGCCTGCCCTCGCCAATCTCGTTGATGATGGGTCTGATGCGCCTGTATTCGGGTCTGAAGTCGTGTCCCCACTCCGAGATGCAGTGTGCCTCGTCGATGGCGTAGAAGGAAATCTTCACCCCTTTGAGGTATTCCACGTTCTCGGCCTTGGTGAGCGATTCGGGAGCCACGTAGAGAAGTTTGGTCTTTCCCGCACTGATGTCGGCCTTCACTCGCTCGATGGCAGCCTTGTTCATCGAGGAGTTCAGATAGTGAGCCACGCCGTCGTCCTCGCTGATGCCGTTGATCACGTCCACCTGGTTTTTCATCAGGGCGATGAGCGGCGAGACGACGATGGCCGTTCCCTCCATGAGCAGCGACGGGAGCTGGTAGCACAGGCTCTTGCCTCCACCGGTAGGCATAAGGACAAAGGTGTCGTTGCCCGCCAGCAGGTTGCGGATGATGGCTTCCTGGTCACCTTTGAAGTTGTTGAAGCCGAAATAGTGTTTGAGTGCCTTCGTAAGATTAACTTCTCTTGTCATAATCTGGTTTTTAGGGGTTGTTCCGGTCCGGCCTGTCCAGGCGGGGAATGGTCCGGACCCTCGCGAGGGGTCCGGACCTATAGATGCTTAGGCTGATTCTAGTTTTTGGAGATGGGCCTTGTCGATTTCGGCCTTGGCATAGTCCAGGGTGACGGTGAACGTCTTGACCCGCTTGGAGGGAATCTCGAACATGGCGTCGTTCATGATGGCTTCCACGATGGAGCGGAGCCCGCGCGCGCCGAGCTTGTATTCCATGGCCTTGTCGACGATGAAGTCGAGCGTGTCCTCTTCGAACTTCAGCGTGATGCCGTCCATGGCGAAGAGCTTCTCGTACTGTCTGACGATGGAGTTCTTGGGCTCTACGAGAATCTTTCTCAAGGCGTCACGGTCGAGCGGATTCAGATAGGTGAGGACGGGCAGACGCCCGATGAGTTCGGGAATGAGTCCGTACGACTTCAAGTCTTGCGGCAGGATGTATTTCATCAAGTCGTTCTTGTCAATCTTCCTCACGTTCTGCACCGAGTTGTAGCCCACCACGTGCGTGTTGAGCCTTTGTGCGATTTTCTGCTCGATGCCGTCAAAGGCCCCACCGCAGATGAAGAGGATGTTCTTCGTGTTCACGTGGATGTATTCCTGGTCGGGATGCTTCCGTCCGCCCTGTGGCGGCACGTTCACCATCGTGCCTTCGAGGAGTTTCAGCATGGCCTGCTGTACGCCCTCACCGCTCACGTCGCGCGTGATGCTGGGGTTGTCGCTCTTGCGGGCCACCTTGTCGATTTCGTCTATGAAGACGATGCCCCTCTCGGCGGCCTCCACGTTGAACTCGGCCACTTGCAGCAGGCGGCTGAGGATGCTCTCCACATCCTCGCCCACATATCCGGCCTCGGTGAATACGGTGGCGTCGACGATCGTGAAAGGCACGTCGAGGAGTTTGGCGATGGTGCGCGCCAGAAGCGTCTTTCCCGTTCCGGTGCTTCCCACCATGATGATGTTGCTTTTCTCGATTTCCACGCCATCGTCGCTCTTGGGCTGCTGAAGCCTCTTGTAGTGGTTGTATACGGCCACGGAGAGGTAGCGCTTGGCCTCGTCTTGGCCGATGACGTATTCGTCGAGATATTTCTTGATGTCCTTGGGCTTGGGCACCTTCTTCAGTTTGGGCGCCTTCCGTCCTTCGTTTTCTTTTCCGTAGACTCCTGTAGACTGTGCTATCTCGTAAGCCTGGCGGGCGCAATCCTCGCAGATGAATCCGCTCAGACCACTGATGAGCAATTTCACATCCGCCTCACTCCGGCCACAAAAGCTACATACTTTCTTTGGCATTTTCTGTGTTTTCGGTTTGTTGTTTTCCTTGTTCTTCGCTTGTTGTCTCCACCACACCCCGCCGTCGGGGCACGCCTCTACTTCGCGTCTCCGGCGTTGGCGGCAGCCTTGTTCTCCAGCACGGTGTCGATCATGCCATAGGCCTTGGCCTCTTGTGCCGTCATCCAGTAATTGCGGTCGCTGTCCTTCCACACCTTCTCATAGGGAGTATGCGAATGGTTGGAGATGATGGTATAGAGTTCCTTCTTGAATTTCTGGATTTCCTGAGCCTCAATCTCGATGTCCGAGGCCTGTCCCTGCACACCGCCCAGGGGCTGGTGAATCATCACGCGGCTGTGGGGCAGGGCCGAGCGCTTGCCTTCCTTTCCGGCCACGAGGAGCACGGCGGCCATCGACGCGGCCATGCCCGTGCAGATGGTTGCCACGTCGCTGGAGATGAACTGCATGGTGTCATAGATGCCCAGACCGGCGGTGACGCTTCCTCCGGGGCTGTTGATGTAGATGGAGATGTCCTTGCCACTGTCGGTGGAGTCGAGATAGAGCAACTGGGCCTGCAGGGTGTTGGCCGTGTAGTCATCAATCTCGGTGCCGAGGAAGATGATGCGGTCCATCATCAGCCGGGAGAACACGTCCATCTGAGTCACGTTGAGCTGGCGCTCCTCAAGGATGTAGGGGTTCAGATATTGTGCTTGCGCCTTGACCACATCGTCGAGCACCATTCCGTTCATGCCCAGATGGCGGGTGGCAAACTTTCTAAAATCGTTGTTCATAAATCTATCCTTTCTTTTCGGGTGAATGTACAAAAGGGGGCTTGGACCCTTTCTTTTTCTTGTTCTGATTAACAAAGTTACAAAAAAAAGTCGATAACCTTTTATAAAAAAGAGTTTTTTTTCCTCAACGCACGAAAAAAATGTCATTTCGTCCCGCGTCACACGACGCGCCCAGGCGAAGCCGCCGTGTGGGCAAGTGGAAAATGATGACCGGCCGGCATCACGGGGAAGGTGAGTCCCGGAGAATTCCGTCCCGGCCAAAATGTCGGAATATCAACGTTCTGACGACACGTTGAAAGCTTTTGAAGGATTTTGCTTACGCCTTTGTAAAGATGTGAGAAAAAGTGCGGGGACGATGCAAGAAGGGCCTTCAGAGGAGCCAAGAAGGGCCTTCAGAGGTTGCAAGAGCAGCCTTCAGAGAAGCTCTCAAAGGCACTTACACTTTGTCAAATCGGCGGCAAGGCGGTTTGGGCAAGCCGTCTAAAAAAAAAGACTCCCCCCGGACCAGCCTTTCTGAGCTGCGCCCCCTGAAGTTTGTTGCCCAACTTTGGGGGTGCGGTTCATTCAGGCCCGGTCCGGGGGGAATGTCCTTACTGGAGCTTTAGCGGCCCATTAGGAGGCCGGGGTTATGCTCCGAGCTTGTTGAAATCGTCAAGACTGATCTCCTTCTTGTTCAGCTTCACCACCTTCTTCAAGGTGTCGGCGAGCTTGCGGTCGAGGCTGCGCTCCACGAGCTGGCTCACGGTCTCTTCCTTCTTCATCATCTCGTTGGCGTAATTGTCAACATACTCCTCGGGCACGTTGTTCATGCCGTACTGGGCGAACTGGGCGCGTGCGAACTCCTTGGCGCTGTTCTTCACATCGTCCTGCTCAATCTTGACGTTGTTGGCCGTAGCCAGGCGGTCGCGGATGAGCTGCCAGGTCAGTTCCTTGATGCTGGCGTCATAGTTCTTGTCGATGAACTCGCGGTCCTTGTCCTTGTTGCCGTTCTGCATGATGCGCTTGAGCAGCTCGTCGGGATAAGTGAGCTTGCCCACCTTGTTCTCGCAATAGGCGCGCAGGTCGACGATGAACTTCATGTCGGCGTTCTGGTCCAGCTGGGCCTTGAGTCCTTCGGCAATCTTCTGGCGGAACTCCTTCTCGTCCTTCACCTGGTCCTTGCCGAAGATCTGGTCGAAGAGCTCCTGGTTCACCTCGTGCTTCTTGAAGCGGCTGATTTCCGTGATCTGGAAGCTGAAGTCGGCGGTGATGTCCTTGGCCTTGTCGCGCTCCACCTTGAGCAGCGTGGCCACCTCCGTGTCATTGTCGGGATAAGCCTTGCGCGGGTTGAAGGTGATGATGTCGCCCAACTTGGCCCCATCGAAGAGCTTCTTCTGCTCGTCCACGTGGATATATGAAGGCAGGATGGAAGCCCCCTCCACGGTGATGCCGCCCTCCTTGGTGTTGCCGTTCTCGTCGAGCTCGCGCAGGTCGCCCTTGAGCATGTCGCCGTCCTTGTAGCTCTTGGCGTTGGCATAGCTGCCGAGTTGCGAGGTGAAGGCGTCCACCTGGCGGTCGATCAGAGCGTCGTCCACCTTGATGTCGTAGTAGTCGATCGTGTCGTCACCATTGATCTCGATGCTGAACTCGGGCTCCAGGGCGATGTCGAAGATAAAGGTATAGGGAGGTTCCTTTTCCAGGTCCTGCGGCTCCTGCTTTTCCGAAGCCAAGGGCTGTCCGATGGTTTTGAGGTTGTTGTCCTTGACATATTTGTCGATGGCCTCGCCCACCAGCTTGTTGATCTCGTCCATCTTGGCGTAAGAGCCATACTGCCTCTTGATCATTCCCATGGGCACTTGTCCCTTGCGGAATCCGGGCACGGTGGCCTGCTTACGGTATTTCTTCAATGTCTTCTCGACATTATCCTTGTAGTCGGCCTCCTCGACCGTTACGGTAATCTGCCCGTTGACTTTATCCGGGTTTTCAAATGAAACGTTCATTTCTGATGTTTTATTGATTTTATATTTCTGATATTTCTCAATTCTTCTCTTCGCCAGCCAGCTACTGCTGGCAATTAGCTTGCAAATTTACACATATTTGGCGTATTTTCCCCCTTTATGACGGAAAAATTTGTTTTTTTTATGAATCTCGTCCCCCTCTTCGCGCCATCCGCGCGGCCCGGAACTCAGAATCCGGACACGCCCTCTCCGGCCATCTCGTCCTCGGCATTCGGCTTGAACTTGCGGTAGACGAAGTTGTCGCTCAGATAATTCTTGCGCACCACGGGGTTCTCGGCCAGCATCTCGGGAGTGCCCTGGAAGAGGATGCGTCCCTCGAAGAGCAGGTAGGCCCGGTCGGTAATGGAAAGCGTCTCCTGCACGTTGTGGTCGGTGATGAGGATTCCGATGTTGCGATACTTCAGCCTCCACACGATGTGCTGGATGTCTTCCACGGCAATGGGGTCGACGCCGGCAAAGGGCTCGTCGAGCATGATGAACTTCGGGTCGATGGCCAGGCAGCGGGCAATCTCGGTACGCCGCCGCTCTCCACCCGAGAGCTGGTCGCCCTTGTTCTTGCGCACCTTGGTCAGGCGGAACTCCCGGATCAGGCTCTCCAGATGGTCTATCTGCTGCTGGTGGGTCAGCTTCGTCATCTCAAGCACGGCCATGATGTTGTCCTCCACGCTCATCTTCCTGAAGACGCTCGCCTCTTGCGGCAGGTAGCCGATGCCGGCCCTCGCCCGCTTGTAGACGGGGTAGTCAGTGATTTCGTGGTCGTCGATATACACGTGGCCCTCATTGGGCACCACGAGTCCCGTCGTCATGTAGAAGGAGGTGGTCTTTCCGGCGCCGTTCGGCCCCAGCAGGCCGACGATCTCGCCCTGCTTGACGTTGATTGACACCTTGTCGGCCACGGTGCGCTTGCCGTAGCGCTTCACCAGTCCTTCGGTGCGCAACACCGAGCCGCCCTCCGGCTCCACGGACACCTGCGGGGCCCCACTCTGCTCTTTGCCATTCATATGCGTACTCATTTCTAACCTTTTGGCCGCAAAATTACGAAAAAAAAGGCTAATTACGTTGGCAAAAGCTAAAACTATTGCAAATCATGAAGTTTTTTCCCAAGATTTTGTTACTTTTGCATCCAGTTATCAAGAATTTCCATCGCTATGCTGATATTCAAATGGCTGAACACCTTCGGCACCTATCTTGAGTTGATGGGGCGCTCGTTCTCGCGCCCCGAGCGGATGCGCATGTTCGGGAAGCAGTACGTCAAGGAAATGTCGCAGCTCGGCGTCGACTCCATCGGCATCGTGCTGCTCATCTCGTTCTTCATCGGCGCCGTAATCTGCATCCAGATGAAGCTCAACATCCAGAGCCCGTGGATGCCGCGGTGGGTGTCGGGCTACACCACGCGCGAAATCATGCTCTTGGAGTTCAGCTCTTCCATCATGTGCCTCATCCTGGCCGGCAAGGTGGGCTCCAACATCGCCTCCGAGCTCGGCACCATGCGTGTCACACAGCAGATTGACGCCCTCGACATCATGGGCGTCAACTCGGCCTGCTACCTCATCCTGCCCAAGATTCTAGGGCTGGTCACCCTCATGCCCTTCCTCGTCATCTTCTCGTCGGCCATGGGCATCGTGGGCGCATACGCCACGGCCTTCGTCGGCCACATCCTCTCACCCGACGACCTCACCCTCGGACTGCAACACTCCTTCAACCCCTGGTTCGTCTGGATGAGCATCATCAAGAGCGTCTTCTTCGCCTTCATCATCGCCAGCGTGTCGTCCTACTTCGGCTACACCGTCGAGGGCGGCTCCGTCGAGGTGGGAAAGGCCTCCACCAGCGCCGTGGTCAACTCCAGCGTGCTCATCCTCTTTAGCGACGTCTTCCTCACCCAAATCCTCTCTTGAACCCTATCACCCTCACTGAACCATGATTGAAGTGAAACACCTCAGCAAGTCGTTCGACGAGAAAACCGTCCTCGACGACATCAACATGACGTTCTACACCGGCAAGACCAACCTGATCATCGGACAAAGCGGATCGGGCAAGACCGTGCTGATGAAGAACCTCATCGGACTGCTCACCCCCACATCGGGCGAAGTGCTCTATGACGGGCGGAACTTCATTGGCATGAACAAGCGCGAGAAGGGACTCATGAGGCGCGAAATGGGCATGATCTTCCAGGGAGGGGCGCTCTTCGACTCGCTCTCCGTGCTCGACAACGTGAAGTTCCCCCTTGACATGTTCTCGACCATGACGCAGCGCGAACGCGTCCGAAGGGCACAAGACTGCCTAGACCGCGTCAACCTGATTGACGCGCAAGACAAGTTTCCCAGCGAAATCTCGGGCGGAATGCAGAAGCGGGTGGCCATCGCCAGGGCCATCGTGCTCAATCCCAAATACCTCTTCTGCGACGAGCCCAACTCCGGACTCGACCCGAAAACATCACTCGTCATCGACGAACTCCTGTCGGGCATCACACACGAATATGGCATGACCACCATCATCAACACCCACGACATGAACTCGGTGATGGGCATCGGCGAGAACATCCTCTTCATCTACAAGGGGCGGAAGGAATGGCAGGGCACCAAGGACGACGTGGTCAACAGTACCAACCAGCGGCTAAACGACCTGGTCTTCGCCTCGGACCTCTTCCGCAAGGTGAAGAAAATGGAGATTGAGGAAGAGGGGGAAAAATAAAAAGGAAGACAGGAACTCTCAAAAATCAAAAGGGGACATCGTGGGGAATCGTACGTCCGACTCCCACCATGTCCCCTTATTGCCTCATGACGAGGCACGCGGCGCTCCTCCGGCCCGGCTACATCAAGCCAAGCCAGCGTAGGACGTCATTCAGATTGGCCACAATCATCAGCACGAGCAAGACGGCGATGCCCACATATTCCGCCCAGATCATGAATTTCTCACTCGGCTTGCGACGCGTAATCATCTCGTAGAGCAGGAAGAGCACGTGGCCGCCGTCGAGGGCGGGAATGGGAAGGATGTTCATGAAAGCCAGGATAATGCTCAGGAAGGCCGTCATCATCCAGAAGGCGTGCCAGTCCCACGTGGGCGGGAAGAGGCTGCCAATGGCGCCGAATCCACCCAGGCTCTTGGCACCCTCGGACGAGAACACGTACTTGAAGTCGCTCACGTATCCCGACAGCACGTTCCATCCATATTTCACACCGGCCGGGAAGCTCTCCAAGAATCCATAGCTCACGTGCGTAGTCTTGTAGTCCACGAGCACGCTATGATTGTAGAAGCCCAGAGTAAGGTCGGGCGAAAGCAGCACGCTCGCGGTGTCGGGCGTGGCACTACCCTTCCTGACCATCACGAGGGAAGCCTTGCGGATGGCAAGGCTGTCACGATGGGTCTTGGCCTCGGTCATGCGGTCGTGCAAACGGCCAATCTCGTCGTTGAACGCATTATAAGAGTCAACGGCCCTGCCGTTGACGGCGACAATCTTGTCGCCGGGCTTGAGGCCGACCTTCTCGGCCGGCGACCCTTTCACCACGCTGTCTACCTGCAACGGCATGAAGGGCATGACGAAACGAGGCGTCGACTTCACCATTTCGAGCAAGTTCAAGTCGCCAGGCAGGGCTATGCTCACACGCTTGCCCTGACGCAACACGTCGCAACGCCTGGCCTCGGAAAGGTCGCGATAGAGGTCGCCGCCATAATCCTTGAACGGCCCGAGGTCGGTACCGAGCAGAACGTCATGGTCTTTGAATCCGAGCGCCTTGGCTTCTTGGTTGAACTTCATACCATAGGTATAGTCTTTCAAAGCCACATATTCGTCGCCCCAATGGAAGAGTACCATGGAATAGATGAACAAGGCAAGCAAGAAGTTCACCAGCACGCCACCCACCATGATCAGCAACCGTTGCCAGGCCGGCTTGCTCCGGAACTCCCATGGCTGGGCCGGCTTTTCCATTTGGTCCGTATCGAAACTCTCGTCTATCATGCCCGAAATCTTGCAATAGCCTCCCAGGGGCAACCATCCGATGCCATAGGTGGTTTCGCTATGCTTGGGCTTCCACTCGAAGAGGTGGAACCAAGGGTCAAAGAACAAGTAGAACTTCTCCACTCTCACTCCGAAGAGCTTGGAGAAGAACATGTGGCCACCCTCGTGGAGCAGCACCAGCAAAGAGATTGACAGCATGAATTGCAGCAATCTGATTAAAAATACTTCCATCTGATATGTATGATACTAGCTTTTTTCTTGATTTGGATTTAATATATAGGTGTATATTCGATATGCGGAGACCTACGCCCGCTCCAGCAATTCAGAGGCCACCCGCCGCGCCTCCCGGTCTGTGCCGAGATAAGTATCCAGGCTAGAAGCCTTGTCATAGGCCACCCGCTCCATGGTTGCGGCAATGACCTGCGCCATTCGCGGATAGGAGCATCGCCCTTGCCGGAAGGCCAGGTTCACCACCTCGTTGGCCGCATTCACCACGCAAGGCACGTTCCCCCCCCGGCGGATGGCCTCATAAGCCAGTTCCAGACAAGGGAACTTCGCCGTATCGGGCTTCATGAACTGCAAGTCGGCCACGCCAAAGAGGTCAAGCCGTTCGCCATCAAGGGGTAGCCTTTGCGGGAAGCTGAAGGCATACTGTATGGGCAACCGCATATCGGGCACGCCCAACTGAGCCTTGACGGCACCGTCGGCAAACTGCACGGCGCTGTGCACCACGCTCTGCGGATGGATAAGCACCTGAATCTTCTCGGCCGGAACGCCAAAGAGCCACTTGGCCTCCATCACCTCGAATCCCTTGTTCATGAGCGTGGCCGAGTCGATGGTGATCTTGTCCCCCATCTGCCACGTGGGATGCCGCAACGCTTGTTCGGCCGTGACGGTGTCCAGTTGTTCGCTCGTGAAATTGCGGAAAGGGCCGCCCGAGCAAGTGAGCAGAATCTTGTCGACAGGGTTCTGGTCCTCGCCCACGAGGCACTGGAAGATGGCACTATGCTCGGAGTCGACCGGCAGCAGCGGCGTGTGGTATTGCCCGACGAGTTTCAAAATAAGTTCGCCGGCCACCACGAGCGTTTCCTTGTTGGCCAGGCAGATCTTCTTTCCGGCCTTGATGGCGTTGATGGTCGGCACGAGTCCGGCAAAGCCCACCATGGAGGCGAGCACCATGTCGATGGGTCCGGCCTCGACAATCTGCTCCAACGCTTCCCTTCCGGCATAGACCTTGATGTCGGGCTCGTCGGCCAAGGCCTCCTTCAACTCGTCATAACGTGCCTCATTGGCAATGACCACGCTGTCCGGCTTGAACTTCCGAGCCTGCCGGGCCAGCTTCTCCACATTGTTGTTGGCCGTAAGGCACCAAGCCTGATAGCGGTCGGGGTGCTGGCTGATAACGTCGAGGGCCTGCGTTCCGATGCTTCCGGTGCTGCCCAAGATGCATATTTGTTTCGGTTTTTGTTCTGTTTTCATGATTCCATGTCCATTAGTCCGTCGGGCACATGATACTCCAGTCTCCGTCCTTCGTTGTCGATGTTGCCCAACAAGTCGTCACTGGCCGGAACGAGGATGTGCCGTCCCTTGGGGGTCTCCACCTCAAAGAGGATGTTCATCGTCGAGTCGTCCACGGCCGTGATGCGCCCCAGCGACTCTCCCGTAAGGCTATCGGAAAGCGTGAAGCCCACCAATTGCGCCCATGAGGGCTGCTCATCGTCCGCATTGGCCAGACTTCTCAGAAAGTAGACATCGTGCCCCGTGAGCTCCTGTGCCTTGTCCTGCGAGTCGATGCCCTCAAGCGTAACCAGCGCAGTCTCTTCACTCTTGAACCGATAGTCCTCGATGAAGAAAGGCACCAGGATGCCATCGATGTCGAGCACGAGGCAGTCGGCCCCCGTGCGGTCGAACACGTCGTCGGTGAAGTGGAAGGACAACTCGCCGTCCACGCCATGTGGCTTCCCTATCCGCCCTATGCGGAACACCTCTTCCCTCTTAATCATTGACCCGCGTGATTTTGGCCCCGAGCCGGTTGAGCCTTTCCTCTATGTTCTGATAGCCCCGGTCAATTTGCGCAATGTTGGCAATGCGGCTCGTGCCCTGCGCGCTCATGGCGGCGATGAGCAGAGCGATGCCCGCCCTGATGTCCGGGCTCGTCATGCGCTGTCCCCTGAGTTTTTTCCGATGGTCCAGGCCCACCACGACGGCCCTGTGGGGGTCGCAGAGGATGACCTGCGCGCCCATGTCGATCAACTTGTCGACGAAGAACAAGCGGCTCTCGAACATTTTTTGGTGAATGAGCACGCTCCCCCTGGCCTGCGTGGCCACGACGAGGAGCACCGAGATAAGGTCGGGCGTGAGTCCCGGCCAGGGAGCGTCGCTCAGCGTCATGATTGTTCCGTCGATGAACGACTCCACGGCATAGTGCTTCTGTTCGGGAATGACGAGGTCGTCGCCCTCCACCCTCACCTTCACGCCCAAGTGGCGGAAAGCGTCGGGAATGAGTCCTAGATTGCGCACGGAGACATCCTTGATGCGTATGCCCTGGCCGCACATGGCCGCCATGCCGATAAACGACCCCACCTCGATCATGTCGGGCAACACCTTGTGTCGCGCCCCATGGAGCTCCTTCGTGCCCACGATGGTGAGCAGGTTGCTCCCGATGCCGCTGATATTGGCCCCCATAGCGTTGAGCAGATGGCACAACTGCTGTATATAGGGCTCACAAGCCGCATTATAGACCGTGGTGGTGCCTTCGGCCAAGACCGAAGCCATGATGACGTTGGCCGTTCCCGTGACCGAAGCCTCGTCAAGGAGCATATAGCATCCCTTGAGGTGGCGTCCCTGGATGCGGTACACATCCCTATCCTCGTCGTGCACGAATTTCGCTCCGAGGTAGTGGAATCCCAGAAAATGGGTGTCGAGGCGCCGGCGTCCGATCTTGTCACCACCCGGCTTGGCCACGGTGGCCTTGCCAAACCGTCCGAGCAGGGGCCCGATCATGAGCACGCTTCCACGCAAGGCCGAGCATTTGCGGACGAACTCGATGCTGTCGAGATATTCCAAGTCGAGCTCGTCGCTTTGGAAAGTAAAGTCGCCAGGAGCGTTTTCCTTCACTTTCACGCCGATGTCCTTGAGCAACTTGATCAAGTTGTCAACGTCAAGGATGCGCGGAATATTCTTGATTCTCACCGGCTCGGATGTGAGCAGGGTAGCGCAAATCACCTCCAGGGCCTCGTTCTTGGCACCCTGGGGCTTAATGGTTCCTTGGAGCGGATGTCCGCCCTCGATGATGAACGACTCCATAGGTATCAGTGTCTTTTCTTGCCCTTTTGCACGGGGGCGGGTTCCACCACTTTGTTGAATTTAAAGCGCTCCAAGTCGATTTGGATATTTCCATCAGTAAACCCCGCCAGGTCAGAAGCCACTTTCTCGTTGTCGCTCGACCCATGGCTCCAGAGCACGAGGTCGCGCTTCATCTGGTTGGCCGTCTGCCTCACCAGTTCGTCGCGTTCCGGCCCGGGCTTCATGGTCTTGAGTTTGTCAAAGATTTCAAAGATCATGTGCCCGTAATGCTTCACGGGAATCTTGGTCATGGGATAGGGCATCGGCTTCGGCTTGTCGGCAATCTTCTTGGCTTCGTTAATGTCGAAGGGATAGTCGATGTCGAGTTTGAATCCGCTCATGATGGCCAAGTGATCCCAAAGCTTCCGCTCATGGTCGTCGGCTCCACGTGTGGCCGCCGTCATGCGGTCCATCACGGCAATGATGGCTTCGGCGCACCGCTGTCGCAAAGTGCGGTCTTCAATGGTCAGCGCGTAGTCCACCATGTTCTGTATCTCCCTTCCATAGGCGGGAAGCACCAGTCTCTCGCGCTGCGTGTTATAGTCGAGTCCTTTGATATTCATCGTTGTCTTTACAGTAAATTCTTAGGTTTCTTGGCCACAAAATCCTTCAAATAGAAAGGTACGAAATAGGCCACATCTTCAAATTTTTGCTCGGCGATGCACTTTTCGGCCAAGGGAAACATGTTCTTGGCCAGCGGCTCTATGTCCTTGATGAGACGTGCGTTGGGATGATTGATGGCGTCCATGCATTTGGCAGCGCCGTCGCCGAAGAAGTACACAGGTCCCCGGTCGAGATACTCGCGATAGGTATCGGCATCAACGACGTCGGCCTGCACGGGCCTTACCTCGTGGAGCGCGCGGTCGAACACCTGCGCATACACCTCCATCCGCCGTGCGTCGACCATCGGCACGAGCAACGCGTCGTCCTCTTCTACCATCTCGCCCAAGAGCACGGGCACGCACAACACTTGCAACGTGGGCACGCCGATGAGCTTCAGCCCGCGCCCGTAACAGAGACCCTTGGCCATGCTCACGCCAATGCGCAGGCCGGTATAGGAACCCGGGCCGCAGCTCACGGCAACAGCGTCGACGGGGATGGCATGGTTGTCGGCAAACGAGAGTGCCTCGTCTATGAACACTCCCAGCCGCTCGGCGTGATTCGGACCGCTATGGTCTTCTTTGTTGAAGATGCACTCGGCATCGTTGCTCACGGCCACGGAGCACACGCGGGCGCTTGTCTCAATATTCAATATACACGACATATGATTGCTTTTCGTTGGCACCGCTCCAATGACGGCGGAGCCTTTTTGTGTGCAAAGATAGTGATTTTCGCGCAATAAGTTTCTCTTTATCATGGTTTTTTAGTACTTTTGCCGAAAAATAAACGTATAATTACAATGATACAGTCGATGACGGGTTACGGCAAATCGGTGGTAACCTACAAGCAAAGGAAAATCAACGTGGAGGTGAAGTCCCTCAACAGCAAGGCGCTCGACCTCTCTACACGCATAGCACCGGTTTATCGCGAGAAAGAGATGGAAATCCGGCAGTATCTGTCGAAAGAGCTGGAGCGCGGCAAGGTGGACTTCTCCATATGGGTAGACAAGGACGACCAGTTGGAAACCGCCCCCGTCAACGAGGCCCTGCTGGGCAACTACTACCGGCAAATCAAGGACATTCTGGCACGGGAGGCCATACCCGAGCCTGCCGACTGGCTCGCCACTCTGCTTCGGCTGCCCGACGTGGCCTCGCGCACCGAAGAGGACGTGCTCGACGAAGATGAGTGGGAGGCCGCACGGGGCGCCATCCGCGAGGCCGTGACGGCACTAAAGGCGTTCCGACGCCAGGAGGGGTCCGCCTTGGAAAGGAAGTTCAACGAGAAAGTGGACAACATCGAGCGACTGATGGCCGAAATCGAGCCTTTCGAGAAGTCGCGCGTCGAGAAAATCCGCAAGAATATTATCAAGGGACTGGAGCAGATTCCCGAAGTGGATTACGACAAGAACCGGTTGGAACAGGAACTGATTTACTACATCGAGAAGCTCGACATCAGCGAGGAGAAGCAACGCCTGGCCAACCATCTGAAGTACTTCCGCGAGACCATGAAGGACACGCACCCCGTGGGCAAGAAGCTGGGCTTCATCGCCCAGGAAATGGGGCGAGAAATCAACACCACCGGCTCGAAAAGCAACCAAGCCGAAATGCAGAACATCGTCGTGAAGATGAAAGACGAGCTCGAACAAATCAAGGAGCAAGTGCTCAACGCCCTCTAACAGGGCGGGGAGACGCGCTATTCCATGTAATGAAAACTATGAAGAAATGAACGCAGACAACCAGGAGACCAACAAGGTCACGAGCCCCAAGCCGGGCAAGTTGATCATCTTCAGCGCACCATCAGGCTCGGGCAAGAGCACCATCGTGAAATACCTGATGGACGAGCACCCCGAACTGAAGCTCGCCTTCTCGATAAGTTGTACGAGCCGGGCACCGCGCGGAAGTGAGCGCGACGGCGTGGAATACTTCTTCGTCACGCCCGACGAGTTCCGCCAGAAGATCAAAGCCGGTGAATTCCTCGAGTACGAGGAGGTCTATCCCGGATGCTTCTACGGCACGCTTAAGTCGCAGGTCGACGCCCAGACGTCGCGTGGCGAGAACGTCGCCCTCGACATTGACGTGGCGGGAGGCTGCAACATCAAGAAGATCTACGGCGGACAGGCGCTTAGCGTCTTCATCCAGCCCCCCTCGGTGGAGGAATTGCGCCGCCGGCTCTATCACCGTGGCACCGACACCCCCGAAGTCATCGAGAGGCGGGTAGCCAAAGCCAGCAGCGAAATGAGCTACGCGCCGAGGTTCGACCACGTCGTGGTGAACGACGACCTGGCGAGGGCCGAAGCCGAGGTGCTCGAACTGGTGACCGACTTCCTTTCCCGATGACCACCCCACCGCAACGCCCCGTCCTCCGCACGGGTCTCTTCGGAGGCACGTTCAACCCCGTCCACGTGGGCCACGTGGCCTTGGGACGGAGCATCGTCGAGGCCGGACTGGCCGACGAGGTGTGGTTCATGGTGTCGCCACAAAACCCCTTCAAGCGCAACATGCACCTGCTCGACGACGCCCTGCGGCTCTCCATGGTGCGCAAGGCGCTGGCCCACGAGCCCCGGCTCACAGCCTCGGACTACGAGTTCTCCCTGCCGCGCCCGTCCTACACGCTGCACACCTTGCAGCGGCTTTCGGCCGACTATCCCGAGCGGGCGTTCACGCTCATCATTGGTGGTGACAATTGGGAGGCCTTCGACCAATGGTACGGGCACGATGAAATCCTGACCCGTTGGCCCGTGGTGGTCTACCCGCGCGCCGGAGCCACGTCCTCCGAGCCCGCCAAACCCCTGCCCGAGGGTGTCACCATGCTCCGCACGCCCCTGCTGCCCGTGAGCAGCACGGCCATCCGAGAGCGAGTGCGGCGGGGCGAGAGCGTCGCGGGGCTGGTGCCCGAGGCTATCGAACAAGACGTGATGAACTATTATAAGATAAAGTAAAACCGATGAAGCAACTGCTGAAATGCCTAGGGTGGTTCTTCGCCCCCTTGAGGAAGAATGCCACATTCTTCATCTTCATGTATATTCTGGGCGTGGTCTGTGCCTGGGCCACGCTGCCCGACACCCGTGGCGCCGAGATTTACGGCAACCTCTACTTGGAACTCTTCCTCGACCTCTACGTGCTTTGCCTCGTGCTGACGGCGATTCCCCGGCGCGTGCGGCCCTGGGCGAGGGTCTTGCTCTATGTGGTGCTCTATGCCGCGGCCCTGGCCGACGTCTACTGCTTCGTCAAGTTCGACAGCACCCTTAACCCCTCGATGCTCATGATTGTGGGCGAGACCGATGCGCGCGAAGCCTCCGAGTTCGTCTCGGCACTGGTCTCAGCCGACGTAATCTTCAGCAGCGTGGGCATCATCCTGCTGCTCCTCGTCATCAACCTCATGGTGGGCCTCCTTCCACGCATGGGATGGCTGAAGCGCCGCAAGTGGATGCAAGGCGTGGCCACCGCCAAACAACGGGCCGAATCGGCC
This sequence comes from uncultured Prevotella sp., assembly GCA_964420715.1. Classification (GTDB taxonomy): domain Bacteria; phylum Bacteroidota; class Bacteroidia; order Bacteroidales; family Bacteroidaceae; genus Prevotella. The sequence continues at coordinate 12,265 of CAYQUN010000017.1, read as the reverse complement.
CTCCTGCGTGCCACCCCCGTGCTCGGCGTGGCAACACTGGCCTTGCTCGTGTGGAGCGCCATCACCAGCTACGACAACAAGCGGCTCACCCACGAGCTGATGTCCGAGCGCACCATCGGCGAGGTGGAGCACGCCCTGACCCGGAAGGACCGGGCCAACCTCTACACCCCCATCAGCAGGTTGCTGTTCAGCCTCTACGCCAACTCGCTGGCCGACCAGCAGGTGGAAACGCTCATCGCCGCCGCCCGCAAGGTGACGGTGGACAGTTGCTCCTTCCGCTCACCCACCATCGTACTCATCATCGGCGAGAGCTATGGCAAGCACCACTCCCAGCAATATGGCTATCCGCTCGAGACGACGCCGCGACAGGTCATGTGGCAGCGGCGTGGCAACCTGGTGAAGTTCGACGACGTGGTGTCGTGCTGGAACCTCACCTCGTTTGTCTTCAAGAACGTGTTCTCGCTCCACGTGGTGGGCCAACAGGGCGAATGGTGCGACTATCCGCTCTTCCCCGAGGTGTTCCGCAAGGCCGGCTACCACGTCACCTTCCTCACCAACCAGTTTCTGCCCCAGGCCAAGCAGGCCGTATACGATTTCAGTGGAGGATTTTTCTTGAACAACTCCGAGCTCAGCCGCGAACAGTTCGACACGCGCAACACCGAGCTCCACCGCTACGACGACGGTTTGCTGGCCGACTACGACCGGTTTGTCAAGAACGGCGACATCCGCCCCGACGGCCACAACCTCGTCATCTTCCACCTCATCGGCCAGCACGTAAACTATCGCGACCGCTATCCCGCCAAGCGCGCCCACTTCTGGGCCAGCACCTACGACGACCTGCGCCCCGACCTGACCAACCGCCAGAAGAAGATCTTGAGCTACTATGACAATGCCGTGCTCTACAACGACTCCATCGTCGACCGCATTATCCGCAAATTCAGCAAGCAAGAGGCCATTGTCGTCTACATGCCCGACCACGGCGAGGAATGCTATGAGGACGACCGCGGATTCATCTGCCGCAACCATTCGGCGCAAATCGACTATCCGCTGGCAAAATACGAATTCGAGATTCCTTTCTGGATTTATTGCTCGCCCAAATACATCCGGCGCCACCGCGACATCTACCGCGAGGTGGTGCAGGCACGGCAAAGGCGCTTCATGACCGACGCCCTGCCCCACCTGTTGCTCTACCTGGCCGGCATCCATTGCCCCGACTACCACTCCGAGTACAACCTGCTCAGCCCCGACTACGACGAGCGGCGTCCACGAATTCTCAAGAACACCACCGACTATGACAAAATCAGACCCACTGCTCTCGCGAAATGAGTGCCAGATCCTGCGCGGTCTGGCCATTATCGGCATCGTGACACACAACTTCTGCCACTGGCTCGGGCCCGTGGTGAAGGAGAACGAATACCAGTTCTTCGCCAGCAATGTCGACTGGTTCAGCCAGGTGGTCCTCCACCCTGACGAGCGTCTGCTGGCCCATCTCTTCTCGTTCTTCGGCCACTATGGCGTGCCCGTATTCCTCTTCCTGAGCGCCTACGGCCTGGTCTCCAAGTACGAGTTGCGCCCGGCCTCCGAAGCCGCAGCACCGCGCCGCATCGGCGTGGGAGCCTTTGCCGGCTACCACTTCCTGAAACTCTTCAAGATGATGATTGTGGGCTTCGTGGCCTTCACCATGCTCGACGCCATCACCCCCGGCGCCCACCACTATCATTTCGCCGACGTGGTGTCGCAGCTCCTCATGGTCAACAACCTGCTGCCCCACCCCGACGCCATCATCTGGCCCGGCCCCTTCTGGTTTTTCGGGCTGATGCTCCAGCTCTATGTGGCCTACCGGATTCTCTTCTATCGTCGCGGATGGGGATGGATCGTGGGTGCCATGGCGGTGTGCTGGCTTCTCCAAGCCCTATGCGCGCCCGAAGGCGAGACGCTCAACCGCCTGCGCTACAACTGTGTGGGCGGCATGCTCCCCTTTGGCCTGGGCCTGCTCTACGCCCGCTACGGGCGCCGCGTGTCGCCACAATGTAGCGGCATCGTGGCCGTGCTCTCGGCCACACTCATCGTGGCATGCAGCTACAGCTACCAGGCGTGGTTCTTCGTGCCCGCCTTCGTGTGCACGTTCAGCGTCAGCGCAGTGCGCTTCGTCACCCTCTGCCGGCCTCTGGCAAGCCACCTGGCGTGGGTCGGCTCGCTCTCGGCGGCCCTCTTCGTGTGCCACCCCCTGACGCGCAAGATCTTCATCCCCCTCAGCCGTGGAGGCGACCTCTACACGGGCTTGCTGCTCTATGTCGTGGCCTGCCTCTGCGTGGCGTGGCTCTTCCGCCTGCTCCTGACCAAGATTCCCAACCCCAAGCTGAAGTAGCCCCAAGCCCCCCACACCTTTCCAACAGCATCCAAGCGATCACCCATGAAGATACCCGACATCGAACTTTCCAACATCAGCCGCTTCCGTGGCGAGCTCATGGGCACGGCCATGCTTTTCATCATCTTGTTCCATGTCGACCTGGCCCGCTGGGACACCTTCTACGGCTTGCGCCGGATGGGCAACCTGGGAGTCGACATCTTCCTCTTCCTCAGCGGCGTCGGGTTGTGGTTCTCGTGGACCAAGACCCCCTCATTCAAGCATTTCTATTTCCGCCGCTTCATCCGCATCTTCCCCGCATGGCTCATCGTGGCCTGCCTCTACTACATTCCACGTCTGCCCTGCCGCAGCGTGGGCGAGGCGGGCTACCTCGTGGGCGAGATTGTGCTCAACATCGGCTTCTGGCTTCACGACGAGCTCAACTTCTGGTACATTCCCGCCATCATGGCGCTCTACGTGCTGGCCCCGCCCTACATGGTGCTCATCCGCCGCCATCCCGTCTATCGGTGGCTGCCCGTCGTCATGATCATGTGGTGCATCCTGGTGCAGTATGTCACGCCCATCCACCACGCCGTGGGACATTTGGAAATCTTCTGGAGCCGCGTGCCCATCTTCTTCATCGGTATCAACATGGGCGAAATGGTGCGTCGCAAGCAGACCATCGATGGTGCGGGCATATGGATGATCGTCCTGATTTTCGCCATGACGCTCTCGTCGAGCATCTTCCTCGAGCAGAACCTGCACGGACGCTTCCCCCTCTATGTGGAGCGCATGCTCTACATTCCGCTCACCATCACCACCATCCTGCTGCTCAACCGTGTCTTCCGCCGCACGCCACGATGGGTGAACCGCAGTTTCGCCTTCGTGGGCGCGCTCAGCCTGGAGTGCTACCTCGTCCACATCCATTTCGTTCTCGACTATCTGCCCCACCGCTGGACCTACTGGCCCACGTTCCTGGCCTGCGTGGCCATCACGCTTCCGCTGGCCTGGGTGCTGATGAAAATAGCCACCTGGATAAGCAAAAAACTAGAATCGATATGCAAGATTTGAATACTCCCCAGCCACAGGCTGCCCCCCATCTGCCGCTATGGCGGTCCATGGTGAGCCTTCTTCGGCCCAAGCAGTGGTTGAAGAACGGCTTCGTGTTCGGCCCGCCCTTCTTCGCCGGCATCCTTTCCTGCCCCCACAGCTTCGTCGAAGCCCTCATCGCCGCGGCCGCCTTCAGCCTTGCGGCCTCGTCCATCTATTGCTTCAACGACATACACGACGTGGCCGACGACCGCCGTCACCCCGTCAAGCGTCATCGTCCCGTGGCCTCGGGAGCCGTGAGCGTGGGCGCGGCCTACACGCTCATGGCGGTCATGTTCGTGCTCGCGCTGGCCACGTGCTGGCTTATCGCCCCCGTATGGGACTCTGACTCACGGCGAGGCGGCGAGGTCGCCGGCCACACGCTCTCGGCCTACACCATGGCCGTCATCATCGCCTACTGGCTTCTCAACATCGCCTACACGGCCCGGCTCAAGCAGTATGCCATCATCGATGTGTGCATCGTGGCCTTCGGCTTCGTGCTCCGCCTGCTGGCGGGCGGCTTCGCCACCGACACGTGGTGCAGCCACTGGATTGTGCTGATGACGTTCCTCGTCACCCTGTTCATGAGCTTCGCCAAGCGGCGCGACGACGTGGTGCGCATGGAGGCTACGGGGCAGGCGCCACGGGCCAACACCGTGCGCTACAACACCTCTTTCATGAACCTGGCCCTGGCCATCACGGCCTCCATCACCACGGTGTGCTACATCATGTACACCGTAAGTCCCGAAGTGGTCAACCGCTTCCACTCTCATGGGCTCTACCTCACCACCATCTTCGTGCTCATCGGCCTGCTGCGCTACCTGCAGATCACGGTGGTCGACAAGAAGAGCGACGACCCCACCCGCGTGATGTGGCGCGACCGCCCCATGCAGCTCGTGGTGCTCTGCTGGGCACTGTCGTTCCTCCTTATCATATATATGTGATGCAATATTTTATTATATAAGATGTGACGTCCCCCCTCTCCTTGGGGAGAGGAGGAATGAGACGAATGTTGTAAAGAGATGAAAAAGAAAATCGCCGTATTCGACTTTGACGGCACGCTCACGCGGAGTGACACCCTGCCGGCCTTCATCCGCCATGCCTGCGGCCTTCGCCGCCTGTTGTGGGCGTTGGCCCTGCTGAGTCCGCGTTTGGTGCTGATGAAACTCCATCTGGCCGACAACGGGCGGACCAAGGAACGCCTCTTCGCCCATTGCTTTGGCGGAATGTCCCTGACGCGCTTCAACGCCCTCTGCCGTGATTTCGCCCGCACTCACGCCGACATCGTCCGCCCCCGGGGGCGGCAGGCCATTGCCGAGGCCCTAGCCGAGGGCGCGCGGGTGTACATCGTGAGTGCGAGCCTCGACAACTGGGTCGCCCCTTTCTTCCTCTCCGATGACGGCGCCCTCCCACCGCGACTCACCGTGCTGGGCACACGCCCCCTGGTGGACGGACCGCGGCTCACGGGCCGCTTTGCCACGCCCAACTGCTACGGGGCCGAAAAGGTGCGGCGGCTGACAGAGGCCATACCCGACCTGACCGCTCACCGCACCGATTACTTGATCACTGCCTACGGCGACAGCCGTGGCGACAAGGAAATGCTCGATTATGCCGACGAACCCCACTGGAAACCCTTCCGCAAGCAGCCGTAGCCGCAGGCAGCGGCTGGGCGAGGTGGTGCGCTTCGGCCTCGTCGGCACCACGGCCTCGCTCGTGCAGTATGGCGTCTACCTGCTCATGCTCCACGTCGCACCCGCCGCCGTGGCCAACACGGTGGGCTATGCCGTGAGCTTCCTGTTCAACTTCTATGCCAGCACACGGTTCACCTTCCGTGTCAAGGCCAACGCGCGGCGTGGCGCGGGATTCGCCTTGAGCCACGGGGTCAACTACCTGTTGCAGACGGTCACGCTCTCGCTCTTCATCCTGCTCGGCGTGCCGCCCAAGTGGGCTCCCGTGCCCATGTTCTGCGTCTGCGTGCCGGTCAACTTCCTGCTGGTGCGCTTCTTCCTCAAGCGCTGACTGGCTACCTGGTTCTTCTTGGCGAACGATGCCGTGGCCTCGATGTGTACCAAAGTTAATGACAACCCTATGGTATCCTCGCCATTTGGAAATGAATCTTTAAAAAATAAAACGACATTCTTTGGCTCACAACAACTTTTGTCTTACCTTTCCATACACAGGAATCATCTTGCGACGTTAAGAAGAAAAGCCTACCCGTATTACGAAGAACAGGAATCATGGGAAGCCTCATCAAGCACCTGCTAATCATCCTCGTGGCATTGATGCCCGTACTGCCCGCATTGGCACAAGATACGGAGCCGGAGGAAAAGGAACTACCCCCCAACCCATGTCGGCCAACGACGCATACGTAAAGGCCTGCAACGCTAAGGATTATCCGGAAGCCATAAGGCAGTTGGCAGGCATGACCACCCTGCTGAAAGACCGCAAGACGCCGCCCAACCCGAGTCAGGACGAGCACATCGAGTACGACACCAAGCAGATGCTCGCCAACTTCTATTACAACATGGCCTGCACCTACTCGCTTGGGGGCAAGAAGCGGCAGGCCGCCAATGCCTTCAGACAGGCCATTGACTACGGCCGGAAGAACTACCGCCGCACCCTGGAGGACACCGACTTCGACAACGTGCGCGCCTACAAGCCCTTCCAACTGCTCACGGAAAGCATCAGGCAATACGGCCTCTTGGGAATCTTGAAAAAAGCCGTCCCCTACCGCAAGGAGAGCCACGACTCGCTGCCCAAATTCAAATATACCAATCCCGACACCCGCGTAGAATATGTCGACCTGGTCTCCACCGGGTTCGACTCCAAGGCCGTCAACGGAAAGTGTCGCACATCCGACACCGAATATTTCTGTCAAGCACCCGAATGACCCGCCCCACACCGCAAGGGAGAGAACGCGTCATGCGTATTTTTCCCTTGCGGAACATCGATTTCTCAAATATTCGTCGTAACTTTGCCACGAAAAGGGCTCCTTCTTTCTATGAGAAGAAAGGGAACTTCAAAAAAAGGACCAAGCATATAAAAAAACAGCTAAAAAAGAATGTGAAACGGCCTTGGAGCCACCACCCCGCCCACGCGCAAGCCAACGAGGCCATGAGGCGGCACCCGTGACGGACAAGGAGAAAAAGCCATATAGACAAAGAGATGAGACTGACTGAATATTTCCGACGGATGAAGAATCCGTTCTACATCTTCCGCATAAAGCGCGGCGAACGGTGGCAGGCCCTGGGCGCCCTGCTCTACATCCTGCTCTGGAACGTGCTCGTCATAGCCAAATACGCCGACAAGCTCACCGCCATCACCGACAACTACGCCAGACTCTTCACCCGCACGTTCCACATCTCGGGCTTCGACCCCATGTCTTACATCGTCGTCTCCAGCTGGGGCGCGGGCTACAACATCTACCGCCATCCACTGCTGGCCTTCTTCATGTACGTGCCCTACCTGGTCAACCAGGCGTTCATGGCCCTCACCGGCAGCAACGGCGCGCTGTTCGTCGTGGCGCTCATCATCATGTTCTGCGCCTTCTACAGCTTCATCTTCCTCTTTCGCATCTTCCGTGAGGTGCTCGGGCTGGACAGCCTCGACGCCACACTGCTCGGCGCCCTGACGTTCAGCTTCGCCTACGTCATGGTCACCATCTCCGTGCCCGACCACTTCTGCCTGTCCATGTTCATGCTCATCCTCACGCTCTACGTGGCCGGGAAGAAACTCGCCGCACACCACCCGTTCACCATCTGGCAGACCTTCGTCTTCTTCCTCGTCACGGGCGGCATCTCGCTCAACAACGCCATCAAGGTGTTCCTGGCCAACCTCTTCTGCAACGGGCGACGCTTCTTCACGCCCAAGAACCTGCTCCTGGCCGTCATCCTGCCCTCCATACTCATGTGGATCGGGGCACGGCAGGAGTGGATACTCCTGGAGAAGCCCCACTATCTGGCCCGCAAGGAGGCCAAGGCCCGCAAGGACAGCACCCTCAGGGCCGACATGCTCCGCGCCTTCCGCGACACCACGAGCCTGAAAGACTCGGCCGAGATCATGAAGGCCTATCGGGCCGCACTGCAGAAGAAAATACGCGCGAAATACGTGGCCGACCACAAGAAGGCGTGGAACGCCCACAAGGGCACACCCATCAACAAGAGCGAGTTCGGATCGTGGACCGACATCTCCACACCCCGCTGGCCCTCGATGGTGGAAAACATCTTCGGCGAACCCATCCAGCTCCACCAAGACCACCTGCTGGGCGACGTACTCATCTCGCGCCCCGTCATCGTGAACTATCGCTATGCCGTCAACTACGTTGTCGAGGCCCTCGTCGCCCTGCTCTTCCTCGCCGGCGTGTGGTGCGGGCGGAGGAGCCGTTTCCTGTGGCTCGCCCTGTCCTTCTTCGGGTTCGACCTGCTCATCCACTTCGTGCTCGGCTTTGGACTTAACGAGGCCTACATCATGTCGGCACACTGGCTTTTCATCCTCACGCTCTCCATGGGCTATCTCGTGCTGAGGGCGCGCCCGTCGCGCCTCATCGTGCCCCTGCGCATCACGCTGCTCGCACTCACGCTCTGGCTGGTGGCCTGGAACGGCGCCCTCTACATGCAACACCTGCTCTGAGCCGCCCCCGACCCCAAGGGGCGCCTGCCCCTCCTCACCCGTGACAGGAGTGCCTTGCCGCATAAAAGATGGAGCAGGGCAAAGCCGTGGCGCGGGGAAAATCAAAAAGGCAGGAAATGCGCCCCCAATCCAACATCTTGCTCAAAAACCCGCTTCCAAACTTACGGCTTTGTAAACAAAGCCGAAAAGCGCCGCATGCAGGCTCACTTGGCCCAAGTGAGCTTGTAAGAAGGCCGTAGTGAGCCTCTCTGAACGGCCTTCTTAGAAGCTCTGAACGGCACTTACACTTTGCAACTTGCGTATCTTCGCCATCCGCACCCACGCCACGTGTGACACTTGCGCGGCACAACATCGGGACGACGTGGGGTGTCGTGGGGGCGTTCTGTCAATCACGGCATCTGCTTTCGCCCCCCTCTCGCCCCGTTTTGCCAAACGGACGCCATCCCTATCTTTTGGCCATCGGGGGACGCCCCCGTAACAGAAAAAATTCGAATAATTGTTAGATTATAGCAGCGAACTCAAAATAAAGTTGTATATTTGCGGAGGGGTTTAAAAGAAAACAACAAAATTGAACCATCATGAACAATCTACACCCGAACTATCCTAAACAGTATATTCTTTGCTATATAAAAATATGGCCACAAAGAGGGACGTACTCGTTATATTGCAAGAAAGAACGTTCGTAAAGAAAGATGGTATTACGAATAGTCGCCCCCTCCTTCTGCTTAAAGAAAAATAGACAGACAGAACTGGTACGACATTCCTTATTTACAATCGATCTTACATGGGGAAGCTTATCCCCTTTAGATATATTTAAATTAAATTAAAAACATGAATCTGAAAACCGGTATATACGAGACCTTGATTTATCAGTCATTGGCAAAGAAACTACAAATGTTGCCATCAAATTATATTGGACTAAGACTGGACATTGATGCCGCCGAGGCGCCCAAGTTGCTGACAAATTATATTTCAAGACTATTATCAAGTATATTGGGTGACAACAACCTATTTAAGGACGGCCTTGAACAGAGAATAGCGTTTGTCAATCGGGTCATCGAGTATATTGAAAAAGATTTCGATGTATTTGACCCTTCTGACGACATGATTGCAATCAAAGACAAATTGTTGAGCGCAATCATTGACAGCACGGGGTTGACAGACAAGCAACTTGACCTTTACAACAAGTTTCGTCCTGCATCAGGATTCACATCAAGCAGTTTGTTTACAGGCTCTAACGAGGGTCTACGCATGGAGGACGAGATCAAAAGGGACATTATTTCTTCAGACGAGATTTACTGGATAGTGGCCTTTATCCGTTTTTCAGGAGTGAGAATTTTTAAAGACGAATTGCTAAAATTCCTAGAAAGGCCCCAAGCCAAGCTCCACGTTATAACAACATCTTATATGGGAGCCTCGGAACCCAAAGCCGTGGAATGGTTGTATGGGCTTAATCCAGAAAAGGTTAAAATAAAAGTCAATTATGACACCAACTGTGACCGCCTGCATGCCAAATCGTATATCTTTGTCCGCAACAGCGGTTTGAATACCGCCTATATAGGGAGTTCCAACATATCAAAAACCGCACTTACCCAAGGGCTTGAATGGAACATCCGTGTTACGAATGAAGAGAATCCACAAATCATTAAAGCTGCCCGTGCCGCATTTGAGACATACTGGTATAGGGATGATTTTGAAGACTATGACGCCGAGAAATTCAGACAAGCCATATCGCAATCGGGAAAGAATGGAAACAGGAGGGGAATCACATTGCCAGTTTTCGCCATTCGTCCTGAGCAGAAGACAATACTGGAGAGGCTAACCGTTGAGCGCACGGAACACCATAGTTTCCGCAATCTGGTCGTAGCAGCAACGGGAACGGGCAAGACCGTTATCGCAGCCTTCGATTACAAGCGGTTTGTTGAAAATGCGAAGAGCCCTCACCGCCTCCTATTTATTGCCCATCGAGAGGAGATCTTGGAGCAGAGCCGCAGAACCTTTGCTTCTGTTCTCGGCCAATATGACTTCGGAGAGCTATGGGTTGGGCATCACCAGCCATCGCAATATGGCAACCTTGCCCACCTCTTCATTAGTATTCAGACGTTCAACAGCCATAAAGAGCGTTTCGAGTCGTTCGGGCGGAATTATTATGACTATATCATCATTGACGAATGCCATCATAGTCAGGCAAATAGTTATAGGGTGCTCTTCAATATCTTTGAGCCCCAAATCCTATTAGGATTGACGGCGACGCCAGAGCGAGCCGACGGCAAGAGCCTGTTGCCAGACTTCAATAACCGAATTGCAGCAGAGATGCGTCTGCCCGAAGCAATAAACCGCATGCTGCTTTCCCCGTTCCAATATTTCTGCATTGGCGACGACACCGCCAGTCTTACCCATATAACGTGGCGGCAGGGATCGTATGATGAGGACGAACTGTATCGTGCCTTGGACACGGAAAGCCGTATGCGCCTTGTCACAGAGACCATTCCTAAATATCTTGCCGACGAACATCATTGCCGCGCACTTTGTTTCTGCATACGCAAAAGCCACGCAAAGAATGTCGCCATAGGGCTATCCAAAGCGGGGTATAGTGCAGACTATCTTACGGGGGATGATGTAGACGAAAGACGCAAGCAAGTGCTTGACGATTTCAGAAGCAGAAAGATAAACTATCTTTGCGTTGTCGACCTTCTCAACGAGGGCGTGGATATTCCCGAGATAGACACGATCTTGTTCTTGCGTCCGACAAAGAGCCTTACGATATTCCTGCAACAACTCGGCCGAGGCCTCCGAATAGCGCCAGACAAGGACTGTCTCACCGTACTTGACTATGTCGCTCAAGCCAACAAGAATTATAGCTATGAAAGTCGTATACGGGCTTTGACTGGCCGTAACCATAAGAACTTGAAGAATGAAGTGGCTATAGGATTCTCTTTCTTGCCCCGTGGCTGCTCAATCAACATGGACAAGTTGTCCCAACAATACATTCTTGAAAATATCAAGAGCGCTATCTTTAACTTGAAGCGGTTAAAGACAGAGGTGCTGAACTACAATCTCAACTTTGACGACGAACTGACGCTCCCTCACTTCATTCATCATTTCGACTTGGACTTAAGGACAATATACAAGACTGCCTGTTGGTCCAAGTTGAAGAGGTTTGCAGGTATCATCCCTGATAAGACTGACTCCATGACGGAAATGTTCGAAGGCAACCTGAAGCAGACCATACACTGGAACGACATCCTGCTTATCAATTTTGTGAAGGAACTTATCCGCAATGGATTTGAATACAAGCACACACATGACAATGATATATATGCACTCATATTGTATTATGCGCTTTATGGCAAAGCCTTGTCTAAGACGAGGTTCGTTTCGGTTGGCGAGGCCCTGAAAGAATTCTCCAAGTACTATTTCCTTGTTGACGAACTCAGTGAGATCATGGATTGCCTTGTTGACAAACTCAATGTGAAGACCTCGAGGATCGAAGAACTTGGGAACTGCCCTCTGCCTCTTTTCAGTTGCTATACCCGACAAGAACTGCTTATTTTGTTTGGCGTTATCAAAGAGGACAATCCTTTCACTCCACAAAGTGGCCTATACAAAGTGCCCAATGAAAAGGTTGAACTGCTTTGGATAACTCTCAACAAGAGCGATCGCGACTTCTCGCCTACAACCCAATACAACGACTATGCCATTAGCGAGAATCTTTTCCATTGGCAAACGCAAAACTCTGTCGCCCACGATTCTACTGGACGGAGATTTGTCGAGCAGAGATTCAACGGAAACAAATATTTGCTTTTTGTCCGAGAAGGCAAGCATGACGCCTTTGGCTTTACAGAACCGTACTATTGCCTAGGGCTTGTTGACTATGTTAGCAGTGAAGGCGATCGCCCAATGAATATTGTCTGGCGCATGCATAATCCTATGCCTGGATTTATTTTGGAAAAAGCAGAGAAACTTGCAGTTGGATAAATAACCAACACAGGAGAAACATAAAAAGACAACAAGGACGGACGGGAACAAAAGGGGTGGCTTGCAGCACTTTCATATTTAATAAACTGCAATATAACCAACAAGAGCATCTGCTTGGCTGACCACCTTTGCGGAGGGGCGGAACGACGCTTCCCCAGGGCGGCGAAGATTTTCTTTGTGGAGACACGAGCGGGGCATGAGGCGGCACGGTGCGTGCGGCTG
>CAYQUN010000016.1:0-59151 GCA_964420715.1 uncultured Prevotella sp. | reverse complement strand
AAGTCGGCATCCTGGATGTTGTCATCCTGCTTGCTGTCAGACGAAGCGCTCTGCTGTCCAGCGCCGTTGGCGTTTCCGCCGGGCTGCTGTGCGCCGTTCTGTCCGTACATCTGCGCGCTGGCAGCCTGCATGACGGAGTTCAGGTTGTTGATGGCCTGGTCGATGGCGTTCACGTCGCCACTCTTGTGAGCCTCCTTCAGCTTGGCGAGGGCGTCCTCGATGCCCGGCTTCTTGTCGGCCGGAATCTTGTCGCCGTTGTCCTTGAGGAAGTTTTCGGTGGTGAAGATCACCGAGTCGGCCTGGTTCAGTTTGTCCACACGCTCGCGCTCCTTCTTGTCGTTCTCAGCGTTCTGCTCGGCCTCAGCCTTCATGCGCTTGATTTCGTCCTCGCTCAATCCGCTGGAAGCCTCGATGCGGATGCTCTGCTCCTTGCCCGTGGCCTTGTCCTTGGCCGAGACGTTCAAGATGCCGTTGGCGTCGATATCGAAGGTCACCTCGATCTGTGGCACTCCGCGGCGTGCGGGAGCGATACCGGTGAGGTTGAACTGTCCGATGCTCTTGTTCTGAGCGGCCATGGGGCGCTCGCCCTGCAGCACGTGAATGGTCACCTCGGTCTGGTTGTCGGCGGCCGTAGAGAAGACCTCGCTCTTCTTGCAAGGAATCGTCGTATTGGCGTCGATCAGCTTGGTCATCACACCGCCCATGGTCTCGATGCCGAGGGTCAGCGGTGTAACGTCGAGCAGGACGATGTCGCCCACGCCACTTTCCTTGTTCAGGATGGCCCCCTGGATGGCGGCGCCGACGGCCACCACCTCGTCGGGGTTGACGCCCTTTGAGGGCTCCTTGCCGAAGAAGTTCTTCACCAGCGTCTGCACGGCGGGGATACGCGAGCTACCACCGACGAGGATCACCTCGTCAATGTCTTTGGGATCCAGTTTGGCGTCGCGCAGTGCGTTCTGGCAGGGCACGAGGCAAGCCTGGATGAGGTCGTGGCAGAGATTCTCAAACTGTGCGCGGCTGAGCGTCTTGACCAGGTGCTTGGGCACGCCGCCCTCAGCGGTGATGTAAGGCAGGTTGATTTCGGTCTGCGTAGACGAGGAGAGTTCGATTTTTGCCTTCTCGGCAGCCTCCTTCAGTCGCTGCATGGCCATGGGGTCCTTGGACAGGTCGATGCCGTTCTCCTCTTTGAATCCGCTGACGAGCCAGTCGATGATCTTCTGGTCGAAGTCGTCGCCGCCCAGGTGGGTGTCGCCGTTGGTGGCCAGCACCTCGAAGACGCCTCCGCCGAATTCCAGGATAGAGATATCAAAGGTACCGCCACCGAGGTCGAAGACAGCGATCTTCATATCCTTGTTGGCCTTGTCGACGCCATAAGCCAGAGCGGCGGCGGTAGGCTCGTTGACGATGCGGCGCACCTTCAGTCCGGCAATCTCGCCAGCCTCCTTGGTAGCCTGCCGCTGCGAGTCGCTGAAGTAGGCAGGCACCGTGATGACGGCCTCGTTCACCTCCTGGCCCAGATAGTCCTCGGCGGTCTTCTTCATCTTCTGCAACACCATGGCCGAAATCTCCTGCGGGGTGTACTTGCGTCCGTCGATGTCGACGCGGGGGTATCCGCCCTCGTTCACCACGGAGAAGGGCACGCGGCTGACCTCCTTGCTGCACTGCTCATAGGTCTCGCCCATGAAGCGCTTGATGCTGTAGACGGTGTTTTGCGGATTGGTGATGGCCTGACGCTTGGCCGGGTCGCCCACCTTGCGCTCGCCGTTCTTGACGAATCCCACCACCGAAGGCGTGGTACGCTTGCCCTCGCTGTTGGCAATCACCGTAGGCTCATTACCTTCGAACACAGCCACACAGCTGTTGGTCGTTCCCAAGTCAATTCCAATAATCTTTCCCATAATTGTATTTGTTTTTTTTGTTATTATTCTATATTATCCGACCCTGTGGAGTTTCCACGGGGTCCATGAGCCATCGGGCTCACGCCGATGGAGAAACAAATGACATGCCAAGAAAGATGACGGGGCGAGACTGTGCCAAATTGGCAGACTTTACAACGGATATGCGCCAAGGTGTTGCACGCTTGCCGGAGGCGTGCGCCGGGATGGTCTTTGAAGGGCAGGAGAAAAAAGCGGCCTTGCCCCGCACCTCCCCATGGGGACTGAGAATGCGACGGCAAGGCTCGCTATACAAAAACACTTTGAAAGATTCAATTATACCATGGCGTAGCTATGATTATTTATTGGTGCAAAGTTACGCCTTTTTTCGCCTTCGCGCCATCGCCTGTTTAAGGTATTTTTCATCAGAAAAGATGGTGAGTCGCAGACGGAGTCGTTTCAGGCGAGCCCATTGTTTGTCAAATATTCCGACCCGCGCGGCCGCCACGCCGTTCTTGTCATGTGTAAGCGGCTTTCCCAGCGTCTCTGAAGGCCGTTCTTGCAGCCTGAGAGGGCCGTTGCGAGCAGGTGTGAAGGCCTTTCTTGCAAACGCTCCCCGCTTTTTCCGGCTTCTTTACAAAAACGTAAGCGTATCCATAAGGACGGTGCTCAAAACGTCACCCAAGAAGCCGTTGTTCCGACATTCTGGAAAAGGCGGGGCAGGCGGCGGGGCGGAAGAAATGTAAAGCTTTCGGACCCGACTCCTCCGTCACCGCGCGTCCGAGGCTGCCGTCGCAACATCCTCACCACGGCGGCACGGCGGGGAACACGTGCCCCACGGCGAGCGAGGGGGCGCCCTCGCTGAAAGTTACACAAAACGGCGAACGGCAATCAAATTTATTTCTTATTTGTATTGCACGATTCATGTTTTTTACTTATCTTTGCAAGACCGAAAATAAACACCTAACCCAACACGGCCTCAACTTATTGACACAACGGCTCAACGAGAATCCATCAAGACAAGAGGAACGGTTTTTACACGCATATCAAGAAACAAAAATAAAGAACTTCAACCCGTTGCCAAGGCAACAACATAACATCCACACCTATGAACAAGTTGTTTTCATTCATCGAGCACCTGTTTACGGAGGAAGACGCCAAGGAAATCTTCGGCGAGCCTTCGGAAACCACCGAGCACCAAGACCGTCCCGACATTGCCCAAAGCTATGACGACACCTGCGCCATCCGCAGCCAGCAAATCATCCTGCGCGACTTCGGCGTCGACATCTCGGAAGACCAGCTCAGGCAGCTCGCCCTCCAGAACGGATGGTACATGCCGGGAGGGGGCGGCACGCCGGCCGAGTCAACGGGCAACATCCTGGAATATTGCGGCATCAACGTGCACCAGGCGCAAAACTGCACCGTCTACGACTTGATGAACGAGCTCGCACAGGGCCACCGCATCATCGTGGGCGTGGACTCGGGCGAGCTCTGGGCCGACAACCTGGCCGACCAGGAGAAGGAGCTGCTGGAGGACCAGACGCAGGGCGAGCGCGGCGACCACGCGCTCATCGTGGCCGGCATCGAGGTGGACAAGGACAACCCCGAGGACACCAAGGTGGTGCTCACCGACCCCGGGCAGGGCGACCTGCGCATCGCCTACCCCATCGACAAGTTCCTCGACGCCTGGCACGACACCAACTGCTTCATGGTGGCCACCGACGTGGCCGCACCCTACCAGTACAACTCGGAGACGTGCATGGAGGAACCGTCGAACATCGCCACCACGGCGCCCGCACCCGCACCCGAATACGCCATGGCCGCGGCCGACATCGACATGCCCGACAACTACGACGGGCCCTACTACTCGGAGGGGCACATCAACACCGTGGGCACCGACGCGCAGGGCCACCCCGTGAGCTACGAGGAGTTCAGCGAGGCCTACGAGCACTTTCACGACCAAATGGACGGCATCGACTTCGGCACGGGGGAAAAAGACATATGGCACAAGATTGACGACCTCATAGAGAAGGTGTGGGACAAGCTCTTCGGACACGACGACACCACACACCACGTGACCGAGCTCGACCAACACCACCCCGAGCCCACACACCACGACGACACGCTCCACCCCGGAACATGGCAGGTGGTGACGGAGCACCACGACACGCCCTTCGAACCCGACGCGCACGACGACGATGACGACGACGACGACAACCTGCACGTGGGGTTCTGAACACAAACCGACAACAATATCAAAACATCCCTGAAACATGGAAGTAAACATCATCATAGAGACGGGACGGAAGCTGAAGCAGCAAACCGGCGACATCATGAACCGGATGGTGGCCTTCGGCAAGAAATATCCCAAAGCCGGACTGCCCGGACCGGAACCCGAATTCAACCTGGCCAAGGCGTTGATGGAGAAGGAGCAGTTCTGCCTGGCCGTGTGCGGAAAGGTGAAAAACGGCAAGACGTCGCTCATCAACGCCATCATCGGCCGCGAGCTGCTGCCCGTGGCCACCGACGTGGCCACCAGCCGCGCCTTCGAAATCAGAAACGCACGGGAGGACAGCTTCTTCGTGGTCTACGCCAATGGCGACAAGAAGCCCATCGGCAAGGAAGACCTCGCACGCTACGGGTCGCAAGCCACCATCGACGACGAGGGCATGGTGGACGCCGACAAGACCGTGGCCTACATCGAGGTGAACACTCCCGTGGAGATGCTGCCCGACGGCGTGGTCATCATCGACACGCCGGGCATAGGGGCCACCTACCCGCAACACACCGCCATCACCAAGAAGTTTCTGGCCATGGCCGACGCCGTGCTCTTCGTGGCCAACCCCTCGCCGCTGGAAAAGATAGAAACGGATTTCCTCAAGGAGGTGGCCGACATCACGCCCTACATCCTCTTCGTCACCACCAAGGTGGACGAGGTGGGCGAGGAGGCGGCCGAACTGGCCATCAGCGCCAACGAGAAGCACATCAACGAGGCCATCGGCGGCAAGCTGCCCGAAGAGCCCAGGATGCTCCGCATGTCGAGCAAGCAGCTGCTCGACGCGTCGAAACAGACCGACAAGGCCTCGGCCGACTTCCAACTCATGATTTCGGGCTACGAGGACGTGCGCGACGCCATGCTCCGCCTGGTCTACCTCACCGAGGGATACTATCGCACGGGCAACGCATACAACGCCGCCGTGGAATACTACCAGCAGGTGCTCAAAGCCCTGAAGCACAGGACCGAGGCCGCACAGGAGGCCGCAAAAAACTATGACAAGCTGGTGGAGCACTACGAGGAAAGCCGGCACAACTTCGTGGAGAAACTGGGCGACAGCCGGCGCAAGAAGGTGCTGGAGAACGTGGAGAAAATCCTGGCCACACTCTCGGCCGACTTCGCCAAGATGTTCTCGGCCAACGGCGACATCTTCAAGAAATATGAAGACGAAATAGGAAAGCTCGACATCGACAACGTCGACAGCTATAAGAACGGGCTGGGCGAGCGTGTCACCACCGACTTGCAACAGGGATGGCAGCACCTGACCAACATCGCCCAGCAGCGCATGAACGAAAGCCTGCAGGAATACAACGAGGAGTGCCGCATGGCCATGCCCCGCGACATCAGAATCGACGGCAACGAGGAGGGCGACCCCACCCTCTCCACCGCCAAGCTCCGCGACAGCTTCATGTCGATGCGCTCCGAAATGCTCATGGCCTCAATGGGCATCAGCGCGCTGGGCATGCTCGCACAGGGGGCCGCCCTCGTCGCACCGGCCGTCATGGCTCCGCTGGCACCGGTGCTCGGACCGGTGTTCGTGGTGCTCGGCGTGGGGGCCGTGCTCTGGGGGGCCATTGGCGGATCGAAAAGGGCCAAGGCCGAGAAACTCAGAAAGAACAAGCAGGAGATGCTGGCCTACGTGCAGGAGACCATCGTGAACTGCAGCAGGCAGATCTCGGAAGTGTCGCTCAGCGACGGCAAGTACGAATCGCTCTACCAGGGCTTCTGCAACGCCGTGCGCGCCCAGGCCCGACAGGCCGTGGAGGCCATCTACGACAAGTATCACCGCGAAATCGAGGCCATGCACGACACGCTGGCCGAGGCCAAGACTAACCCCAAGGTGGCACAGGCCCTGGCGTTCATGACCAAGGAGTGGAGCCTGAACAAGGACGCGCTGCTCGGCGTGAAGGACGGAATAGAAAAGATGGGAGACATCAGGAAGGACTCCGAAAAAAAATGAATGTAAAAGCAAAAAGACTATGGCTGTTATAGGTATCGACTTCGGCTCCTCTTACTCGTCCGCCTCATGGATAAACCCCAAGAGCGGAAAGGCCGAGCCCGTGGTGTTCCGCGACAACGACGTGAAACTGCCCTCGACCATGCTCTTCAACAACGGCGGATTCCTCTGCGGATACCAGGCCGAGAGCTACCTGGCCGAGGTGAACAAGCTGCCGCCAGAATACCGCCTGACCATGATGCAGGACTTCGTGCCCTGCCTGAAGGGGGCCCTGTCGGCCACGAAGAAGGAGTTCTTCGGCGACAAGGAATACTCCTACACCGACCTGCTCGCCACCTATTTCAAATATATGGTGGGGCTGGCACGCCAGCATTGCGGAAGCGATTACGAAATCACCGACGTGGTGTTCTCACATCCCGTGGCCTTCTCCGAGGCCAAGGTGGCCATGATGAGGGAGGCCTTCGAGCGGATAGGGCTGAAGGCGGACCACTGCCGGCTGGAGCCCGTGGCGGCCATCCTCGGACACACACGACGGCACGAGGTGAAGGAGGGAGAGGGACTGCTGGTGTTCGACTTCGGCGGAGGTACCATCGACGTGGCCTTCGTGAGGAAGGCGGGCGGAAAGCTGCGCGTCTCGGCCAAGCCCAGGGGCGACAGCCATTGCGGAGGTAACGACCTGGACTACCTCGTCTACGAGCACTTCCGAAACAAAATAAAACAGGAGTTCGGGGGATATGACATCACGAGGCAGGGGGCCGTGGACTTCGCCATACTCAACATCTGCCGCAAGCTGAAGGAGTGCTTCAGCGGAGAGAACGACACCTACAGCATTCCGGGGATGATCGTGGTGGACGGCAAGATGAACTTCTACAACTTCACGCTCAGCCGGGAGGCGTTCGGAAACATCATCTACGCCAAGGTGGCCGACGCCGTCAACATGGCCAAGATGGTGGCCAAGGACGCCAAGGAAAACGGATACGGGGTGGACCGCGTGCTGCTCATCGGCGGAAGCTCGCGGCTGACCCTGGTGTCGCAACTCCTGGCCGAGGCGTTCCCAAATGCAAAACTGGAAACGGGGGGCGAGCGCGACATCGTCGTGGCGCTGGGAAACATCGTGGACGAGCAGGTGGAGGCGGACGTCGCCAGCCCGGAAAAGCCCGACGACACGGGGCACGGGGACAAACCGGCCAAGGACGAAACCGCCACGGAGGCTAACCCGGACGGGGCTCCCTACGACTTCGCCGACATCGAAAGCCGGCTCCGCACCGATGATCCGGAAAAGAAAAGCATCCTCGCACGCATCGCGCGCAACATGGTGTTTGTCGAGGGCGGAACCTTCCAAATGGGATCCGCAGAGTTTGAGAGGCACATGGTGACGCTGGACAGCTTTTACATCTGCAAGTACGAGGTGACACAAAAAGAATGGGAGGCCTTCACGGGACACCGGCCCAACACCGCTAACCTCTTCAATGGTGACAACTATCCTGTCGAGGACATCAGCTGGAACCAGTGCCAGGCTTTCATCAACACGCTCAACGAGCTGAGCGGCATGACCTTCCGGCTGCCCACCGAGGCCGAATGGGAGTTCGCCGCGCGGGGAGGCAAGAATCCCAAGCACGGCTACAATTTTTCCGGAAGCGACGACATAAACCAGGTGGCATGGACGGAGGAGAACAGCGACGGACACGCACACGAGGTGGGACGGCTGGCGCCCAACGACCTGGGGCTCTACGACATGAGCGGCAACGTGTATGAATGGTGCGGCGACTGGTATGGCTCCTACCCCAAGACGCCTCAGGTCAACCCCAAGGGGGCGAAAAGGGGCGAGGTGAGGATTACACGCGGTGGCTCATACCGCGATTACGATTTCGAGACCCGGGTCCACGAAAGGCATTGGACGTTTAGCGAAAGCTATCACCCGTGGTGCGGCCTGCGCCTTGCGCTCGACGCGGAAGTCTTCAAAAAAGAGCCGACCGACAAGGAGAAGGAGGATTCCCTCCGCAAGGAGAAGGAGGTCGTGGCCAACATCATCAAGAACATGGTGTATGTGGAGGGCGGCACGTTCAATATGGGAGTAAGCTACAAGAAGAGCAGCTGGAAGGACTTCCTCAGGCTTCCCCTTGACAACGAGCCCGCACATCCGGTCCGCGTGGACGGCTTCCACATCTGCAAATACGAGGTGACCCAGAAAGAGTGGGAAACCATCATGGGCCACAATCCTTCTGATTTCGAAGGGGAGAACCGGCCCGTGGAACACGTCAGCTGGAACGAATGCCAACAATTCATCCAAGAGCTGAGGAGGCTGGCACAACCAGCCCAAATCAACTTCCGCCTGCCCACCGAGGCCGAATGGGAGTTTGCCGCCCTCGGAGGCAACAAGTCAAAGGGCTACTCCGCGGCCGGCAGCGACAAGCAGGAGGACGTGGCCTGGGTGAAGGGCAACAGCGAGGGCACGACGCACGACGTCGGGCTGAAACAGCCCAACGAGCTGGGACTCTATGACATGTGTGGCAACGTGCGCGAATGGTGCAACGACTGGTATGCACGCTATGATTACAACAGGAACGCTCCGACGCTCTACAATCCAAAGGGCCCGGCCGAGGGGAGTGTCACGGGCGAAAAAGCAAAGGTCGTGCGGGGGGATGACTTTAAATCCATCTATGTTTCCGTGAAATACAGATTCAAATACGCCCCTGATTGTCAAAAGAGCCTCACCGGGCTCCGACTGGTCTTCTAAACAATTAAGAAACTACGATTATGGCTGTTATAGGTATCGACTTCGGCTCCTCTTACTCGTCCGCCTCATGGATAAACCCCAAGAGCGGAAAGGCCGAGCCCGTGGTGTTCCGCGACAACGACGTGAAACTGCCCTCGACCATGCTCTTCAACAACGGCGGATTCCTCTGCGGATACCAGGCCGAGAGCTACCTGGCCGAGGTGAACAAGCTGCCGCCAGAATACCGCCTGACCATGATGCAGGACTTCGTGCCCTGCCTGAAGGGGGCCCTGTCGGCCACGAAGAAGGAGTTCTTCGGCGACAAGGAATACTCCTACACCGACCTGCTCGCCACCTATTTCAAATATATGGTGGGGCTGGCACGCCAGCATTGCGGAAGCGATTACGAAATCACCGACGTGGTGTTCTCACATCCCGTGGCCTTCTCCGAGGCCAAGGTGGCCATGATGAGGGAGGCCTTCGAGCGGATAGGGCTGAAGGCGGACCACTGCCGGCTGGAGCCCGTGGCGGCCATCCTCGGACACACACGACGGCACGAGGTGAAGGAGGGAGAGGGACTGCTGGTGTTCGACTTCGGCGGAGGTACCATCGACGTGGCCTTCGTGAGGAAGGCGGGCGGAAAGCTGCGCGTCTCGGCCAAGCCCAGGGGCGACAGCCATTGCGGAGGTAACGACCTGGACTACCTCGTCTACGAGCACTTCCGAAACAAAATAAAACAGGAGTTCGGGGGATATGACATCACGAGGCAGGGGGCCGTGGACTTCGCCATACTCAACATCTGCCGCAAGCTGAAGGAGTGCTTCAGCGGAGAGAACGACACCTACAGCATTCCGGGGATGATCGTGGTGGACGGCAAGATGAACTTCTACAACTTCACGCTCAGCCGGGAGGCGTTCGGAAACATCATCTACGCCAAGGTGGCCGACGCCGTCAACATGGCCAAGATGGTGGCCAAGGACGCCAAGGAAAACGGATACGGGGTGGACCGCGTGCTGCTCATCGGCGGAAGCTCGCGGCTGACCCTGGTGTCGCAACTCCTGGCCGAGGCGTTCCCAAATGCAAAACTGGAAACGGGGGGCGAGCGCGACATCGTCGTGGCGCTGGGAAACATCGTGGACGAGCAGGTGGACAACGCAAACGAGCAGACGGACAGCAAGAAGCAACAAGGCAAACAGGGGAAAGCGCAAGCCACGCAAGGCAAGGCGCAAGGCAAGCAGGAAGGCAAGCAAGGCGCGCCTCAGGAAAACCGCGTGAGGCTGATTACGGTTTCTCAGCAAGGGGACATCGACACGCACAAGGGGATGTCGGTGGACAATATCGACAACTTCGTCACCTACAACCAGCAGGCGCTCAAGTCCTTCGACATATACCTGACGTACATGTCGCCACGCAACTATATCGACTGCATCAGACTGAAAGAGAAACATCATTTGCGCTGCCATATCCTCCACGAGTTGCAAGTCATGGCCTATGGCATTCCGGCCGACGAGAAGGAAATCAACCAGGTCGTCAGACTGGTGTGGGGCGACAAGCACTTGGATTACAGCGTGGATTACTCCACCGTGGACCACAAGAACTATGAATGGGACATCTACGGGCAAGGCAATCCGCCGGAAACCGATGTCATCACACGCACCATCACGGCCGACGGTCATGCCGAGGAACTGCTGGTCGAAGGCATAAGGCATCTCAACGGGCCGAGATTTGACGACTACCTGATAGACGTATGCCCCTTTGACGTCAGCATCGCCATTCTGGACCAGGACAAGAAGTACATCACGGGCGGCCTGGTGCTGGAGAAAGGCACCCCTACCATGCAGATAGGTTGCGAATCGTTCCCATGTGGCAACGACCGCACGCTGGTGCTGTGCATCGACAGCGAGCACGTCATCGTAAGGCGGCACGCCACTTATGAGAAGGGCGTGTTCGTCATCGTATCCATGAACATGAAAAACTCTTTGACGTTCAGCCTCAACCGGGAGAAGGAGGAATGTCTCGACCCGTATATCTATCCTGGGATTGACACCGGCAAGCCGGACAACCGCGAGCCCAAGGACAAGGCCCGCACGGACCACGCCAAGGCGAAGGTGCAGGCCTCCCATGCAAGTCACGAAAGCGGGAAGGGGGGCAAGCCAGAGCCCCAGGTGGACAAGCCGCAACCCGTTCCCGACCCACGGCAGGCCGTCCTAGAACACATCAAAGCCAACATGGTGCTGGTGGAAGGCGGAACCTTTACCATGGGACACGGAGAAAAGCCGCAGGTGGGATTGCTCAAAAAACTGTGGGACGGGGGTGGCGTGCCGCCATACACGCCGGCACACCAGGTGAAGGTGAGCTCCTTCTGCATCAGCAAGTTCGAGGTGACACAGGAAGAATGGCTCGCCTTCATGAAGAAGTTTCCCGCCCACCGCACGGTGAAGGTGAAAGGACAACCCTTTATCAGCAATTTCCCCATGAACGACGTCACGTGGAACGATTGCCAGACATTCATTGCCAAGTTGAACGAGTTCTCGCATCTTGCCTTCCGCCTGCCCACCGAGGCGGAATGGGAGTATGCGGCGAGGGGCGGAAAGAAATCGAAAGGACAGGAAGGCCATGGCACGGACAAGGCCCACGCCCTCGACTCGCCCCACGCCTCCGGCCTGGGCGAGGCCAACGAGTTGGGAATCTACGACTTGACCGACAACCTCCTTGAGTGGTGCCTAGACTGGTATGGCGATTACCAACCGGGATACCAGGTCAATCCACAAGGACCCAAGAACGGAAGCAGGAAAGTGCTCAGAGGTCTCTGCACCCAAGTCTATTACAGAACAAGCCAGAAGCCAAGTCGTTGGCTTGGTGAAATCACGGCACCCAATTGGATGAAGTGCGGGTTTCGCCTTGTTCTGCCTTATACATAGAGCCGTCGTGTTAGCGGGTGATTTGCTTATGAAACATGTGATTTGCTTATGAAAGATGTAGATTTACTGGCCAAGACCAAAGACATTCTCGACGAACTGGCCGCCTGCCTGGAGGACGACCTCAGCGACAGCAAGAACGCGCTGGCCATACGCTCGCTCGAAAGCGACATCACCAGCCCGTGCGTGCTGGCCGTGGCGGGCAAGGTGAAAGCCGGCAAGAGCTTCCTCATCAACGCGCTGCTGGGCGTCGACCTGGCCATGACGGGAGCCACCGAGACCACCGCGACCATCAACGTGTTCAAGAAAGGCAGACCCCTCTATCCAGACCGGCCCGTGCTCTGCGAGTGGACCGACGGCAGCAAGGAGTGGAAGCCGCGGGCCTTCCTCGACTCCCTGGTGGGCACTGGCGAGGACACCCTCAGGCAGACAGCCAAGATTGCTCGCCTCACGTTCTACATCGACGACAATCCGCTGCTTGAGGATGTGACCCTTGTCGACACGCCGGGAATCGGGGCCGACGTGGGCGACGACGGCGACGCACACGAGGAGCAGACCGAGGCTTACTTCAATCTGAGAAAACGGCACCAGGACGACACCGTGAGATTATCAAACAACGCCGACGCCGTAATCTATCTGTTCAACACGGTCCCCACTGAAACCGACAAGACATTCATCCAGAAACTCTATAACGACGGGCACGGGCTGACGGCTCTCAACGGCATCGGAGTCCTTTCGAAGGTGGACAAGAACTTGCAACAGATCGACAATATAGCCAAGTTCGCCAAGGAATTCGAGAGGGAACTCTTCACCATCGTGCCCACATCGGCCGCCATCGAGCGATACCTGCCATCGAAGGAGCGCGCGCTGCAACTTCGCGACACGCTGCAAAGGGGATTCACCAATGAGAAATACTTCAAGATGGGCATGGGCTCGGAATCGGCTTTCATGCACCCCAAACTGCCGGGATGCAGGCTCACCGTGGACGAGCGACGCAGCCTGCTCGACTCGTTTGCCATCAGAGACTTGCCATGGAGCACCTTCGCCATGGTGGCCTCGCAGCTCTACGCGTCGTCCGACATCGACGCCACGCTTCACAAACTAAGGTCTATCGGGGGCATCGAGCGCCTGCGGCAGTTGGTCGAGAAGCACTTCTTCACTCGAAGCCGGATGCTTAGGGCCAACACCGTGCTGACCGAGATGGACAACCTGCTGTCGTCGATTCTCTTCAGCGCATCGTTCATCAATACGGAAACCGCCGCCGAAAACCGGGAGGCCTGCCTCGACGCATGCCGCAATCTGCCCGAACCGCAAGCTTCCATCCTCACCTCTCTCGTGAAGCAACATGTGCCAACGCTGGAAAAGATGGAACAGGTGAGGAGCCGATTGCAGAAAATCAAGGGGAAGATGGAACTGGCGAGGGAAGAGCTGGACGACGCCAACAACTGCTATCTGACCTATCAGAAAATCGTGGCTTCGCCCGGCGACTTCTCCGAGCAAGAGCGCGACGAGCTCAACCGGCTTTTGTCGTGGCACCAGATGGAGGGCGACCTGCGCCAACGGCAGAAGTACTGGTCGGCCGTGGCGGCCATGGCGGCGCCACACAGCCTCAGGCAGATGGTGGCCCAAGTGGCCAAGGACAGATACAACAAACTCATTTCACAGACATCATGAAGACTCTTGCAAGAAAAATCAAGCGTTTCATCACAACGCTGTTGGGCGGCGGCTCGCAGGAAGCCGCACACGCACAAGGCGACAGCCTGGCCGCGAAAGGCCATGAGGCCGACAAGAGTGCGGATCCGGCAAGCACGGCCGTGGACAACGCCTCCATGGAGAAACTGGCTCAAGCCCTGGTGGCCATGGTCAACGAGTTCGACACCTATGCCTACTCGGTGAGCAGCCAGGAAACCAAGGATGTGCTCCGCCTGTGCCAGGACCGGGTGATCAGCGCCCTGCACAGTGGGGGCGCCGAACTCATCGAGGACGGCACCTCCTTCTGCAACGACCGACACGTGGCCGTGCCCTTGCAGGTCGTGGCCGACGGAACGCCGGTGAAAAGCATTCTCCGAAAGGGCCTTGCCTGGCGGGGGAAGGTCCTGCTGAAGGCCCAGGTGAGCGTGTAACGGCAGGACTCTCAATCCTGCGGGAATACGAATATATCAATCCTTTTACAAAAATATGCCTTATGTTTGATTTGAATGACATGAATGACGGATTCGGTCACGACGACTTCGAACCTCACCACGACGACGGACACGATGACAATGGCCATCACGACAACGCGTTCGGACATGACCCGCATGCCGATACCGCATTCGGAACAAACCCCATGATGAGGAGGGCGTCGCCCGAATACACGGCTGACGGCATGGGCGGAGTCATCGTCACCGACATCATCGGCGGCCAGCACCACTACAGTTCCATGGCCGAGGCACAGGCCATGAGCGATGTCTTCAGCGGTTTTCCCGTCCACATTTCTGGCCCGTCGGCAAGTACCACGCCCGGCGACGACCCTGCCGGACCACAAGCCAACGGCGACCCGTATCCCTCGATGGACGAGCAACGACTGCAAAAGGACCACGAATACACCGGACTGCGTGACGAAGCCGTACAGAAATACCACGACGCGCTGGACCGCGGCGACAATGACGCGGCAGCCCACTGGCACGACGTGGCCTTCGACATGCAGCGGAGTCTCGACACCCTGTGGCACGACATCGGCAAATACGGGCTCGAGACCTACGTCCCCGGCATCGGCTCCGAATAGGCCGGAAGAAGGCCGCACGCCCCCCTCCTGCCCCGCACCACCACAGGCGGGGCGAGCCTCATCGTAATATCGTCCATGTTTTCTTGCTCCGTTTCCATTTCAAGGCTCGTTTTTTTTCATTACCTTTGCCATCGAGAAATCACTCAATCGGCATTGTTCCCAAAACTAATCTTAAAGAAATGAAGAGAAACCTGATTCAAGCCTTGTTGCTGTCGGCAGCCCTCATCGCCGGCATCCAACCCGTGGAAGCCCAGCCGGCCTCGGGCGGCCAGGCGGCGATTACATGGGACTCGCGCAGCCTCTTCGTCGACGGACGCCGCGTGCTGCCCGTCATGGGCGAAGTCCACTATTCGCGCATCCCCGAAGACGAATGGGCCGCGGAAGTCAAGAAGATGAAAGAGGGCGGCGTCACCATCATAGCCACCTACGTGTTCTGGAACCACATCGAGGAGGTGGAAAACCAGTTCGACTGGAGCGGCCAGCGCAACCTGCGCCGGTTCCTCGAGGTGTGCAAGCAACAACAGATGCCCGTGGTGCTGCGCCTGGGACCGTTCTGCCATGGCGAGGTGCGCAACGGCGGCATCCCCGACTGGTTCTTCACCAAAGGCATCCGGAGCCGGAGCGAGGATCCGCGCTTCCTGGCATTGGCCCAAAAGCTCTACCGGCAAATCTTCACCCAGGTGCAAGGCCTGCAATGGAAAGACGGCGGCCCCGTAGTGGCCTGCCAGTTTGACAACGAATACCGTGGCCGTGGAAGCTATCTCGTGGCACTGAAGAAAATCGCCCTCGGCGTAGGCTTCGACCTGCCCTTCTACACCCGTACGGGATGGCCCGACCTGGCCACGCCCGTGCCCTACGGAGAGATGATTCCCCTCTACGGCGACTATGCCGACGGATTCTGGGAGCGAAGCACGAAGCCCACGGCGGGCAACTATTTCAAGGCTTTCTTCTTCAAGCCGTCACGCGACAACAAGAGCATCGCCACCGAGCAAATCAAGTATACTGACGACAAGGCGGCCGACCGCTCCGAGGCTTACCCCTACTTCACATGCGAACTGGGCAGCGGCATGATGACGGCCTACCACCGGCGACCGTACATGTACGACAACGACGCCTACGCCATGGCCGTGGTGAAACTGGGCAGTGGAAGCAACCTGCTGGGCTATTACATGTATCACGGCGGAACCAATCCCGAAGGACGCCTCACCTATCTCAACGAGAACCAGCGCACGCAAGCCACCAACTATAACGACCTGCCCGTGAAGACTTACGACTTCCAGGCACCGCTGGGCGAGTTCGGCCAGCGCCACTCGGTCTACTACCGCCTGCGCCCGCTCCACCTCTTCGCCCAAGACTTCGGCGAACTTCTGGCCCCGATGGACGCCCGCTTCGTTTCGACCCACGAGCCCGTCAAGGGCGACGATTCCTATCTGCGCCAGACCATCCGCACGGCCGACGGCAAGAGCGGATTCGTGTTCTTCAACAACTATGAGCGCCTGCAGAAGCTATCGCCGAAGCGCGGCGTGCGCTTCGAACTGGGCGGGACGCGCTTCCCCTCGCGTGCCGTCACCATTCCGGCCGATGCCATTGGCGTGCTGCCTGTCCACGTGGCGGGAATCAAGTATGCCACAGCACAACTCGTGGCACAGCGCGAGGGCAAGGTCTATCTCATGCAAATCAGCGGCCTGCCCACGGAACTGGCCTTTGAAGGCGGCCCCACGCTGAAGAACGTGAAGGCGAGGGGCACGGCCAAGGCCGTCTACAAGAACTATTACCTGCTCACCGAGAAAGAGGCCGAACGGCTCTTCCTGCCCGACAGCGGGGAGGCTTCCACCGTGACCAAGGCCGAGTATGCGAAGGTAAAGGAGGCCGGACCACCGCGCACCATCACGCTGGGACAGGCCAAGGTGGCCGAAGAGCCTTCTGACAGCGACTTCCTCCAGGCCGCCGTCTACACCATCGCCGTGCCTGACAGCTGCCAGGGCCTGCTCGACATCGACTATCACGGCGATTGCGCACGGCTCTATGCCAACGGCAAGCTCATCGGCGACAACTTCTATAACGGACGCCACTTCCAATACGGACTCTGGCGCCTGCCCGCCGGCACCTCCCACCTGGAGCTCCGCATCCTGCCCCTCCAACCCTCAGCACCCGTCTACCTGCCGGCCGAGGCCGACGCCACACCGGGCGAGGGGATCAAGGCGGTGACCATCATCACGCCGGCACCCTAAGCCGGCACGAAGGGGGAGTTCCCTCCCCCTATCCCTGAGCCATACAATTTGCCTGAATCATTCGTCATCCATGGGGTGACAAATGATTCAGGCAAAGTTTATATTGGCGTCACTTGCCATGGCGTTGAGAAAAAATAGGCAAGAACTAAGCAGGTATACTCGGCAAAAATTACTATTTTTGCAAACAGAACGAACACCGAGCCCGAGCAAGAAAAATGAACACGAACCGAATTCTTTTGACGACCATCCTGTTACTGACCGTTCCACCCGCCTTAGCCCAAAATGGAGCCGCACGACGTTCACGGAAGCCACCCTTGCGACAGCGGGTGCAGGCCGCCGACAGTCTTCGCATGGCCATGCGGCAGGCCGCCGCCGAGGGCCGCCTGCTGCAATGGGGCGACAGCATGCTCGCCACACGGCTCAACAGCGGACAAATCAGCAGTAAGCAGTACAAGCGGTACCGCAACCGCATAATCAGCTATGACCGCACCCTTCACAAGGGCGACTCACTCCTTGCCAGACGATATGACCGGATAACCTACGACACCCTCTACATACACCGTCCGGCAGGCCGGTGGACGGTGAAGTTTCGTGAGAACATGTCCGGCTCAACCATAAAGACGTCGGGCAGGCGCGACGGCACACCGTTCAGGGCGCACGTGCAGTCCGACTATCGTGCCACCCTCAGCGCCGCCATCAGCTACCGGGGCGTATCCTTCGGGGTGGCCGTCAACCCCGCCAAGCTAGCGGGAAGGAACAAGGACAACGAGTTCAACCTCACCTCGTATGGCAACAGGTTCGGCTTCGACGTGACCCTGCTCACGTCGAAGACCTATCAGGGACACGTGTCCCTGGGGAGCATGCGGGCTCCGGTCAGCAAGGGGATGGTGAGCCAGCAGGCGCTGAATGCCAACCTATACTACGCCTTCAACGGCCGCCGCTTCTCCATACCCGCCGCATTCAGCCAAAGCTATTTGCAGAAGCGGAGTACGGGCAGCGTGCTGGTCGGCATGAGTTTCGACGGGCAGAACACGGACATCCAGGCCAACGAAGGCATCGGCATGGGGAGAGTCAAGCTGAAAATCGTAGACCTCGGCATCGGCGCGGGCTATGGATACAATTTCGTGGCGGGCCGGCGTTGGCTCTTCCATCTCTCGGCACTGCCGACGTTCAGCGTGGCCGTGCACTCGCACATCGACAATAACCACGAGCGCGTCAACCTGCACTACAAGTTCCCCAGCGCCATCATCACGGGGCGCGGCGCCGCCGTCTACTCCTGGAAGAACAACTTTCTCGGTGTGTCGATGGTGTTCAACTATTCCGGCATTGGCGACACGGACCGCCTCCACATCGAGCGCACCAAATTCCGCCTCCGCGCGTTCTACGGCTTCCGGCTCTAAGCAAACGGTCCGGGAATATGACAGACAGGGGGGGCGGGAAAAATCCCGCCCCCCTGTTTTCACTTCACCAGTTTCAAGGTCTGTCCCGCCTTGGTAGGGATGTCATAGCTGTAAGTGGCAGCCAGCTCCGGAACCGGCACAGGCTCCAGGCTATGGTTCTTCACCTCGGGATTGTCCGGCAGGCGGAAGAAAGCGTTGGGATTAACGCCGGCGGCCTTCTTCTTCCCCTTCAGCGTCTGGGGCAAGCGAAGCCTGAGGTTTCCACCCAAGTTCGACTTGATGGTGAGCCGGACTATCTTTCCGTCCTTCCAGGCCATATCGGCAATCTCGAATCCGCCACGCGCCTTGAGTCCCTTCACCTCGCCTTCGGCCTTCCACACGTCGGGCAGTGCCGGCAAGAGTTCCACATCGCCGTCATGGCTTTGCAGCAACATCTCGGAAATGCCCGCCGTGCAGCCGAAGTTTCCGTCGATTTGGAAAGGCGGATGCGCGTCAAAGAGGTTGCGGTAGGTGCCGCCCTGCCTCTTCCTGTCGCCCTCCTTGATGAGTGTGAGCTGGTTGCGGATGAGCTTGTAGGCATGGTTGCCATCAAGCAGGCGCGCCCACAGGCACACCTTCCATCCCATGCTCCATCCCGTGCTCGGGTCGCCGCGATGGATGAGCGACGTGCGTGCCGCTTCGAACAGCGCGGGCGTGCGGCGCGGCGATATTTCGTTGCCCGGGAAGAGACCGTAGAGATGGCTCACGTGGCGGTGCGTGTCGTTAGGATCGTCCCAGTCCTTCATCCACTCTTGCAGTTGTCCCCACCGTCCGATCTGCATCGGAGGAATCAGCTTGAGCCTCTCGGCATAGTGCTTGGCCAGGGCCTCGTCAGTGCCCAGCACGTGAGCCGCGTTGATGATGCTGTTGAAGAGTTCGAAAATGAGCTCGTTGTCCATCGTCACGCCTGCGGCCACGTTTTTCCGCGGGCCTTTCAGATAGTCCGGGGCAGAAGGTTCGGCCACGGCATGTCCGTTCTCGGGCGACACCGAGGGGCAGATGACCAGGCGTCCCGACTCGGGGTCCTTCACCAGCATGGAGTCGAGGAAGAGCGCGGCCCCCTTCATCACGGGATAGGCGCGGGCCAGGAAGTCCTTGTCGCCGGTGAAGAGATAGTGCTGCCAGAGGTGGGCCGAGAGCCACGCCCCGCCCGTCATCCACATGCCCGAGTAAGGCACGTCGACGGCTCCCGTGGTGCGCCAGATGTCCGTATTGTGGTGGAGCACCCATCCCGGCCGGCCGTACATGGTCTTGGCCGTCGCCGCCCCCGTCTGGCTCACTTCGTTGATGAGTTTGAAGAGGGGATCGGCCATTTCCGAGAGATTGGTCGACTCGGCCGGCCAGTAGTTCATCTCCAGATTGATGTTGGTGGTGTATTTCGAATCCCATGCGGGCTTCATACTGTCATTCCAGATGCCTTGCAGGTTGGCCGCCTGTCCGCCCGGCTGCGACGACGAGATGAGCAGATAGCGCCCGAAGTTGAAGTATGTGGCCACGAAGGCGTTGTCCTCGGTCGTGGCAAAGCGGTCCAGCCGCTCGTCAGTGGGCACCGCAGCATAGCGGTCGGGACCCAGCGAGAGGCTCACCCTGTACATCAGCTTCTGGAACCGTGCCACATGGTCGGCCTCAGCCTCGGCCCATGGACGCTCCATGGCCTTGCGCAACGCCTGTTCGGAGCGTGCCGACTCGTCGCCCGACAGGTCGTCGTACCGGTTGAAGTTGGTGGCGATGGCGATGTAGAGCACGGCCTCGTCGGCCCCCTCCACCACGATTTGTCCGTTTATCGAGGAGCTCTTTCCGCCCTTCGTCTTCACGGCCATGCGTCCCATATACTTCACCATGCCCGTGCAATTCTCGTGACTTCCGCTCACGCCCTGCATCACGGCCTCATGGCCGACGGACCGGATGAGCGGGTTGGCTTGCGGAGTGGCGTAGTTGGCGGTGAAGCTGACGCACCCCGGCCGGCTGGCCGTGAGTCGCACCATCACCACGTCGTCGGCCATCGAGGCGATGACCTGCCGTCCATAGCTCACCCCGCCGTGGCTGAAGGTGGTCGTGGCGACGGCCGAATCCAGGCTGAGCGAGCGCCGGTAGTCCGTATACTCGCCGATGCCGGGCATACTGATGTACACGTCGCCGAAGGGCTGGTAGCACATGCCATGGTTGGTATGCGAGATGACATTCTCCCCGATCAACTTTTCGGCCTCGGCATAGCGGTGCTCAAAGACCAACTTCTGTATCTCGGGAATAGCCTTCAGCGCGTCGGGGTTGGCATTGGTGTTGGGCTGTCCGGCCCAGATGGTCTCCTCGTTCAGTTGGATGCGTTCGTTGGCCGGCACGCCGAAGACCATTGCCCCGAGGCGTCCGTTGCCCAGGGGCAGTGCGTCGGTCCACTCCTGCGCGGGCCTGCGATACCACAATTGTCCGGCCTGCGGGAAACAGGGCGTGGCCGTAACCACGGCCATGAGGATAAACAGAATTCTTAAGGTTTTCATAACTTGGTTTTCAATTGTTCCTTCTTTTATTTAGAAATTATTTTGCTAGTTCAGAAATATTTCGTACTTTTGCAGATGCGAACGCGCTACGGGTAGTTTCCAGAGTGGCCAAATGGGGCAGACTGTAAATCTGCTGCTTCTAGCTTCGGTGGTTCGAATCCATCACTACCCACGGGGTGGTAGCCCTCTGCCTTCGGGCAGGGGGCTTTTTTTGTTGTCCCCGGACTCTTATTTATTGAGGTGTTTCTTGATATAGACCATCTGGTCATAATCAGTCTTGTCGCTCGTCCAGTGCTCGTTGATGGGTGTCAGCAGGCACTCCTTGGGACTTTTGATGACGTTCCACACGATGTAGCTCGTCGTGGGCGGACAGGTGGCGTCGTTGTATCCCCACGTCATATAGACGGGGCAGGCCAGCCTGCGTGCGAAGTTGACCACGTCGTAATAGGCCATAGTCTTGATTTTCTCCTTAGTCAGCATTCCCGGCGTCCGGTCGTAGTGTGGGTATCCCCCCGCCTTCCCCGCGGCATACCGAGCCATGTCGCTCAGCGCGGGATGGTTGGCCACACACAAGGTCACCTTGGGATTGAGCGCCGCCGTGACGATGCTCAGCGCGCCCCCCTGGCTTCCGCCCTGCACGGCCATGTTGCGTCCGTCCCAGTCGGGAAGCGAGGCCAGCAGGTCCACCGCCTTGGAGCAAGCCAGATAGACGTGCTTCATATAGTAGTTGTCACGGTTGTCGAGGTTGAAGTTCAGATAGCTGTTGGCCTTTGTGTTGAAGGCCTTCGAGATTTCGTCAAACTGCTCGTCCGTCATTTCGGGATTGAGTCCATGGATTTCCATCTCCATCCTGATGAATCCGTTACGCGCGTAGTAGGTTCGCTTCATGGGCTCGCGTATGGTCTTGATGCCCGCTCCGGGAGGGCAGAGCACGGCCGGATACTTGCCCGGAGCCTTCGGCCGTGTGAGATAGGCATAGACGGAGTGTCCCTCGGGGTCTACGCGCATCTTCACGAGGAAGCAGTCTATCTCGTCATCGCTGTATTTTTCCACCTTCCGCATGGTGTAGTCGAGCGGCATCTTCCGGTTCTCGTCGACGTTTTTCCGCCAGAACTCGTCAAAGTCGTCCGGCATCTTGGTATACGGTTCCAGCCTGTCCACCGAGAATCCCACCTTCACGTGGTGGGTGTACTTCGTTCCGTCGACGGTGGCGGTCAACCTGCAATCCAGGAATCCGGGCTCGCGCATCGTACCCATGTTGATGGTGGCGCGTCCGTGGCTCAGCCTCACCTCGCCCTTTCGCGTGGGAGCGAGCATGTCGGGTGCGAGCTCATAGGCCACGGTGGCGTCGCGCGGAATGCCATACTTGTAAAACTCCACCTCGACGCGGGCCTGCTGTCCGGTCTGGTAGAGCCAGTCGTCGTGGTCGGGCACGGTCACCCAGAGCACGTCGCTACGGTAGGGATAGTTTTCGGCCCGCGAGAGGCTGGTAGCCAGCACCACCATGAGGGCCAAGAGGAATAGACGTTTCAGTTTCATGTGCATGTGATTTATGCTCACAAAGTTACGTTCCCACCCGCATTTTCTCGGGCATTTTCCCCCCAATCAGGGTGAAAAGGCGGGGCGTTGACACATTATTCCACCTTTATCCTCAATTCTCCACCCATCTTCTTGTTCTTCACATCCCTCACGGTGACGAGGGCCTCGCCCGCCTCCTCCTTGGCCTGCACGGTGATGACGAGCTTGCCCGAGAAGAGTTTCATGTGCGGTTCGGTGAACACTTCGAGCGATGTGGCGTCGCCGTTGCAGAGGGCCTTGAACGTGGCGGCCCCCTTCACTTCCACGGCCATCTCGTCAGAGGCCTGCGGCAGTTCCACACCATTCTCGTCGACAAGCGAGAGCGTGATGTATGCCAGGTCGTCTCCGTCAGCCTTCAACACGTCCTTGTCGGCCACCATCTTCACGGCCGCGGCCTTTCCCGCGGTGCGCACCGTCGTGGTCTGCGCCTCGCGTCCCTGCGCGTCATAGGCCACCACCTTCAGTTCGCCCGGCTCATATTTCACGTCGTCCCACATCAAGCGGTAGCGTGCGGCCCTCCGCCGGGCCTCGTCCGGTGTGGCGGACTTTCCTGTGTAGATGGCCCCATCATCCTTCATCATGGCCTTGCGGCGGCGTCCCTGGCTCTTTCCGTTGACAAAGAGCTCGGCCTCGGGATAGTCGGTATAGCAGAACACGGGTGTCAGCTGTCCCTCGCGTCCGGGCCACGTCCAGTGGGGCAACAGGTGCAGGGTGTGGTCCTTGCTGTTCCACTTCGAGCGATAGAGGTAGTAGCGGTCCTTGGGGAGTCCGGCGAGGTCGACCATGCCGAAATAGCTGCTCCGCGAGGGCCAGTACTCGTCATAGGGTGTGGGCTCGCCCAGATAATCGAATCCCGTCCACACGAACTGTCCTATATAATAAGGTGCGTCGTCCTCGGCGATGAAGTCCTCTTCGGGCAGGTTGCTCCATGAGCACCACTGGGTGTCATAGCCCGACACCTGTCCGTCGGGATAGGTCTTGCTGTTCGACCAAACCACGGGGAACTTGTACACGCCGCGGCTGCTCACCGTCGAGGCCGTCTCCGAACCGAGGAGGAAACCCTGGGGCAGCTGCTTGATGGCCGAGGGATAGAGTTGCACGCGGTAGTTGAATCCCGGCACGTCCATGGCCTGTGCCACGCCCGACTTCAGCGCGCCCGCGACACGGTCGAGTCCCTGCGTGACGGGCCTTGTGGGGTCGAGGCGGTGGCAGAGGTCCTGCAGCCGCTTGCTCCACTCCAGCCCCCGCGCCATGGTCTGGTCGGGAATCTCGTTGCCTATGCTCCACATCACGAGCGAGGGATGGTTGCGGTGCGCGCGCACCAGGTTGGCGATGTCCTTCTCGGCCCAGTCCTTGAAGAAGCGCGCGTAGCCGTTCTTGCACTTGGCATAAATCCACATGTCGAAGCTCTCGGCCATGACCATCATGCCCAGCGAGTCATACACCTCCATCTGCATCTGCGAGGGCATGTTGTGCGACGTGCGTATGGCGTCGGCACCCATGTCCTTGAGCAGCTTCACCTGGCGGATGAGGGCCGCCTTGTTCACCGCCGCGCCCAGGGGCCCCAGGTCGTGGTGCAGGCACACGCCCTTGAAGCGCCGCGTGACGCCGTTGAGCCTGAATCCATGCTCCTTTGACAGGCTCAGCGTGCGGATGCCCACCATCTGGCTCACCTCGTCAGCCAGCTGGTTCTGCTTGTAGAGCCTCGTCAACAGCCGGTAGCGGTTGGGATGCTCGGGCGACCACAGGCGTGCTCCGTCCAGCCGCATGTCCACACTGGCCAGCCCCTCGGCGTCGGGGGCGGCGTGGGCGGCATAGGCCACGTCGCCGCGCGGATTCATCAGCAGGAATTCCACGGCCAGCGTACTGTCAGCCAGCGGCTTGCCTTCGAGCTCCTTCACCTGGGCCTGCACGGTGAGGAAGGCCGTCTTACCGCTGATGCTGTCAGTCTTGAAGAACACGCTCCACTCGTCGAGGCGCTCCCGTCCGTCCACCGTCACGAGCGTCACCGGCCTGAAGAGCCCGGCACCGGGATACCAGCGGCTGCTCTCCTTCACATTCTGCAGGTGGACGAGGATCTCGTTGTCGCCCTCACGGAGCATCGACGGCTCGCAGGCTATGCGGAACGTGTTGTAGCCGTAGGCCCAGTAGCCGGCCTTGCGGCCGTTGACATAGACCGTGGGCTCGGCCATGGCGCCATCAAAGACCAGCTCGCGAAAGGCTTGCCGCCCTGCCTCGCCGGCCGGCAGGCTGATGGTGGTGCGATACCACCCCTGCCCTATCCATGGCAGCGCTCCCGAGCGGCCCGACTTCTCCGTGGCCTTGGTCTCGCCGTTTTGCGTGATGGCCACCGTCTGCAAGTCCCATTTCTTGTCAAAGGGCCCGCTGATGGCCCAGTCGTGGGGAATGGTGACGGGCTGCCATGACAGGCTGTCGTGTGAAAATTCCCAATGCTTCAGGTTCACTGACTTTCGAACTTGTGCGGCGTCACTCAGTGCGAAAGCACACAAAAGCACAGCCAGAATCATTGTTTTCCTCATGGAACGAATGTTTTATCTTTTGGAATGATTGTTTTGTATGCAAAGTTAATAGAAACCGACCGAAATGCAAACGATTTCGCGGAAAATCTTCCCTTGTTGTAACTATTACAGTCTTGTGTGCGCACACAGCACCAAAAAGGAAAAGAAAAAGCAACTTTCTCTTGATTATATCGAAAAAAAACATTACCTTTGCGAGCGTTATCCTGAAAACAATCTTTTTACCTTAAGAAAACTAATACCTATTGAAGATTTGGAGCGGTTGCCTGCGAAGGTCGTCGCTTTTTTTTATGTGCGGACTTTTCCCCCACTCCTTTCGGCCCAGCCCGCATTTCCGGCCAGCGGCCATTTCCAGTTGGCATACGCGTATTCATCAAGGACAAAGGTGTGCCTTGGCCTCATGAAAGCAAGCCGGGCTTCTCCGTACCATCCTTGCCGGTATGCTTACATACACTTTCGCAAAATTGCAAGGCCACAGCCCCAAGAGGCAAATGCTCCTTGGGAGGAGCCGGCGTCAGCTTTTGGAAATAATGAGAAAATTCCATGGAGAACGGGAACGACGATTGCCGACGGTTCGGGAACCGTGGCTCCCACATAGACAACGGCTTTGGGTAAAAACGCCCCTCTTTTAATCATTAATTATAGGTATTTACCCCGTAAAGTTTGCCCATGTTCTTTCTTTGTCGTACCTTTGCGGGCCGAAATACGTTTTTTATTCCAATTATTACACACATGAGGACAGAATGGAGAGGCTTTAAGCCAAACAAATGGAACCACGAGATTAACGTCCGCGATTTCATTCAGTTGAACTATACCCCTTTCACTGGTGACGAGAGTTTTCTTGCAGAACCTACCGAGGCAACAAACACCTTGTGGGGCAAACTCAAGGAATTGCAGAAGGAGGAGCGTGCCAAGGGTGGTGTGCTCGACATGGAGACCGACGTTGTCTCGTCGCTGACGGCTTACGGCCCTGGATATATTGATCCGGCTACCAAGGATTTGGAAAGGGTTGTAGGATTACAGACCGACAAGCCCCTCAAGCGTGCTTTCATGCCTTACGGAGGTTCGCGTATGGCGGAACAAGCTTGCACCACCTACGGCTATGAGCCATCCGACAAGGTGAAGGAGATTTTCTCCAAGTATGTCAAGACTCACAACGATGGAGTTTTCAACGCATATACCAAGGAGATGAAGCTCGTCCGCCACAACCACATTCTCACGGGTCTGCCCGACACTTATGGCCGCGGCCGCATCGTCGGCGACTACCGTCGTGTTGCCCTGTATGGTGTTGACTATCTCATTGCCGACAAGCAGAAGGACCTCGACGAGCGCATCGGCGACCGTGAAATGATTGACGAGGTCATCCGTCTCCGCGAGGAAGTTGCCGAGCAGATCAAGGCCCTCAAGGGCCTGAAGGCTATGGCCGCAAGCTACGGATTCGACATTTCCCATCCGGCACAGAACGCCCGCGAGGCCGTGCAGTGGCTGTACTTCGGCTATCTTGGCGCGGTGAAGACTCAGAACGGAGCCGCCATGTCGGTAGGGCGCGTGTCGACATTCCTCGATATTTATTTCGAGCGCGACTTCCGGGAAGGCACCCTGACCGAGCAAGACGCGCAGGAGCTGGTCGACCACTTGGTCATGAAGTTCCGCATGGTGAAGTTCGCCCGCATTCCTTCTTACAACGAGCTCTTCTCCGGCGATCCCGTATGGGCCACGCTCGAAGTCGCAGGCATGGGCCAGGACGGCCGCTCCATGGTTACCAAGAACGACTACCGCTTCCTCCACACGCTCGAGAACATGGGCCCTTCGCCCGAACCGAACCTCACCGTCCTCTACTCTCCCCGCCTGCCCGAGGCTTTCAAGCACTATGCTGCTTCCATCAGCGTGAAGACCAGCTCCATCCAGTATGAGAACGACGACGTCATGCGACCTGTATGGGGAGACGACTATAGCATCTGCTGCTGTGTGTCGGCCACCCAGACGGGCAAGGAGATTCAGTTCTTCGGCGCGCGTGCCAACCTTGCCAAGTGCCTCACCTATGCCATCAGCGGTGGCGTCGACTCCAAGACCCGCCAGCAGGTGGGCCCCGCTTACCGTCCCATAGAGGGCGACGTGCTCACCTACGATGAGTTTATGCCGCGTTTCGACGCCATGATGGAGTGGCTGGCCGGAGTCTATGTCAAGACGCTGAACCTTATCCACTACATGCACGACAAGTATTTCTATGAGGCCGAGGAGATGGCACTCATCGATACCCATGTCCGCCGCACGTTCGCAACGGGCATTGCAGGCTTCTCGCATGTGGTCGACTCCATTTCGGCCATCAAGTACGCCAAGGTAAACATCATTCGCGACGAGACGGGATTCCCCCTGAACTTCAAGACCGAGGGCGACTTCCCACGCTACGGTAATGACGACGACCGCGCCGACGAGATTGCCGTCTGGCTGCTCAAGACGTTCCTCGAGAAGGTGAAGCACTATCACACCTATCGCGACTCAGAGCCCACGACTTCCATCCTTACCATCACCTCGAACGTGGTTTATGGCAAGTACACCAGCAACATGCCTGACGGACGTGCCGCCGGAGCTCCGTTGTCGCCAGGGGCCAACCCGAGCTACGGCGCAGAGAAGAACGGATTGCTGGCATCGCTCAACTCGGTGGCCAAGCTGCCTTACGAGTATGCGCTTGATGGCATTTCAAACACGCAGACCATCTCGCCGGGCGCGCTCGGACACGATGACGAGGAGCGCACCACCACGCTGGTCAGGGTCATGGACGGCTATTTCTCACAGGGCGCCCACCATCTCAACGTCAACGTGTTCGGCATCGACAAGCTGAAAGACGCCATGGAGCATCCCGAGAAGGAGGAATACCAGAACTTCACAATCCGTGTGTCGGGTTATGCCGTGAAGTTCATTGACTTGACACGCGAGCAGCAGCTCGACGTCATCGCCCGCCAGGCGCACGGAAGCCTCTAGCATGAAAGGGCGCATTCACAGCATCGAGTCGTTTGGTTCGGTTGACGGACCGGGAGTAAGATTCGTCATCTTTGTGCAGGGCTGCACCATGAGGTGCCAGTTCTGCCACAATCCTGATTCATGGCAATTGAACCAAGGCGACGAGATGTCGGCAGAAGAGCTGTTGCGGCAGGCGGCGCGCTTCCGCCCTTATTGGGGCGACGAGGGGGGCATAACCGTCAGCGGCGGCGAGGCTCTTCTCCAGATGGACTTCCTCATCGAGCTGTTCACCCTTGCGCATAGGGACAACATCAACACATGCCTTGACACCTCGGCGGCGCCTTACCGTCCTGACGACGATGCCTGGATGAGTAAGTTTGACTCCCTGATGAAGGTCACCGACACCGTATTGCTCGACATCAAAGAGATTCGTGATGACGCCCACCGACGCCTTACCGGACACGGCAACAAGAACATCCTTGCTTGTGCACGTCATTTGTCCGACTTGGATGTGCCGGTGTGGATTCGCCATGTGCTTGTGCCCGGTATTACCGACAATGACGACGACCTCCATGAGTTGCGCAGATTCATTGACTCTCTGAACAACGTCAAGCGTGTAGAGGTCTTGCCCTACCACACGCTTGGGGTTTACAAGTATGAGAAGCTCGGCCTCACCTATCCTCTCCAAGGCGTCAGCACGCCAACCCAGGAGAGGATAGAGAATGCCGAAAGAATATTGGTTCACTCTGAAGCCAAATAAGGCTTCGCCCCCCGCATCGGTTGAGACAGGCCCCACGGTTGCTCTGTCTGCGGCCGCCGCCATCCTTTCCAGCCATGACGCCACGAAGCCTGCCGGTCTTCGGCAAGGACGCTGGAGGCCGAAGACACCCTTCGGAAAATGTAACTTCTTCTGAAGAATTTCGCGCCCACGCCGCCCACGCAAGGTGTAAGCGGCGCTCCGAGCCGACAGGAAGGCCGTTCAGAGCGGCTCCCAACGGCTTTCTGAGACGCTCAAAGGGGCGTTTCCACACGGCCGTCCCTGGATTTCGCTCTTCTTTACAAATCGGTAAGTTTTTCTCCGCAACGGGCTTGCAA
Organism: uncultured Prevotella sp.; assembly: GCA_964420715.1. Taxonomy (GTDB): domain Bacteria; phylum Bacteroidota; class Bacteroidia; order Bacteroidales; family Bacteroidaceae; genus Prevotella. Next base: position 30,308 of record CAYQUN010000016.1, on the reverse strand, counting down.
AAGGGCGGGGAAAAGGCGGAAATCCATCCATAAGGTCAAAATATCAAAAGTTTTTCCGAGACCTTCCGTGTAAATTCTTTTTCCTTGAATCCGCTACGAATATGGGCGGGACGTTTTTTGCGGATAGTGGCCCATACGGCTATTATATGGCTGACACATCTTGCCTCCTGTGCCGTTTTTTATGATGGATTGCGTCAAGGTGTGGAAGACAAGGTTCCTACTTCTTTCGTGTACGATTCGGCAATAATTGAGGATTTATTATTAGCCTTGCATTGACAAGCTCTAAAAACCATGACAAGAGAACAGGAAAGGGCAGAACTGCACAAAACTGATTGCGGCCAAGGACGAAGACCTCTGCGCCAGTTCTTATGTGGAGCCTGAGGACACCACGAAGGAGATTGACATCGGAATCTGCCAGGTGGACGTGTTGTTAAAGGGACTCATAGAGTGGCAGAAGCACCATTTCAAGCAGAGCGGCGGCATCAAAGAGCAGATGTATAATGAGAGAATGAAACTGAGAGGGCACTGACGGACATCCTGTGCCGATGGACTTCATTAAAAATAGATTATCTTTGCAAGCTGAATGAAATAAATCATAGCTTGCACGGCGTCGCGCCTAGGCCCGCGGGGAAAAGATGCGGGGAAAAAGCAACCCACGCCCGGAGCCTGGAGAAAGACTGCCGGAACGTGGGGTGGCGACACCGCCAGGACAATGCGACCTCAATCGGCACATGTGCCCTTCGGCACGGGCCTACAAGGAAGACTGGTGGTGCCGCCTGGTTCTTCGCTGATGATAGATGTTTTTTTCATCGGGTTAGGGGGATCGATATTGGCAAAGTCGGCTTCCCTTTCCACGAAGGTGTTTTTCTTGGCATCGTCATAAGGCTTACTGTTCACTGAGAGAGACATGAACTGGATTGCGTCACTATGCGGCCCGATGGAGCGCGTGACAAGACTTTCGGCGCCGTGGAGGCATGCGGCGCGTAAGCGGGTTGAAGAGTTAATAATGCTGGTCGCTTCTTCATATATGGTGATTTGACAGATTACAGAGATTTCGTTGTCCGGATGATGATTTTCAGTTTTTTCGCTGCAAAGTTAAAAGGTTGAAGGCAAAATCAAATCGGAGTGAATCATAAAAAAAGCCCAAAAAACAAGCCCAAAAAGGGGTAACACGAAACCTTTCTTGCACAAAATGGCACAAAATACAGAGGTTTTGACACCGAAACGAAGGAATTTTTCCAAATGAAGCAAAGAAAGTTTCCTATCTTTGCATTGAATTCCTAAAAGACCAAGAAGACCGAATGGCAAACACCTCTTCGTGGCACAACCTGCTGAGTGCCAAAAACAAGCTCTATATGGCCAACGTGAGCAACCCGCTCGACCGGCTCCGCCTCTACACCTACCTCATCAGCACGCTGATGACCATCGTGGGCATAGGGCTGCACTTCGTGGGGCTGCTGGGCGTGCCCCGCATCGACCTGCTGGCCATCTCGACGCTCTGGGGATGTACGGAGATTGCCATGTTCACACTCTTCTACACCGGACACATCAAAATCACCACGGCCTTCATCCTCAAGGTCACGGTCTCGCAAGCCTTCGAGACGGCACGCCTCATCTACCTGGCCCTCCTGCCAACGACCACCTACCACCAGTTCTTCGTCAACGAGCTCATCACCTTCTCCATCCTTCTGCTGGTGGCGCTGGGCCTGCTCTACAAGGTGGCCTTCCTGGTCACGGTGGCCGACCTGGTCCTGCTCGGCGTGTGCCGGAGCCTCGCGCCACAATTCATCGACTCCATGACCCTCAGCTTCTTCTTCCTGGCCGACATCGCGCTGTGCACCTATTGCTACGCGTCTATGGCGTTTGTGAAGCAAATCGCAACCGAGAACGAGGAAGTCAAGGGAAAGTACAACACGTTCCTGTCGTTCATGCGCATGACGGAGACCGAGGTGGCCTCGCTGGTGCAACTGCTGCGGTCGGCGTTTGACGACGAGACGCACATCAACACGCTGGTGAGCCAGCTGAACGACGAGACGAAGGAGAACCTGATCAAGGTGGCCCGAAGGATCAAAAGCTCGCAACTGGCCCGCGAGGAAATCATCCAGAAACAGTTTCCCATCCTCTCGCCCACCGAACGGCAGGTGTGCGTGCTGATCGTGGCGGGACACTCGCAGAAGAACATCGCGAGAATCACAAACAAGTCGGAGAACAACGTCAGCACGGTGAGGGGAAACATCCGGCGCAAGCTGAACCTGGACACCACGCAGGACCTGCGCCAATATTTGATGGAGGTGATTGGATAAGCGCCCTCCCTGGCGGGGAAGGAGAAAAAAAATCCCCGCCATCTTCACATGATGGCGAGGCGGGACCAAGGCTGATGGCTAGGCCTTGCGCCAGAAGCGGCCGGTGATGTCCTCGAAGTTGTCGCCGCTGACACGCTTGTAGAGCCGCTGGTTGGTGGTGCGGTCCTTCAGGCAGCCCAGATGGCTGATGTAGGGTCCCACCTTGATATAATCGAACCAGCCCTTGTGAATCTCGGCAGGCACCCTTTGCCGGCCACTATACCAGCCCACATGAAGCGTGGGGTGCGTTTGGCGCACATAGCGGGCCAGCAGGCTGACGCTCCTGGGCTCGGCGTCGCCCCCCATGAAGCACACGCACGTGATGGCGTCGCCATATTCCTGCAACATGGACTCCAGCTCGAGCGGCGTGAGCGGCGTGCCGACGTCGTGCCACAGATAAGTGCTGTGGCACCCCGGACACCGGCACGGGCAGTTGGAAATGTTGATGGCCAGCGTGGTCTCATCGGGAATCTCCTGGAAGACGATTCCCGTATTCACATATTTCAGCATGGTTCTGCGCCCCCTTTCCTTATTTCTTCAGTTCCACCTCCACGGTGTCGGGCTTCAGCTCCTCTGACACGTCGAACTTGTCCGTCCCGGCATAGAAACGTCTGTGGGCCTCCTCCTGCCTGGCCGCCGAGAAGTTGCTCACGCGCTTGAGATAGCCAATGATGCGGGTGAGATAGTCCACATTCTTGCTGTGGCAGACGGGGCACTCCTTGAGGAACCTCTTGTCGATGTGTCCGCAGTCGTTGCACACCGTGTTGGGGATGTTGTAGGTGAAGTAGTTGCATCCCTCCTTGGCGGCCACGCGGAAGAGCTGCCTGTACTGGGCCTTGGAGAGGTGCTCGTCCAGGTTCATGTGGAGCGCCGACCCACCGGTGAGGTGCTCGATATAGGGCGCGCCGTGGAGCTTGAACTTGTCCACGATGTTCAGCGAGTCGTCCTCGACCACATAGAAATAGCTGTTGTAGCAGTCGCGCGGCACGAAGTATCCATCCTCGCGGTCCCACTTGGCATGCTTCACGCCGACGTTCTCGGCCGGAATCATCTCGCAGTTGAACATGGTCTCCTTCGTGCGGTACTTCTTGTTGTAGCGCTCAATGAGGCTGAGGATGCCCTGCACGTAGTGCTTGTAGTCGTCGTTGGGCGAAATCTTGAGCCCCATGAACTCGGCACTCTCCACGAGTCCGTTGATACCGATGGTGAGATACTGCCTGTCGATGTTGATGTATCCCGCGTCAAAGAGGGGCAGCATGCCGTGCTTCTGCATCTCCTTGAGATTCTCGTTATAGGCGATTTGCACCTTGTGGCACAAGTCGACGATGTGCTCGAGGAACTTCAGATAGTCCATCTTGTGGTTGACGGCATACTGGACGCATCGGTTCAGATTGATGGTGAGCACGCTCTTCGAGCCCGTCGACACGCCCCCGGCGCCAAGCGTATAGCTGAAGCCGTTGTCCTGGATTTCGTTGCGCAGGCGGCAGCACGAGCTCAGCGAGTCGGCGTTGTCGCTCAGATAGGTGAAGAAGCTGTGCCCCTCGGCATACATTTCTGCGGCGAAGTCGCCCCACTCCTTGTCCTTGCAGTCTCCGTTCTCGGTGAGCATGGCCATGGTCTCGACGGGGAAGGTGAGGAGGGTCTTGGTGCGCTCGTGGTTGAACCACTTCATGAATCGCTTCTGCAGCCAGCAGAGCCCGTCCCAGTCGGGCTGCGAGCCGTCGGGGAAGTAGAAGTTTCCGAAGAGCGAGTCGAAGTAGTAGCGGTCATAGTAGGAGATGTTCCAGAACACGGCCTGGTAGTTGCGCGCGCCGGTGGGCTGGTTGAGCGAGTAGACAATCTGCTCGAAGCAGTCGGTGATGACCTTGTCGATGGTGCGCTTGCGCAGGCTCAGGTCGACCACCTCGTCGGCACGCTTCCAATAGTCCTTCCCGTACTCCTTCTGGATGAAGTAGTTCATATACATCAGGAACTCGGGCGTGGCACAGGCCCCCGCCAGCATGGAGCTCACCATGAACACCATGTTGATGAATCCTCCGCAGAAGCTCTTCAGGTTGGTGGGCGCGGTGGAGTTGCCGCCAATGGACATGGTCCCCCCGATGAGCCAGGGATACATGGTGATTGATGCGCAATAGTTGGCCAGGTTGGTCTCGTCGTTCTTATAGATGAAGTGGTGCGTGAGGTCGCTGATATATTCCTCGGCGAGCGCCTTTCCGTAGATTTTCTTGATGCGCTCGGTGAGCAGTCGCCGGTTCAGGCGGATGAATCCCGACTTGGGAATCTCTCCGATGAGCGTGGCAATGTTCTTGTGCTCCACGTTGGCGTTGGCGTCGAACTTCGAGCCCGTTGCCGCATTCTCGGCATTCATATAGTCGGAGAGGAATTTCATCTTCTCAAGCGTCTCCCGGTCGGCCTGGTGCTGCTGGCGGTAGATGATGAAGCTCTTGGCCACCTTGTAGAAGCCTTCTTCCATCAACGCCGTCTCCACCTGGTTCTGCACTTCCTCGACCTTGATGCCGTCGTGAAGTTGCAGGCGGCTGATGATTTTGGAGATCGTGCCCAGGTTGGCCTGCTCGCCCACCGAGTCGAAAGCCTTGATAATGGCAGACATGATCTTGTCTAGCGAAAATGCGTCCTTGCTGCCGTCGCGCTTGATGATTGTGAAATCCTTGATATCCATTGTTGCTCTTTCTCTTTTTGGTAAACTTTTAAGGGTTTAGTCCGAGAAAAGTTATCCGTTTTGGAAAACTTTCCGGGAAAATATAGTTGATAAGTTGACTGGTTTCGATTACTAATCCGTTTGCAAAAGTAGTCAAAATAAACCTAACTCGTATGCTTAAAATGAATTATTTTCCTATTTTAACATTGGAAAAAAGCACAGCGGACGGCAAACTCGCTGAAAGAGAAACACCTTGGCGGATTCGTTAAAGAAAAGACGGAATAGAGGGTTCACACCACCCCACCCTCTTCGGGATTCGGGAACCCGTGAGACATGAGCGCCACCTGCCGGTTGAGCCAGCTGATGAAGCCGGCATCGCCCCGCACGTCGACATGTCCGTAAAGGCCGAGGACGAAGCGGCCTATGCCCAGATAGCTCGCCACGTCAAGGCGCACCAGCCACCGGTCGCCCATGGGGCGCACGAAGCGTGCCGACTGGGGATACTCCTCGAGCAGCAGGTGGTGGGCCAGCTGGTCGACGATGAGTTCCACGGGGTGCGGCTCCTCACCGCTGAACATGAAGATGTCGGTGAACACCTCGCGATGCCGGTCCTCGTGGCTCCACACCACGTCGAGCAGCGCCACGTCGGCCATGCGCGCCACCTTGAACGTCTTGTTGCATGCCGACGAGGGCTCGTAGGCCCGCAACTCGTTGTTGTTGTTCATCAGCAGGAAGGGCTCCACCATGCGGTCGGACACCGTTCCGCTGTGGGGCGACGAATAGCCGCGGATGGCCACCATGCGCTTGCTCTTGATGGCCGTGTAGATGACGCTCACGTTGTGGGCCTGGTGCTCGCGCACCTCGGGCGAGTTGAGGATGCGCAGGTCGTAGAAACGGTCGAGCTTGTGGCGTACGCGCTCGATGAGGGCGTTGCTGTCGTCCACCTTGTTTAATATGGACATGAGGGTGAGTGCCTCCTCCTCGGTGAAGTTGATGGTCTCGAAGAGATGCAGGAAGAAAGGCGACTGCCGGTCGATGCTGTAGGTGTGTCCCTGCTTTTCGATGATGAAGCCCCAGTCGCGGAAGCTTTCGAGATAGTAATAGAACATGCGCCGCGAGATGCCCATCCGGTCGCACACCTGGGCCACATCGTACCGATGGTTCTCGGTGAGCATGAGGAGCAGCCTGAGTTCCTTTTCCAGTTTATCGTGTCGCATGCGGTGTCAGTCGTCAAAGGGGAGCGGGAGCTCGCCCAAGAGGTTGTAGCTGCGGCGGTGATAGGGGCTGACGCCGTGCAGCCGGATTCCCTCGCGGTGTTTCGGCGTGGGATAGCCCTTGTTGTTCTGCCAGTCGTAGTAGGGATACTCTTCGGCCAGACGGTCCATATAGTCGTCGCGGAACGTCTTGGCCAGGATGCTCGCCGCGGCAATGGCCTGGTACTTGCCGTCGCCCTTGACGATGCAGGTGGACTTGAGCGGGCGTCCCCCGTTCCATTGCGGGCAGTAGGGGTCGAAGCGGTTGCCGTCGACGATGACGGCCCCGGGACGCACCTTCAGCGCGTCGAGCGCGCGGTGCATGGCCAGGAAGCTGGCGTGGAGGATGTTGATGCGGTCGATTTCCGAGGGCTCCACCACGCCTACGGCCCAGGCCACGGCGTCGCGCTCAATCATCTGTCGCAACTCATAGCGGCGCCGCGGGGTGAGCTTCTTGCTGTCGTTGAGCAGCGGGTTGTCATAGTCGTCGGGCAGGATGACGGCGGCCGCATAGACGCTTCCCGCCAGGCAGCCACGGCCGGCCTCGTCGCAGCCGGCCTCCACGCAGTCGTGATAGTAATGGGATTGCAGCATGTTAAAGCTTCTTAAATGGGTTGGGTTTTAACATTAAAACTCAGAAAGTGAACATATATTGCACGCGCGGGGGCTAATTTTGCAGCAGGAACAACAAAAAAAACGAAATTATGGAAAAGAACATCATGCTCTCTGCGGGAACCCCCGGCCTGTCGCTCTCCGGCGAAGTCAACGCCGCGCTCGCCCGCCTGCTTTCCAAAGCCGTGGCCCCGCTGGAGTGGCTCGGCAAGTATTACGGCCGCGTGGTGGAGCGCGAGGTCAGCAAGAGGCAGACGCTGCTGCTCCTTGCGACGCAGGCGGCCTTCGTGCTCGGCGTCTTCGGCGAAGGCATGCCGCTGGTGTGCCGCGCGCTTTCCGGCGCCGCCTTCCTCGGCGGCGTGCTGAAGTGCAAGGAAAGCCTTGGCGCCGCGCCGAAGGCAAAGAAAAACCCCGGCGGAGAATAACTCTCAGCCGAGGCCTCACACAAATTCTATTTCTTGCTAAAACATCTTAGCCACACCTTACTGAAAACATGCCTTCAGCACGTCACTAGAACATCTTAACCACACGGCGTATGCCGTCGACAAGCGTGTCGACTTCGTCCCTCGTGTTGTAGAGGGCGAAGCTGGCGCGCACCGTGCCGAGCACGCCCAAGCGGTCCATCAGGGGCTGCGCGCAATGGTGGCCCGTTCGCACGGCGATGCCCAGCTGGTCTAGCAGGGTGCCCATGTCCATGTGGTGTATGTTGCCCACGAGGAAGCTGATGACGGCCTGCTTCTGCTCCGCCTGGCCGAAGATGCGCATGCCGTCGATGTCAGAGAGTCGGCGCGTGGCATATTCGCAGAGGTCCCTTTCGTGGGCCTCGATATTGTCCATTCCCAGCGCCGTGACATAGTCAATGGCCTTGGCCAGTCCGTTGGTGGCGACATAGTCGGGCGTTCCGGCCTCGAACTTCAGCGGCGGGCGCTCGAAGGTGGTCTTCTCAAAGCTCACATGCTCAATCATCTCGCCCCCGCCCTGGTAAGGCGGCAGGCGGTCGAGCCAGTCCTCCTTGCCATAGAGCACGCCCACGCCCGTGGGCCCATACACCTTGTGGCCGCTGAAGACGAGGAAGTCGCAGTCGAGCTGCCTCACGTCCACGCGCATGTGGGGCACGCTCTGCGCGCCATCCACCATCACCGGCACGCCGTGCTCGTGGGCGACGCGCACGATGTCGGCCATGGGGTTCACGGTGCCGAGCACGTTGCTCACGTGGGCCACGCTCACCATCTTGGTCTTCTCGGAGAAGAGCCTCTCGTATTCGTCCATCCTCAGCTCGCCCCGCTCGTTCATGGGAATCACGCGCAGGCGGATGCCCTTCTTGCGGGCCTGCAGCTGCCAGGGCACGATGTTGGAATGGTGTTCCATCACGGAGACGATGACCTCGTCGCCCTCGCCCATGAACTCGTCGCAGAAAGTGGCGGCCACGAGGTTGATGCCCTCGGTGGTTCCCCGTGTGAAGACCACCTCGCTCGTGGAACGTGCGTTGATGAACCTCCGCACCGTCTCCCGTGCCGCCTCGTGCAGCTCGGTGGCCTTCTGCGACATGTAGTGCACGCCCCGGTGCACGTTGGCGTTCACGTTGAGATATTCGTCGCGCATGGCGTCGAGCACTGCAAGCGGCTTCTGCGTGGTGGCGGCATTGTCGAGATAGACCAGCGGGCGGCCGTGGATCTCGCGCGCCAGTATGGGGAAGTCGGCGCGTACCTTATTGATATCGTAATCCATATGCATTTCTTTCGAATTGAGTTTGCACGTATTCCTGTTGACGGCCCCAGGCATGCGCCGTCACTGGCACAGCCTGCATCCCTCGCAGTGGCTCAGCTTCCCCCGGAAGCGCATCTCCACGAGGTGGTGCAACCGGTCGCGCAGGGGTTCGAGGGCCATCTTGTCGATGACCTCGTCGACGAAGGCGAACTCCAAGAGGAGCCGCGCCTCCTTCTCGCTGATGCCCCTCTGCCTCATATAGAAGAGGGCCGCGTCGTTGAGTTGTCCCACCGTAGAGCCGTGGTTGCACCTCACGTCATCGGCGTAGATTTCCAGCATGGGCTGGGTGTACATTCTCGCCTTCTTCGTGGTGCATAGGTTCTGGTTGGTCTCCTGCGACGTGGTTTTCTGGGCGCCATGCCTGACGAGCACCTTTCCGGCGAACGCTCCCACGGACTCGTCGCCGAGCACGTACTTATAGAGCACGTTGCTGTCGCAATGACCCACGCGATGGTCGATGAGCGCGTTGTTGTCGACGTGCTGGTTCTTGTCAGCGATCACGCACCCGTTGCAGTGGCAGTCGGCACCCTCGCCCTTGAACACCAGGTTGAGCATGTTCCTCGTGATGCCGTTGTGCAGGGTGATGACGTTGTGGTTGACGTGGCTGTCGGCCTGCTGCTCGATGTAGACATTGCTCACCCTCACGTTCTTGTAGTGCGTCTCCTCAAGGCAGTTCAACTCCAGGCTGGCCCCGCGGCCCACATAGGCCTCGATGACCTGCGTGCCGAGGAAGTTCCGGTCGTCGGCGGCATGGTCGCAGAAGAGGAAGTTGGCCTGTGCTCCCTCGTCGAGGACGATGAGCACGCGGCGGTTGACCATCAGGTCGACGTCAGACCGCAAGATGTTGATGACCTGCACGGCGCGCTCGAGCCTCGTGTGCTTCGGCACGTAGACGAAGAGTCCGTCTTGCGCCAGCATGGTGTTCAGGGCCGTGACGGCGTCGCCGGCCGTAGAGGCGGCGCGTGCATAGTAGCGTGCCACGAGGTCGGGATTCACGGTGGCGGCATGGCTCAGCGAGTCGATCACCACGCCCTGGGGCAGCGGTGCCTTGGGCAGCGCCTTGCCATAGAAGGCGTCGTTGACCACGAAGTAGAGCGAAGTGCTCAGGTTGGGCACGTCGCACCTGAAAGCCTTGTAGGGGTCGACGGGAATGTCCAGGCGGTTCAAGTTGAGGCCGTAGTCGGGAGCGAAGAGCCTGCCGACGTCCGTGTACTTGTAGCGTTCCACCTTTCTCGAAGGGAACCCCAGCCGCCTGAAGTCGTCGAAAGCCTGCTGCCGCACGTCGTTCATCACCCGGGTGCTGTGGCCGTCGATGAGCGCCCTCGCCTGCGTGAAGAGGTCGATATATTGTTTCTCGCTATTCATGGTCAGTCTCCAAACTTCTTGTCGGCCTCCTCCTTGATCCAGTCGTATCCCTTCTGCTCGATTTCCTTGGCCAGTTCGGGTCCGGCGGTCTTGACGATCCGTCCGTTGTAGAGCACGTGCACCACGTCGGGCCTGATCATGTCGAGCAGCCGCTCGTAGTGGGTGATGACGATATAGCTTGTCTGCGGCGTGTGCATCTTATTCACGCCCTCGGCCACGATGCGCATGGCGTCGACGTCGAGGCCCGAGTCCGTCTCGTCCAGGATGCTCAGCTTGGGCTCGAGCATGGCCATCTGGAAGATTTCGTTGCGCTTCTTCTCTCCGCCCGAGAATCCCTCGTTCACCGACCTGTGTGCGAGCTTGGCGTCGAGTTCCACCAGCTTTCGCTTCTCGCGCATCAGCTTCATGAAATCGGCCGTTTTGAGGGGTTCCTTGCCCTCGTACTCCCGCTTGGCGTTCACGGCCGCCTTCATGAAGTTGGTCATGCTCACGCCAGGAATCTCCACGGGATACTGAAAGGAGAGGAAAAGCCCCTCGCGCGCCCGGTCCTCGGGCTTCATGTCGAGGAGGTTCTTGCCGTTGAAGACGGCCTCGCCACTAGTGACGGTGTAAAGGGGATTCCCGGTGAGCACGGCCGAGAGCGTGGACTTGCCCGCCCCGTTGGGTCCCATGACCGCGTGCACCTCGCCGTCTTTCACGGTCAGGTTGACGCCTTTCAGGATTTCTTTGCCATCGATTGTGGCGTGTAAGTTATGGACTTCTAGCATATTTTGTTTTTCTCTATTTCTTTGTTACAATCGGCCGGCCTCATCCCACGGTGCCCTCGAGCGACACCGAGAGCAGCTTCTGCGCCTCGACGGCGAACTCCATGGGCAGCTTGTTGAGTACGTCCTTGGCATACCCGTTGACAATCAGCCCGACGGCCTCCTCGGTGGGGATGCCTCGCTGGTTGCAATAGAAGAGCTGGTCCTCGCTGATTTTCGACGTCGTGGCCTCGTGCTCCACGACGGCCGAGTCGTTGTGTATGTCGAGATAGGGGAAGGTGTGCGCTCCGCAATTGCTTCCCAGAAGCAGGCTGTCGCACGAGCTGTAGTTTCTGGCGTTGTCCGCGTTCGCCGTGGCCCTGACCAGTCCCCGGTAGCTGTTCTGCGAGTGTCCCGCCGAGATGCCCTTTGAGATGATGGTCGACTTGGTGTTCTTTCCCATGTGGATCATCTTCGTTCCGGTGTCGGCCTCCTGGTAGTGGTTGGTCACGGCGACGGAGTAGAACTCGGCCTGGCTGTTGTCTCCCCGGAGCACGCACGAGGGATACTTCCATGTGATGGCCGAACCCGTCTCCACCTGCGTCCAGCTCAGTTTCGAGTTGACGCCCCGGCAGTCGCCGCGCTTCGTCACCAGGTTGAGCACGCCCCCCCTGCCCTGCTCGTCGCCCGGATACCAGTTTTGCACCGTGGAGTATTTCACCTCGGCATTGTTCATCACCACGATTTCCACCACGGCGGCGTGCAGCTGGTTCTCGTCGCGCATGGGCGCCGTGCAGCCCTCCAGGTAGCTCACGTAGCTGTCGTCGTCGGCCACGATGAGGGTGCGCTCGAACTGCCCGGTGTTTCTCGCATTGATGCGGAAGTAGCTGCTCAGCTCCATGGGGCATCTCACACCCTTGGGAATGTATACGAACGAACCGTCGCTGAAGACGGCGCTGTTGAGGGCCGCCGAGAAGTTGTCGCGATAGGGCACCACGCTTCCCAGGTAGCGTCTCACCAGGTCGGGATGGTCTTTCACCGCCTCGCCAATAGACGAGAAGATGACGCCCCGCTCCGCAAGCTGCTTCTTGAAGGTGGTCTTCACCGACACCGAGTCCATGATGGCGTCGACGGCCGTCCCGCTCAGGGCAAGGCGTTCCTCAAGCGGAATGCCCAGTTTGTCGAAGGTCTTCTCCAGTTCGGGGTCGATCTCCTTGTTGGCCGGTTTCTTCGCCAGAGGGTCGGCGTAATAGGAAATGGCCTGGAAGTCGATGTGCGGCACGTGCACGTGCCCCCAGGTGGGAGCCTCCAGTGTCTGCCAGTAGCGGAAGGCCTTCAGCCTGAAGTCGAGCAACCATTCGGGCTCGCCCTTCTTCTTCGAGATGAGCCTCACCACGTCCTCGTTCAGTCCCTTCGGAATGACGTCGGTCTGCACGTCGGTGGTGAATCCATACTCATATTTCTTTTCGGCCACCTCCCTGACAAACTCGTTTTGCTTGATTTGCGCCATAAATGCCAATACCTTTCTTTCTATAGACGACAACGCCCGCCACGGTCCTGCCGTGGGCAGGCGTTATCAAAAGTGGGAGCGCCGGAATCCCGGCACGCCCACCTTGTTCTTCCTTGTATGAGAATCAGGGCACGCCGCGGGGAAGAGTATCCCGGACGCGGCGGCAAGCCCTTAGAGTTTCTGCTCCACTTCGATTTCGGTGAACGTCTCGATGATGTCGCCCACCTGGATGTCGTTGAAGTTGACCAGGCTCAGACCACACTCGAGTCCGGTGACCACCTCCTTGACGTCGTCCTTGTAGCGCTTGAGCTCGTTGATGTTGGCCGTTCTGATCACGATGCCGTCGCGCACCACGCGCGCCTTGTCCTTGGCATGCACCTTTCCCTCGGTGACCAGGCATCCGGCGATGGTGCCCACCTTGGAGATCTTGAACACCTGCTTCACCTCAACCTCGCCCGTCACGATTTCCTTCTTCACCTTGTCGAGCATGCCCACCATGGCGCTCTTGATGTCGTCGAGTGCGTCATAGATGATGGAATAGGTGTTGATTTCCACACCCTCGCGGTCGGCCAGCTTGCGGGCCTCGCTCGAGGGCCTGACCTGGAATCCCACGATGACGGCGTCTGAGGCCGATGCCAGCATCACGTCGTTCTCGGAGATCTGTCCCACGGCCTTGCTGATCACGTTCACCTGCACCTTCTCTGTAGAGAGCTTGATGAACGAATCCGACAATGCCTCCACCGAGCCGTCGGTGTCACCCTTGACGATGATGTTCAGCTCGTGGAACTCGCCACGCGCGATGCGGTGCGAGATGTCGCCCAGCGTGAGTCGCTTCTGCGTGCGCAATCCCTGCTCACGCTGCAACTGCTCTCGCTTGTTGGCGATGTCGCGTGCCTCCTGCTCGGTGTCGATCACGTGGAACTGGTCTCCGGCCGTGGGCGCGCCGTTGAGTCCGAGGATGATGGCGGGGTCAGACGGTCCTGCCTTCTCGATGCGTGCGTTACGCTCGTTGAACATGGCCTTGATCTTGCCCCAGCACGTACCCGCGAGCACGACGTCGCCCACCTTGAGCGTGCCGTTGCTCACCAGCACCGTGCTCACGTATCCGCGTCCCTTGTCGAGCGACGACTCGATGACGGTGCCCGTGGCCTTGCGGTTCGGGTTGGCCTTCAGGTCGAGCATGTCAGCCTCGAGGAGCACCTTCTCCATGAGCTCGTCCACGCCGATGCCCTTCTTGGCGCTGATTTCCTGGCACTGGTACTTTCCGCCCCAATCCTCGACGAGCAGGTTCATGTTGGCCAGGTCCTCCCGGATCTTGTCGGGATTGGCTCCCGGCTTGTCAATCTTGTTGATGGCGAAGACCATGGGCACGCCGGCAGCCTGGGCGTGTGCGATGGCCTCCTTGGTGGTAGGCATCACCGAGTCGTCGGCGGCGATGATGATGATGGCGATGTCGGTCACCTGGGCGCCACGTGCACGCATGGCCGTGAAGGCCTCGTGTCCCGGCGTGTCGAGGAAGGTCACCTTGCGCCCGTTCTTCAGCGTCACGCTATACGCGCCGATGTGCTGCGTGATTCCACCGGCCTCACCGGCAATCACGTTGGTGTTGCGGATATGGTCGAGCAGCGAGGTCTTGCCATGGTCAACGTGTCCCATCACGGTCACGATGGGCGCCCTGGGCACGAGGTCGTTCTCGTCGTCCTCCTCCTCGCTCACGGCCTCCTGCACGTCGGCACTCACATACTCCGTCTTGAATCCGAACTCCTCGGCCACCATGTTGATGGTCTCGGCGTCGAGCCGCTGGTTGATCGAGGCCATGATGCCGATGCTCATCAGCGTCGAGATGACCTGTGTCACGGTGACGTTCATCATCGTGGCCAGCTCGCTCACGGTGACGAACTCGGTGAGCTTCAGCACCTTGCTGTCCTTCTTCTCAGCCTTGGCCTCCTGCTGCAACCTCTCCTGCACGGCCTCGCGCTTCTCCTTGCGGTACTTCGCGCCCTTCTTGTTCTGCGTGCTCTTGCTGGTGAGCCTGGCCAGCGTCTCCTTCACCTGGCGTGCCACGGCCTCGTCGTCCACCTCCAGGGGCTTCTGGCTGCGGTTGCGGTTTTTCTTCTTCTTGCCCGCGTTCTTGTTAGCCTGCTGCTGTTGTTGCTGCTGTTGCTGACTTGCGGCGTTGATGTCCACGCGCTCGTTGCTGATGCGCACGCGCTTCTTGCGGTTGACATTCCGGTTTTGGCCGTTCTTCTCCTCGCGCTCCTTCCGTCTCTCCTCCTTCGTCTTCTTCTTGGGATGAGTGTTCTGGTTGAGGGTGCCGAGGTCCAGCTTTCCAATGATCTTCGGACGCTTTCCCACGATGGCGCTTTCCTCCGGCGCGATGAAGATGCCCTCCTTTGCAGGGCGCTCCGCCTTGGGCATGCTCTCGGCGGGCTGCGCCTCGGGTGCGGCGGGTTGCGGCTGGGTCGCGGGTTGCGGCGCCGGCTGCTCCTCCACGGCGGGTTTTGCCGGTTCGGCCGGAGCCTGCGGCTTCGGGGGCTCGGGCTTCACGGGCTCGGTGGCGGCGCCCTGGGCAGGTTTCTCCACGGGCTCGGGCTTCTTCGCCGTCACGTCAGGCTTCGGCTCCACCCGTGGCGCGGGCTCGACAGTCTTCGTCGTGGGTGCGGCGGGCTCGGCAGTAGCCCCTTGCGCACGCCCTTGTTCAGGAGCAGCAGACTGCGCGGGTTGCTTTCCCGAATGGCCGAGGTCAATCTTTCCCAAGATCTTAGGCACCTGGAAGGTCTTTCCCTGCACCTCACCCGCCGTCGTCACCTTCGACCCGGCGGGGCGTTTCTTGGGCTCCTTGCCTTTCGGAGTCTTGGGGAACATCTTCCCCGCCACCTCGCGAATCTCCGCGTCCGTCTTGAACTGCTGCTTCAGAGCGTTATACTGCTCATCGCTCAACTTCACGTTCCGATCGGGCTTGATTTCTCCCAGGTCTTTTCTGCTGTTCAGATAGTCAACTGCCGTTTGAAATCCTATGTTTAACAGACTTAGTGCTTTATTTAATCTGATGCTCATGAATCGTCTTTCGTCTTTCGTTTTTTTTAATTGTTTTCAAATTCAGCTCGGAGCACCCTCAACACGTTGTCGACGGTCTCCTCCTCCAGGTCGGCCTTCTCGATGAGCATTTCGCGTGGTGCGTTGAGCACCTGCTTGGCCGTGTCGAGTCCGATGCCCTTGATGGCGTCAATCACCCACTGGTCGATTTCGTCGGCGAACTCGTCGAGATAGATGTCCTCGTCAGCGCTCTGCTCGTCGAGCTGCCTGAACACGTCGATGGTGTAGCCCGTGAGCATGGATGCGAGCTTGATGTTGAGTCCGCCCCGTCCGATGGCCAGGCTCACCTGGTCGGGCTGCAGGTAGACCTCGGCCTTCTTGTTCTCCTCGTCCACGCTGATGCTCGACACCTTTGCGGGGCTGAGCGCACGCTGGATGAAGAGCTTGGTGTTGGCCGTGTAGTTGATCACGTCGATATTCTCGTTGCAGAGTTCCCTCACGATGCCGTGCACGCGGCTTCCCCTGACGCCGACACACGCACCCACGGGGTCGATGCGGTCGTCATAGCTCTCCACGGCCACCTTGGCCCTTTCGCCGGGCATGCGGGCCACGCGCTTGATGGCAATCAGTCCGTCGGCGATTTCGGGCACCTCGGCCTCGAGCAGCCGTTCCAGGAACATCGGGCTGGTGCGGCTGAGGATGATTTTCGGGTTGTTGTTCTCGTTGTCCACCCGTGCGATGACGGCCCTCACGGTCTCGCCCTTGTGGTACTGGTCTCCCGGAATCTGCTCCGCCTTGGGCAGGATGAGCTCGTTGTTCTCATCGTCGACGACGAGCACCTCGCGCTTCCACACCTGGTATACCTCGGCGGCGATCACCTCGCCCACGCGGTCCTTATACTTGTTATACAGGGAGTCGTGTTCCAGCTCCAGGATTTTCGAGGCCAGCGTCTGCCGGAGGTTCAGGATGGCACGCCTACCGAACTTGGCAAAGTCCACCACCTCGCTCACTTCCTCGCCCACCTCGTAGTCCGGCTCGATTTTCCGTGCGTCCGTAAGCGAGATTTCCTTGTTCTCGTCCTTCACCTCTCCGTCGGCCACGACCATGCGGTTCCGGTAGATTTCGAAATCACCCTTGTCGGGGTTCACGATCACGTCGAAGTTCTCGTCGCTGCCGAAAATCTTGGCCAGCACGTTGCGGAAGCTTTCTTCCAGCACGCTCACCAGCGTGGTGCGGTCGATGCTCTTGGTCTCCTTGAATTCCTTGAACGTATCGATCATGCTTTGCGTCTGCTCTTCGTTCTTTTTTGCTGCCATAGCTTTATTTGAAACTGATTACGTATTTTGTATATTTCACTTCATTCATTTTGTACACGTGGTCCACGTCCATCTTGACGGGCCGTTTCTTCCCCTCGACGCGCACGCGCTCGCTGACGCTGACCACGAAGGAGTCGTCGTCCACGCTTTTCAGCACGCCCTCGACGCGGTGTCCCTCGCCATCGAGCACCTCGACGCGCTGCCCTATGTTGTTCACATACTGCTGGCGCACCTTGAAGGGCTGTCCCAGGCCTGCCGAGCCCACCTCGAGCTCGTAGTCCTCCTCGTCACGGCTGAGGCGTTCCTCGATAAAGCGGCTCAAATCCTCGCAGTCGTTGATCCACACCCCGTCGGCGTGGTCGATTTCCACCACGATTTTGTCATCCTCGCTCACTTCCACGTCCACCAGGAAGTAGTCTTTCTCCCGGTGGGCCTGCAGCCATTGTTCTGCAAGTTCCCTTACGACTTGTCTGTCAATCATATTTGCTTAATTAAAATAAAATGAGGAACTCTTTCCGAG
Source organism: uncultured Prevotella sp. (assembly GCA_964420715.1). Taxonomy (GTDB): domain Bacteria; phylum Bacteroidota; class Bacteroidia; order Bacteroidales; family Bacteroidaceae; genus Prevotella. Next base: position 13,185 of record CAYQUN010000016.1, on the reverse strand, counting down.
CCCCTCATTCCACTGAACGGTGCAAAATTAACAATTTTTTTGCTCATTCACAAATTTTTCCCTTATTTTTTCACAGGAAGGAGCAATTTCCTGTATTCCTCAGGGTTATTGATAATCTCGACAGCCCTGGCCATCTGCTTGTCATAGCGCAGCGAGTGCTGTATGGCTCCCGCCTGATAGTAGTAGGCCGTCACCAGGTCGTTCTCGATAATCTGCTTCAGCGCGGCCTTGTTGAAGTCCAGGTCCTTGGCCACGTTGTGCTGCAGCTTCTTCTGCAAGGCGTCAAACTCCGGCTTGGCGTCGTCGTAATAGCCCTCCATCTTGGCCAGCTTCACCAGGTCCTTCAGATATTTTTCCGTCTCCCTGTCATACTGGAAGTCGGCCGCCAGCACGCGTCGCTTGAACTCGTCGTAGTCGTCATCAGACAGTTCGAACTTGTCGGGCGAGTCGATCACGGGATGCTTGGCGATGTAGTCGATTTCAAAGTTCAGCAGCACCTCGTCGCTATCCCGCGCCCCCGCCAGGTAAAACGCGATGTTCGGCAGCGTGTCGGGCCTCACCTCGACGTCGGGCTTCACTCCCCCGCCGTCGCGCACCTCGCGCCCGTTCTTCGTATAGAACACGTGCGTGAGCGAGTCGGGCACCTGCTCCGTCGACCCCCCGTTGGCGTGCCTGTAGTTGATGGCCTGCACGCACCGCCCGCTGGGGATGTAGTATTTTGCCGTAGTGAGCTTGATCTGTCCATTATATTGCAAGTCCATGGGCATCTGCACCAGCCCCTTGCCGAAGGTGCGCGTGCCCACCACCACGGCGCGGTCCAGGTCCTGCAAGCTTCCACAGGTCACCTCGCTCGAGCTCGCCGTGTTCCCGTTGACGAGCACCACGATGGGCATCACCGTGTCGATGGGCTCCACGGTGGTCTTGTAGTCACGGTTGGCGCGCCGCAGCTTCCCCTTCGTCTGCACGAGGGTGATGTCCTTGGGCACGAACATGTTCACGATGTTCACGGCCTCCTGCAGCGACCCGCCCCCATTCCCCCTGAGGTCGAGCACCAGCGCGCGTGCGCCCTGCCGCTTCAAGTCGATGAAGGCCCTCCTCACGTCGCGAGAGCACTGGTCGGTAAACGAGTTCAGATTCAGATAGCCAATGCCGTCGCCATATATGCCATAGTAAGGCAGGAAGGGCATCTGTATGGCCTGCCTCGTCAGCTTCATCTTCATGGTCTTGCCCGTGCTGGGCCGTTTCACCTTCAAGATGAACGACGTCCCCGCCTCGCCCCTCAGGTGGCTGCTCACAAACGCCACGTCCTTGTCGGTCATCGTGGTGTCGTCAATACTCAGGATGATGTCCCCCTTCCTCAGGCCGGCCCTGGCCGCGGGCATGTTCTCATAAGGCTCGTCCACCACCACGCGGCCCAGTTGCTGGTTATAGCGTATGAGCGACCCGATGCCCGCATACTTTCCCGTGAGCATCTGCTTGAGGTTCTTCACCTTGTCCTCGGGGTAGTACTCCGTATAGGGATCCAGGCTTCTCAGCATGGCGTCAATGCCATAGCCGACCACCTCGTCGGCGTCGAGCGTGTCGACATACATCAAGTCGAGGTCCTTGTAGATTTCTGAAAACACCTGTAAGTTCTTGGCCACCTTGAAGTCGTGGTCCTTGTCGGTCTGCGCCACGGCGGGCATCGCAGCCAGGAGCATCAGTGTGACGATGAGATTCTTCATTCCGTTCAAATCATATTTCCTCTGCAAAAGTAATATAATATGGTGGCAAACGGGCAGGAAAGGCCGAAAATTTTATGAAATTTAGCTTCAATATGATTTTTTTCGGCAAAATGTTTGGTGGATTCGGAGAAAGTCACTACCTTTGCACCGCAATCAGGAACAAACAATCCTCCTTGCCGAAAGAAATGCTTCAATAGCTCAGTTGGTTAGAGCACCTGACTGTTAATCAGGGGGTCGTTGGTTCAAGCCCATCTTGAAGCGCAACCAAGCCTCGCAAGTCCACCACTTGCGGGGCTTTTTGTTTTCCATCCCCACCAAGCCGGCATCCGTCCCGCAGGGCAGGGCCACCCTACACCTAGGCGACCCCCACCAGCTCGATTTCAAATATCAAGGTCGAACCACCCGGGATGCCCGGTAGCGAGCGTTTGCCATACCCCATCTCGGCCGGAACGTAGACCTCCCACCTGTCGCCGACGCGCATCCGCTGCAAGGCCACGATCCATCCGCCGATCAGCTCATCAAGCCGGCACGCCATCGCAACCCCGCCGCGAGTCGAGTCGAACACCCTTCCGTCGATGGTCCGCCCCGTATAATGCACGGTAACGATGCTCCTCGCGGTCGGCCTGTCGCCCGCCGGGTCGCCCTCGGCCAGCACCCGGTAAGCCACCCCGTCGGGGAGCGTCACCACCCCGTCCTCCTTGGCCTTGGCCCTCAGCCACTCCCTGTTGGCCTGCACATACTCGCGTTTCCTCATCAGCCCGCCGTTTCGTCCCTATACCATTCCTTAATATACATATAATGCCCGGCAAACATCCTTGCCTTCCCGGCATCCTCCCTCTTGACAAACCTGGCCGGGACGCCAGCCCACATCTCGTTGGCCCCCACCTTCGTACCCTCAAGGAGCACGGCCCCCGCGGCAATGACGGCATTCTCTCCCACGTCGCAACCGTCAAGGACGACGGCGTTCATGCCCACGAGCGCGCCCCGGCGTATCGTAGCGCCGTGGACTATGGCCCCGTGGCCGATCGACACGTCATCCTCAAGTGTGACGGGAGTTCCGTCTGACTGGTGAACGCATGCGTTGTCCTGCACATTCACCCGGTGTCCGATGCGTATGGCGTCCACATCAGCACGGAGCACCGCGCCATACCAGACACTGCAGTCGTCACCCATGGTGATGTCGCCCGCCAGAGTGGAATTTCCGGCTATGAAACAATTCTTTCCCCATCGTGGAGATTTCCCCCTTACCGTTGCTATTGTTGCCATTTCGATTGCTTTTCGTAATTTTGCGTTTGCAAATATACTCATTTTTTCCGGCTTTTTTAATTCGCCTGGCAAGATAATGATGCTGTTCGTGACAAGAAACGGCCCAGGAAAGCCGCATCCGCCTTAATCATCCCCTCCCTTTCCTCTCGAGCCGGAGCAAAAACAATATGACAGAATGCCTCCGTTTTGTTGCAACAACCCCATAAAAATACGGAAGGCCATGGCCGGCTTTTGGCAAAAATAACGACAGGAAGATTCGCATTGCCGTTTCTTCCCACTCCCAAGACAAGACCGCCTTGGGGCTTTCCTCTCTACCCCGTGAGAGAGGAAAAAGAAGGGTTTCGCTATTTTTTAGTGTCACAAAACCGTATTTTTGCGTAATGAAAGTAGAACGACACGAAAAAGGGCATGACGCAAGATGAATTTCAAGAGGAAGCGGAAGGTCTCAGAAGACGGCTCGTCAGCGAGGCCGCCGGCTATCTGCACGACTCGGACGAGGCCGAAGACGCCGTACAAGACGCCCTTGTGCGCCTCTGGCAGATTCGTGACACCCTGCGCCGCCCGATGACGGCCATAGCGGGGGTCGTGGTGAGAAACATCTGCCTGGACCGCCTGCGGAGGGCGAGGACGACAACGGGTGTTGAAAACGCCGAGATGCCGGACGAGGGCGACGATGGACGCCTGCGGAGGAGCGAGGCGATAGACCGGATGATGGACGTCGTCAGGACACTGCCGCCACAACAGCAGATGGTCATCCAGCTGAGGCATTGGGATGGTCTGGGAATGTCGGAGGCTGCCGTGCGCAAGGCTCTAAGCAGGGCGCGGCAGGCCGTAAGGGCGCAATATCTGAAGAAATATAGGGAGGAAAACGAATGAACGACAAGGATGCCAAGAGGCTCACGGACAGGTTTTTCGATGGCAAGACTACCGTTGAGGAGGAGCGCCGGCTCTACGCATATTTCTCGTCGCCGGAGGTTGACGAGGAACTGCTGCCTTTCAGACAGATGTTCTTGGACTTCTCGGGCGTGCAGCTCGATGGTGTGAGCCATACGCTGCCTAGCCGCCCACGGAGCCCGCGGCACAAATGGATGGGACGGGTGGCGGCCGCAGCCCTGCTGCTCGTCTTGACAGGTGCGGGGGTGGTGGCTTATCAGAACAACAACGAGTGTGAAATGATGGTCTATGGCAAGCGGATGACCGACAGGGAGGCCGTGATGGACGAGGTGGAACTCAACATGGACGGCATGTGCCAGCCCATGAGGCAGGTGGACCATGAACTGGAGACGGCCTTTGGCTTGTAAAAAGAGGAACAGACAATGAGAAGAAGATTTGCTTTGACGGTTGTCATGATGTTCTTGACGGCTCTTGCCTTTGCGCAGAACGCAAACTTGCAATTGAACCGCATCATGGATGGAAAGATTGTGCCGCTCGACCGCATGGTCGTGACCAAGGTCAGGGGGGCGTTGGTTCAAGCCCATCTTGAAGCGCCTGAGAAAAAAGGAGTTAGAATATTCTAACTCCTTTTTTCATTTTCATCTGAACACATTTTTGTTATTTATTAACCATAATTTAAGTTTTCTATCACCAAATATCTTGTCAGACAGAGTACAATATCATAAAGTATAAAATAGGATTATAAAGGTACATCTTAATTATGAAGCAAAAATGTTTAGTAACTGTTACGCTATCAATCCGTAAAGAATAAGCCAGATAATCAAAACAATCAAGTCAAAAGGTATATTTTATTCTTTGCTCTTGCTTCACGAAAAGAGGTTATGTATATTTGCAAATAAAAGAATGTAAATAACCAATTGATTAAAACAACAATGAAACTAAAATTAATTTTAGCAGTAGGTATAATTATTATACTGAATGCATGTAACGGAGACAAGCTGCCGAAGAATGGATTACTCGAAGAATTACCATCAATAGTTATGAACCATTACAAGCAAGAGAGTAAACTTCGGGAAGAAATGGCAAAGTCTTCAGATAGCGACGAGGCTGCAAAAATTCTTGTTAATGGAATAGCACTGGATAAGGCCTTTAAAGAGAAAATAATACAGGCAGGAAAGAAAATAATAACCAAGGAAATTCCAACAGAAACCAGCAAAAACATCCACATTAACATATTACAACCGATGAAGATTGATGAAGTGGACAAAAATGGAACTGTAAGACTCGTGGGAGAAGGTGAACTTACTTCAGACGGGACTTATATGCCCAACATAGGAGTGGTGCATTTCCCGGACCTAAGAATTATTCTAAGCAAAAAAGATGATAACGCTTTTTACACTGCCAACCTTAATGCCGTTCCAGATAATGCGACACCACATAATGACCTTTACTCCAAAGGGACGAAGTTGAAGTTAAATGCTTATATCAGGTTACAGCCTTGGAATGCTCAGGATATGAGTGTTTTGAAGTCCATCACCATAACGACTAAAGATCGGGATGACTTTCGCAATGCAGATAAAGCTATGAAAGAAGCAAAACAATCCTTCGAGCAAAGATAAATGACTTTATCAACCAATAGCCTTACGATATTTTGCCGGTGTCACGCCTGCTGATTTTCTGAAATATCGCCTGAAGCTGCTCAACGAGTTAAAGCCTGACTTCTCGGCTATTTGTTCAAGAGTGAGGTTAGACTCTACGAGCAGTTTCTTTGCACGTTTAATGCGCCATTGGTTTACATACTCATAGAAAGTCGTATGTAGATATTGGTTTAGGTATGCCGACAAATAACTGCGGTTTGTGCCGACGGTTATTGCCAGTTCGGCGATATTTAACCGTGGGTTAAGATAAACAGCTTCTTCTTCGAATGCTTTTTTTAAATTATTCTCAAATGGATAATCCTTTCCAACTTTCTCCTGTCTTTGCGCTTCTTCCTCGTGCATTAGCGCAAGCGCTTCAAGCATATCTTCTTGTCTGAATACGAAATAGCACCAGAGCAGAAGGAAAACCAACATGCATACATTATAGACTGCTACCATCCATTCTGTGGCATAAACTGTAGCCACCATCCAGATAAGCAGTATTGCTACATATAGATAGACCAAGTACCTCAGCCAATATAGAGAGAGCATGTCATCAGAGAAGTTGTTATTAAGTTCTCTATTAAACCGCTTGACAGAAATCCACCCGTAGACAATAATGGCAAAGGAATACAAAACTGAAAAAGCCAGTATTGCTTTATAAATAGTCTCTGATTCAAGGACAACATAACATGCCAAGAGTAATACGTATAACACAGTATTTACGACTATTATCCATAGCAAATTCCTTTGTGGTTGTGTCAGTCGGGTAATAATTATAAAGCCCCACGGCATGACAGTCATTTCTAAGATGTCTGTCAAATGGGATGTGAGTGAATGTGGCGTACTGGGAAAGAAGAAGAAATAAACAGCCTCAACAAAACTGATGCACGTAAGATATAGCATGAAACGGAACATCATTCTCTGAAGATGATGTTGCCGTCCCTTCACATACATTGCACAAGTTCCTATAATTTGGAACATGAACAGCATTCCAAACGTAAAGTCACAAATGGATTTTATAGTATTTGTTTCCATGTAATTTCTGTGTGTACAAAGTTATACAATTCTTTTAATTCCTCCAAATGGCAAGCAGTCCGAAAAACATCAAATCGTAAAATAATAGTTGCCAATCCGTCAAATTGACCCTTTGCTATTCGTATGTATAATTGTTTATCCTATCTTTGCAACGACAAACAAATGATAAATAATAAGACACATGAGAACAAAAAAGATTTTATTGTTGTGCGCAGCCTTGCTGACTTTTGGTGCAATGGATATGAACGCGCAGGGACTGGGCGGACTGCTCAAAAAAGTAAAGAAAGGTGTAGAAGTAGTAACCGGAGCTACATCATCGTCATCCACTACGCCATCGTCGCCATTGAAGCCCCAAGGGACAGAAGCAGCTATTGATGGTGGTGGAACAATTCGCAATCCAATACCTAGCACTGCAGACATACAGCTTGTGGGGGCATACGGCAAGACTACTTCAACAAACTACGGCGAAGTCAGTCTAGTATTCAAGGTTAAGATGATTTCAAATCTTACATCGATCAGCTTTGGCTGCAACTCAGTATTGCCAGCATTGATGATAGATCAGGACGGCAACACCTACGAGTCGCGGGAATCCGCAGGATGGTATGATTATCCGGTGACGGAAGGCGTGTATATGAAGATTGAACTAAAACCTTCAGACAATTTTATAGATGTCAAACGTACCGCAACTACAATTCAACAACTCCAGATTGGTGTTAGCACAAGCTACGAAAACAAAGGACTTATTGTGCTGAAAAATGTTCCAATACAATGGGATGTAAAACATTAACTATCCTCAGAGCATAACAAAAGACGCATCGCCTATTTGGGATGGTGCGTCTTTTTAGCGAGAGGACTTCTTATGCTATTCTTTGCTGAGTCTTCAAAAACTTTTTGCCATAGAAGAACCCCATTAAAACTAAACAACAATTCTTAAATTATTACATAATGTTTGCGAAATAATGGAGAAAGTAATATATTTGTATTCAATAACTTGAGCTGCTGACCGCAAAAAATGTCTCACGTTATATGTTTATGATAAAAATAGTCTATAGATAGAATACTACCTCCACCTTCTGATGCACACAAAAAACTGTTGCGTAAAAACAAGGAACAGCTTGATACATACGTCAAGGCTATTGTATTCAGAAGCAGGGATGCTTATGAAAATGTATTCGTCAAGAGCGTAGGGAACGCCCTATCCCCGCAACTCCTCCGAAGGGCACGTCTTGCTGGGCTTCAACAGCGCCACAGGCGGAAACGGCGACGTGAAGACTGACACATGGCAGTCTATCGAGATTGCCTTCTGGATGGACTTCGGCGTGCGCCCGTGGCTCGACGGCAACCGGTTCTCGTTTGGCGTGGGAATGAGCTGGCGCAACTGGCGGATGACGAACCGCAACCAGTTTGTCAAGGCTGACAATGGCAACGTGTCAGTGGCACCCCTGCCCGAGGACGCTGATCCGAAGTTCTCTCGCATCAAGGCGTACAGCTTCATCTTCCCACTGATGTATGAATACAGCCGGAAGAACTGGGGGGCCTCCTTCGGACCTGTCGTCAACTATACGCCACGGGCGAGAATCCTGACAAGGTATCGGCTTGATGGCGAGAAACACAAGGTGAAATATAACGGCATCCATCAAAACAGGCTGACGGTGGATGTCATGGCATCGGTCATCACGCCGTGGTTGGATTTCTACGTCAAATATAATCCCTGCAACATTCTTGATGCGGGCTACGGGCCTCGCTTCCATTCCCTCAGTTTCGGCATAATGTTTTGAGGAAGAGACGGCCCCATGGAAACGGTCGACGGGGCAGGTGTCGTGAACCGGGAAAAGGAAGCCCGCACGGGCCTTCTCGGGGAAGGTCCGCACGGGCTTGGATTTCTTTTTTGGGGGGACGGAGAGATTCCGTCCCCCCTTTTTTCTCTTCTTTTTCTTTCTTCTTTTATCTTCTGAGGACCTTGCGTCCCTGGGTCACCACGATGCCGCGATAATGCGGGGTGACACGCTGACCGGCAAGGTTGTAGGCCGGAGTGCCGGCCTGCGGGGCGGTCACGATGGAGCCAATGCCAGTGGCGTCGGCCTGCAAGGCCTGGTCGAGGGTGACATCGGCGTCGGCCACCGTCAACGTGGTGGAGGCCGTGGCGTAGCCCGGTGCCGCGATGGTGGCCGTGTAGGCCAGTCCGGTGTGGCCGATGGTGAGGAGGTAATATCCCGACATGTCGGTGGTGGCCTCATAGGCTATGCCGTCGGCGGTGGCGAGGGTGATGGTGGCACCGCCCACCCCCTGCCCCTCAGGACCGGTGATACAGCCGCTGACGGTGGTGGCGTGGCTGTAGCCCACCCAGGCCACAGGCAGCGAGACGGAGTCGTAGGCCTTGGTGGCAAGGTCATCGGCATTGTCGGCGCCACGTGCCAGGGCCCCCTGGGGCACGCCGTCGTCGAGGACGAAGTGGGCGCGGGTGTACTCCCTCGTGGCCGAGCTGGCGCTGAAGGCGATGCGGAGGTTGGTGCCGTCGTAGACGAAGTCTGACTGCAACGGAATGGTGACGAGGACGATGGTCGCGGTCTCTGAGCCAGCCTTCTTCGTGATGGTGACGGGACCGTCGAAGACCTTGGCCATCGTGGCCGTGTCGTGGACGGTGGTGCCAGCGGGAGCCTTGTCGGTGGTGTTGTCCATGTAGACCCGCACCTGGGTGTCGAACGTGCCCTCCTGCCATCCATCGGTGTAGCCACGGAAGGTCAGGCTGGTGAGGTGTGATCCGGCGGGGATGTTGAGCTTGGAGGCGGGATAGAGGGCCTCGCTCTGGCTGTAATAGTTGTAGAGCGTCAGCGGGGCGGTGCTTGCCGACGGAGTCGAGAGCGACGTGCTGTCGCCGGCCTGGACGGTGCGTGCCAGCTGCTCGGGGATGACGCTCACCTCGACGGTGTCGCTGGTGGACTGCCAGCGGGTGCCCGTGAGCACGACCACAGCCTTGAAGGTGCCGGCCTCATGGGGGCGGAAGGCGAAGGCGAGGGTGGTCTTGCCGCCGGTGTCGACATCGGCCGTGGGAGCGGTGGCCACGATGTTGCCGCCAAACATGAGGGCGGCGGTATAGCCGGATGCGGCAACGGCCGTGGGGGCGTAGTCGGCGATGGTGGCGGCGACGGTGAACGGAGCGTTAACCTCGCCGGACTGGGGAATGTCGGCCTGGTCGACGAAGAGGCCGCGGGCCTGCTCCAGCGGGGCGTTAATGGTGGCGGAGACCGAGCCGTCGACAGTCTTGCGGCGGTAAGGGTTGTAGCCCTGGCGGGTCACCGTCAGGGTGTAAGTCTTCGTGTTCTGATAGACCGTCAGGGCGTAGCGTCCGTCATCGCCGGTGGTGGCATCATAGACCACGGGGCCGTTGGCGAGCCGCACGGTGGCACCTGCAAGGGGTGCGCCGGTGGCGGCGTCGGTCACCGTACCCTCGATGCGGGTGGGCTCGGAGGCTATCGAGAGGTGGACCACGGGCAGGCAGTCGTCGCTGAACTCCGTGGTGGAGAAGAGCCTGGAATTGTCTTCATAGCGTGACTGGCAGAGCTCGCGGGTGCTGTTGTCGGCCTCGAAGGTGACAGACTTGTAGATGTCGGCCGTCGAGCGGACCACGATGCGAAGGTGGCGCCCGCTGTAGACGACGGGTTGGGCGAGGCGGATGTCGAGCATGTCGGCATTCTCGTCAACGCTGCCCACGACGGGGAAGGTCACGTCGCCATCGAACACCCGGGTCAGTCCGGCGGCATCGGCGTCGGTTGCCGCCGAAAGCAGGAAGGTGGTGTCGGCGGCATTGTCGACCCACACGCTGACGTGTGTGGTGAGCTCGGAACCGCTGTTGTTGGCGCCCCGATAAAGCAGGCCGGTGATTTGGTCGCCCGCCTTGAGGCTGAGCAAGCGCGAGGGATAGACGGTCTCGGTCTCGCTGTTGCAGAAGTTGAGGTCAAGGGGCACCGAGGAGAAGCGGGGGTTGCCCACGTGGCCCACCTGCACGCTGTGGTCGGCGGTCTCCTGGGACACCTCTATCGAGACGGTCTCCGTGGTGGCTGTCCAGGCGTTGTCGGCGGCCCGGAACTCGGCATAGAGGGTGTGGGTGCCGACAGCGTGGGGTGCGAAGCTGAAGACAAAGTCGGCATCGCCGCCCGCGGGTATGGCGGGCGTGGGCGCCGTAGCCACGGCCTGGCCGTCGAGATAGAGTGTGGCGGCGTAAGAGCCCTGGAACTCGGCATTGACGCCGGCGTTGTGGAGCGTGACCTTGGCCTGGGTCACATTGTTGCTCCGACCGGCAGAGGGGAACGTAGACGTCTTGACGTAGACGTCGTGGGCCACGGCCACGGTCTTGAAGCCGTAGAGATTGTCAAGATAGACATAGCCGGCCTCGAAGGCGATGTACCAGCGTCCGGCAGGGACGTTCTTCAGCGTGTAGTGGCCGAAGAGGTAGTCGGTGCCGAAGCCGGTCTTGTTGGCCACGGCGACATTGTTCCACAGGCGCGTCGAGTCGGGGGCGGTGTCGGAGATGGAGTCGAGAAGAATCCAGTTGTTACGGTCGGCCGAGTAGTAGATTCTCATGACAGAGTTGTCGCTGCGCTTGGCGGCGTCGAAAGTGAGCGAGTCGCCCTCGTGAACCTCGAGCAGCGGGGAGATGAGTTTCGTGGGCGGGTTGAGGGCGTAGTTCTCGGCACAATAGACATTGCCGCGGAGGCCGACGTGAGGCGGGAAGTCGTAGGTGTCCCAGTTCTTCTCAGCCACCATGTTGGCGGGGACGCGGTTGTCCTCGAAGTCGACGAACCAGAGCGTGGAGTCGATGACCGTGCCTTCGAGGGTGACGGCGTAGTCGACGTTGTTGCCCTGCAGCTGGAGGGTGCCCACCTTGTGGCCGGGCTTGTCGGCCCTCATCGTGACGACGACGTTCCTAGCGCCATGTGCGGGCACCGTGAGCGGAAGGTTGGTGTCGGTGGTGAAGTCGCCGGTAGCGGCGAAGCGCGTGGCCACGAGGTCCGTGGCACCGTCGTTGTGGAAGGTGAACTCGCGGGTGATGGTCTTTGACGACGTGCCGAAGGCCACCGTGTCGCCGAAGGCCACCGTGTCGGCGCCATTGTCGAGCGTGGCCAAGAACACGGGGTCGTGGGGTGCGGGCGTGATGGTGCTGCCATAGGCGCGGGTGCCGCTGACATTCTCAATGACGTCATAGCGGTGGCTGGCGGGATACTGGCCGATGTTGAGTTGGAAGTTGATGTCGATGGGGTCAGAGGTCTGTCCCACGGCCAGGGGCACCGTGATGGGTGCGGTGTAGACGGTGTCGTCAATGTCGCTGGCGCAGACACTGAGCGAGTAGTTCTCGTCGCCGGGCGCGAGGTCGATGTCGCCGTTGTTGGTCAGCGTGACCTTGTAGCGGACGGCGTAGTTGCCCGCCTCGTCGGCGTCAGCATAGGTGCCGTTGGCGCTTTGGTCGAGCCGTGCGATCTTCAGTTTCGGGGTGAGCGCGATGTCGGCCTCGTCAGCATGGAAATTGTCGATCAGGCAGTTGCTCACGCGGATGCCGACGCGCTGGTGGCGCAAGCCCTTGAGGGTGACGGTGGTATAGCCGTCGGTGGTCAGGTTCTTCTCCGTCTCAATCTCGACACCGTGGGTGAGCGAGCCGTCGAGGTCTTTCACGATGCGATAGAACCAGACGTCGCCCGAGGCGAGGATTTGCTTCACCTGTAAGGTGGCCGTGCCCGTGAGCGGCGGCGTGACGAGCAGGTCGTAGAGGTCGTGGGTGTAGGTGGCGAAGTCGGTCGACACCTGCAGTTCCTGGTTGCCCACGGCCAGGGCCGTGGAGCCGCCGACGCCGGAGTGCGGCATCACGCTGTAGTCGACATAGAGGGTCTCCCAGGTGCCTTCGTCGAAGAACGTGTCGACAACATGCCCCCAGCCAGTGGCAAGGGAGAAGTCGTGGCTGCCCGTGAGGATGTCAGATTCGAAGTCTAAATCGTAGGGCACGCGCGACTCCGCCGACGCGTTGCCGGCACAGAGCAGGCCGACAAGGAGGGCAAGGGCGGACATCAATTTGTGTTTCATTTTTTCTTGCTTTGTTTTTCTTATTTTGTTTTTTTATACTTTCACATCTATCGGAAGGCGACGGGCACGTGGCTAGCGGGCCTCCTTCTTGCCTTTGCGGACGATGATGCCGTGATAAGATTCAGGCACGCGCTGTCCGGTGACGCCATAGGCGGGCGTGGTGGCAGGCGCGGAGCCTGCCGACTCGACGCCGCGCACGCCGGTGGCCAGGGTGGCGGCGTTGCTCAACGGCCCTTCGCCTTGCTTATAGACGGCCGTGACATAGTAGGTGTGGTCGGCCCCACCACCGGCGGCGTCGGTCCAGGAGGTGGATAGCGGCGTCGTGGTGCCGACGAGCGTGCCGTCGCGATAGACGTTGTATCCGCTCAGTGTGGGCTGCTCGGGACTGAAGGTGACATCGTCGACGAGCAGGGCGAACTTGTCGGTGCTGGTGTGATGGATGGCAAAGTGGCGCGTGCCCTGGGGCAAGGCGACGGTGTAGCGCGTCCACTCAGCGGGGACCTGCTGCACCGACGAGCCCTCGACGGGCGAATAGCTATAGGCGTAGGGCATGC
>CAYQUN010000015.1:0-59366 GCA_964420715.1 uncultured Prevotella sp. | reverse complement strand
GCGAAACGGTGACGCACGGCATGCTCATAGAGACTGTCGAGCCTCACACGAGTGTGTTCGATGATTGATAACAGGGACATGTAGTAATCTTTTTAAACGGTGGGCATAATGACGAATCCGAGACCGGTAATAAGTTAAACGTGGATGGTCGAGCGCATGCGACAGTTGCCAATCAAGACCGTAATGGCTGTCCTTCTTGCCTTCTGCCTTTAGTCTGTCGTGAATTTCTGGGTAAAGTGTTGGGATGATGCTAAACATCCTGCCTTGGTAGGCGTACATGATGGCATACTTCTTCCGGTTGTAGAATCCGTCATAATCCTTGGCTTCCACCAATGTTCCCATCTCGCTGATGACGGCCTTGATGGACTCTAGCTTCTTGGGGGAATGGCGGTTGGAGAGACTGCTGGCGTTGCTGACCCAGTAGTGGTAGAAAGCCTTGTGCAGATGGGTGGCCGCCGCCCCTGCCACCAGCATACGAATGAGGAAAAGGAAGTCCTCGCTCATGGAAAGCCAGCTGGGAGAGAACGAAATGCCATGCTCTACGATGAATTGTCTGCGAATAAAACTGTTCCAGCAAACGCAAATGCAACTGATATCTATGAGCCTCTTGAGAAGGTCTGCGCTATCGGTGTAGTTTTGTTCTTTCAACTTTTCATTCATGAAGAAGTCGCAGGTAACGATGTCCGCATTTGTACGCAAAGCCTCATCGAGCAATTCCTTCACCATTGTTGTTTCAACATAATCATCGGGGTCAGCATGGATGGTGTAATCACCTGATGCCGCATCAAGTCCGGCTTGCCGCGCCGTGCTTACTCCTCCATTGGCCTTGTGGATAGTCTTAACCCGGTGGTCCATCGAAGCGTATTCATCGCAAATGGCAGGACTGCCATCTGTAGACCCATCATCAATGAGGATGACCTCTATATTGTGATAGGTCTGTGCCAAAAGGCTGTCAACACATCGACGAATGTATCGCTCCACGTTGTAGACAGCCACTATTATGCTGACTTTATAGTTCACCATATCAATGAACAAGAGGGGCTAGCAACCTCCTCATGGCTATATATGCTTTTTCTTTCTTGCCGTATTCCATCCAACAGATGCGGCGAATATCCCTAACAGCAGAAATCTTTTCCCACTTGATTTTTGTTTTCCATTTGTTGTCGCTCACTCTCATGGAATAATAGTATTCCAGCAACATGAGCAAGGGCTTGCAGTCGATGCCCAATGCATGATAACTGCTTATAAAAGCCGAGAGGTATTCAGCGACTACATTCAATGGTAAAGTGTACTTTGACTGGCTTGGACGCAAGTAGATATAGCCCGTGTCGCTCACCGTGGAAATAGCATGGCAATAGCGAAGGTAATCGAGCACAAAAAGATTGTCCTCGCCCAAATGGAACCGTTCGTCAAAACGGATGTGGTTGTCCTCTATAGTAGACCGTTTGAAGAGCTTCGCCCAAGGGCAACGGAATATAAAATCTGACAGATGAAGATGTAGAAAATCATGCACTTGACTTCCTTTATACATCCCATTTTCCAAGTATTCATCCTCTTTCTCTCCTGTCGTGTATTCCCAGTTGAAACAGGCAAGCGAATCGTTTTTTCCTGGATTGTAGGTCAGAAGAGGAAGTGCTGCCAAATCATCGGCATCCACAAAAGTTATCCATTCTCCTTTAGCCATATCCAAGCCTTGGTTGCGTGCAGAACTCACCCCTCCGTTAGCCTTTTGGAAAGTCTTTACACGCTTGTCCCGTAGTGCAAATTCTTTACAGATGTCGGAAGAGTTGTCGATGCTGCCATCATCGATGAGAATGACTTCCATGTCATCCTCGTCACATTGCAAGATGCTCTTTACGCAGCGATGAAGAGTCGCGCCTGCATTATAGACAGGAACAATGACCGAAAGCCTAATGGGTGAGCATGTATCCATACCAGGTGTATTCCCCCTTGTCATTCTTGACCATCAATTTTCCGAAATAGTCACGGTAAGTCATCTTAAAGAAGGACCATTCTTTCAGCAGTCGTTGATAAGTCTGAATGTCAATCGGTTGATCAATGTGGCTTTGTGGGAAAAAGAGCTTGTCGGTGTGCCACACGCCATTATCTACCGACTTCTTTATTTGAGGTAAATTGTCGTATGCCATTACGATGCCAACATCAATGAGAAAGTAGTCGAGCAGTTCGTCGTGGCCTTTCCAATAGTCGAAGAATAAATCGCGTACGAAGCCGAACAAAGGATGGCCTTTTACTCCACCCATAAAGAAGCCAGTCCAAAGGCAACGTGAAACCCACTGCCCGTCGTCGGGCGTGCGTACAGAGAAGAATGGTTTGTCAAATATCGTTTTGGGAACGTCTGATGCTGCGTACATTGTGGCATCCATCCAAAGGCCTCCATGTTTGAAAAGCAAACTCATGCGGAGAATGTCAGAGAAATGGGTAAGCGTAATGACATGGCGACTGACTTTGTCAATGATGTATGTAGGTATATCGGTATAATCCTTGTAATTTTGTTTCGTTAGCAAAATAACAGGATGACCTTCAGGAGCGTGAAGCATGGCCAAATCATAGCATTTTTTCACGATGGGTGGCATAGATCCTTTGCCTTGCCACCAAAACATCCAAATGGGACCATCATTCTTTCCGTGGGGAATCCGTGCATCGCGATAATGGTCAATGAGGTAGCTATAATGTTTGGAAAAATACCACGAACGCATCCGTTGATTGCTATTTCGATTCCATTTCCCACGCAGTATCTTACGGAGAATCTTGTCGGAAGTTTTAATAACGAATTCGTCGAAATGCTGAAAATCCATGCTGAAATGCAAACTTAATCAACGTGGATTCGTCGAACTCACGTTAAATACTTTATTCTTATCAATCTTTTAAGAAATTGATAATCCTGTGATGTTGAACGTCAAGATTGTTGCTTGGTATCTTATCTGGTCCGCTCTAAGAAAGAATGTTGTCTAGTAGCGTTTCTTAGATGAATCGCTGGGGAGATGCCGTCACAAATTAGGAGTCTACACTTTTTTTCTCGTTAGCGCATCAATCAGATAAATCCTAAGTTTGTCCACGATACTACATATGGTGAAACAAATGAAAATGAATGCCAGAATCCATACAAGTTGTCCTGTTGTGGTTGGGAATGCGACCATCCCTTGGCCTAAGAGCCGTGCGAATAGAAGACGCATGTCTGGATAATCTGTTACAAGATATACCGAGATGGCTGACGATGAGAAGAATAAGATTATGCGTGATAATTTTTGGGGAATTTTGATTTTCAAGAATAAGCAGAACACGCATATTGCCATGATGATGTTTAGCGGAGACGAGTAGTCCAACCAGTTTAGTCCGCTTATGGGTTGCACTTTGTACCGCACAACACAACAAAGGAGGAATATGGCCAATGGAATCTTATAATCCGCTTTTAACTTAATCGTCATTTGATCTTCTAGCCTTAGCCAATGCCCAATGATATACAGCAAGATAAAATTGAAAATGTCATAGCCGTGGTTGTCATATGGTGATATGTGCATGAACCATCCCATATATACGCTTATAAATGCTGCAATAGCGAGCATTGCGTAGAACTCTTTATTAGAACAAATGCTCATATAACGTTCTAGTATGGGAGCTATCAAGAGAAGAAGCAGATAGACTTTCATAAACCACCAAGGGTTGTTGCTGAATGGCAGAAAGTCTTTCCAGTTTATTCCATTTCCTCTCAGTAAAGATATAATGTTTAGCAAACATGTGTAGAACAGGCATAATAAGATAATCTTCATAAGTGACCTTCCGCGATGATGAACGCCAAAATAGCCTGTGATTATTACAAAAAGGTCTACATGGAAAGTGATAAATAGATTGATGTAGTTGAGTGGGGCTTCCACATGGTTTACGCCGCTAGGTAACAAAGGCAACAGGTGACCCGAGATATGCCAAAGCAGAATAAGCATCATCGAAAAGATGCGCATTAGCTCAATGTTCAGCTCACGTTGTCGCATAGGATTATATTTTATGTAAGAAGTTGATGGAAACCTGTTTTCCTTTTTCCAATTTCTTGCTTATTGCGGAGTTATCTGTCCGTATAGGGATTCTGATGTCTTCTGGAGCTTTTAAGGCTTCGTTGGTAATGCCCAAAGAATCTAATAGGTTGATGAATCTTGCATCAGAAGCCTGTCCTGTTTTGACCACTATGAAAGGCTTGTGGAAAATGATGGAAAACACCATGGCATGAAAGGATGCGGTAATCACATAGCGGGCATATCGGATGACGGATACGAAATCGGAAGGGGAGTATTGATAGCGACTGGCATCAATGAATTCAAGTTTTTCAGACTTCGCGATGGCTTGGGCTTTTTCTGTTATGGCTTCTATAACATGTTTGGGGCCGCCGACATGATAGAGCAATACATAATTGCACTTTGCCCAACGCTTGTTTATCATTGGTTTCCATAAGGATGCGTCTGCGAGTAGAGTTGGGTCAAGGACAGTTTCACATTGACGACCAGTCAACTCTGCAATCTTATTTGCAAGATTTTCCTCGCGGAAAGACAGCGTGTCGAAACTCATAGCGTACTGCTTAACATTCTCCCAGCCCACCTTGCTTATCGCCTCTATCGAACCACTCATGGCGTAAGTGGTGAGTCGGGATGTTGAAGGTCTGTGGAACTGTCCATAATAAACCATATCTGCCCCTCCCGTGAGATCTGGATTCCAAGGCTGGTCGCTTCCAACGATGTATAGGTCCATCGGGGGAATGTCATCCATCCCATAGCATTTTTCCGTAAGCCGCAAATATTTCTTCCTGAACGTCTCGAATTGATGTGCCACTTTGTAAGGATGCATGCTCTTACTCATGTATTCAGCAAGACTGCCTTTTCTAAGAGCTTTCAAGAAGCTTCTAACACCAAACAGCCGTTTCGGTCGAAACCATTCAGACATGAATGGCTGCTGGTAGTCGATGACCCATACGTCGTGCCCCATTCCCCGCAGCACTTCTTGCAGGGCGTAACACTGCAACACAGCCCCATAATTGTGGGCAAGGTGGAAGGTCAGAATGCCTATATGCATGTCAAGTGCGAATTATACCGATTTTTCTCAACCTGTTGACGGCTGCACTTTGAATAGTAGACCTTTCGCTGGCGGTAATTCCTAAGAAATAGATAGATGCGATACAGGCTATCATCGTTAGGGCAGAGAACAGGCACAAGCCTATGAAGTTGTCAGGTATGTGTGAGTTCAATGTTAGGCTCAAGCCTACAGAGATTATGGTGACCAGCGAAATGGGTGCCGCAACAGATTTTATGAAAGGGGTGATATGATTTCGGCCAGTTACATTTTCAAGGCAACGGAGCCTCACAAGCAAAGAGACAATTTCCATGAATATCTGTACACCCACGACCATATATGGAATATGGAACAAAGATAGGACGATATATTCCAAAGGAAGAATCAGCAACCTCAACCCTCCAACCCAAAGATTGAATGTCTTCACCCTGCCAGATGCCAGCATTTCGGTAACCAAAGTGTCTGACAGCAACCCCAGCATTGTCAGAATTATTATAAGTCTTGAGAATCCAACTGCTTCTGGAGGGTATATCTTTAACCAAAACGTCAATATGTATGGGGTGCGGACCTCTATTGGTATGGCGAGCAGCAAAGCGAGATAGAAAGAGAATTTTGACCCTCGGAAAGCAAGCCTCATGGATCTGCCGATATTGCCAGCTGCATATTCCTTTGTAATCTGCGGCTTAAGAGCTGTGATGAAATCGCCAACGAACTTAGTGGCTAATCCTTGCACTTGATTGGCTATTCCGATGGCGGCGTTAAGTGTGACGCCAAAAAAGAGGTTTATAAGAATGTTTGTGCCATGAGTGCTAAGCATACTGGCAATCCCACCAGCAAAGTTGTAGCCGGCAAACCTGAATATCTCAACATAACTTTTTTTATCTTTTACGAATCGGTACTTGGCCTCTGGAAATTTCCTCCGAGAATAGATGTGGTAAATGGCTATAATTATAAAGTTCGTGCACAGATAAAAGGCTGAATAGGTAACAAGTCGGTCAAAAGGGGTGATGTAAAGGAGATAAACTATAAGTAGCTTGATTGTCACGTCAAGCATAGAAAGATAGGCGAAGGCACTCATCTTCTCATGGGCGATTATGAGACCCGTGTAAGGAGAATTTATTATGCCAATAAACATGGATATAATGGCAAAATGGAAAACCCAGTTTGCTGCCCACATGCGTGATGGAGGAATGTTCAATCCATGGTTAAGGAAATATAGGCCTACCGTTTCGAGCAAGAGAACCATGAAAACAGCTAAACCAATATGGATGGTCATCACAATGCCAAAAACCTTTTTAGGATTTGCATTTTCTCCTTTGCCAAGCTCAAACGTCATGAAACGAGTGGTGGAGTTTGTTAAAGTAGTCTGCACCACAGAAAACATTGCAATAAAGCCAGCCACGACATTGTTGATGCCATAGTTCTCTATCCCCAGCGCATTCAGAATTAAACGTGAGGTGAAGAAGCCAATAATCATCATGATGAATGTACGAACGTACAGCATCAACGTGTTTTTGGCCAATCGTCTGTTGTCGGAAAGAGATTCCACTTATAGTCTATTTTCTAACCTCTATTTCAAGATGGGCTTTCGGGAAGAGTGTCTTTATGAAACGCTCATACTTGAACAACAAGTCGTATGATTTTGTGTCGTAAAACATCCATCTACCCAAATCGAACAAATATGGTGTAAATTTATGGCCTCCAATTAATGTTAAAGCCATTGAAAATATAATTCTTTCATTCTTAATCCTAAGCCACTTTCGAAGATTACTCTCTATCCAATAGTAGCGATGTCCTTTTTTGCTGAGTTCTTTTCCAAGCACAAAGGTTGAGCCTAAGTTGTTGATACCAGTAGGCTGAGTTTGATGACGAATCTCTCTTACATTGTTAGCTTTCTTCGTCTCTTCGTCAGCATTACCTTTGTTTATCTTTAAATAAACTTTAGTAATAACTCCATTTATCTCTTTCCTTTTTAAAACAGAACTGCGTAAAGTGGGCTTTAAATCTTCTGGATATAGTTCGACTATATTTCCTTCTTCATTTAAAAAAGTTATATGATCAAGGAGTTCACTAATAGAACAATCAAAGCATCCACAATTGCCATATACGGCAGCTGCGATTGTACCTGGAAGATCAATCAGGCCATAATAACCTTTATAGCCTTTCTTGACACATTCTCTTGCTAGTTTTGAAACGGAAACACCACTATCACAAATAATTAGTTTGTCCTTCTCTTTCCATTTGTTTAATTTCTTCGTACAAATAAGATAATCTATTTTATACGAAGGCATGAATAGAGTGTTAGATGACCAGCCTATTATATCGAATTTCTTGTGCTGTGAATATAAATCCTTGACAATCTTCTCCAATTCATTAATACTTTCAGGATATAATAAAGTCCTAATAGCATTGCTGTTCTTCGGCAATAATTTCTCGCTCGATTTTAACCAAGAAATTTTTTGTGCTGATATGTTATTATATCTTATCATCTTATGATAAAGGTTTTCCAGTTGAAGTAGATTCTGAAGATAAATGCTATACTCTACCCAATGGAATATAGAAAAAGGAAGATGATTGTAGAGCGATATTCCTCTCAGACTTTTTCCAGAGTCACCACTTCGAGGAGGAACTTGGGGATGTAGGCGGTGGTGACGCAGCAGACGCCCTTGAGGTCGACGAGGACGCAACGCTGGCGCTTGACGATGGCGGTGCGGCCCTCCACGCCCTTGAAGTCGCCGCCGGTGACACGCACCCAGTCGCCTTTGCGGATGAGGCCCTGCTTGTCGTCGGGGATGACTTGGATGTAGGGGCTGCCGGATTGGCAGATTTTGATGAAGCTGTCCATGTCGTGGTCGTCTACGGTGAGGGGCGGGTTCAGTCCCTGGTCGGTGCGCAGACGGGTGCGGTCGCGATAGAAGCGGACGTGGAGTGACATGGGGGAGGTGCCGAACATGAAGTCTTCGATGTCGGCTTTGGTGGCGTGGGCGAAGAGGAGGCCGGGCAGGAGCGGGGCTTCCACTTTGCGGCGCTTGCCGTGGATGAGTTTGACCACGTGGTGGTTGGCGTAGAACACGTGGAGGCCGGAGGCCGAGAGGGCGTCGTAGGCGGTGGCGTCGTGATTATAACGTACGCGCAGGACGTACCATTTCTTGATGTGGTCGTCGGGACCGGTGGGTCGTTGCGGGATATAATGGGAGGACTCTCCAATGGTCGACTTTTCTGTCTTGGAGGGAGGATCGAGGGTAAGCTCTATCCTTGAAGGTTTTGCCCCGCCTTGTCGGGATGGTTCATCAATCGACGAATTCAAATCGGAAGGTTGTCTTGGTGTTCCGAAGTGCAGTGACATTGCTGGCCCGCATCGGATGGATGGGGTGTGTTAACAATCAATTGCAAAGGTAAGGTTTTTTTTTGAAATGACAATATATATGAGGGAAATTTTTTTATAAGAATATGCAAGAGGACGTTATCGCCTTGGCTGTGGCTGTTTGCCACATTCCGCTTTTGGGGCTTGTGGGCGGCGTGGAGTTTGCTTTATCTTTTCTTAGCGTGCTTTTATCCTGATTGTCTTTTGTCTTGGCTTGGTGTGTGGAATTTGGGGTCAGTGGCGGGGTGAGCTTGAATTGGGTGCATGAAAAAAGCCAGACTGCTGTTTGTCAGTAGTCTGGCTTGGTGTTTGTTGGGATACCCGGATTCGAACCAGGAATGACAGGACCAGAATCTGTAGTGTTACCATTACACCATATCCCAAGATGTCTTTGCAAAGGGCTTGCCGCCGAATTGCGATGCAAAGGTACGGCTTTTTTCTGAATCTGCAAATCTTTTGGGCTTTTTTTTTATAAAAAATCGTAAATAAACGCTTTCCTTCCACTTTTTCCGAGATTAAAGCCTTACCTTTGCATTGTATCTCGCGAAAGAGAAAAGAAGGAAAATAGTTATTGATATATGTCATTTGTATGAACACAGCAAAACAGCTCGTTGATATCATTACGGCCGGAATTCAAGAGAAGAAAGGTTCTGGCATAGTTATTGCGGACTTGTCGAATATCGAGGGTGCCATCGTAAACTACTTTGTCATCTGCCAGGGTAATTCGCCCTCGCAGGTGGAGGCCATCGCCGAGTCGGTGGGCGATTTCGCCCGAGAGCGGGCGGGCGAGAAGCCTGTCAACGCGGTGGGACTGGGCACCGACCAGTGGGTGGCCTTGGATTATGGGGACGTGATGGTGCACATCTTCTTGCCTGAGGTACGCTCTTTCTATGATTTGGAGAATCTTTGGGAAGACGCCCGGCTCACCTATGTTCCGGATGTAGACCAAGTTGCATTATAAAATAAGTAAGGATAGAGAATGAATCAGAACGGATATAATCCTAATTCCAACAATAATCAGCCGAAGATGCCGAGGTTCAACATGAACTGGCTCTATGCGCTTATCATTGTGGGGCTGGTGGCGTTGTTCCTCTCGGGAGGGGCCAACAGTCTCGGGGCGGGGGCGTCGCAGGATGCGTCGTACACCAAGTTCAAGGCGTATGTGGACAAGGGCTATGCCAAATATGTGGAAATCAACAAGGACGACAACTCGCTGAAGATGTTTGTCAAGCCCGAACACGTGCGCGATGTGTTCCGCATGACGGCCGAGCAGGTGGGGGCGAATCCTTATGTTAAGGTGGAATTCGGTTCGGTGGACGAACTGGAAAAGTATCTGACGCAGGAGCAGCAGAAGGGCAAAATCAGCGATTTCAGCTATAAGAATGAAAGTGGAAACGACTTGGTGACGCTGCTGATCAACCTTTCGCCGATACTCTTCGTGTTGTTCTTCATCTGGTGGATGGGACGTCGCATGAGTGGCGGTGGCTCCGGCGGGCCTGGAGGTGTGTTCAATGTGGGCAAGAGCAAGGCCAAGATGTATGAGAAAGGCAATGACCTGGGCATCACGTTTAAGGACGTGGCTGGACAGGAGGGGGCCAAGCAGGAGGTGCAGGAGATTGTCGACTTCCTGAAGAATCCCAAGAAATATACTGATTTGGGTGGCAAGATTCCCAAGGGCGCCCTGCTTGTGGGACCTCCTGGAACGGGAAAGACCTTGCTGGCCAAGGCCGTGGCTGGTGAGGCCGGAGTGCCGTTCTTCTCGATGAGTGGTTCCGACTTCGTGGAGATGTTCGTCGGCGTCGGTGCCAGCCGCGTGCGCGACTTGTTCCGCCAGGCCAAGGAGAAGGCGCCTTGCATCATCTTTATCGATGAGATCGACGCCGTGGGACGGGCGCGCTCGAAGAATCCGTCCATGGGTGGAAACGACGAGCGTGAGAATACGCTGAACGCCTTGCTGACCGAGATGGATGGCTTTGGCACGAATAGCGGTGTCATCATCCTGGCGGCTACCAACCGGGTGGATATGCTCGACTCGGCCTTGCTGCGTGCCGGACGCTTTGACAGGCAGATTCATGTCGACTTGCCTGACTTGCAGGAGCGCAAGGAGATCTTCCAAGTGCACTTGCGGCCGGTGAAGGTGGATGAGACCGTGGACGTGGACTTGCTCTCGCGGCAGACCCCGGGATTCTCGGGTGCTGATATTGCCAACGTGTGCAACGAGGCCGCGCTCATCGCGGCTCGCCACAACCATAAGATGGTGGGGCGCCAGGACTTCCTCGACGCGGTGGACCGCATCGTGGGTGGACTGGAAAAGAAGACCAAGGTGATGACGGCCGAGGAGAAGCGCACCATCGCGCTCCACGAGGCCGGCCACGCCACGATCAGTTGGTTCTGCCGCTATGCCGACCCGTTGGTGAAGGTGAGCATCGTGCCCCGGGGGCAGGCGCTGGGCGCCGCATGGTATCTGCCCGAGGAAAGGCAGATTACCACGAAGGAGCAGATGCTCGACGAGATGTGCTCGCTGCTGGGTGGACGGGCCGCCGAGGAGTTGTTTACCGGACATATCTCGTCTGGCGCCGTGAACGACTTGGAGCGGGCCACCAAGAGCGCTTATGGCATGATTGCCTATATGGGTATGGGTGAGGAATTGCCCAACATCTGTTATTATAATAATAATGAGTACCAGTTCCAAAAGCCTTACTCGGAGACGACGGCTAAGAAGATTGACGACGAGGTGCTCAAGATGATCAATTCGCAGTATGAGCGGGCCAAGCAGATCCTGCTTGAGCACAAGGAGGGACACAACGAACTGGCACGCCTGCTTGTTGAGAAGGAGGTGATTATGGCCGAGGATGTGGAGCACATCTTTGGCAAACGCCCATGGCTGAGCCGTTCGCAGGAAATCATGGAGGCCGAGGAGCCCAAGGTGGATGCGGCCGTGAAGGAGATTCCGGAAGTGAAGGCGGCTATCGAGGAGCACGAGCGCCAGCAGAAGGAGAAAAACCAGAACGAGGCCGACGAGGCTGATAATGCATAACGAAACATGAGCGAGAAACTGAAAAACCTGATTGTGAGAACCATCACGGGTGTTCTCTTTGTGGCCATCATGGTGGCCGGATTCCTGCGCCCCGATGCCATGATCCTGCTTTTCTGCATCATTGCCGGAATGACGGTGTGGGAGTACACGGGACTGGTGAACGGAATAGAGCACGTGCGTGTAAACCGCTTTATCTCTACGGTGGCGGCGGTATATCTTGTCGTGGCCGTTGCGGCGTGGCGCATCCAGTGGGTTGCCGGCTTCGTGGTGATGGTGCCCTATGTGCTCAGCATCATGTATCTGTTTGTTGAGGAGCTCTATCTGAAGCAGTCTAACCCCATCAACGACTGGGCCTACACCATGCTTGGCCAAATGTTCGTGGCCGCGCCGTTGGCGCTGATCAGCGTGTTGGCCTTTCAGACTAACAGTGCGGGCATGCCCACTTACGACATGCTTTTGCCCTTTAGCCTGTTCATCTTCCTTTGGGTGAATGATTCGGGGGCTTATTGCTGTGGCTCGCTGTTGGGCCGTCACAAACTCTTTCCCCGCATCAGCCCTGGAAAAACATGGGAGGGAAGCGTCGGAGGAGCCGTGTTCGTCCTTGTGGCCGCTGGTGTCGTGGGGTGGTTGTCGAATAGTGGGAAACTTTCTGACGCGCCCTCGCAGCTTTCCATCCTTGAGTGGTTGGGCCTTGGACTGGTCGTGGTGGTCTTCGGCACGTGGGGCGACCTCGTCGAAAGTCTCTTCAAGCGTACGCTCGGCATTAAGGATAGTGGCAGTGTGTTGCCCGGTCATGGTGGAATGCTCGACCGTTTCGATTCCAGTTTGATGGCGATTCCCGCCGCCGTAGTCTATCTTTACACGCTCCAACTTTAAATGCCAACGGGCCGGATCACCGGCCTTGACCTCATACGGAAGCCCCCGAATCGGCCTTGACGGCAATGATTCGGGGGCTTCTGATTTTGTCTATAGAAAGTTTCCCTTATGGCTTCCTGCTATGGCCTGAAGTCTTGTCTTGGCTTTTGGGGGATGATATGGAGACTTCTTTATCGTTTCCTCTTATTTCACAATCCAAGAGGTGTCGCCTTGGAAGACCTCTTCCAGGGTGATGCGTTGAGCCTCTTTCTTGCTGAGCACGTGGCTCCAGGGTGCGCGCTTTGCCGTGTTGGCTCCGGGCCCCGTGTTGCCGTATTCCATGTAGCGGGCGGTCTTCTCGTTGGTGGCCTTGCCCCAGTTGTGCCATCCTTCGGGGCGGATGTGGGCTCCCATGTCGCAGTTCATGAACAGCGTGTAGGCATAGGGACGCCAGGGACGGCCCAGATACACTTTGGTGGCTTCGGGGG
This sequence comes from uncultured Prevotella sp., assembly GCA_964420715.1. Taxonomy (GTDB): domain Bacteria; phylum Bacteroidota; class Bacteroidia; order Bacteroidales; family Bacteroidaceae; genus Prevotella. Next base: position 46,549 of record CAYQUN010000015.1, on the reverse strand, counting down.
CGGCGGTGAGTTTGCAGTGATTGAAGATATAGCCGTATTTCACCTCCTCGGGCGTCGAGGCGGCCGTGATGTAGCTGTTGATTTTGTTGTAGATGGTGCATCCCTCGAACCAGGCCGTGGCCGGACCGAAGATGAAGTCGGTGGTGCCCTCGATGTAGCAGTTGCCGAAGTAGAGCCTTGTATTGGCCACGCCGGTGAAGATGGTGTCTTGGTGTCCCAGGAACCGGCAGTTCACGAAGCTCAGATGCGTTCCGGTGGTGTGCAAGGCCACGGCTTGTCCCATACGTGGCGAATTGTTTTCCACGGTAATGTTTTTCAGCGTGATGTCGTTGCCTTCGATTTTGAGCGTATATGTGCGGAACGTCCCCATGCCATGGTCGGTTCCGGGCATCTTGATGTTGGCGTGGTCGTCCCACGTGATGATTGTGTTGTCGCGATCCTCGCCGCAGATCTCGATGTGTGTGAGCCATTCCGGCACCACGAGTTTCTCCTTGTAGGTGCCTTTCTTCACATAAATCACCTTGTGATAGGTCATGTAGGCACGGCACACTTCCAGGGCTTCCGCAATGTTGCGGAACTCGCCTGTGCCGTCGCGTGCGACAACGATGGTGTCGGGGTTGTCATAGCTTTTGGCGGCTGTGGTCTGGACCATGGCCAGCAAGGCCAGTCCAATCATGAGAAGTTTCTTCATTTCAGTCTTTAAGGTTTGTTTGATTTGTTGGTTTTCTCAGTTTCTTGTTTTTCTTTTATGTGTATGGATTAGAGCGGGACGGGCTTTCATAGCCAGGCTTCCCAAGTTTTTTCCGGTCCTTCCGGCTCTTTTTCTTGCCTCGGTCTGCTTCGGGTTAGGGCTACACGATTTGTTGCACTTCCTGCAAGTCGGGTATGTCTTTGAGCTTGTCTATAATCAGTTTCACATCGTTGCGGTCATAGACGCGGAGCTCGATGTTGCCGTCGAAGATGCCTTGGTCGCTGCTGATGGTGACCTTGTGGATGTTGACGCCGAGCTGGTCGGAAATCACTTTCGACACGTCGAGCAGCATTCCCTTGCGGTCGATGCCCTGTACCTCGATGGTGGCGTCGAAGAAGATTTTGCGGTGCATGTTCCATTTGGCGTCGATGATGCGGTTGCCGAAGCTCGACTTCAGCTTGGCCGCCACGGGGCATGAGCGTTTATGAATCTCGATATGGCCCATGTTGTCGATATATCCCATGATGTCGTCGCCCGGGATGGGGTGGCAGCAATTGGGGAAGATGAGCTGCTGGATGTTGTCTTCGCTGATGAATAGCGGCTTCTTCTTGTTGAAGTTGTCGCCCACGGTGAATTTCTCGGGCGCCTTTTCCTTGTTGTCGGCCTTCTTCTTGTCTTTCCCCAGGAAGGGCACGAAACGTTTCCATCCCAGCCCGCCGCTCGATTTCTCGTTCTTTCCGAGGAGTTCGTCGTGGTCTTTGTCGCCCAGGATGATGGTATGGTCACCGATAGCCTGGAAGAGGCTTTCATGCTTGTCCAGTTCGTGAAACTTGCATAGCTTGTCGAGCACCGACGTGGTGAGTTCCATGTCCATAGTCTTCAGCCATGTGGTGAGCATCTGCTCGCCTTTCTTCTGTATTTCGCGGTTGTCGCGTCTCAGGATGGCTTGTATTTTCGATCTGGCCTTGGCCGTTGTCACAAAGTTCACCCATGAGGGTTGCACGTGTTGCGACTTGCTGGTGAGAATCTCCACCTGGTCGCCGCTGTGCAGTTTGTGGCTTAGGGGCACCAGCTTGTGGTTCACCTTGGCTCCGATGCAGTGGCTTCCCAGCACGGTGTGAATCTGAAAGGCGAAGTCCAGTGCCGTGCATCCGGCGGGCATGGTCTTGATTTCCCCCTTGGGCGTGAAGACGAAGATTTCCGAGGCGAAGAGGTTCAGCTTGATGGAGTCGAGAAAGTCCATGGCATCGGGTTGCGGATCGTCGAGGATTTCCTTGATTGTACCCAGCCAGTCGTTGAGTTCTCCCTCGTCCTCCGAGTATTCGCCGCCCTCCTTGTATTTCCAGTGTGCGGCGAGCCCCTTTTCGGCCACCTCGTCCATGCGGTCGCTTCTGATTTGCACCTCTATCCAGCGTCCCTGCTTGCTCATAAGCGTGCAGTGCAGGGCCTGATATCCGTTGGCCTTGGGGTGGTTGAGCCAGTCGCGCAAGCGGTCGGGGTGGCTTTTATAGATTTTGCTGATGGCCACATAGATGTTGAAGCACTCGTTGATTTCCTCCTTCCTTATCTTGGGCTGGAAGATGATGCGTACGGCCAGGATGTCATAGATCTCGTCAAACGACACATGCTTGGTCTGCATCTTGTTCCAAATGGAGTAGGGGCTTTTCACGCGCGCCTTGATGGTATAGTTGATGCCCATCTTGTCGAGTTCCTCCCGGATGGGCTTGGTGAAGCTGTCAAAGAGGAAGTCGCGTTGCTTTTCGGTGTCGGCGAGTTTTTTCTCGATGTTCGCATACTGCTGCGGGTGGTCGTATTTGAAGCTCAGGTTCTCCAGTTCCGTCTTGATTTTGTTCAGTCCGAGGCGGTTGGCGAGCGGAGCGTAGATATAGAGTGTTTCTCCCGCGATTTTGTATTGCTTGTTTGCCGGTTGCGAGGCGAGCGTCCGCATATTGTGGAGGCGGTCGCATATTTTGATGAGGATGACGCGGATGTCGTCGCTCATCGTGAGGAGTAGTTTCTTGAAGTTCTCGGCCTGTGCCGAAGCCTTGTCGCCGAAGATGCCGCCGCTGATCTTGGTCAGTCCGTCGACGATTTGCGCGATTTTCGGTCCGAAGATGTTTTGGATGTCCTCGACGGTATAGTCGGTATCCTCGACGACGTCGTGCAACAGTGCGGCGCATATGCTGGTCGATCCCAGCCCCATCTCCTCGCATGCGATTTGTGCCACGGCGATGGGGTGCATGATATAAGGTTCGCCCGAGAGACGGCGCACGCCCTTGTGTGCCTGGCGTGCGAAGTTGAACGCCTTGGTGATGATGTCAACCTTCTTGCGGTGGCGTGAAGCCAGGTAAGTGTCGAGCAGATGCTGGAACGCATCGTTAATCATCTTGTTGTCGGCGGCCTCCCGCTGCTGGTCTTTCAGTTTCTGTGCGTCGTCGTCCATAATTCCCGAATGAATAAAAAGAGATTATTTCACCTTGATTTTCTTGCCGGCGCGGATGTTGTTGCCGCGTATGCCGTTCAGCTTCCTCAGCTTTTTCACGGTAGTGTTGTTTCGTGCGGCGATTTCAGACAGCGTGTCTCCTTGGCGCACGGTCACGCTTTTCGATGTTTTCCGGCCACTTCTCCGGTTCCGGCTGTTCCGGCTTCGTGAGGCGCTTCGGCTGCTTCTGCTGTAGGTACGTTTGGTCTGCGTATAGGCAGGAGCGCTGTCGTTCACATCCACCACGTCTCGTTTGGAGAGTAGCTCGTCGGTTTTATAGTTGTAGATGGAGTCCTGGTTGTCAATGAAGGGTCCGATCAGTCTCGAGGGAAGTCTCACGGGCATGGGTTCGTTGAGTCCGTTCACCACGTCGCGCCTGTATTGTGGGTTCAGGTCGCGCAGTTGGTCGATGTCGATGCCGAGCACGCCTGCGATTTGTTGCAAGTGTATGTCGCGGTCCACCATGATGGTGTCCGACTTGGCGGGCAGGTCGGTAATCATGGGGCAGATGTTGTGCTCGCAGTAGTAGTTCATGATGTAGTTGGCAGCGATGAAGGCCGGCACGTATCCCCTGGTCTCCTTGGGCAGGTAGGGGTAGATGTTCCAGTAGTCAGGGTTTCCCTTGGTGCGGTGTATGGCCTTGTTCACCTTGTCGGGTCCGCAGTTGTATGCGGCAATGACCAAGTCCCAGTCGTCGAAGATTTTATACAGGTCGCTCAGGTAGCGTGCGGCGGCATACGAGGCCTTCACGGGGTCGCGCCGTTCGTCTACGAGCGAGTTCACCTTCAGCCCGTATCTTTTTCCAGTGCCGATCATGAACTGCCATAGTCCCGTGGCGCCGGCGTGCGACACGGCCTTGGGGTTCAGTGCCGATTCTATCACGGGCAGGTATTTCAGCTCCAATGGGAGTCCGTAGGCCTCCAGGGCCTCTTCGAAGATGGGCATGTAGAAGTTTGATGCGCCGAGCATGTAGCTCACCGAGCGTCGCAGCCGTCCGCTGTATCGGTCGATGAATTTCCTCACCACCTCGTTGTAAGGCATTTCGATGATGGTAGGCATCCGCTTCAGTCGGTCGATGTAGACCTCCTTTTCGAACACAGGGTTCACGTCGCGGTAGTTGCAGGCCGTGTCAGCCTTCAGATAAGTCCTGTTGGTATAAAGCATGAGCAGCGAGTCGAGTTCGTAGTTCATGGCCTCGGGCACGTCGATTTCCTCTTCGCTGCCGTCATTGTCGGTCACGGTGATGGTCTCGCTGTCGTCATTGTCCTGTTGTGCTTGCATGGCGCATGGGCAGGCAAGCAGCAGGGCCGTTATCCATAGGGTCAGTTTCTTCATGTCTTGTTTCTTGTTTCGCTTTCCTTTTTTTTGAAAATGGTTTGCCTTGAGAGTTACGTTTGTTTCGTGTGCCCCTCCCGTCCCGGGGGAGGCTGGTGTTCAGAAACTTAGGCTGCACGTCAGTCCGACGGCTGACCCCTTGACGGGATTTCTCACGATGGGGTTTTGCAGTACGGCCGGCTCCAGGTGCAGCGACAAGTCTTTCGAGATGTCGAAGTCAGACAGCGAGGCGTCTACATAAGCGTCGATGACCGATACGGCGTAGACGCCGATCATCACGAACATGCTCAAGTCGCGCCATCGGCGGTAGCGGTCTTTCCGCTTGCGGAATAGTTCCTGGTAGCGTTGTTTGTTTTCGCTGGTGATTTCTCGTCCCAGATGCATAAACTGGTTATAGCTCTGCGTGTTGGGGTCGTCGTCCATGATGTCGAGGTAGGCCTGTGCATAGTCATGATACATTTGGTTGTTCCACCTCATGGCGTAGATGCACCCCACCATTCCCCCGTAGAAGATAGGCAGCTTCCAGTATTTCCTGTTGTAGATTTGTCCACCTCCGGGAATGACGAGGGCCAGCCACAGCGCCCTTTGCGGTGTGGGTCTCCATGTGTCCCAGTCGCGTTTCTGCCTCACCCGTTTGTTGGGCAGGGCGGAGCTGTCTTGGACGCTGAAGGCCGTCGCGAGCGAGTCGGCCGTCATCATCGCGAGCGAGTCGGTCGTCGCTATCGTTAACGAGTCGTGCCGCGCTGCCATGGCAAGCGTCGGCATCGCCATAAGCGCCAGAATCACGATGCGTGCAAGTCTGTTCACTTGGATTCCTGTTCCTGTTTCAGTTGGTCGAAGATGGTCATAATGCGGTGCAGGTCGTTGGCGTCGGCAAAGGGGATGCTGATTTTCCCCTTCCCCTTGTTATTGCTGCTCAGTTGCACCTTGGCGGAGAAGAAGGAGGATAGTCGCTTCTTCAGATCGGCAAACTCCTCGGGTTGTTTGGCCTTGGTGGCGATGTTCTTCTTGGCGTCGCCCAGGTCCTCTCCGGCCTTGAGCTGCTGCACCAGGTCTTCCACCTTGCGCACCGAGTATCCGTTCTTCTGAATCTCCTTGAAAATCTTGATTTGCAGTGACGGGCTGTCCAGGGCCAGCAACGCACGTGCGTGTCCCATGTCGATTTCCTTCTTTTGCAGGGCCATCTGCACCTGTGCCGGAAGCTTGAGCAGTCTCAGGTAGTTGGCGATGGCGGCGCGGCTTTTCCCCACGCGTTGCGACACCTTCTCCTGCGTCATGTCAGGCGACTCGAGCAGGTGTTCGTAGGCCAGTGCGATTTCGATGGCGTTCAGGTCCTCGCGCTGTATGTTTTCCACGAGGGCCATTTCCATCACGTTTTCGTCGTCGATGGTTCGGATGTAGGCGGGCAGCGCCTTCAGTCCGGCCATTTGCGAGGCTCTCCACCGGCGTTCTCCCGCGATGATTTGGAACTTGTGGTCGCTCACCTGCCTTAGCGTGATGGGCTGTATGATGCCAATCTCGTGTATGCTCATGGCCAGTTCCTCCAAGGCCTCGGGTGCGAAGTCGTGTCGCGGCTGGTTGGGATTGGGCTCTATTTCGTCAATGGGAATCTCGTTAATCGTCGAGCTGCCCGATGTGTTGACGGCCTCGGTAGAGATGAGGGCGTCGAGGCCACGGCCCAGGGCGTTGGTCTTCGCGTTGTGGTTGTATTTCTTGTGTACAGGCATTTTCCTTGTTATTTAGAATCTTTCCGTAGGGGGTGGCGTTGGCGGGAGGCTTCGGCCGAATCTGGTTCAACCCTGCTTGCTGATGATTTCCTTGGCCAGCGAGAGATAGTTCTTGCTGCCCGTCGACTCGGCGTCGTAGAGGATGACGGGCAGTCCGTGGCTGGGACTTTCCGAGAGTTTCACGTTGCGCTGGATTACAGTCTTGAACACCAGTTCTTGGAAGTGGCGTTTCACCTCGTCATAGATTTGGTTGGCCAGCCTCAGGCGGCTGTCATACATGGTGAGTAGGAATCCTTCGATTTCCAGTTTCGGGTTCAGCTTGCTCTTGATGATTTTGATGGTGTTGAGCAGTTTGCTGATTCCTTCGAGGGCGAAGTATTCACATTGCACGGGAATGATGACCGAGTCGGCCGCCGTGAGCGAGTTCACCGTGATGAGTCCCAGCGACGGCGAGCAGTCGATGAGGATATAGTCGTATTCACCGGCAATGGGTTCCAGCAGGTGCTTGATCACCTTCTCCCGGTTGTCCAGGTCGAGCATTTCGATTTCGGCGCCCACCAGGTCGATGTGGCTCGGTATGATGTCGAGTCCGTCGATGTCGGTGGTATAGATGGCGTCTCTCACGTCGGCATGGTCAATGATGCACTCGTAGATGGAGCAGTCCACCTCCTTCAGGTCTACCCCGAGTCCGCTCGAGGCGTTGGCCTGCGGGTCGGCGTCCACCACGAGGACGCTTTTCTCCAATGTGGCCAGCGAGGCCGCCAGATTGATGGTGGTGGTCGTCTTGCCCACGCCGCCTTTCTGATTAGCTAATGCGATAATTTTTGCCATTGCTCTTTTTGTTTCGTTCTTCTGCCCATACCCGTGTGGCGGGGGATGGGTTTTGAGTGCAAAGTTACATAATTTATATGAGAAACATATCGTTTCACGTTTTTTATTTTGCATTTTCTTCGATTTCGTTTACCTTTGCAACGCGAAAAAGAAATTCAAAAAGCAACAAAGACGAATGGACGACAAGAAACCCTTTATACTCATTTCTAACGACGACGGCTATCATGCCGGGGGCATACGCTACCTTGTCAATATGCTCCGTCCCCACGCCCACTTGCTGGTTTGTGCTCCCGAGTCCGCGCGCTCGGGGTTCTCGTGTGCCTTTTCGGCCACGCAACCCTTGCGGTTGAAGCGTCGCCACAACATGGGCGATGTCGAAGTGTGGTCATGCAATGGCACGCCTGTCGACTGTGTCAAGATCGCCCTCGACCAACTTTGCGTCGGGCGGCGTCCCGACCTCATCATCGGCGGCATCAATCATGGCGACAACTCCACCGTCAACGTGCACTATTCCGGCACCATGGGGGTGGCCCAGGAGGGATGCATGAAGTACATTCCCTCGCTGGCCTTTTCTAGTTGCAACTATGACGAGGACGCTGACCTGTCCTATCTCGAAGCCTATGTCGTGCCCATCGTCAGGCAGACCCTGGCCCACGGCCTGCCCCGCGGCGTCTGTCTGAATGTCAACTTCCCCCAGTTCCCGCCTTTCAAGGGAGTGAAAGTCTGCCGTATGACTTATGGCAGTTGGACCGACGAGGTGGTGAAGTGCCGGCATCCGCGCGGCTACGACTATTACTGGATGGTGGGCAAGTACCGCAATGACGAGCCCGGAGCCGTTGGCTCCGACCAGTGGGCGCTCGATCAGGGCTATGTGGCCATCACGCCCACGACCATTGACGTTACGGCCTACGGATTCATGCACGAACTTGAAAGCTGGGGGATGGAGTCATGAAATACTATCTCATCGTAGGCGAGGCCTCGGGCGACCTGCACGCCTCGCGCCTCATGCGCTCGCTCAAGGCCTACGACGCTGATGCCTCTTTCCGCTTCTTCGGTGGCGACTTGATGGCCGCCGAGGGTGGCACGCGGGTGAAGCACTATCGCGAGCTCGCCTATATGGGCTTCGTTCCCGTGCTGCTCCATTTGCGCACCATCTTCCGCAACATGGCGCTCTGCAAGCAGGACATCGTGGCGTGGAAGCCCGACGTGGTCATTCTCGTTGACTATCCGGGTTTCAACCTCGATATCGCCAAATTCGTGCGGGCCAAGACAGACATCCCCGTGTACTATTACATCTCGCCCAAGGTCTGGGCGTGGAAGGAGTGGCGTGTACGGCGTATCCGCCGTGATGTCAGCGAGATGTTCTCCATACTGCCTTTCGAGGTGCCTTTCTACGAGCAGCGCCACCGGTTCAAAATCCATTATGTGGGTAATCCCACGGCCGAGGAGGTGAGCGATTTCCGTGCGGACTACGCCGAGTCGTTCGCCGACTTCTGCCTCTCTCACGACCTCGACCCCACGCGTCCCATCATCGCCCTGCTCGCCGGAAGCCGCAAGCAGGAAATCAAGGACAACTTGCCTGCCATGATGGAGGCCGCCGCCCGCTTCGAAGACTATCAGATGGTGCTGGCCAAGGCTCCCTCTATTGATGACGCCTACTATCGCCGGTTCATCGAGGGGACAGGCGTGAAGGCGGTCACCAATGCCACCTATGCGCTGCTCAGCCACGCCACGGCGGCTTTGGTCACCAGCGGCACGGCCACGTTGGAGACGGCCCTGTTCGGCGTCCCCCAAGTGGTGTGCTACGAGACGCCGTTGCCGCATCTCATCCGCTTCGCATTCAATCATGTCATACACGTGAAATACATCTCGCTGGTCAACCTCATTGCCGGTCGCGAAGTCGTGCCCGAGATGCTTGCCGACCGCTTCACCGTCGACGGCATCACCTCGGAGCTGCGCCGCATCCTGCCCGGAGCTCCCGCCCGCGCCACCATGCTTGAGGGCTACCGGCTCGTAGCCGGGCGACTCGGACAAGAGTCGGCTCCTGACAATGCCGCGCGCCTCATGGTGCGAATGCTTGCCGCGCGGCGGGGCGTCCTGTCGTGACTGTTGACCCCCTTGGCCTTGTCGCGGCCTTGTAGGGAACGGCCTCTTTTTTGTAACGTTATCGATAAAAGTTGGTTATCATGAAATTCTTTTGGCCCATCATCTTTTTTGTGCTGCCCCTTGCGGGCGTGACCTATTCGTTATTGCGGGTGTGGACGCTACTGCCCCTCGGAACCCTGGGACGGTCGGCGGTGGTCGGTGTGCTCCTCTTGTGCTTCCTGACCATGTTTTTCAACTTCTTTGGCGGACTTGACCGGCTGCCCATGACGTGGGCCGAAGTGTGCTATGAGGTGGGATATTCCTCCATCTTCATCCTGCTCTACGTCGTCCTGCTCTTTCTCCTGCTCGACTTCGGACGCCTTGTCCACCTTGTTCCGCCATCGTTGCTCCGTCACAGTTGGGTGGGCACGGGGCTCGTCGCCGCCATCCTCTTTGTCATCTTCCTCTATGGCAATCTCCATTATGGTCGGAAATATCGCCAGCCAGTGACGCTCGAGACGCCTGGGAAAAAAGTGGCCCGGCCGCTGAAAATCATCATGCTCTCCGATTTGCATCTGGGTTATCACAACCGGGCTGCCGAGTTCGGCCGTTGGGTGGATTTGATCAATGCCGAGCACCCCGACCTGGTGCTCGTTGCAGGCGACATTGTCGATGGCAGCATACGCGCCATCCGGCAGCAAGACATGGCTGCCGTGTTCCGCCGCATTCAGGCACCCGTCTACGCCTGCTTGGGCAATCACGAGTATTATGCCGGGCGCGAGGCCTCCGTGGCGTTCTATCGTGAGGCGGGCATCCACCTCCTTGTCGACAGTACGGCCACCGTGGCGGGCGTCAACATCGTGGGGCGCGACGACCGCACCAACCGCCGGCGGAAGACGTTGGACGAACTGATGCGCGGATTGGACCTGACGCGCTACACCATCCTCCTCGACCACCAGCCTTATCATCTGGAGGAAGCCGAGCGGTGTGGCGTCGACTTCCAGTTGAGCGGGCACACCCATTATGGACAGGTGTGGCCCATCAGTTGGATTGAGGACGCCATCTACGAAGATGCCTATGGTCCTCTGCGCAAGGGCAATACGCACTATTTCGTAACGAGCGGCATGGGCATCTGGGGAGGAAAGTTCCGCATCGGGACACGCTCGGAATACTTGGTGGCCACACTAAGATGATTGTAGACCACGAGTGGATGGCCGTCCATTTCGCCCGGTTCAATGCGGAGAGCTTTGGCGGAGAGTTGCCCACGCCCGTCTTTCGCCTGTCGAAGGCTCGCACGCGCATGGGTTCATGCAGTTGGAAGGCGAGGATAGGGCTGTTTCGTCCCCGAGTCAGCGATTACACCATCAGCATGTCCACCTATTACGACTTCACCGAACGGCAGGCCTGCGAGGTGTTGCTCCACGAGATGATACATTACGCCTTGGCCCTCGGCCACGTCCGTGACACGTCAGCCCATGGCCGCCGTTTCAGGGAGGAAGCCGACAGGCTGAATCGGAAGTACGGACTCCACATCACCGCTATGGCCCCGGCGGGCGACTACCGCGTGTCGTCAGTGGGCGCCCGGCGAACGCCACACGACAGCCTTGTCTTGGCATTGCGCATGACCGACGGCCGTTGTTACGTGAGCCGCATACAGCCCGGAGCCCTTCCGCGCCTGGAGCGCGAGCTCCGGAGGCAGGGTGGGGTGTTGTCGCATCATTGGTATGTCACCACGGAGCAACATTTTGTCCGGCTCCCCCAGCATCGCACCCTGCGGGGCTATCTTGTCGCGCCCGCGGAACTTGAGCGCATGGAGCGGCTTGCCGCCCAGGGCGAGTGGAAGGAGATAGCCCCGGGCGAAAGGGTCAGAAGGGCACGGTCACGGTGAGGAGGAATGTCGCCTTCTCCAGTCCGAAATGAAATCAAGAAGGCGCGTCAACATCATGTTGACGCGCCTTCTTTGATGATTGCTTTTCGTTGTTGAGACGACCTCTTGTCGGCCGGAATCCCTCCATGTTCATTCTTCTCCGCCTTCCGCGGCCGTCTGCCGCTCTTCGTTGGCGCGGGCCTCCTCGGCCTTCCTCTTCGCCTCGGCGCGAGCCTTCTCCGCCTTGGCCTTTTGGATTTTCTCGATAGAAAGAATCTTGTCGGCCGAGGTGTCGACGCTCGACGAGTCGATGGGCACCACGGTTTCCTCATCGTGGTTGGAGGTGTCAGGCTCGAACACGTCGGCCGCCACCGTGTCGCCCAGCCCCGGATCAGGGGGCGGCGTCTGCCTGCACGACGTCGCCAGCGTGACGCCGAGCAGCAACAGACTGCCGAGAGCAAACTTCCTCATAGTCGTCGGCCTCCCGTTCACTCAGCCACCTCGGCGGCGAAGTTCTTCAGGTCGTCGGCCTGGAAAGCCATCACGTAGGCGTGGTGCCCGATGACTTCCTCCTCGGCGTGGCGCACGTAGATGTTGGCACTCTTCTCGAAGAGTTCGGGAGCCTTCGAAGCGTCGTCAATCAGGAGCAGTGAGAGGATGATGTCGCCCGTCATGTCGTAGAGTCGGCGTGCCAGGAAGTCATGCTCCTCCTGGTTGCCGTCGGCCTTCACCTTCTCCACGGCCTCCTCGTACAGGGGGATGAGTTTCTCCACGCGGTCTTTCAGCGCCTTCACGCTGTCGGCAGCCTCGTCGGCCAGCATTTCCTTCATGATGCCCAGATAGGTGCCGTTGGTGATATAGCGGATGGCGGCCACTACCTGCAGCTGCGTCGTACCCTCGTAGATGGAGAAGATTCGTGCGTCGCGCAGCAGGCGTTGAGCCTTGTACTCCATGATGAATCCCGATCCGCCATGCACGCTCACGCAGTCATAGGCGTTCTGGTTGGCATACTCAGAGGCCATGCCCTTGCCCAGCGGGGTGAAGGCGTCGGCCAGGCGGCTGTACTTCTTCATCTCCTTGCGCTCGTCGGGCGTGAGTTTGCGCTCGCGCGAGATGTCGTCAAGCGTCTTGTAGATGTCCACGTAGCGGGCCGTTTGATAGAGGATGGCGCGGCTGGCGTCAATCTTGGCCTGCATACGCGAGAGCATGTCGTAAACGGCGGGGAAGGTGATGATTTTCTTGCCAAACTGCGCGCGCTCCTTGGCATAGGCCAGAGCCTGGTCGTAAGCCTCCTGCTCCAGGCCGACGCTTTGTGCGGCGATGCCCAGGCGGGCGCCGTTCATCAGGCTCATCACATACTTGATCAGACCCAGGCGGCGTTCGCCGCAGAGCTCGGCCTTGGCGTTCTTGTAGGTCAGCTCACAGGTGGGGCTTCCGTGGATGCCGAGCTTGTTCTCGATGTGTCGCACGTCGACGCCTCCGTCACGCTTGTCATAGATGAACATGGACAGTCCGCGGCCGTCGTGCGTGCCTTCCTCCGAGCGTGCCAGCACCAGGTGGATGTCGCTGTCGCCGTTGGTGATGAAGCGTTTCACGCCGTTCAGGCGCCACGTGCCGTCAGCGTCCTGTGTAGCCTTCAGCATCACGCGCTGCAAGTCGCTGCCCGCGTCGGGTTCGGTGAGGTCCATGGACATGGTCTCGCCTTCGCAGACGCGCGGGATGTACTTGGCCTGTTGCTCGGGCGAGCCGAACTCGTAGAGCGTGTCGATGCACGACTGCAACGACCACACGTTCTGGAATCCCGAGTCGGCGGCGCTCACGATTTCGCTCAGCATGGAGAAGACGGTGATGGGCAGGTTGAGTCCGCCGAAGCGGCGCGGCATGGACACGCCCCAGAGGCCCGCCTTGCGTGTGGCGTCGATGTTCTCGTAGGTCTTCGACGCATACTTCATGCGGTTGTTCTCGAGGTGCGGTCCCTCCAGGTCGACGCTCTCCGAGTTAGGCTCGATGATGTTGCGGGCCACGTCGTCGGTGATGTCGATCACGCGCTTGTAGTTCTCGATGGCGTCCTCGTAGTTCACCGGAGCCTCGGGATACTTGTCCTTGTCGGCATAGCCGCGCTCCTTGAGCTCGACAATGCGCTTCATGAGCGGACTGTTCAGATAATATTTGATTTTCTCTGTATCTACCATGGTTTCTGTTGTTTGTTTAAGAAAGAAAACGACAGTCGTCTTTTCCTACTTCGTATTCTCCTTATAATATTTAATCAGTTTTGGCAACACCTCTTCCACGGTGCCGTTGATCACATAGTCGGCAATTTGGTTGATGGGAGCCTCGGGGTCCGAGTTGATCGAGATGATGATGCCCGAGTCCTGCATGCCGGCGATGTGCTGTATTTGTCCCGAGATGCCGCAGGCGATGTACACCTTGGGGTGCACGGTGACGCCCGTCTGGCCGATCTGCCGGTCGTGGTCCACCCATCCGGCGTCGACGGCGGCGCGGCTCGCACCCACTTCGCCGTGCAGTTCCTTGGCCAGCTTGAAGAGCATGTCGAAGCCTTCCTTCGAGCCCATGCCATAGCCTCCGGCCACCACGATGGGGGCGGCCTTCAGGTTGTTCTTTGCGGCCTCCACGTGGCGGTCGATGACCTTGACCACATAGTCCACCTCGGGCACATACTTGGCCACGTCGGGATAAGCCACCTCGCCCTTGGCCTGGCCCTCGTAGGGCGCCTTCTTCATCACGCCCGAGCGCACCGTAGCCATCTGGGGGCGGTGGTCGGGGTTCACGATGGTGGCCACGATGTTTCCGCCAAAGGCGGGTCTGATCTGGTAGAGCAGGTTCTCGTAGTGCTTGCCCGTCTTCTTGTCGTCATAGTCGCCGATTTCCAGTTGCGTGCAGTCGGCGGTCAGTCCGGAGGTGAGCGACGACGATACGCGCGGTCCCAGGTCGCGTCCGATGACGGTAGCGCCGAGCAGGGCGATTTGCGGTTTTTCCTCCTTGAAGAGGTTGACGAGGATGTCGGTGTGGGGTGCCGAGGTGTAGGGGAAGAGTCCGGGAGCGTCGAAGACAAACAGCTTGTCGACGCCATAGGGCAGTATCTGGTCCTCCACCTTGCCCTTGATGTCCGTTCCGGCCACCACGGCACACAGGTCCACGCCGAGCTGGTTGGCCAGCTTGCGGCCCTTGGTGAGCAATTCCTGGGACACTTCCTGCACGGTGGTCCCCTCTATCTCACAGTATACAAATACGTTGTTCATGTTCTTTTGAATATGTGTTTTTATTTTTCCAGCCAGGGAAAAACTTATCCGATGATCTTTTCCGAAATCAGCTCCTTCACCAGTCCCTCGATGTCAGCGTCTGATGCGGTCAGCGTCTTGCTCTCTTTGGCTTGGAACACGATGTTCTGCACGGCCTTCACCTTGGTGGGCGATCCGGCCAGGCCGCACTGGTTCGGGTCGGCGTCGCAATCGGCGATGCTCCACTGTCCCAGTGTCAGATAGGGGCGCTCGTCATAGAGGGCGGTCCAGGGCTCGTCGCCCTTGCGCTCCATGGGGCAGGAGGCATACTTGTATTTCATCACCAGTTTGGCGTTGCAGGGGCGTGCCGGCGCGGCGGTGCCGTTCACGGTGATGAGCACGGGCAGCGGGGCCACGACGGTCTCCACGCCCCCGTCGATATGGCGGCGGATGGTGGCTTTGCCGTCCTCTATCTTGACCACTTCCTCAGCATAGGTCACCTGGTTCAGTCCCAGCTTCTGGGCCACCTGCGGTCCCACCTGTGCGGTGTCGCCGTCGATGGCCTGTCGTCCGCCGATGACGAGGTCAACGTCGCCAATCTTCTCAATGCCTTTGGCCAGGAAGTACGACGTGGCCAGCGTGTCGGCGCCGGCGCTCTTGCGGTCGGTGAGCAGCCAGCCCTCGTCGGCGCCGCGGTAGAGGCCCTGCCGGATGATCTCGCCGGCGCGGGGAGGGCCCATGGTGAGCACGCCCACGGTGGAGCCGGGGTTCTGGTCCTTGATGCGGAGCGCCTGCTCCAGGGCGTTTAAGTCTTCGGGATTGAAGATGGCGGGTAGGGCGGCGCGGTTCACGGTGCCTTCGGCCGTCATGGCGTCCTTGCCCACATTTCTTGTGTCAGGTACCTGCTTGGCAAGTACTACGATTTTCAACTTCATATCTATTGGTTTATAAAAATATATTTCGACATGGTCGTCTTGGCAATATGACATTCCAAGTTGGGGGCAAAAGTACAAATTTTCAGCCACTCAAACAAATAATTGACTGTAAAAGTGCAGTTTGTGGAAGCGTTTATGCACAAATCGCGCCGAATGTGCAATGTTGTGCGAATCCGTGCTCCGGCCGTTTTGTTGCTACTTTGTCTTGGTTATTTCCCATCGGAGTTGTCTGTTTTTGTTAATCTTTATAAAAATATGTCCTCTTTGCCCTCATAATCCGAAGATAATGTTTATATTTGCCCTGACCTTTTGTGAACAAGATTTTGGGGTGTTACGGTTCCCCCCGTTTGATGGTGGACAAGACGAAAAATAAATTTTAAACCTAATCCATAAAAAACAAATTAAAAAAGCTTATGTATTCAAAGTTCAAGCAAGCCTCATTGGCCTTATGCCTGAGTCTGAGCTGTATGCCGGCATGGGCACAGCAACGCCAGGTGACAGGTACAGTGAAAGACGCTGCCGGAGAGCCCTTGATTGGTGTCACCGTGCAGTTGCCCGGAGGGCAAGGCGTCACCACCGACCTTGACGGCCGTTTCAAGTTGAACGCCAGCAATGGCCAGAAAATCACCTTCTCCTATGTAGGCTGCAAGTCGCAGACCATCGTCGTGGGCAAGCAGGGGTCCTACGACGTCACGCTGGAGTCTATCGACAAGAACCTCGACGAGGTTGTCGTCATCGGCTATGGCACCATGAAGCGCCGCGACCTCACCGGATCCGTGGCGTCGGTCACCGGCGACGACATTGCCAAGAATCCCGTCACCACCGTGGCCGAGGCCTTGCAGGGCCAGCTCCCCGGCGTGGTGGTCACCTCGCAGGACGGCCGTCCCGGCGCCACGATGAGCATCAGGGTGCGTGGCGGAGGCTCCATCACCCAGAGCAACGACCCCCTCTATGTGGTCGACGGCGTGCAGGTGTCGCGCATCGATGACATTCCGGCTGACAACATCGAGAGCATCGACGTGCTCAAGGACGCCGCCTCTACGGCCATCTATGGCGCGCGCGGTGCCAACGGCGTCATCCTGATCACCACCAAGAGCGCCAAGGCCGGAAAGACCACCGTGAGCTACAACGCATACTATTCGTACAAGGAGAAGCCCCAGACCTACGACACCGAGAGCGCCTACAGCCACGTGCTGCGCAATTGGAGCTACGCCACGGCCTACAACGCCGCCATGGGCGAGGGCGTGGCACGCTATTACGGGCTCGGCGAGGCCAACGGCAACCATCTGGCCGATTACGAGACGATGGCCACCCACAACTATCAGGACGACCTGCTGGGCTCCTCGCACCGCTGGAACCACGACCTCACGCTTAGCGGCGGCAGCGAGCACACCAAGTATTATGGCACGGTGAACTACATGTACGACAAGGGCTCGTTGCGCAATACGGGCTTCCGGCGCTGGAACGCCAACCTGAAGCTCATCCAGGACATCACCAAGAACCTGAAGTGGAATGTGGACGCACGCTATAGCGAGATGCTCTTCCGTGGCAGCCAATTCCAGTATGCCACGCTCTCTTACGCCTACCGTCCCATCGACGACCCCCTGGGGACGGCCGATCCCAGCGACCTGCAGATGGGCGACCAGAACGTGGACGAGGCACACAACCCCAACAGCATTTTCGACTCTTATCGTAACACGAACACCATACAGCGCCTGCGCGCCACCACGGGACTCGCCTGGACACCCCTGAAGGGGCTCACCGCCAAGAGCGACATCACCCTGAGCCGCAACTGGCGCGAGCAGCAGTCGTGGGACGACGGCTTCGAGGCCGGCTACAGCCATGCGCAGCAGACCAAGTCGGACGGCTACCATGTGCGCTGGACCAACACCGTGAACTACAAGTTCCAAAACCTGGGCAAGGACCACAGCCTTGACGTCCTCGCCGGAAACGAAATCCTCGCGCGCCGCACCAACTCCACCGTCTTCGACGGATACGGATATCCCGAGGGATGGGACATGGAGACCGCGTTCGCGCAGCTCGGCATGACCAACCAGGATGCCGACCTGAAGACCAACAAGGACACTTACAAGTCGACCAAGGGCATACCCGAGCACACCTCGTCGTGGTTCGGACGCGCCAACTATAGCTACCTCGGACGCTACCTGCTCACGCTCACCTTCCGTGCCGACGGCAGCTCCAAGTTCTCGCCCAACCACCACTGGGGATACTTCCCCGCCGCTGCCGCCGCATGGCGCATCTCTGACGAGCCCTTCATGAGGAACACGCAAGACTGGCTTTCCAACCTGAAGATGCGCCTATCTTGGGGTACGTCGGGCAACGACAACATCAGTTCCTCGCTCTGGCAGGAGACGTGGAAGGCCTCTACGGCCACCGTCGACGGCGTCGTGGTGCCTACCTACGTGCCCGGCGACATGATGGGCAATCCCGACCTGAAATGGGAGACCACCACGAGCCGTAACCTCGGCTTCGACTTCGGACTCTGGAACGGACGCCTCAATGGTACGCTCGACTTCTACTGGAACACCACCAAGGACATCCTCATGATGGTGCCCGTAGACGGGTCCACAGGATACACCTATCAGTTCCAGAATGTGGGAAAGACCTCGAACAAGGGCGTGGAGCTCGCCTTGAACTATCAGATCGTCAAGCAGAAGGACTTCAATCTGAACTTCGGCATGACCTACAACTACAACCACAACAACATCGACGAGCTCTTCGACGGCGTGCTGGCCGACACCCATACGGGGTGGGGCTCCACCATGCGCCAGCCCTATTATGACTACATCATCCGCAAGGGCAATCCCGTGGGACTCATCCAGGGCTTCAAGAGCCGGGGCTTCTACAACGTCGACGACTTCAACGTGAGCAACGGCGTGTGGACGCTGAAAGAGGGCGTGCCCGACAACCGCGTGGGCAACTATGCCGGCGGCACCTATTATAACATTCCCGATGGGCAGAAGGCCTTCCCCGGCATGGCCAAGTATGAGGATGTGGACGGCGACGGCGTCGTCACCGAGGACGATGTCGACGTTATCGGCAAGACCAAGCCCCAGCACACCGGCGGATTCCACTTCAACGGTAACTGGAAGGGACTCGACTTCGCGCTCAACTTTGCCTATCAGATTGGCGGCGACATCTACAACGCCAACTTCGCACACGACATGATGGGCAACAAGGACACCGGCTTTGGAGCACAGCGGCTCTCGCAGCTCAACGACTGCTGGCGCATGTTCAATGTCGACCAGAGCGGCAACCTCTACGCCGTCACCGATCCCACCGAACTGGCCGCGCTCAACCGGGGGGCCAAGTATGCCCTGCCTTATAGCGAGATCGGCATCCTCACCTCTGATTACATCGAGAGCGCTTCCTACCTGCGCCTGCAGAACATCACCCTCGGCTACACGCTGCCCAAGAAGTGGGTCAAGACGGTGGGCATCAGCAACGCGCGCCTCTACTTCACATGCTACAACGTGTTCTGCATCGACGGATATAGTGGCATCGACCCCGACGTGAACACCAACTTCGACGCCGGAGGCAACGGGTTCCCCACGCCTAACTACGATTATCAGGCCTATCCGAAGACGCGCTCTTACACCTTCGGTCTGAACCTCACATTCTAACGATACCAGAATAATTAGAAATCAAACAATGAAAAGCAAACTTTTATATACCACGCTGTGTGCCGCCGCTCTCTTGGGGGGCGCCACGTCGTGCAACGATTATCTGGAAACCGGCTCCAAGTCGACCGTAGACGCGGAGTTCGTGTTCTCCAACATCACCACCGCGCAGTCGGCCTTGGAGGGTGCCAAGTCGACCATGCACGGGGCCTATAGTGCGCAAATCTTCGGCGACGGACTCTATTACGCCGCCGACATCGCCGGCTCCGACATCATGCGCCATCCCGAGAAGTTCGTCTCGCAGCCCGGACGCCATTATCCCGAGTGCTTCTATCAGAACGGAAGCTACGCCGGCGAGTACTCGCTCCTGTCCTATATGAAGGAGGGCAACGACGGCCCTTACGGCACGCTCTTCTCCATCATCGGCAAGTGCAACGCCATCACCACCGCCATCGAGGGCACCTCGGGCTATGCCGAGATGATGAGGCAGACCGAGCCCACGCAGATCAGCCAGCTCTATGGCGAGGCCGTCGCCATGCGCGCCACGTGCTATCGCGAGCTCATCAAGTATTTCGGCGACGTGCAGTTCCAGTCCAGCTTCGGCGTGGCCGCGGGCGGACTGGTGTCGCGCGACTCCATCTACGACGTCATCATCGGCCAGCTCAAGGCCGTGGAGCCGCTGATGTATACGCTCGGCAAGTGCCCCACGTATGCCGCCACGGTCAAGAACTATTATAGCCGCACCTATGTCGACGGACTCATCGGGCGCCTCGCCCTCGAGGCTGCCGGATACCAGACCCGGCGCGCCGACATCAACTATGTCGACGGCGAGGGCAACGCGCTCAGCTTCGAGACCATCGGCACCACCAACAACGGCGGATCCTTCTATGGGCGGCGTTCCGACTGGCGCGACCTCTACGAGACGGCACGCACCTATTTCAAGAAGGTGATTGACGATTCCGGCACGGCCGTATGGCACGACACCGACCCGCGCTCCGCCGACGCGCAGGGACGCCACTTCGACAACCCCTACCAGTACTTCTTCCAGCAGCTCCACGACGCCGACGTGGGCTATGCCGACGAGAGCATCTTCGAGGAACCCTTCACCCAGGGCTCCAGCGGCAACGACCCGCGCTCTTATTCGCTCGGACGCCCCTCTAACGGTGGATCGAAGAACGCCTATCCCTGCAAGGCCTACGGACAGGGACGCATCAATCCCGCCTTCTATTACGGCATGTTCGATCCCAACGACCTCCGCCGCGACGTGGCCTGCACCGTGACGGGCTCCACGGGCAAGGGCTTTGAGATGCTCATCCCCTTCACGCCCAACTCGAAGTCGAATGGTGGCGGCATCAGCTGCAACAAGTTCGACGAGAACCGTCAGGCCACCGTCTGGACGGCCAACCAGCGCCGCTCGGGCATCAACGCTCCCTATATGCGCCTCTCCGAGATCTACCTGGGCTATGCCGAGGCTTGTGCCGTGCTGGGCGACGAGGCCGACGCACGCGCCTATCTCGCCAAGGTGCGCAACCGCGCCTTCCGCACTTCGGCCCAGGCTGACGTCGACGGGTTCATCCAGAGCGAGGGCTCGCTCTTCAAGGCCATCATCGACGAGCGCGGATTCGAGTTCGCCGGCGAGGGCGACCGCCGCTTCACCCTCATCCGTACCGGACTCCTGCCCGAGAAGATTCGCCAGGTGAAGCAGCTCACCCAGGCCATGATCGCGGGGCTGAAGAGCCAGGGCTATTACCGCTTTGACAACGGCAACGTCATCTCCAACTATGTCTACACCAAGATGGTCGACGCCAAGGCTTCGCTCGGCTACCGCCTCACCGCCCAGTGCCCCGAGGGGAGCGAGGACAACGGCGTGCTCTATCCGTCGTGGCGCGGGCAGAACGATGATTGGGAGAGCTATGCCGGACAGGGCAAGCTCTACGCCAAGGACACGAAGACCAACCTCGACATCGCCGGACTCTTCAAGCACCTCTCTGACGACGAGGTGGCACGCCTCACCGCCGAGGGCTTCACGCGTGCCAACTGGGGTATCGACATCGTGGACAACGAGGATGAGTTCGACAAGTATCTCTTCTACGATTATGACTATCAGAAGGCGCCCATCTATCTCTGGCCCTTCACGCCGAACATCATCTCCACCGGCGGATTCGTCAACGGCTACGGCTTCCTCAACGACTAGTCGGTGAGCCGCACGCCGGCAAACAGGTCTTGAGCCTCCGTGTGGGGCTCCCTCCTTCATTCCCCCCGACCGCTTTCCCTTGCGGCCGGGGGAATTTTCGTTTTCACCCTTCCCGTCCGTGCCGGGGGGCTATGGCCTCGTCCGCGTCCGCGTCACGCCCCGCCGGCCTCTCTCACGGGGCAGCCCGCCCCCCACACGGGGAGGAAGCCGCCCCGCCCACCGGTATCGCCCGTTGCCCCCGGTTCGGGGGCGTGTCGGAAAACCTTACATTTTTTCAACGTCCCCCCAACGTGCCTGTTTCTCACGAAGGTGGAAATCAACGTCCTTTTGTGACACTTTGCTCGCAAAGGACCGGGGCGTGCTTACGCTTTTGTAAGGAAACACGAAAAGCCGGAAGGAAGGTCTCTCAACGGCCTTCAAAGGGGCTCTCAACAGCCTTCTCACACGCTCTCAACGGCCTTCAGACACGCTCTGAAAGGTGCTTACACATGGCAAGGGCGGCGTGGAGCCCCGCTGTGTCGGAATCATTGACAAACGGTGGGGTGGGGCATGGGGCTCCCCGTTCCCGTGCCTCGTGCTTTGTCGGTGCGGCGGAGGGCGGCCGTGGCGACAATCGTGCGCCCGTGGGCGACTTTGCGGGGCAAATCATTTGGAGAACTCGGAAAAAATCCGTAAGTTTGCAGCATGAAGACCGTACGGCCCAAGAAAAACTTAGGGCAACATTTCCTGACCGACCTCGGCATCGCGCGCCGCATTGCCGACACCGTCGACGCCTGTCCCGGCCTCCCCATCCTCGAGGTGGGCCCCGGCATGGGCGTGCTCACACAGTATCTGGCCACCAAGCAGCGACCCTTGAAAGTGGTCGAAATCGACGATGAGTCGGTGGCCTGGCTCCACGCTCACTTCCCCGCGCTCAGCGACGGCATCCTGCCCGCCGACTTCCTCCGCATGGACCTGCGTGCCGTCTTTGGAGGACGCCCCTTCGTGCTCACGGGCAACTATCCTTACGACATCTCCTCGCAAATCTTCTTCAAGATGCTCGACAACCGCGACCTCATCCCCTGCTGCACGGGCATGATCCAGCGCGAGGTGGCGCAGAGGCTGGCCTCGCCACCGGGCTGCAAGGCCTATGGCATACTCTCCGTACTCGTGCAGGCGTGGTATGACGTGGAATACCTTTTCACCGTCGACGAGAACGTCTTCAACCCTCCACCCAAGGTGAAGTCGGCCGTGGTGCGCATCACACGCAACGGCACCACCCGCCTGGGCTGCGACGAGGCCCTCTTCCGCCGGGTGGTGAAGACCGTCTTCAACCAGCGGCGCAAGATGCTCCGCGTGAGCCTCAGGCAGCTCTTCACACGGGACACCATGCCCGCACCCGACTTCTTCGCACGCGACGTCATGACGCGCAGGCCCGAGCAGCTCTCCGTGGCCGATTTCGTCGCACTCACCAATCTTTTGGCCGAAATCATTGCGTAATTGGAAAAATATGCCTAAATTTGTGCATCGAAATTTAACACAACTGATATGATAGACGTAAAGACAACATTGAAAGACGCCGAGGCCCGCATGAAAAAGTCCGTCGGCTATCTGGAGACCGAGCTCTCCCGCATCCGTGCCGGACGGGCCAATGTCGCCATCCTCGACGGCGTGCGCGTTATGGCCTATGGCCAGAAGGTGCCCCTCAACCAGGTGGCCAACGTCACCGTGGCCGATGCCAGGACCATCGCCATCCGCCCCTGGGACCGCAAGCAGATTCGCGACATCGAGAAGGGCATCATGGACAGCGACGTGGGCATCACGCCCGAGAACAACGGCGAGGTGATCCGCCTCAGCCTGCCCCAGCCCACGGAGGAGCGCCGACGCGAGCTGGTGAAGCAGTGCAACAAGATTGGCGAGAAGGCCAAGGTGGAAGTGCGGAACGTGCGCGCCGAGGTGAAGGACAAGCTGAAGAAGGCCGTCAAGGACGGACTCTCCGAGGACAACGAGAAGGACGCCGAGGCCGACTTGCAGAAGGCGCACGACAAGTTTGTCAAGGACATCGACCAGCTCCTCAGCGCGAAGCAGAAGGAGATAATGACGGTCTAAAGACGCTCCGTTACCGGCGGGGGAGGGCGCCGACCCCCTCCCGTACACGGCATGAAGGCTATGAAAGGACTCATCGTAAGAAATACGGGTAGCTGGTACACCGTCAAGACCGACGACGGACGGCTGGTGGAATGCAAGGTGAAGGGGAACTTCCGCCTCAAGGGCATTCGCAGCACCAGTCCCGTGGCCGTCGGCGACCATGTCGACATCGACGTCAACGCCGGGGGCACCGCCTTCATCACCGCCATCGGCGACAGGAGGAACTACATCATCCGCAAGGCGTCCAACCTCAGCAAGCAGAGCCATATCCTCGCGGCCAACGTCGACCAGGCGCTGCTCCTCGTCACCATCGGCTGCCCCCCCACCAGCACCACCTTCATCGACAGGTTCCTCGCCGGTGCCGAGGCCTATCGCGTGCCCGTGGTCTTGGTGTTCAACAAGCACGACCTGCTCGACGAGGACGACCGGCGCCTCGAGTCCATGCTCATGCACCTCTACCGCACCATCGGATACACCTGCGTGGCCCTGTCCGCCGCCACCGGCGAGGGGCTCGGCACGCTCATCCCCTTGCTGCAGGGCAAGGTGACCCTGCTTAGCGGAAACAGCGGCGTGGGCAAGTCGACGCTCATCAACCGCGTCCTGCCCGGCGCGAACCTGCGCACCGCACCCCTGAGCGAGGCGCACAACACGGGCATGCACACCACCACCTTCAGCGAGATGCTCCCCCTCGAAGGCGGAGGATACCTCATCGACACGCCGGGCATCAAGGGCTTCGGCACCTTCGACATCGGCAGGACCGAACTCACCAGCTATTTCCGCGACATCTTCCGCTTCGCACCCCACTGCCGGTTCTCCAACTGCACCCACACGCACGAGCCCGGATGCGCCGTGAGGAAGGCCGTGGACGAACACTACATCGCCGAAAGCCGCTACGCATCCTACCTCAGCATGCTCGGCGACGAGGACGAGGGGAAATACCGCGAGGCGTTCTGAACCGTGCGGGGCGCGGACCCGCCACGCCACGCACGGACCGCGCGGGGCGGCTTTTGCGGGCACGCCATGCCCCTTCAACGAAAAAAAACTCCACGATTTCTTTCTCAAGTTTGAATTATTTCTGTAACTTTGCACTCGTAAACCAATACATACAACAAAAAATGGACGATTATCACGCGGAAAATAACAAATTCCGGGCGTGAGGATCCTTCCCTTCCGAGGCTGATCCCCATGCTCCACACCTAATTTTATGATCAATGGAGATTAGCTATCATGAAGACATATTGGAACATTGAGGGCAGCCTGCAGGCCATTGCCGCCTGGCAGCCCAACTGCTGGGTGCAAGTGACATGCCCCACCGAAGAAGACCAGAGGATGCTTGAGGAGCAGTTCAGCATCCCCGATTATTTCCTTTCCGACATCAGCGATACCGACGAGCGGGCCCGTTACGAGTACGACGACGGATGGATGCTCATCATCCTGCGCATCCCCTACGTCAAGGAGATCCGCTCGCGCACGCCCTATACCACCGTGCCCCTCGGCATCATCCACAAGCGCGACGTCACCATCACCGTGTGCTATTATGAAACCAACATGATGATTGACTTCGTCTCTTACCAGCAGAAGCGGGGCGTGGGATTCACCGACTATGTCGACCTCACCTTCCGGCTCTTCCTCTCCTCGGCCGTGTGGTATCTGAAGCGGCTCAAGCAAATCAACGCCTTGATAGAGAAATCGAAGCACAACCTCGACCACGACGTCAACAACGAAAGCCTCATCGGCTTGTCGAGGCTCCAGGATTCGCTCACCTATTTCATCACCTCCATCCGTGGAAACGAGAACCTGCTGCAAAAGCTGAAGTTCAAACTGCAGGTGGACGAGCTGGACGCCGACCTCATCGAGGATGTCAGCATCGAGATGACGCAGGCGAGGGAGACCACCTCGATCTACTCCGACATCCTCGAGTCCACCATGGACACATATTCGTCCATCATCAACAACAATATGAACACCACCATGCGTACGCTCACCTCCGTGAGCATCATCATGATGTTCCCCACCCTCATCGCAAGCCTCTTCGGCATGAACCTCATCAACGGCATGGAGGACAACCGCTATGGATTCCTCTTCGCACTGGTGCTGAGCGTCACCGTGAGCGCAATCATCTGGTTTGTCTTGCGCTTCAAGCGCCTGCTCTGAGCCTCTCGGCGCGCGCGCACGCACTCCTCGTGTCTACTTCCTTCTTTTTCCGACCTCTCGCTGGTAGTCGGAAAAGGTGGAAATTTTGTTATTTATACGGGGAGATTTTCGTTTTCCTTGCTTTTTTGTGGTGGAAAATTTGGAAGTTTGTGAAAAATTGTTTTCCTTTGTATTTCGAATTAAGGAGTTCAAAGAAATAGACCATGAAAAATAGATGAGGGGATGTTGTGAAACAATCCTTCTAAATTCAAATGGCTTAAAAATAGAGAAAAAACGTATCAAAAAATAAACTTTATGTACAATTTAATTTTAAAACGGAGGAGCTTATGAAAAAACTTATCTCTTTCATCGCCCTCCTCATCATGATGCGCGTGGGCGCGTTGGCTGCAACAACCACAGGAACAGGAACTGTCACCTGGGGATTTGGTGATGGTTCAACTTTTAAAAAGACAGCTGACCCATCTGAGGGAATCTTTGAGTCTACAACGGATTTGGGGATATCAAGGGGTTCAAATCTCACTCCAAATCCGTCAGATACGAAGAATAATCACTATTATTATTCCTTTAAGGCGGCGGAAAAAAAGACGAAGAAAGATGCGAACAGTGTGGTCACGTTTACCATCAAGACTGCTAATGGCGTCACGTTCACTCCTACGAGTCTGACATTAAAAGGTGCTCGTCGAGGTACAAATGGTGGAACGATAGATGTAGAGGTCGGTTCTGGCAGTACGACTGAGGCTGTTGGTACAGGTTGGACCTTTACGAGGGAGCCTGCGGCGAATGATGCTGTAGGTGCTAAAACAGGGACTATTTCTGGTTTAAAGGATGTAAGTGAAGTTAATATTAAAGTATATATATATAATCTTGACGCAGGAAAGTCTTTTGGTATCAACGAGATTTCCCTTACCGGCACTTACACCAAGACGACGACAGAGAAAGTCACCACGATTGCTACTACTGCATCCACTTCGACCCTTGCAGGCACGACGTGGGATTTCACGAATGCCACGAACTTCGCCAGCCTCGCTTCTGCCGTGAGCAATGCGCTTGATGGCGAGTGGAAGACGGATCAAAGTGGTGCTACGACATATGAACCTCTAAAAGACGAAACCACGTATTACACTCCCACACTGATTAAAGGGCTGGGAATAAAGGGTAGTGCAGATGGAAAGGCGGTTAAGTTAAATAAGACTAATGACGGAAAGTATTTTTTAATATTAGGTTCAACTGGGCAACTCACCATTCCCGGATGTCAGGCCAAGACCATCGTTCTCACTTGTGGTAACAGTTTTAGTGTTTCGGGGGTGAAGGCTTCCGCCAATGGAACGCCCCTGGAGTCCTCGGTAAACGAAAATGTGATAACGTATACGTTGTCGAAGGCGGGAGCTGATGTTGTTATTACTTACGAAGGTACGAGTGCTAATCCTAATATTCCTATCAACAAGATTGAGGTCAAAGATGAGTTCGTCACCACGCGCGCCACTACACTGAGCACTTCTACAGCTGTGGGCAAGAAGTGGGACTTCGCCGAGAGTGATGATTGGAGCAGTTCGCTGACAAAGGTCAAGGCTTCAACGGACGAATGGAAGTACACTGCATCGAATAATGGTAATGATGGTTATTATGATTGTACCGAATCTGGATTTGCAGGCAACGAAAAGGTGGAATTCAATCTTGACGTTTTGAAGGGATTGCAGTTCCAAAAAGGTAGCAATGGTGGAGTGCGTCTGAATGTGGCTTCCCAAGACGCTACTACGGGAAAGAGTGTTGCCGTTATTTATGGCACGACGCTCACCATTCCCGGATGCGAAGGCAGGTATGTCAAGTTTACGGGTACAGATGCCGACCAATTCACGGCTTTGACAAATGCAACATTTAAAGGTGATGGTGTGTATGAAGTCACGGAACAGGGAAAGGATGTCTCGTTCTTGTCTAATTCTAAGAATGTTTACATCAACTCCATAGAAGTGCTGGATGTCATCTCTAGCAAGACGGGGAGCCGCACCCTTACGGTAGAGAATTTCTTGTATAAGGAAGATTCCGGCAAGGGTATATCGAGCAATGATGGTGGCATCGACCGTACGTTGCGTGGCGTGAAGCTTACCTTTGGTGGCGGCGGCAAGGCGGCAGCCTTTTACGACAAAACGAAGACAGATAAGGAGCAGTATTATCTCAAGTTGTATAAGAACGATGGTGACGATAATGCTGGTTATATGAAGATGGCCTTTGACGATGAACTGCCCGAAGCACAGCGGGATCATGCTTATTTCACGTCGGTTACTTTCAAGAGCAGCTCTACGCTTTCCGGCAACGCCACCGATTATTTGAAGGTGGATGCCGAAGGATGGACGGGTACACTGAGTACAAACAGCGTGACCTTCTCCGGCCCCGCTGCAAAAACGCTGCGCTTTGATGCGGTGAAGACCAGGTCAGAGGATGGGTTCAGCTTCTACCAGATTAAATTTGACTGGGCAGGCGACGAGTCGTGGCCAGCGGATGTGGATTTGGAAAACATCGCCTGTACTCCGACACTGCAATCCGGTGACCTTGGCACATTGATGGCTGATGAATCGGAAACGGTTGCGGTGAACGTTGTTCCCAAGAATCTCCGTGGCGTCACCTATTCGTCGGATGCATCGGGGGTGGCCACGGTTGACGCCGAGGGTAAGGTCACAGTTGTTGGCAATGGCACGGCCACGATAACGACGACTTGGACGGCCCCGTCGGATAATAGTACGAATTATTTTGTCGCAGGCCCCCTTACGTCAACGTGTTCCGTTCGGGGCCTCGATCTTTCGGTTGGCCAGGAGTGGATGTTCAATACGAATGAAACGCATGAGTGCAACGCCACTGACGGTGGTATTGCCAAGGACCAGGACTTCTCGGGCGACGCCACCCTGTGGGCTCTCGACAAGGTGGATGAACCGAAGAATGTGCACGAGTATGAGTATAAGAAGGTGCTGAAGTCTACCTATGAAGAGCTCCGATTGGGCAATGATGTTGTGGCCAAGACCGCCGGACTCTTCTTCTCGCAGGGGTCTGCACAGCAAATCAAGGTGAATCAGAAAGATTACCTCCGTGTGAGCCAGAGTGTCCGAATCAAGATTAAAGGCTTGAAGGCTGGCGACGTGGTGCTCGTCAGATGCCATACGACCAACAACAGTCAGGAGGCTGGATTCTTAGAGGAAAATCAAGAAAACTTGCTGGTGCCCGATGCCGACAATGCGGCTTCTAAGGCTGAGCGTTGCTTCCTTCTTACGGCGAAGGCTGATGGCGATGTCGTGCTGAATCCGAGCCGCGAGATGTATATCTATCGGATTAAGGTGTACAAGCGGGGTACGACGTTACCCAATGTGAATGTAACGGCAACGAGAAAGGTGCCTATTAAGGAGAGTAGTTACACTTCTGATTATTATTACGGATATGCTGGCTTCAAGGGACTGAATGCCAATAGCCAGATTGCCATCATTCCGCACTTCGATGTGGACAAAACGTTGAAGGTTTCCGCACAGTTGTGGAATGTTGCCCGCTCGGGTAAGGTCACGGTGGCAGATTATGCTGCTGAGAAGAATAAGCTTACAGGTACGGGCACGTGGGAGTATTATTCTGATGCCCCCGACATTGCCAGTGTTGACAAGAGCACAGGTGAGATCACAGCCAAGAAGGGTGGTCTGGCCAACATCGTGGCAAAGTATGTCCCGGCGGCTGGCGAGAATTACTCCATCTCTTATGGTTATTTCAATGTCTACGTGAATGATGAAAGTTCGTTCCGCGTGGCGTTGGGTGACAATTATGTTGTGAATACGCAGGTGGCCCTGCCCAGTGGAACCTCTTCAACGGGTGACCCCGTCTATGTCATCGACGGAGAGAATAATAAGTTGGATGGCAAGGACATCGTGCTTACTCTTGGTGGATGGGATGGAAAAACTGATGTGCGTAATCCAAAGAATAAGGATGGCTGGAATGCCGGACGAAAGGATTCTTACGTTACGCCTATCGAAGGCTTTAACTATGCTGTTAATGCCGTTAACGACGCATCTGACGAGGAGGCCCGTACTTATGGTTCGGGTCTGTATAAGACGGAAGATGACGCTACTCATGGTGTGAACGAATTGAGCAAGGTGGAAGTCGACAATGAATTCAAGGGCAGAGGCGTTCCCTACAGAATGCCTACCCGTGGCGGATTCTTAAAGTTCCAGCCCAATAAGAATGGTATGCTCACCGTCTATATTCACCAGAATGGCGCGCTTGCCAATGACCAGGATATAACGGTTACAAATGCTGATGGCACGACAACAACAACGCAAGGGTATGCACCGACGTCGTTCCATATGCGTGGTTATTACATCTCTGACGAGGAGGGCAACCTCTTCTCGCAAAACCGTACCGACGATTACAAACTGACGGCTTCTACTTCGGGTACGCTCACCAAGTGGATGCGTGCGGGTGACGGCTTGAATCCGAATTACAGGAAGATGGCCGATAAGGAAGATGCTACAGAATGGAATAGTCACAAGGACGAGTTTGAGTGGTTCTGTAATCAGTATTTGAAGAATGCGGATGACAATAGTAATACGAATGTCAGATTGGTTGATCTCGATTCTACGAAGATTGACGAATATCCTGATGCCTATCAGGGGGTATATGAGCATCGTGGCGCACAGGTCACCATCGACGAGTCGATGTGTAAGTATACATTCCATGTGAAGGCTGGAAAGACTTACTTTGTCTTCTCTTTGCTCACCAAGGTGGGCTTCTCCGGATTTGATTTCAAGCCTGACGCAAGCTTCAACGCTACCGACACACCTGAGTTGACGGAGGAGAGTGAGACCGAGTTCACATATCCTTCTCTTAAGGCCAACACCTATCACAAGGTGCCGAATTCGTTCAAGAAGTCGTTGAATCAGAACCAGTGGAATGCCGTCTGCCTGCCCTTCACGATGAACGAGGTGCAGACCAAGGAGGCCTTCGGCGATGACGTGGAAATCATCGACCTTGAGGATGTGGACGAACATAAGATTACCTTCAAGAAGCACCAGTATCAGATGATTATTGCCGGTCGGCCCTATCTGGTGTGGAGCTCGAAGAGTCAGATGGGTATCCCCACGACGCCGGTGTCTTATGACTCGCAAGCCAAGGAGCCGGGCAAGGTGCAGGCCAGGTCGGGCAACAACTATGCCCTGATTGGCAACTATGAGAAGATTGGCTTGCCCAAGAACTGCTATGTGCTGAACAGCAAGTCGGTGGTGTTGCAAAATGCTGCCGAGGATGGCAAGAACACGCTGAAGGGCTACCGTGCCTACATCAATTCTGCTGACGGAACCCAACTGGCACGCAAGGCCTTTGTGATTAGCTTCGGTGGTATCGACGAAGTGGTGACGGGCATCCAGGAGGTTGTTGCCGACCTTGCCAATCCGCAGACCAGTGGCAATGTGTATAGCTTGAGCGGGGTGAAAGTAAGCTCCAAGGGCTTGCAGAACCTGCCTGCCGGAGTCTATATTATGAATGGTAACAAATATGTTGTGAAGTAAAAATGAAAACGCTAAAACATAAATATCAGAAACCAGAGACGCTTGTCAGCCGTATGCTGGACGAGCCCATCATGGGGTCGAACACGAATGTAGAGACTGGAGGAACTTCGGACAACGATCCCGAGCACCAAGGTCCCGGTGGCGGGGGAGGAAGCACCTGCTCTCCTACTGACGAGGGTGGTGACGAATTCGCCAAGAAGGGCCATGGTGTATGGAGCACCTGGGATTAGGCCGGGGTCCTGACAATATCTTAATATCATCAAAGGGATGTATCGTTTTTTTCGGTACATCCCTTTTTATCGAGGCGTTTTTACACTTTTTCTTTGAGCTGATTAAACCCTGGGCGGGAGGATTCGTCTAAAAAGCATATGCAAACCAACAAATCACGTATGAGAAATCTATTCCTCCTGGCAGTCTGGCTGATGGCATCGGTCTCGGCGATGGCCCAAAACAGGCTGATTACAGGACAAATCACTGATCGCGACACGAAAGACCCCGTGGAGCAGGTGACCGTGCAACTGCTCAAGAGCGACAGCTCGTATGTGGCTGGCGCCATCTCTAATGAGAAGGGGCTTTTCAGCATCACCGCGCCTGCCAATGGAAAATACTTGTTGCGTATGTCGAGCGTCGGCTATACCACGCAAGTGAAACACCTCGTGATGAGCGAAGACAAGAACCTGGCCATGGGGAAACTCGTGCTCGGGGCCGACGCCATCATGCTGAAAGAGGCCAAGGTGACGGCAATGGCCGCCAAGGTGGTGGTGAAGGAAGACACCTTTGTCTATAATTCGGCGGCCTATCGCACGCCCGAGGGATCGGTGATAGAGGAACTGGTGAGACGATTGCCGGGCGCCGAAATCAGTGACGACGGTACGGTGACCATCAACGGCAAGGAGGTGAAGAAAATCAAGGTGGACGGAAAGGAGTTTATGACCGGTGACACGAAGACGGCGTTGAAAAACCTGCCCACGAGCATCGTGGCCAATATCAAGTCGTATGATGAGAAAAGCGACTTGGCACGGGTGACGGGCATCGAGGACGGAAACGAGTCTACCGTGCTCGACTTCACGACGAAGCCCGGCATGAACAAGGGCGTGTTTACCAACCTGGACGCCTCGGTGGGTACGCACAGCCGATATGCCTTCCGAGGCATGGGGGCCTACATGGCGGGAAACAACCGCTTCATGGCCTTCGGCAATGCGAACAACGTCAACGATATGGGATTTGGTGGAGGACGCGGCGGACGCTTCGGGGGCGGACGACAGGGCCTGAACTCCACGAAGATGCTCGGAGTGAACTATAACTACGAGAACAAGGACAAGCTGAAACTGAACGGAAGCGTGCGCTGGAATCATAACAACAGCGACGCATGGAACAGGAGGGCGTCGGAGAACTTCGTGAGCCGCACTGGATCGTTCTCGAACAGCCTGGGACAGAACTACGGCCGGGGAAACAGTTGGAACGGACAGGCCCGCCTGGAGTGGCAGCCGGACACGATGACGAACATCATGTTCAGACCCTCGTTCTCTTGGTCGACAAGCGACGGAAGAAACCTGAACCAGTCGGCTTCGTTCAACGACGACCCCTACCTCTATGTGAAGGACGCCTTGGACCAGGCGTCGCTGGAACAGATGGCCGAGGACAGCCTGGTGGTGAACTCGCAGCGCTCGAACAGCTTGAACTATAGCGACAGCCACAACGTGAACGGCATGTTGCAGTTCAACCGGAGACTGGGCAAGGCGGGACGAAACTTCACCCTGCGTGCCGATGGAAGCTATAGCAAGAGCGACAGCGAGAGCCTGTCGGTGAACGCTACGAGACTGTGGCTGCTGAAAACGCTGAACGGCGAGGACTCTACTTACCAGACCAACCGATACAACCTGACGCCTTCGAAGACGTGGAGCTACACCGTGCAGGGCACGTACAGCGAGCCTATCTTCAAGGGGGGATTCCTGCAGCTGCGCTATCAGTTCGGATTCCAAAACCGGAGGAGCGACCGCTCGACGTATGACTTCAGCGACGAGAACCATGACTTTGTTTCCATTGCGCCGTCCTACCGGGCGTGGGGACGCTATCTCGGACTGCTGCCCAACTCCATCGAGGACTATCTGGACGATGACCTGAGCCGTTTCGCCGAGTACAAGACGTATACGCACCAGGTGGACCTGACGTTCAGAATCATCCGGCAGGACTTCCAACTCAGCGCAGGCGTGATGGTGCAGCCACAAAAGACCAACTTCATCCAGAACTATCAGGGCATCAGCGTGGACACGACAAGAACGGTGACCAACTTCTCGCCGACCCTGGACTTCCGTTACAACTTCTCGAAGCAGCACAGGCTTCGCATCAATTATCGGGGAAACACGTCGCAGCCGTCGATGAGCGACCTGCTGGCCATCACTGATGACAGTAATCCGCTGAACATCACCAAGGGTAATCCGGGATTGAAACCCTCGTTTACGCAGCAGATGAATGCCGACTATCGTAACTATATCCAAAGCCACATGCGCTTCATCTTTGCCAACTTGAACTTTGCGACGACGCGGAACAGCATCAGCAACCGCGTGACCTATAACGAGACGACGGGTGGACGCCTCACCCAGCCCGAGAATATCAACGGCAACTGGAACATGGGCGGACGGTTCACCTTCAACACGGCCATCGACACGGCGGGCGTGTGGAACGTGAATACGTCGACGGGGGCTACCTATAACCATAATGTGGGATACCTCACGCTGGACCGCACGTCGAGCAGTGTGAAGAACACGGTGAAGAACGTGCAGCTTTCTGAGCGGCTCGGGGGCAGCTACCGCAACGAGTGGATGGAACTGGAACTGAACGGACGGGTGCGCTGGAACCACGCGCGTAACGAGTTGCAGCCGACGAGCAACCTGGACACGTGGCAGTTTACCTATGGGGCCGACCTGAACTTCACAATGCCTTGGGGAATGACGCTCTCGACTGACATCCACATGAACAGCCGACGGGGATATAACGAGAGCTCGATGAATACGAACGAACTGATATGGAACGCGCAAATCGGACAGGGATTCCTCAAGGGAAAGCCCCTCACCATTACGCTGCAGTTCTATGACATCCTGAAGCGGCAGAGCAACTTCAGCCGTGCCATCTCGGCCTACAGCCGTACGGATACGGAGTATAACGCCATCAACAGCTATGTGATGTTGCACGCCATCTATCGCATGAACATGTTCGGCAACAGGCAGGCAAGGCTGGATATGCAGCAAGGACAGCGGCAGGCCCGCTTCCGTCGGGGTGACTTCGGCGGTCCTGGCGGTCCTGGGGGCCCCGGGGGGCCACCTCCTGGGGGAGGCGGATTCGGAGGACCGAGATAATCAAAGCAGGGGGGAGAGCAGCCGCATGGCACTCTCCCTCAGTCTTTTCAGGAAGGTGTGGTTGGCATACTCGGCCACTTCGTCGAAGGGGACGCTTTGGGCAAGGTCGTCGAGGAAGATGCGCTTCATGCGGCTGGTCATGTCGCGGTCGTAGAAGAAGGCGTTGGCCTCGAAGTTGTGCTCAAAGCTGCGGAAGTCGACGTTCGTGCTTCCGCAGGAGCAGAGCGTGTCGTCGCTAACGAGGAGCTTGCTGTGATTGAATCCGGATTGATAGAAAAACACCTTCACACCGGCTTCAACCACATCGTAGAGAAAGCTGCGCTGCGCTTGGTCGACAACGCGTGAATCGCCCTTGAGGGGAACGATCAGGCGCACGTCGATGCCCGTGAGGGCGGCCGTGCGCAAGGCGAAGAGGACGGGCTCGGTGGGGAGGAAGTAAGGCGACTCAAGATAGACATACTCCCGGGCCTCCATCAGAATGCGCACATAGCCCTGCATGATGTCGGGCCAGGGCGAGATGGGACTGCTCGTGACAATCTGGGCGAGGCAGTTGTTGCGCAGGCCGGCGTCGATGGGTGGATAGTATTTCCGGCTGGTGATGAGCGTGCGGTCGACAAAGTACCAGTCGACGAGGAAGGCTCGCTGGATGGCGTAGACGACGCCGCCCTCGATGCGCAAGTGCGTGTCGCGCCAGGCCTGTGTGGCCGTGCCTTTGACATAGCGCAGGGCCAGGTTCATGCCGCCGATGAAGCCCACGCGCCCGTCGACGACGCAGAGTTTGCGGTGGTTGCGGTAGTTCATCTTGCTGGTGAAGGCCGGGAAGCGTACGGGCATGAAGGGGTGTACCTCGATGCCGGCGTCGCGCATCCGCTCGAAGAAGCGGTCGCTCACGGAGAAGCAGCCCACATCGTCGTAGATGACGCGCACCTCCACTCCCGCAAGGGCCTTGTCGATGAGGGCGTCGGCCACCAGGTTGCCCAGCGGGTCGTCTTCGATGATGAACGTGTCGAGGTGGATGTGTTCTTGTGCCTCGCCAATGGCCTTGAGCAGGGCGAGGACGAAGGCGTAGCCGTCGGTGTAGATGTCCACCTTGTTGTCCTTGAAGGGCATGGCCCAACTCTGATTGGCAAAGAGCTGGATGAGTGTGCGGTGCTCTTGCGGCATCTGGAGCCCGCTCTGTTCCACGAATTCCAGCATGGAGCGTTTGGCCAGTTGGTCAAGGCTACGCTGGCTGATGAGGTGCTCCTTGCGCGTGTTCTGCCCGAAAAAGATGTAGAGTATGATGCCCACTATGGGCAGGAACCAGAGCACGAGAAGCCACGCCATGGTCTTCACGGGTTGGCGGTTGTCCATGAGCACGGCCACCATGGTTCCGATGACGATGATGGCATAAATGGCTATGATGATCCAATGGATATAGATCATGGTCAGTTTATTCTTCCGAGGCTGATTTCTTCTTCTGTATCCAGGCCAGTTCGT
Organism: uncultured Prevotella sp.; assembly: GCA_964420715.1. Classification (GTDB taxonomy): domain Bacteria; phylum Bacteroidota; class Bacteroidia; order Bacteroidales; family Bacteroidaceae; genus Prevotella. The sequence goes on along the minus strand of CAYQUN010000015.1, from coordinate 10,875 downwards.
CGATGGCGAAGTCACTGCTCGATGGGTCGTCGAGCAGGCTGTGGAGTATCTGCCCGGCCTCGTCGTAGCGTTTCTTCTCTACAAGGAGGTAGGCCTTGCGGCGCAACAGGAACTTTAAGAAGTGGTCGTTGATGTTGTCGTCTTCCTGGCCTCTCTTCTTGTTTTCCAGGAAGGCCAGCAGTTGGTCGATTATGCCGAGTGCACGGTAGTCGTTGCTGTTGACGAGCGCATTGACGAACTCCTCGGTGTAGTTCACCTTGCAATGGCCCAGCAGCGAGTTCAAGTAGAAGTAGGCCCGTCGGTATTCGTGGAGCTCCGTGTAGCAGAATCCTACGAGGAAACTCAGTTCGGCAAAGTTGTCGCGTTCCTTGTCGCTCATCTGGTCGACACGTTTCTGCTCTTGCCAGTAGCTGTTCTCCAGATAGGGCAGGGCCTGGGCGTAGCATTTGCTGTCGAAGAATTTGCGTCCCGTGTAAAGGCTTTGCGAAAGTCCCGCATCCTGTGTGCGGAGCATGAACCTCTGCTGGGGCGACATTTCGTCTTCTTGTCCCAGGCGTTCCTTTTGCAGTGCGTCCTTCCACATATATTGGAACTCTTTCAGACGGTCCTCCGAAGGCACCTTGTCCCAGGCGGCGAGCAGGCTTACGTTTGGGAGCGGTGCGGAGGACACGGGCTCGGACACGGGATCGTCTTTCTCGCGCGCCGGTGGCACGAGCATGAGCGAGAGACGGAAGTAGACAGACTGCGACGTGGACCCCTCGGGCTGGATGTGGCCCACCATGCGGCGTACCTTCTGCGGATGGGTGGCGTCATAGAAGTCCATGGACAGCAAGGCTGGTACGCCGGCTTTGCCCAGTTGGGTGAGGTCGTAGTCGGCGATGTGTTGTGAATCGCTGAACGAGACTGTGCTGTCGCCCGTTACCGTGGCCTTTATCGGCACGATGTCGTCAAGGCCGAAGGCGCGCGACATCAAGTGCGCGATGGTGAGGGTGGCGTCCTCGTGCATGTGCCAGGCGAAGCCTCCGTCCTGGTGCATGATTTCCTGTTCGTGGAGGAGGAATAGTTCGTGCTCGTAGTCAATCGACAACTTCTCCAAGTCGTTCTTGTCCATCCGGTCGGCTTGCTGCTTGTAGCGTTGGTACTGTTCGGCAAAGACTCCCACTTCGCCCAGTGCGAGGTCCATTTCGCGGTGAAGGATGTCGCATACGGTCTTCTCGGTGACGAGCATCACCGCCTTCATCGATACGTAGAGTTGGTTGTTGCGGGTGTCGCTCTCGTAATAGACCCGGGCCGTGCGAGGCACGATGTTAAAATAGTTGCAGAGGATGCGCACGACTTCGATGTCGGCCGTGCTGGTTGTGAAGAACGAGGGGCAGACGAGCGACACGTAGGGGCCCCTGTCAATCAAGACTTGGAACACCGTGCCTTGATAGGAATACTTGAAGACCTTGGTGCCGTCCGCCAGCTTTTCCACCTTGTATTCGCAGTTGAGGCGGTGTAGGGCCCGTGTGACGATGTTTTGAATGTAGAGTTGGGTGTATCCCACGAGGGGCATGGCGTTGCGCACATACTTCACGATGACGGGAAGTATGAAGAAGGCAAAGACGAAGACGATGCCCCAAAGGAAGATGAGAAAAAGCAACTCTCGCATGGTTGGTAATTTTTTTGTGGTCAGGTTGTAATGATGTCGTTGCCTTGTTGGCGGGCGTAGTAATTGCGTATCTGCTGCATCTGGCTGTACTCCTTCATCAGCTTCATGAGTTGCTCGCCATCCTGTCCGGGACGTGAGATCTCGGCTTTGAGTGAGGCCAGGCGTTGGTTGACCACGGCGATGCGGAAGTCGAGTACAAGTCGGAGCACCTGCCTGCGCAAGGTCTCGTCGCTATCCTTGACCTTCAGACTCTCGGAGAGCCGGGCGCGGCCGATGCTCATCTGTGCGGCCTCGCGGCTCACCTCCACGTCGGGATGGTGTAGGAAGTAGGCCTCCGTGGTGAACCCCGGGTCGGCCAGATGGTCCACGGCCTCGGCCAGCATCTTGTTGTAGAGCTTGTTCTGGAAGGTAAGTTCGTCGGCCCCGAGGTCAAGGGCTACATATTGGGCAACGGGCAGGCTTACGTCCTGGCCGTCTTGGTCTTTCACCGTAATGAGCCGTTCGCCATTGCGTACGACGGCTTGCATGAGCATATATTCCACCTGTTCCTCCTTGCCCTGCGGGCGTGGGGCCGGAGGCTGCTGGGGCTGCTGTCCGCTTGGCTGGGCCTGGCGTTCCTCGCGCCGTTGCTCTTGAGACCGTCCGTTGCGGATGAAGTTGTTCATTTGCCGGGTGAGCACCTCCTCGCTGATGCCGAAGCGTTGTGAGCAAAGGTGCAGGTAGGTGGCCCTGGTGACCTGGTCGGTGACCATGCTGATGCTCCGCACGATGGAGTTGATGGCTTCGGAGCGTTGCACGGGGTCGGTGACGCCCCGCAACAGCAAGTCGGCCTTGAACGTGATGAAGTCGGTCTGGTGCTTCCCGATGTATTGCTTGAACTCGTCGGCGGTATGGCTTCGTGCAAATTCGTCGGGGTCCATGCCGTCGGGCAGCAGCAGCACCCGCAGGTTCATGCCTTCGCTGAGCAGCTTGTCCGTGCCTTCCAGGGCGGCGTGATGCCCCGCGTCGTCGTCGTCATAGATGAGCGTGATGTTCTGTGTGAAGCGGTGGAGCATGCGGATCTGATAGGGCGAGAGGGCCGTTCCCGACCCCGCCACAACATTCTCGATGCCACACTGGTGCATGCTGATGACGTCAGCCTGCCCCTCGACCAGGTATACGTTGTTCTCTTTAGAGATGGCCCGTTTGGCTTGATAGATGCCATAGAGCTCGTTGGCCTTGTGATAGATGTCGCTGTCGGGCGAGTTCACATACTTCTGGTTGACGCCCTTGGTGCGGCTGTCGAGCACGCGCGCGGTGAAGCCCACCACCTTGCCGCTCATGGAAATCCATGGAAATACCACCCGTCCGGCAAAGCGGTCGATGAGGTCGCCCGTGCGGTCGTTGCGATAGCACAGGCCCGTTTTCAGGAGGAATTCGTCCTGATAGCCCTTTTGGCGTGCCTCGCGTGCCAGGCGGAGGCGGTCTTGCGGGTCGAATCCCAGCCTGAACTTTTGTATCGTGTCGTCTCGGAAGCCACGACTCCGGAAATAGGGCATGCCGATGGCTTTGCCGTCGGGGGCTTCATGGAGAATGCGCTGGAAGTCGGCGGCGGCCCATTCGTTGACGATGAACATGGACTCGCGTTCGCTCTCCTGGCGCTTCTCGTCATCGGTGAGCTCGCGTTCGTGGATTTCAATGTTGTATTTCCGTGCCAGCCAGCGCAAGGCCTCGGGATAGCTCATCTGCTCGTGCTCCATGATGAAGCCCGCGGCGTTGCCTCCCTTGCCACACGCGAAACAATGGCAGATGCCCCGTGAGGGCGACACATAGAACGATGGCGACTTGTCGTCGTGGAAGGGGCAGAGCCCACGGTAGTTGGCTCCCACCTTGCGCAACGACACGAACTCCGACACCACATCGACGATGTTGGCGGCGTTCATGATTCGTTCTACGGTCGCTCGGTCAATCATTGCTTATTTCTGTTTGTTCTGAGTGTCGTTGAGCAGCTTGCTTAGGGCTGCGGCGATAATTTTCGCATTGTTCTTCGCACCCTTCAGCGAGGTGTGCGTATGGTCCTTCTTGAAGTAGGGGGCGGCGTCTTCCTTGCCCTTATAGTGCTTGTCCAGGTAGTCGGCAATGAGGTTGTGCGCATCGAGGAAGAGGCATCCCGTCTGGTCCACCACCTCGTGATACCATTTGCCGTAGGAATCGTTTCGGCGTTCCACCTTGCCCCGGGGCCACTCGTTGCGCGGCGTGAGCGACACGAGCACGGGGATGGCCCCCTTCTCCTTGGTGTCGTCGATCATCTTGCGCAGATACCAGCCGAAACTGTATACCACCTCGTATCGTCCGTCCTTTTCCATCTTGTACACGTGGCAGGTGTCCGCCGTGCCCGGGATGACGCCCCGCTCCTTCTTGTCGGCAATGGGGCAGATGTCGTTATGTCCGAACTGGATGAGGACGATGTCACCAGGGCGGAGGGCGTTGTACACCTTCTCCCAGCGTCCCTCACGGATATAGCTTCGTGTGGAGCGTCCGGCCATGGCCGCATTGTATACTGTGTATTTCTTCTTGTCGATCACATCGGGAGCCAGCGCGCCCCATCCCCACATGCCGTCTTTCTCCTTGTCGCGGTTCTTCACGGTCGAGTCGCCACAAATCCAGACCACGGCCTTGCCGTCCTCGCGTGCCACGGGCCAAACGGGCAGGGCCACGTTCACCATCATGTCCTGAAGGGGCTTCAGCACGGGATTACGGCTGGCCATGATGCCTTCGGCCGCTGACCGGGCATTCATTTCTGCACCCCAGTAGCTGGTGTGAATATGGTCGCCGAAGAAGTGGTACTTCTCCTTCCACTCGCTATAGCTGTCGAGCTTCTCGCCACTGATTTCGTTCAGGTCGACAAACGGCACTCCCTCCTCGGCCGCCACGATGGCCGCCCAGCCCGTCTGAGGCTTGCGGACGATCTTGTGAGTCTGCTCGTCGCGTGCGTCTCTGGGGGTGAGCGACATCAGGATGGGTGTCGCGCCATGGGCCCGGCAGTCGGCGATGTATCGTCTGAGATATCCCCCGTAAGTGTAGACCGTTTCCTGCTGTCCGGTTTCCTTGATGGTGACGCGTATGCTGTCGTCGCCTGTTCCGGGAATCACGGCCCGTGCCCGTCCCGAGTCGAATGGTCCGTTGTCGTTGTGTCCGATGGAGATGATGACCCAGTCGCCGGGACGGAGGGCGTCGCGCACGGGTGCCCACAACTTGTTATAATACGTGCGTGTGGACATCCCGCCGAGGGCCTGGTTCTCCACCGTGATTTTGTTGCCGTTGAAGTATTTGTTGGCATAGTATCCCCATCCCCACTGTCCGTTGCTTCCATTGCCCTTGGTGCCGTTGCGCATGGTGGAGTTGCCCACCAAAAAGAGCACGGGGTTGGAACCCTTGCGGGTGGAGCCGGGAGCCGGCCTTGACATCAAGGCCTTGGCGATGGAGTCGGGCGTGTTGTCCACCACTTTGTTCACATCTTCAATCGGGTCGGGCAGGTTGTCGAATCCCGTATTCTGGGCAAATCCTGTGGTGCAGACGGCACACAGTCCCAGTAAGGTTGTCATCAGTTTTCTCATAGAAAGTTTTTATTTCACAAAGGTATAACGAATTCCGAATAACACCAAGATTTTCTGCATCTTTTTTCGGGGTGGTGCGGAATCGGGCCGTCCGGCCCCTATTTCAAATCATCGGGTGCGAAGGTGGTCGTGTTCCAGTCTCCAGTCTCCAATCCTTTTTTCAGCCAGTACATTCGTTGTTGCGACGTGCCGTGCGTGAAGGTTTCCGGGCAAGCGTATCCCCGTGCCTGCTTTTGCAGGTAGTCGTCGCCAATCTTTTGAGCCGCGTCAATGGCTTCGCGCAGGTCGCCGTCCTCCAGACTGCTGTATTTCTCATTCTCATAGTGTGCCCAGCATCCCGCATAGTAGTCGGCCAGGAGTTCCAGTTTCACGCTCAGCTTGTTGGCCTCCTCCTGGTCGAGTTGGCTCATCTTGGCGTGCGCTTTCCCGAGAATACCCCGCAGGTATTCCACGTGGTGTCCCACCTCGTGGGCAATGACATAGGCGTAGGCGAAGGAATTCCTGTTGTCCACCTTGATGCCGAACTGCCTGCTCATGTCGGCAAAGAAGCTCAAGTCGAGATATAGCTTTTGGTCGCCGCTGCAGTAGAATGGTCCCATTTGCGCCGACCCCGTGCCGCAGGCCGTCTGCACGCTGCCCGTGAACAGCACCATGGTGGGATAGGTATAGTTCATGCCGTGCGCCCTAAACTGCTCCGTCCACACCTCTTCCAGGCTTCCAAGCACCTGTTTTGAGAAGGTTGCGGCCTGTTGCTCTTCTTGGGTGAATTCGGGCTGGCTTCCGTTGGTTTGCTCGGTCACCTGTCCCTGCAATTGCTGTTGGGCCACATTGCTAATCACGTCGCCCAGGTCGCCCCCCTGCAGCAAGGTGAAGATGGCCACGATTACGATGGCCCCCAGTCCGCCGATGCCGGCCTTGGCGCCACCGCTCATGCCCCGCCGGTCTTCCACATGGCTGCTTTCTTTCCGTCCGTTTAGTCGCATATTTCTTTTGCGTTTTTAGGATTTTATTTCAGTTTCAACTGGCTTTGTTGCTCCACTTTGGCGGCAGCGGCATTGGCCCGCGCGTTGGCTTGGTGCGCATTGGCCACACGGTGGAAACTGACGAGTTCTCCTGCCGCATTGCGCAGCACGAGCGAGTCGTCCTTCATGTAGACGAAGGTAAGTGTGTCTCGCTTCTCTTGCTGGTTGAACACCATCCCGTTGTATACCACGCGTCCCTGTATCAGGATGAGCCGTCCGTTGAACGCATGCCACTCGGTGTAGATGGGAACCTTGGGATAGACCACGGGACTTTCCTCGTCAGAGGTTTGCCGCACGAATCCGATAGGCGAGGCCTGCGATTGCCGCTTCAGCGTGAATCCATATTCGCGGGGAATCATGTAAGTTTCCTTTACAGAGTCGGGCATGGCGGCGATGGCTTCCCGTGCCTCGCGTCGTGTCATTTTCTGCACGTCGCGCAACTTGGGCATCACCGTGTGGGTCCATGCCCCCTTCACTTCGTCGAGGTCGACCACCATGTGCGCTATGCGCTTGTTGTGAGGGTCGGGAATCACGCCGAGCCAGTCGCCAATTTGTGGTGAGCCGAACACGCGTCCGTGACGGCGCGCGTCAATAATGTTATAGGTCACAGGATCGCCGCCGGCGTTGGGCAGCAACACGACCACCGAGTCGGTGCATCCCTCGCAGGCCAACCCGTAGATGGTGGAATCGCCCTTGGCGGGTGTCGCCAGGCTGATGGGTGTCTGGTCGATAGGCGTGCTTTTTTCCTTATCCTTTCCGCCACAGCCCGAAAGGACGAGGACAAGCACGGCAAGCGAAGTGAATATGGTTTTTCTCATCTCGATTTTGTTTTCCAAAGGCAAAGGTACAAAATATATTTCGTACCTTTGCACGCAAAAACAAAAAACTGATGAATCGCAACTTAGTGAAAGGCTACACCGCCGGTATCTTGGCGGCAATCTTCTATGGCACCAACCCCTTGGGCACCCTGGCTCTTTATGCCGATGGCTATACGCCGAGCACGGTGCTCTTTTATCGCTACGTCCTTGCCGTGGCCATCTTTGCCGTTATCATGGCCGTGCGTGGCGAGACATTCCGCATCCGTCCTGGCCACGCCATCCGCATGGCCTTCTTGGGCGCGTTCTTCGCCATGTCGTCAATGACGCTCTATTTGAGTTTCAAGTATATGGATGCCGGTGTGGCCTCCACCATTCTTTTCTGCTATCCCATCATGACGGCGGTTCTGATGATAACCTTCTTCCACGAGCGGCTCACATGGACCACTACGATTTCCATCGCGCTTGCCGTTGGAGGCATCGGCCTGCTCTATCGCGGCGGTGGCGCGGGCGGCACGCAACTCAGCACCATCGGCGTGTCCCTGGTCATGCTGTCGTCACTGCTTTATGCCTGCTATATCATTGCCACAGGACAAGTGCACATGGGCTTCTCGGCCATGCGCTTCACGTTCTGGGTGCTTGTCTTCGGTGGCCTGTCAGTGTTGGTATGGATTCTCGTCACTGGTGAGCAGGTGGCCTTGCTCCACACTCCGAAGCAGTGGGCTTGCGCCTTGCAACTGGCCTTGTTGCCCACCGTGCTGAGCATTTTCTTCATCAACATGGCCATCGACAATATTGGGCCTACGCCCTCGGCCATCCTGGGCGCCCTGGAGCCCGTCACGGCAGTCTTTATCGGGTGTATGGTCTATGGCGAGAGTTTCACTTTCCGGCTGGCCGTGGGCATCGTGCTCATCCTTTCGGCCGTCTTGCTGATTATCATGCGCAAATCGCATTAGGACCGTGGTCGCCGGGAGCCTCTGCCCAATCAGATGAAAGGCTGGTTGAAGATATGGTTGAGTCTGTAAATTACAGGAACATAGAAGAAAAGGAGACTGACACCCATAGTAATGGTAACGATAGACGGCTCGTGGAAGGACGCTAAAAAGAGTGCGGCCGCGGGTAGAAAAAGGAGTAGGGGTACGCCGAAGCAGAAAGTCAGGAGGCGTATCCCCTTCCTTGTCCTTTCTTGGCGTCGCTCACGCCCCACGGCCTTCATCACGTTTTCTTGGATTGCCCTAACGGTCTCATGGCGGTGCGCGGATTCGTGCAACAGGCTTTCAAGCTGTTCTTCATTCATTGATTCCATTGTTCAGTTTCTTTTTTAATTGTTCACGGATTCTGTGCAAACGTACAAGGACATTGCTTTTCGACATGTTCAACCTTGAGGCGATTTCCTTGGTTTTCCGCTTTTCGTAATAATGCAATCTTATCACGGCTTGGTCGTTGGGTTGTAATTCGTCGATGGCCTTTTCCAAGCGTTGCAGCAACCGTTCCCGCTCTTCGGAATATTCCTCGGCTTGGCGAGGAACGTTTTCATCGAGTTCCTCCGTCCTATGCCTCCGTTCCTTGTCAAGGGCATTCAGGGCGAGGTGCATGGCTATAGCCGTTATCCAGGTTTTCAGGCTTTGTCCCCGCCAGTCGTCAAGCCGTGTATAGGTCCGCACAAAGGCCTGTTGTGTGATTTCCTGAGCCAGGTCCTCACGCTTTACAAGTGCGAGGACTTTTGAGAAAATCTCGGCAGAGTGGCTTGTGACCACCGAGGCGAAGAGTCGGGTGTCGCCGTGCCTTATCCGCTCAATGATTTCTTTTTCTCCCATGGCTTGCCAGGCTTATTCGTCTTGTCCGTCCTGCTCTAAAAGGGAATGCGCTTTCTTCTGCTCCATTCGTAGGGAGACGAAGAACGAGACGAGAAGGCCTACGCCACAACCTGCCGCCATGAGAACGAACCATCCGAAGTCTTTGTCCAAGTCCAGGAACCATGCCACAAGATAACCTACGCCTATACCCAAGAGTGCCAATCCCCAGCGAAGCATGGCATAGGGGTCGTTTCTTTTTTGAGATTCCGGAGTCACGAGGATCTTTGCCGTCTCGGTGTCAACATGATTTTCGATGATGCTTTCGCGGATGCGCATCTCGTAGTTCCGCTTCTTGATGGAACTAATAGTTCCACTGATGATTCCAATGATGCCGCAAAGGATTCCCATCACTGCACTTACAAGGCCGACTAACTCTCCATTCATAATTGTACTTTTTTAATTGTTTATATTTCTGTTTCTATATATAAGACAGACTTCAAGGCAAAATATTACAATAAAAAAGCAAAAAAAAGATGGAATCCTGGTCAAGGTGTCGGTGCCGCTTTTCGTATCATGACTTTTTAAAAAACTGTCTACACAAATCTGCGTTTCTGACGTTGGGCTTCTTCCATGGTTACTGGCGACTTTGATGCGAAGATCAGCAAACTGGAGGTGATGTCGCCATCCAGTTCCACGCTCACGTTTTCGGGCTGGAAGAGCAGAAACATCACCGTGGAATCGTTCAGAACGTTGGCGATGGTGCCGCGATCCTTCACCTTGGGCTTCTCGCCGTTCACAATGCGCTTGGTGTAAGACATTTGTGCGACCGCATGTCGCATTCGCTTCCAGCCTTGGTATGCCTGTATGCCCCGTCCCGAGCTATCACTTCGTAGGGCCCGCCATTTTGTATTTGGATTGTGCACAGACCATTGCCGGTATGGGCAACAAGAGAAGTAAGAAAGGCGTTTTCATCGCAGATTAGGTTTTAATAGACAGTTTAGGTTTAAGTCTTTTGTACAAAAGCAATTGGGGAAGCATGGTGGCAGAGAACAAGGGGGGGCTCCCCCCTAAGAAAACACCTCACCGTTTTTTCTTGTTCCAAAGATATATGGCCAAGCCCACGAAGGCTACGAGCAGGATGCCCATGGGTAGCACGTATTTCTCAGGCTCAACCCATATTTCCTTAAGCAGGTCTAGTCGGGCCATGATTTCCACCGGACACCAGAAAACCAGCACCGTGGCGATGGCCATACGGATGTTAGCACCCCACGAGGCCAGGTGTAGCTCTTTGCGGAACATGAAGATGCTGCCCACGAGGCAAGCCAAGCCGATGAGAGCCGTGATGGGCGAATCAGGCCCGATGAAGTTGGGATCGTAGCAGAACATCAGCACGATGTATTCCGTCCACATAATCATGTTCAGTTCCATGAAAGTGACGATGGAGACGTGGCGCGTCATAGGGCGGGCTACAATCTCGTTCCATCTCTTTCTGAAGAGTTTCTTCTGAATCCAGTTGAACATGTCGCATCCCGTGCGCGTGGAGAAGACATAGATGGTGGCCAGCATGATCCACAAGCCGAACGTCATGGGAAAGAGAAGATATTCGGGTTGCGTCACGTGTCCGTCGGGTGCCGTAAACGGTTGTGTGCCATAGCGTCGGGCATAGTATTGGAAGAGGAACTCAATCCATCCCGTCCAAAAAAGCAGACCGCCAAAGAGTCCCCATAACGTCTGTCGGGTGTCTCCCTTGGCAAACACACCTTTAATGACCATGGCAAAGCCTACCGCTCCCATCACGAATCCTGCCGTATGCAACATGCCTGGATCCATGAATTTCTCCATCAGTATCATCAAAGCATGTCCCAACGGCATGGCGAACAGCACCAAGAGCACCGATGCAATAGTTCGCCACCAATAATTTTTCTTTGTTTTCATGTTGCAAAGGTAGTGCAAACCGAATACAATACAAAACAAAACCCCAAGTTTTGTTTTTAT
>CAYQUN010000014.1:61948-67868 GCA_964420715.1 uncultured Prevotella sp. | reverse complement strand
TGTAAGACGTGTAAGATTCTTGCCATGTCCACTTTTCCAGTAGCAGTTGCCTACTGTTGTCAACCAGACTTATGGCAAGGTGCATCCCCCCCTACGGCTTCCACTTGGATATGGTGGGCGGCTCCGTTTTACACAAGTTCGGCCATGGGTTTATGCTGTTATCTGGCTTCGGTATTGCGCCGGCGTCATGCCGGTTTCCTTCTTGAACAGACGGCTCATGTGCTGTGGATACTGGAAGCCAATCTGATAGCTGACATCCGTTATGGTCTTGCTAGTGTCAGCAAGGAGATCCTTAGTAGCATCAATAACGTGCTTGTGGATATACTCTATCGCCGTCTGACCGGTTTCCTTCTTTATGAGGTCGCCGAAATAGTTGGGCGACAGGCAGAGCTCGGAAGCACAATATGTGACGGTAGGTAGGCCGCGGCTCATGTTGTTCTGCTTAAAATAGTCGTTAAGCAGAGCCTCGAATTTGGTAAGAATCTCACTGTTAATCGGCTCACGGGTAACGAACTGGCGCTCATAGAAACGCTGGCAATAATTTACCAGGATCTCAATGTATGAGCAAATAAGCTGTCGTGTCATGCGGTCGATGTCGTGATTGAGCTCGTTGTTGACAAGTTTCAGACATTCGATGAATGTCTGGCGCTCCTTTTCTGAAAGATGCAAGGCCTCGTTTGCCTGATAGGAGAAGAAGCCGTAGTTCTTGATGTTCTTGCCAAGTGAGGTGCCACGGATGAACTCAGGGTCGAAGAACAGTCCATAGCCCTTCGGTTGTATGGTCTGTCCGTTATCCTCGATGCCGATGACCTGGCCCGGAGCAAGACAAATCACATCACCCTTGTTGTAGTCGTACTTTGTGTTGCCATAAATCATCTCGCAATTCTTCTCGTCTTTGAGGAATATTGCATAGAAGCTCATGGTGTGGCGATATGGATGAATGGGCTTCGTCTTGCCTAAGTCTGTCACACTCACCAGCGGGTGAAGGGTTTCAATGCCAAGGGAGTCATTGTAATCCTGTATGGTATCGTAATTCAAAAGCGTTTTCTTTTCCATAGACCTTTCAGAGTTTATTCGGGTACAAATATACGGAATTTATTAGAAAAAACTTCTTTATCCGTTTACTTTTTCACTTTCTCAAGCCATTTGTCAACCTTGCCTATCCCGCCACGGACGTTATGCCCGGCAATTGCGAAGGCGTCTGTAACGTTTGCCTTAGGATATTGGCTCTTGAGGTCTTCGACGACGTTGCCGAGCCCGCTGCCCTCATGGGTGGTGAAAGGAATTATGGTCTTGCCGTTGAGGTCGTACTTCTTGAAGAAGGTGAACATCACACGTGGATAAGTTCCCCACCAGATGGGTCCGCCGACGAAGATTGTGTCATACTTGTTGATGTCTTTGACTTCGCCCTTGAATGTGGGGAAATCGTTGTCCTCAGCTTCCTTTTGTGCGACTTCGGTCAACTGCTTGTAAGGCATGTCGTAGCTCTTCTCGGGGACTATCTCAAAGATGTCGCCGCCTGTGACCTTCCGGACTTCGTCAGCTACAAGCTTTGTGTTGCCGACCTTGATGTTGCCTACGCTGTAGTTCTCACCTGCGTGCGAAAAGAAAACTATCAGGATCTTTCCGTCTTTCCGTGCCGGTGCCAGACTTGCTTCATTGCTGCTTGCCGAGTCGTCATCCGATACGTTACTAAGGGTCTGTGCCTTATGGCCATTGCAAGAAACAGAAACGAGCAGACCGGCAAACAGTACTGCCATGTGTTTTAAAGCCTTCATCATGATTCTTTTTTTTTTTAACGGATTAGGGCCATCTTCCATTTTTGAAGGACAGCCGGATAATGTTTTTTTTTACTTTGTTGCGTCTTCAGTCTTAACGACATCCTGCTTTGCGGTGTAAACGAAGTGCTGCTCACGTCCTGCTATCCACCAGCGGCCGTCAGTCTTTCCTTTTCAAGCCTCAACAGGGCTGTTTTTGGGGGATTACTTTTATTATTCACCTTCTTAGCTTTGTGTGGTTGCAAAGTTACGGCCAAATGCCGCATGTCTTTGTAGACGGATTACGAAACGAATTACCAATTTTACGGATAATGGTTTATGCGATATGATTGTTGCGTAAAACTGCTATTTGAGGTTGGTGGTTCATCTTCCAAATCCTTTTAAAAGTAGAAGTGTTCTTGCCTGTCATTACGGTCATTACTTCATCGAGATACGAAGGAGACATGCCCATTCGCCTTGCCATTACCGACGTTGATGGCAATCGCCTCCCCGCATTGAAATTGTCGCTGATCATCATCTCTACATTATCAGGCACATTTTTATATTGTCTTTCCCTCAGATAAATCTGGTGCATGTAGAACCGCCGAGCAAGGTCAAGCAGCGCGTGAAGTCCGTTGCTGAGAAGACTCTTGGTGGTGCTGTCAATGTCTCCCTGCAGTTCTTTCTTGAGCATGAAGGCTATCTCCTGCCATTTTTCCAAATCATTTGCCGATATATGCAAGCTCTCTTCCTCATTGAAATGGAAGTATGGATACTCGTTGGCTACGCCGTCAAAATAGGCATTGTCGAAAGCGATGATGCCAAGGCAATCGGTCATGTCTGGCTTGCTCCCCGGTGCATAGAAACTTATTGTGCCAGCACGAAAATCATTAAGGCTGCGTCCGAACTTATCATTCTCTCGGCTTGTATTGGCACGGAAGATGATAACGTGGAACGCGCACTTGCCGCAGTCGAATATCTCCGGCTCGTCTATTACGGTGATGAGCGGATGACGGGTGCCGCGCTTCATGAGCTCATTCAGTTCACATATAGAGTAAATCATTGCTTGTGAGTTTTTTTTAGTTTATAAGTTAGCTTGTGTGCGAGTTTGATATTTTCTATCATTGGTCTAACATCGTTTTGGCAGGACTTAATAACTTATAAACTCATAAACTTTGATTAAAACGTACTGGCAACCGCTCTTGTCATGATCCATTGGCCATCCTTGTTCTCAAGGCTGATTTTCAGCTGCAATGGCCAAGTATATTTGCCACCGCCAAAGACGGCTGCGTTGACACGGCTTTGTCCTGTGATAACGGCTTTGTCATCTGATATGCTGTTGAAAATAAGATTCTCAGTCTCTGCCTTATAATAATTCAGTGTTCCGTCAGCTATTGCTTTGAGATACACGACTTTGGGCTGGTGCATCCCAGTCATGTGGACAAGTTCAAAATTATCCGAGAGCATGCTGCTGAGTGTTTTCACGTCTTTGGATATCATAAGGCGGTACATCTCTTCATAAAGCATCGTTATCTGCTGTTCTGCTTCCTTTGCTTCCATTTTTTTGTTCCCCTTTGGGGTTTGGCTTTGTTGCCCTGACCGCACGCGGCAAGGATGGCTTCCCCAATATTGTTGTGAGCAGTTTGCTTATAATTATTTCTCGGCCTCGGCAAGTTTCTCCTTTGCCCAACGGCCAATCTCGCTCTCCGTGTTGCGGACATCAGAGCCTCTCCAGGCAGAGCCGACGAGTACACGGGCCTCCTTATAGCGGTCGCGGAGTTCCTTGTCGGTGTTGAGCTTGCCACTGCCCTCACTGGTGTTGAAAGGAATCAGTGTCTTGCCTTTGAGGTTGTAATGGTCAAGGAACGTGTTGATGATAGGAGGATAAGTGCCCCACCAGAGAGGATAACCTACATATATGATGTTGTAGTCTTCAAGGTTGTCGAGCCAGGCCTTCGGCTGAGCCTTCTCACCGCTTCTCATCTCATCGCGAGCCTCATAAATCATCTTCATGTGGTCGGGGTTGTATTTCTTCGTTGTCTCAATCTCGAAGATGTCGCCACCGACTGCCTTCTGAATGAACTTGGCTGCTACGGCTGTGTTACCTTCTTTAAGGTCTACGACCTTCATGCCTTTCCATATTGTCTGACCCTTCATTGAGAAGTAGATGGTCAGAGTCTTCTTGTTGTCTGTCTTCATAATTGTATGTCTTTTGCTTTCTGAGTGCAAAGGTACGATAAATTAAGACATGCCTTTGTAGACGGATTCCTAAATGAATTACCAATTTTACGGAACATTCCCAATGCTAAGAGGATAAAAAAAGTAAAAGGTAAAAAACTGCCTGCGGGGAGACAGCCCTTTACCTTTTGCCCTTTTACTTTTGTACTTTTTACTTCATGCACATCTTGAAGATTTTGACGATGTCTTCCTTGGCTAATGGCTTGAAGGCATTCATCGTACCACCGTTCTTGACGGCTTTCTCTGCCATAAGCTCGAAATTGCGCTCGTCGGTGATGCCGACCTCGGGGAACGTAGACTTTAAGCCGAGCTTGTTGTAGAGGAAGTCCTTCAGAGCTTCGATTCCTTTCTTTGCTACCTCCATCTTGTCATCGCCGTGGATGCCGAAGACATTCTCGGCATATTGGACGTACTTGTCGACGGTTGTCTCGTCAAGGCAGTATTCCATCCAGCGTGGTGTGAGGATTGCAAGGCCAAGTCCATGCGTGATGTCGTAAACGGCAGAGACCTCATGCTCCATCGGGTGGCAGCTCCATGCCTGCTGTTTCCCGCCATTGACAAATCCGTTGATAGCCCAGGTGCCAACCCACATCAGCTCGGCACGGGCCTTGTAGTCATCGGGTTGGGCCAGCGCGATTGGCGCATACTTGATAACATCGCGCATCATTCCCTCCATGAAACTGTCGAGAAAATCGAAGTCGTCGTTCATGTTGAAGTAGACTTCCATGATGTGGCTCATCATATCCGCCGAACCACAGGCTGTCTGATAGGCAGGAACGGTGAATGTGTTCGCCGGGTCAAGGAAACTTGCCTTCGGCATCAGCGGCATCTCCATACGCCCAATCTTGTCGTGAGTCTCCGGATTGCTGATAACGCCTCCGCAATCCATCTCGCTCCCGGTTGCTGCAAGAGTAAGGATGTCGAGTACCGGCAGAGCCCTTTCCACCGGTGCCCACTTCTCGTTGAAGAAGTCCCATGCGTCGAAGTCTACGCAAGCCGCCGCACCAATCCACTTCGTGCAGTCGATAGTCGAGCCACCGCCGACAGCAAGCAGTACGTCGATGTTGTTCTCCTTACAGATGCGGGCTCCCTCACGGACCGAGTCGATACGTGGGTTTGACTTGACTCCTGACAACTCGAAGAGTTCGAGCCCGCCGTCCTTGATTGACTTGACCACCTTGTCATAGAGTCCCATACGCTTGATGGAACCGCCGCCGTAAACCATCAGCACACGCTTGCCATACTTGCTAAGCTCCGGTGCGAGATTCTTCAGTTGGTCTTTGCCGAAATATACCTTCGTCGGTATGTCATAAATGAAATCGTTCATCATATATCCTCCTTGATTATTTTACTTTACTTGCTATTTCCCTCGCCTGTGCATCGGCCTGCGCCGCCTCCGCACCATGTATGCTTGTGCCGCTGAGGACGGTTGCCGTAGGAGCCTCCTTCTTGATGAAGCGCTCGCTGCTGCCCATGCCGCTGCCCTCGTTGGTGCAGAACGGTATGATGGTCTTGCCTGTGAAGTCGAAACTCTCAAGGAAGGTGTAGACCACCATAGGCATTGTACCCCACCAGTTAGGGTAGCCGAGGATGATGGTGTCGTACTCGTCAATGTTGTCGAGCTTGTTCTTCAGTTCCGGACGTGCTTGCCCACGGAGTTCCTGCTTTGCCTGGTCGATGCACTCGTAGTAGTCTTTCGGATACTCGTATGTGGTGTCGATGTGGTAAACATCTGCGTCAGGCAGCAAGGCCTTAAGTTTCTCAACGACTACTTCTGTGTTACCTTTAGCAAGGTTGCGGATGCTTCCGTTCCAGTAATTCTCTCCTCTGCGGGAGTAGTATGCTATTAGCGTCTTTCCCATAATTGATTCCTCGTTTGATTACTTAATAATTATTTTTTCTGAGTGCAAAGGTACGATGATTTT
>CAYQUN010000014.1:0-61848 GCA_964420715.1 uncultured Prevotella sp. | reverse complement strand
TATATCCTCCTATCCTTAGATTCCGTTTATCCGTAAGTCTCAATGAGATGCTTGATGAAGTTCGGATCTTCAAAATTCACACTGCCAGCATCGTCCTTATTCATTGCCGCAATCTTCTTCATGTCATCGTCGGAGAGCTGGAAGTCGAACACGTCGATGTTCTGCTTCATGCGCTCAATATGGGTTGACTTCGGAATTACGACTATGCCGCGTTGAATCATCCAGCGAAGAGCCACCTGCGCAGGGCTCTTGCCATAAGGTTTGCCGATAGCTGTCAGCGTCGGGTCGGTGAAGAATCCGTTCTTTCCTTCTGCCAACGGGCTCCATGCCATAGTCTTGGTGCCGAACTGGCTATGCCACTGCTGGATGTCGTTCTGCTGTGAGTAGACATTGGTCTCCAACTGGTTGACCATCGGCTTAACATCCACATGCAGCGCGAGGTCGAGGAACTTTCCTGCCTGGAAGTTGCTTACTCCAATTGCACGGACTTTGCCTTCCTTATAGGCACGCTCCATTGCACGCCATGTGCCATAGTAGTCGCCATAAGCCTGATGGATGAGCAACAGGTCGATATAGTCAGTGCGGAGCTTCTTCAGACTCTCAAGGATGCTCTGATATGCCTTCTCTTCGCCGGCGTTTGAAATCCAAACTTTTGTGGTGATGAACAAATCCTTGCGGTCAATGCCACACGCTGCAATGGCATCGCCGACTCCTTCCTCATTGAAATAAGCCTGTGCAGTATCGATAAGACGATAGCCAGCAGAAATTGCGTCAAGCACGCAACGCTTCGCTTCTTCGGGTGCAACCTGAAATACTCCATAACCGAGTATTGGCATCTCAACACCATTTGATAACTTTATTGTCTCCATTTTCCCATAATTTGAAGCCTCCCCCCTCCATTGGGAGTGGGGGCTTTGTCGTTTTATTTGTTTTCTTACTGCAAAGGTATAGAGTTTTAACTATTGAGCCTTTATCCTTTTTACCTGTTCTTTTGTCAAAGTTACAGAAAAGGCAAATCTCAAACGAACCCAGTTCTATCGGAATTATCCCTTGGTAACTTTTTAACTCTTTAGTGCGTTGCTTTCAGGTATTGGAGCGATCCGTACCAATAGCTTGCTGTCGTACCGCCATCAATGAGAATATCTGTCCCACTGATGAACCGCCCACGGCTTGACATAAGGAACTCGGCAAGATCACCAACCTCGTCAGGGGTACCAGCACGCTGTGCTGGGCTTGCTGCAATCATATCGAGATACCCCTTCGCACGTGGGCCGTGAAGCTCGTCGTTGGCAAGTGGAGTGATGATGATGCCCGGAGATATTGAGTTGATGGTTGCGCCGCGTTTTGCCCAGCGGTCAGCCTCGTAAGCTACGCGGAGGACATTGCAGCGCTTAGAATACTGGTAAGCCTTCAGTGTGTCGGTGATTGCCTGAACGAAGTCAAGTTTGGTCAAGTCTTCCGGCTTGCTCATTGCCAGTGCGTCGTTCTGTTCTTGTGAAAGTGCTGGCAGACGATGACCGCTCTGCGATGAGATAATGATTCCAGAACCGCCCTCTGCCATTACCTTGCCGAACTCCTCGAGCAGTGTTGCTGTACCTACCATGTCGACACGGAGAATCTCTGCTACCGGTGCCTGCGAAGGCGATACGCCTGCTGCGTTGATAAGATTCGTAATTTCGCCATACTTCCGTGCCTCTTTGACAAGAGCAAGGATATCATCCTTGCTGCCGAGGTCGACACGGATAGTTGAGCACTCGAAACCGGCATCCTCCAATGTCTTGGCTGCCGCCTCTGCGTTCTTCTCACTGTAGTCTGCGAGTACTACATGTTTACCCGCTGCTACTCTGCGTACGATTGCTTGACCAATCGAACCGCTACCTACTAATACTGCTACTTGTCTTTTCATTTTTTATGAGACCTCTCTCCAGCCTTTTCCTAAAGGAAGGAAACCGGGGCAGAGGATTTTTTTTATCTTTTTATTTTTATCTGTGTGCAAAGGTACTGCGAATATTAGGATGTATTTGTAGACGGATTACGAAATCAATTACCAATTTTACTGATTTAGGAAAAACTAAATCGTGGGCAGAATAATTTTGTGTTCATGAGGTCGTATTTCCCGAAAGCCGTGTCCTATAGGCGCTTCGTGTGTTTGGCAAACGTGTGTAGGCTCATCAATGATACCGGCGGCCAAAATCTCAGAGGATATGACAACAAAGTGTTTAAGGGAATAACTGCGGACGGAAAGGGGACGTGGGGATGGTGCCGTGGCTTCAAACGCCATCTTGTGTGTAATGACCGAGATGAGGAAATCGATAGGAGGAAAGTATAATATAGTGAGTGACTTTACCGACCTTGCACTAATCTCATCGCTTTATCCTTATCATCACTAAAGTCGAACAATTTGCAAATAATGTTTGCATTCTGAGGGTCTATGATACGTGTAGCCATATACTTCAGAGCTTTCATTTTCTCATCATTAAAGTCGAATAGGTTCATTATTGTAACACATTGATTACAATTGTAATAACAACCTAAGCTGGCAACCTCTATTAGTGCATACTTGTCGTCCTTAAAACTAGCTTTCTTTATGTTATTACATATTATGGAAAGGTCATGGTCGTTGATACAGTACACACCATCTTGTTGATAAAGTGGTATCTGAACTGGGACGGTTGTTGCAGAAGCTTCGGCTATAACGGGATGGTCATGGCCTTCTGAACCCAAATAGGAAGAATGGTATGTGATTACGACCCCATTGGTGTCGAATCCAACAACTATGCGCCTGTTCTTGTAAAAAGGATAAAGCCCCGTCTTGTAATATTCCCATTCTTCTCCATATTGGTCGAAACTCGTATTGTCAGGGCGACCTAATATTGTCGTGACCTGTTGCTTGGTCATCCCTCTTTCAATAGAAGCCTTACTTCTTGCTTTCGCATCTGTGCAGCCAATGGTAAATGCGAAAAGCATTAAGATCATGGTGGCTAGTTTTACCGCTTTCATAATTGGGCTGTTTCAGATGTTTGCTACATCATTAAAGTCTGTTTCTGTAGCTTTGTATGGAAAATTGTCTTTTGTTCTATTCCCGTATGTGGTTCCGCTGTATGACGCAGGTCTACACCGTGATTTCTCCAGCGATGCTCCTGCTCATATAGTTGCGGATGAGGTGGTGATCAGTGTAGCGTGCCTGGAGGTACATCAGTTTGGTTACGGCGGCTTCCACGGTGCTGTCGAAGCCGCTCAGCACGCCCGCCGACTTGAGTTGGTATCCAGTGTCATAGCGTCCCATCTCCACGCGGCCACTCACACACTGGCTGATGTTGACGATGGTGACACCCCTTGCCGAGGCCTCGCGAAGCAACCGTAAGATCCATGGCTTCTGTGGCGCATTGCCCGACCCGAAGCTCCGCATCACGATTCCGCGAAGCTCGGGGGCGTCGAGCACGTGGCGCACGATGTTCTCTTGGATTCCGGGGAAGAGACTGAACACAATCACGTTGCTGTCAAGGGCAATGTGCGGGTGCATGGGCTTGGAGAATTCGGGTTGCAGGATGTGATGGTGGTGGAAGTCGAAATTCACTCCCGCATCGCAGAGGTGCGGATAGTTGAACGATTCGAAGGCGTCAAATCCGTCTGCCGCAATCTTGGTGGCCCTGTTCCCCCGCAGCAAGTGTCCTCCGAAATAGATGCACACTTCAGGTACGACGGGCCGGCCGTCGACGCCTTGTGCGGCAGCGATTTCGATGCTGGTGAGCACGTTCTCCTTTCCGTCGGTGCGGAGCTGCCCCATGGGGAGTTGCGAGCCCGTGAGCACGACGGGCTTGGTGAGGTTCTCAAGCATGAAAGAGAGCGCTGAGGCCGTATAGGCCATGGTGTCGGTGCCATGCAGAATGACGAATCCATCGTACCGGTCGTACCGGTCGGCGATAATACGCACGAGTTGTGCCCACATCCGTGGTGACATGTCGCTAGAGTCGATGGGGGGTGTGAACTGGTAGACATCGATGTCGGTATCGACGAACCGTAGTTCGGGCATTGCCGCGTCGAGGTGGTTGAAGTCGAGCGGTTCCAGTGCACCCGTCCTTGGGTTGCGGCCCATACCGATGGTGCCGCCCGTGTAAATAAGCAATACTTTGTTGGTCGTCATGACTGCGAGGCTTTTTATGCTTGTGGATTGATTTTTTTGAAATCGTTTACGTGATTCGATGTGCAAATATAATTTAATTTTTTCGGTAATCCAAAAAAAAGCCGTATATTTGCGATAGAAATGCAAGTGTAGGAACAAATCAAAACTTAAAAAATAATATTCCAACGACAATGAAACAATTTATGGACGAAAACTTCCTGCTTGAGACGAAGACAGCGCAGGACCTTTTCCACAACCACGCCGCAAAGATGCCCATCATCGACTACCACTGCCATCTCATCCCGCAGATGGTGGCAGAGGATCACAAGTTCCGCAGCATCACCGAGCTGTGGCTTGGCGGCGACCACTACAAGTGGCGTGCCATGCGCACCAATGGCGTGCCCGAGAAGTATTGCACAGGTACTGATACCTCCGATTGGGAGAAGTTCGAGAAGTGGGCAGAGACCGTGCCTTACACTTTCCGCAACCCCCTCTATCACTGGACCCATCTGGAACTGAAAACCGCTTTCGGCATCACCAAGCAACTCAGTCCCGAGACGGCGCGTGAAATCTACGACGAGTGCAACGAGAAACTGAAGCAGCCCGAGTATAGCGCGCGCGGCTTGATGCGCCGCTATCATGTGGAGTGCGTATGCACCACCGACGACCCCGTGGACGACTTGCACTGGCACAAGGTAACACGCGAGAGCGGATTTGAAATCAAAATGATTCCCGCATGGCGTCCCGATGCGGCTATGAACATTGAGAAGCCCGCCTTTGCCGGCTATATGAAGAAACTCTCTGAGGTGAGTGGTGTCGAGGTGGACAGCTTCGCTCATATGGTGGATGCATTGCAGAAGCGTCATGACTTCTTCGCCGAGAACGGTTGCCGCCTCTCTGACCACGGTATCGAAGAGTTTTATGATGATCCCTACACCGACTCGCAGGTCGAGACCATCTTCTCGAAGGCTCTCCGTGGCCTGCAACTCTCGCAGGAGGAAGTGCGACAGTACAAGCACGCCTTCCTGAAGATGAGTGCCGAGATGGATGCTGAGGCCGATTGGACGCAGCAGTTCCACTATGGTGCCATCCGTGACAACAACACGCTGATGTATAAGCAGCTGGGGCCTGATACGGGCTTCGACTCTATCGGCGAGTTCAACACCGCACGCGCCATGAGCCACTTCCTCAACGAACTGAACGTGGAAGGAAAACTTACACGTACCATCCTTTACTGCCTGAACCCTTGCGCCAACGAAGTGATTGCCACCATGCTGGGCAATTTCCAAGACGGTGTCACTCCGGGAAAGATTCAGTTCGGTTCGGGATGGTGGTTCAACGACCAGCTCGACGGCATGACGCGTCAGATGAACGCCCTTTCTACTCTAGGACTGTTGAGTCGTTTCGTAGGCATGCTCACTGATAGCCGCTCCTTCCTGAGCTATCCGCGCCACGAGTACTTCCGCCGGCTACTCTGCAATTTGCTGGGCAATGATGTGGAGAAGGGCTTGCTGCCCAACGACGGCGTCACCCTCGGACGGATGGTGGAGGACATCTCCTACAACAACGCGCGGCGCTATTTCAAGTTCTATTGATAAGGAAAAATCCCATACAAGCGTGCCGGCCGGGCTGTAAAAAGCCTTGCCGGCACGCTTCCTTTTCCCCTCTTTGGGGGTGCGCCATGCGCGCTCTCTCCCAAGTGCGGCCGGCCGCGTCTTATGCGGGAAAAATTTTTTTAGTTTGTTTTTCGCAAATTATAAACCTTTTGTTTGCTGATTTGGAAAAATAAGCGTACTTTTGCATGGAATTTAACCGCACCCGATGAATGGAAAGCAAAACGTCTCGGGTGGCCGTTTGCGAATCTCTATGCAAAGAATTAAACGTTTGTCGCATACCATATGAAGAAGTTATTATCTTTGCTGCTGGCCTCGGCGCTGGTGGCAATCGTGCTGGGCAGTTGCTCCTCGAGCAAGAAAGTGGCTTATTTCCAAAATGCCGACTCCATCAGTCTGGCCGCATCGAGAATGCTCTACGATGCTAAAATCATGCCTAAGGACCAGCTCACCATCACAGTGAACACTACGGATCCCGCAGCCGCGGCTCCTTTCAATCTTATTGTGAATAACAGCATCGGATCGGGTGGACAGCTCGGTGGGGGTGCCGGGTCGCTGCAAGGTTATTTGGTCGACAACAATGGGAACATCAATTTCCCCGTTATTGGGAAGATTCATGTCGCTGGGCTCACCAAAGGGCAGTGCGAGGACATGATTAAGGAGAAAATCTCGCCCTATTTGGCCGCAACCGAAAATCCCATCGTCACCGTGCGTATGGCCAGTTACCGTGTCACCGTTATTGGCGAGGTGGCCAGCCCGGGGGTGGTGCAAGTGCCTACCGAAAAGATGAGCGTGGTTGAGGCCCTTGCGCAGAGCGGCGATCTCACGATCTACGGACGGCGCGACAATGTCATGCTCATCCGCGAGGACGCCAGTGGACAGAAGCAAATTCACCGACTCAACCTTAACGATGCCAACCTGCTCAACTCTCCTTATTATTATGTACAGCAGAACGACATTCTCTACGTGCAACCCAATAACGTGAAGGCTAAGAACTCGAGCATTGGCTCGTCGACCACGTTGTGGTTCTCATTTGTCGGCATCGCCACATCGCTTGCATCACTGCTTATCAACATCCTCAGAAATTAAAAGAAACACCTAAAAATACATAGCGAACATGTGTGGAATCGTTGGATATGTGGGAAAGCGCGATGCTTATCCCATTCTTGTCAAAGGATTGAAACGACTGGAATATCGGGGATATGATTCGGCCGGCGTGGCCTTGATCTCGCCCGATGGAAACCTCAACGTATATAAGACGAAGGGTAAGGTGAGCGACCTTGAGGCCTTTTGTGCCGATAAGGATGTAGCTGGAACCATTGGCATCGCTCATACGCGCTGGGCCACCCACGGTGAGCCTTCGTCCGTCAATGCCCACCCACACCTCTCTCAATCGAAGAATCTGGCCATCATCCATAACGGCATCATTGAGAACTATGCTGAAATCAAGCAGAACCTCATCGCCAAAGGCGTTGAGTTCCGTAGCGAAACCGACACGGAAGTGCTCGTGCAACTCGTCGAGTATATACGCAACTCTCGGCACCTCGACCTGCTTACCAGCGTACAAGTGGCGTTGAGACAGGTTATCGGGGCCTATGCCATCGCCCTGCTCGACAAGAACGACCCCACCCAGATCATTGCCGCACGCAAGGCAAGCCCGCTAGTCGTCGGTATTGGCAAGGACGAGTTCTTCGTGGGCTCGGATGCAAGCCCAATCATCGAGTATACCGACCAGATGGTCTATCTTGATGACAACAATATCGCCGTGCTCCGTATGGGGGAGAAACTCAAGGTGGTGGACACGCAGAACGTTCAACTCAATCCCGAAGTACAGACTGTCGACCTCGACCTCGGACAGATAGAGAAGGGTGGTTTCCCACACTTCATGCTCAAGGAAATCTTTGAGCAACCTGAGAGTCTACGCAACTGCATGAGAGGACGCGTTGTGAGCCGTACAGTGGAGACCAAGGCGCTGAGCGAAGACAAGAAGGCGGCTGTGCAGAAGAAAACAGAGATGGGCGTGGTGTTGAGTGCCATCACTGATCACAAGCAGCAACTCGTCAATGCCAAGCGATTCATCATCGTGGCCTGCGGTACGTCATGGCATGCCGGACTCATCGGGAAGCAACTCCTGGAGAGCTATTGCCGTGTGCCTGTCGACGTGGAGTATGCCAGCGAGTTCCGCTATCGCAACCCGGTGGTCACCAAGGACGACGTAGTCATTGCCATCTCGCAGAGTGGAGAGACCGCCGATACGCTGGCCGCCGTAAAGCTGGCCAAGGAGAAGGGGGCCTTCATTTTTGGCGTATGCAACGCCATCGGCTCGAGTATCGCTCGGGCCACCGATACGGGAACCTATATTCACGTGGGACCGGAAATCGGCGTTGCGTCGACAAAGGCCTTCACGGGCCAGGTCACCGTGCTTACCCTGCTGGCACTGGCGTTAGGCAAGGAGAAGGGAATGATTGAAGACAAAGAGTATCAGAAAATCACACAGCAGTTGTGGGACATCCCGCAGAAGATGAAGGAAGTGCTGAAACTGAATAATAAGGTGGCCGATCTCAGCCGCACCTTTACTTATGCTCGGAACTTTCTCTACTTGGGGCGCGGATACAGTTATCCCGTGGCACTCGAGGGGGCTCTGAAACTCAAGGAAATCAGCTATATACACGCCGAGGGATATCCCGCTGCCGAAATGAAGCACGGGCCTATCGCGCTCATCGACTCTGACATGCCTTGCGTTGTCATTGCCACACATAACGAGATGTATGAGAAAATACTCAATAACATCCAGGAAATCAAGGCTAGGCACGGACGGGTCATCGCTCTTGTATCCAAGGGCGATGAGACTATTGCGAAAATTGCCGACGAGGTTATCGAACTGCCAGAGACGCTGGAGTGCCTGGAACCCTTGCTGGCCACCATTCCGTTACAGTTGCTGGCCTATCACGTCGCGGTGTGTAAAGGGAAGAATGTTGACCAACCACGCAACCTTGCCAAGTCGGTCACGGTGGAATAAGTTTTGAAAAAGAGGGATGTTGCAGGCTTGCAACGTCCCTTCCTTTTGTCAGGATATAATTCAATAAAAGAACAAACAACTAAGGGAGATTGGATGGAACCAATACATGAAGATTGTGGCATAGCGCTCATTCGCTTGCTGAAGCCGCTGGAGTATTATCAACGCAAATATGGATCTTGGTCCTACGGCATGAGCAAGCTCTATCTGATGATGGAGAAACAGCACAACCGGGGACAGGAGGGGGCTGGCATGGCCTGCGTGAAACTCGGTACCGAGCCCGGACACGAATATATGTTCCGAGAGCGTGCAGAGGGGAGTAATGCCATCACCGAAATCTTCGGACGGGCTAGCGCCAACTTTAAGGAGGCGGCGCCTGACAAGCTCAACGACGCCAACTATGCCAAGCAGGAACTGCCCTTCGCCGGCGAGCTCTACATGGGACACTTGCGCTATTCCACTACGGGAAAGCGCGGGCTGACTTATGTGCACCCGTTCCTCAGACGCAATAACTGGAAGGCGAAAAACCTCTGCTTGTGCGGAAACTTCAATATGACAAATGTTGATGAGGTGTTTGAGACGCTTACTGCGCAGGGACAACATCCCCGCATCTATAGCGACACCTACATTCTGCTGGAGCTTATGGGCCACCGGCTTGACCGCGAAGTGGAACGTAATTTCGTGGCTGCAAAGGCCTTGGAACTTACGGGAATGGACATTACCCACTACATCGAGGATCATGTCAAAATCAGCAACGTGCTCAAGACGACCATGACAGGATTTGACGGAGGGTACGTGGTCTGCGGAGTCACGGGATCGGGAGAGATGTTCTCCATGCGTGATCCGTGGGGTATCCGGCCGGCTTTCTATTACATGAACGACGAAATGGTCGTGGTGGCCTCGGAAAGACCAGTGCTGCAAACTACGTTTGACTTGGAGTGTGGTGACATAGAAGAGTTGCGTCCTGGGCAGGCTCTCATCGTTAAAAAGGATGGTACGCCGTCTCTCGAACAGATTATTCCGCAAAAGGGCGACTCGGCATGCTCCTTCGAACGCATATACTTCAGCCGTGGTTCGGACCAGGATATTTACCGTGAGCGCAAGAAGCTAGGCGAACAGCTCACGCCTGCCATCCTCAAGGCCATCGACTACGACACGGCTCACACCGTGTTCGGCTACATCCCCAATACGGCCGAGGTGGCATACTACGGCATGCTGGCCGGATTCAAGCGCTATATCAACGAGCAAAAAATCAAAAAGATAGAAAGCTTGGGTCATGTGCCCACTCACGAGGAGTTGGAGAGCATCATGCACTCCTATGTTCGATCGGAGAAGGTGGCCTGGAAGGATATCAAGTTGCGCACCTTCATCTCAGAGGGCAGCTCGCGCAACGACCTTGCATCACATGTCTACGACATTACCTACGGGAGCATAGAGCCCGGAGTGGACAACCTGGTCATCATCGACGACAGCATCGTACGGGGTACGACGCTTAAGGAGAGCATCCTGCGCATTCTTGACAGATTGCATCCCAAGAAAATCATTATCGTGTCCAGTGCCCCCCAGATACGTTACCCCGACTATTACGGCATAGACATGCCGAGCCTGGAGGAGTTCTGTGTCTTCCGGGCCACGATGGAACTCTTGAAGCAACGACAGATGTACGAGGTCATTGATGCCACCTACAAGGCGTGCAAGGAGGAGCTGCTGAAGCCCAAGGACGAGATGAGAAACGCCGTTAGAGACATCTACAAGCCCTTCTCTATTGAGGAAATCAATCACAAGATTGTCGAGATGCTCAGACCCGACGGCGTGAACACGCCCGTCGAACTGGTCTATCAGAGTATTGACGGACTGCACGAGGCCATTCCCGACCATAAAGGCGACTGGTACTTCACAGGAAAGTTCCCCACGCCTGGAGGCACGAAGCTTTGCAATCAGGCTTTCGTCAACTATATTGAGAACGTTTATCAATTCGAACAGAAATTCTAACATCAATCATGAAGAACATCACATTGGTCTTATCAGATGGAACCAAGTTCCATGGAAAGTCTTTTGGATACGATGCGCCCGTAGCCGGCGAGGTTGTCTTCAACACGGCGATGATGGGCTATCCCGAAAGCCTCACCGATCCGTCCTATGCAGGACAGCTGTTGGTGATGACCTATCCGCTCGTGGGTAACTATGGCGTGCCGCCGTTCACCTTTGAAGCCAACGGATTGCCCTCCTTTATGGAGAGCGACAAAATCTACGCTTCGGCACTTATCGTGAGCGACTATAGCGAGCAATACAGCCATTGGAATGCTGTGGAGAGTTTGGCCGAATGGCTCAAGAGGGAGCATGTGCCCGGAGTGACGGGAATCGACACACGGCAGCTCACCAAGGTGTTGCGCGAGCATGGCGTGATGATGGGCAAGATTCTGTTCGATGACGAGCCCGACAACGTGCCCGAGGCCGACTATGAGGGCGTCAACTTCGTCGACAAGGTGAGCTGCAAGGAAATCGTGCGTTACAATGAAGGCGCCGGCAAGAAGGTCGTGCTCGTTGACTGCGGCGTGAAGGCTAACATCATCAGGTGCCTCATACGCCGTGGCGTAGAGGTGATCCGTGTGCCTTGGAACTATGACTACACAGACATGGACTTCGACGGTCTCTTCCTGGCCAACGGTCCCGGAGATCCCGACATGTGCGAGCAGGCCGTGGACGTCATACGCAAGCAAATCAGCATGAGCAGAAAGCCCATTTGCGGTATCTGCATGGGAAACCAGTTGCTCGGGAAGGCCGCCGGTGCTTCCATCTATAAGTTGAAGTATGGACACCGGGGACACAACCAGCCCGTACGGCTTAATGGTTCTGACAAGTGCTTCATCACAAGCCAGAATCATGGTTATGCGGTCGACAGCCGTACCCTCGGAAGTGATTGGGAGGCGCTTTTCGTGAACATGAACGACGGCTCCAACGAGGGCATTCGGCACAAGGTGAACCCCTGGTTCTCTTCACAGTTCCATCCCGAGGCTTGCTCGGGTCCTGTGGATAGTGAGTTTATGTTTGACAAATTTGTAGAAACTTTGAAATAAACCAGTCAGATGAAAGACGAAAACATAAAGAAAGTACTGCTTCTGGGTTCGGGCGCACTCAAAATCGGCGAGGCCGGCGAATTCGACTATTCCGGATCGCAGGCCCTGAAGGCTTTGCGCGAGGAGGGGGTGAGCACCGTCCTTATCAACCCAAACATCGCCACGGTGCAGACATCTGAGGGAGTGGCCGATCAAATCTACTTCCTTCCCGTGCAGCCCTATTTCGTGGAGCGTGTCATCGAGAAAGAACGTCCGGACGGCATCTTGCTGAGTTTCGGAGGACAGACGGCGCTCAACTGCGGTGTGGAATTGTACCGCTCGGGGGTTCTCGAGAAGTATAACGTGAAAGTGCTCGGAACGCCCGTTGAGGCCATCATGAACACGGAAGACCGCGAACTTTTCGTAGAACGACTCGATGAAATCAATGTAAAAACAATCAAGAGCGAGGCTTGCGAGAACATAGAACAGGCACGCAAGGCGGCGCAAGACGTGGGCTATCCGGTAATCGTACGTGCGGCTTATGCGCTCGGCGGACTTGGATCGGGATTTGCCGACAACGAGGATGAACTGAACAAGATTTGTGAGAAGGCGTTCTCGTTCTCGCCGCAGGTGCTCGTGGAGAAAAGCCTCAAGGGATGGAAGGAAATCGAATACGAGGTGGTGCGTGACAAATATGACAACTGCATCACCGTCTGCAATATGGAGAACTTCGACCCGCTGGGTATACACACCGGCGAGAGTATCGTCATCGCTCCATCGCAGACGCTCACCAACAGCGAGTATCACAAGTTGCGTGCGCTGAGCATCAAGATTGTGAGGCACATCGGCATTGTCGGCGAGTGCAACGTGCAGTATGCTTTTGACCCGTATAGCGAGGATTATCGCGTAATCGAGGTCAATGCAAGACTGAGCCGGTCGTCGGCTTTGGCCTCTAAGGCCACGGGGTACCCCCTGGCGTTCGTGGCAGCGAAACTCGGCATGGGATATGGCCTTTTTGAACTGAAAAACTCGGTCACGAAAACGACGTCGGCCTTCTTTGAACCGGCACTCGACTATGTGGTGTGCAAGATTCCACGCTGGGACTTGAGCAAGTTCCGGGGCGTAGACAAGGAACTCGGAAGCAGCATGAAGTCGGTCGGAGAGGTGATGGCCATAGGAAGAAACTTCGAGGAGGCTATTCAGAAAGGACTCCGTATGATCGGGCAGGGAATGCACGGTTTCGTGGAGAACAAGGAACTCAAAATCGAGGATATCGATGCCGCACTACGTGAACCTACCGACAAACGGGTGTTCATCATCTCAAAGGCCATGCACAAGGGATACACCGTGGACCAGATTCACGAGTTGACAAAAATCGACAGGTGGTTCCTCTACAAGCTGAAGCACATCATCGATATCGATGAGAAACTGAAGCAGTGCAACGTCAACACGCTTGACAAGGAGCTGCTGCGCACGGCCAAGGTCTATGGATTCACCGACTTCCAAATCGCGCGTGCCGTGGGACTCGAGGACGAGATGCACAATATGCACAAGGCTCTGCTCCTGATTAGAAACCTGAGAAAGCGTCTCGGCATCGTGCCTGTGGTGAAGCAAATCGACACGCTGGCTGCCGAGTACCCTGCACAGACCAATTACCTATATCTCACATACAGTGGGGTGGCGCACGACATCGAATACGAGAATGACAAGAAAAGCGTCATCGTACTTGGATCGGGAGCGTATCGCATTGGTAGCTCCGTGGAGTTCGACTGGTGTGGCGTGCAGGCTCTGAACACTATACGCAAGGAGGGATGGCGCTCGGTGATGATTAACTATAATCCAGAAACCGTGTCGACGGATTATGACATGTGTGACCGTTTGTACTTCGATGAGCTTACCTTTGAGCGAGTGATGGACATCATCGATCTGGAGTGTCCGCACGGAGTCATCGTGTCGACGGGTGGGCAGATTCCAAACAACCTCGCCTTGAAGCTCGACGCGCAGAACGTGCCCATACTGGGTACGAAGGCACAAGACATCGACGGGGCCGAGGACAGGGCCAAGTTCTCGGAAATGCTCACGCAGAGGGGAATCAACCAGCCCGCATGGGCGGCGCTGACCAGTATGGAAGACATAGACCGCTTCATTGACGAGGTGGGATTCCCCGTGCTTGTGAGGCCTTCCTATGTGCTCTCGGGAGCGGCGATGAATGTTTGCTCTAATGAGGATGAACTGAAGCGGTTCCTCCAGCTTGCCGCAAACGTGAGCGAGGACCATCCCGTAGTGGTGAGCAAGTTCATTGAGCACGCCAAGGAAATCGAGATGGACGCCGTGGCCAAGAATGGCGAGATTCTGGCTTATGCCATCTCTGAGCATATAGAGTTCGCCGGTGTGCACTCGGGAGACGCCACCATCCAGTTCCCGCCGCAAAAAATCTATGTTGAAACGGTGAGACGCATCAAGCGCGTAAGCAAGCAAATCGCATCGGCGCTGCACATCAACGGGCCGTTCAACATCCAGTTCATGGCGCGAGACAACGAAATCCTCGTGATTGAATGTAACTTGCGTGCCTCGCGCTCGTTCCCCTTTGTGAGCAAGGTGCTCAAACTGAACCTCATCGAGCTGGCCACGCGCGTGATGTTGGGATTGCCCGTGGAGAAACCGAGCAAGAACCTTTTCGATCTCGACTATGTGGGAATCAAGGCCAGCCAGTTCAGCTTCAACCGATTGCAGAAGGCCGACCCCGTGTTGGGTGTCGACATGAGTTCCACGGGCGAGGTGGGATGCCTGGGCGACGATTCCAATACGGCGCTGCTCAAGGCCATGCTCTCGGTTGGACAACGCATCCCCAAGAAGAACATCCTGCTTTCCACGGGAGGTGCGAAGCAGAAGGCCGATATGCTCGATGCTGCACGGCAACTGTTGGAACATGGATACAAACTCTTTGCCACGGGTGGGACAAGCCGCTACCTCACGGCAAACGGTATCGAAAACTCGTTGGTCTATTGGCCGTCGGAGGAGGGACAAAAACCTCAGGCGCTCGACTTGTTGCATGAGCATAAAATTGACTTGGTGGTGAACATTCCCAAGGATCTGACAGCTCATGAACTCACTAACGGATATAAGATTCGTCGTGCCGCCATCGACTTGAATGTGCCGCTCATCACCAACAGCAGGCTGGCTAGCGCGTTCATCAATGCTTTCTGCACGGTGAGTCTTGACGAAATCGACATCAAGTCGTGGGAGGAGTATTGATAATCGTGGAGTGCTGAGATTCACGGACGTCATCTCTAGACTTGTTGACTTTGGTTCCAAGTCTTGCTGACTCATAAGCCCTAATCTTTTCCCCTTAAGCATCAGAAGGTGTAGGGGGAAGGGTTGGGGCTTTGGCCTTTCCTTACGCCTTGTATATGCTCTTGAAGATTACACGGGGCTTTTCGTCAATCGTCCCCTTCCGCCTCTCTCTCCTTACTCATTGCCTTAAGCTGTTATGCAGGTTATTGGGTCCTGTTCGGAGACTTCCTTGAACTCGAATTGTTTATTGGCAATTCCTCAAATCTGTAAAATGTACTTCTGTAATCTTTTCTTGCCATAATGTCTCCAATGGGGATGGCCTGTTGTCCTGTATAATTCTTTTTGTAGAAATGTTTACATCTCTATGGACCTTCCTTCTTTGTTCTTTTGTCAATATGTTGCAAAAAATACCAACATGATGACATCCTGATAGATTTTCGAAGGTATTAGGTTGCCGTTTTGTAAAGAATTGAAAAAGAGTATGGGGAAATTGCAATAACGGCTTTCAAAGACGCCAAGAAGACCCTTTAAAGGTCGTTTGGACGGCCTTTAAAGGAGCTGAAAAGGGCACTTACACCTTGTAAAATCGGCATGGAGACGATTCTTCTCCCAATAATTGACAA
This sequence comes from uncultured Prevotella sp., assembly GCA_964420715.1. Taxonomy (GTDB): domain Bacteria; phylum Bacteroidota; class Bacteroidia; order Bacteroidales; family Bacteroidaceae; genus Prevotella. The sequence goes on along the minus strand of CAYQUN010000014.1, from coordinate 46,123 downwards.
AGGAAGATGGGCGGCCGCCCACTTCCTCCTTCGTCTTCAGGTTCTATCGAATCAGCTTTGGCATGATTATTACTTCGGATAACCCATTTGACTGTTGAGAATAAAGTCGTAGTTGTCGCCAAGGCTTAACTCCTTCTTCAATGTTTCTGAGTCCATTGTCATGCGTGGAACGGTGTTAAGGCCGAGTGCGCTGCAAGCAAGGCAGATGTTCTGTGAAACATAGCCTGCGTCGACTACCCCCATGCGGCCCTTGGCTTCTTCGGGCATCTGCTGTGCGAACTTGTTGTGGTTGCTGACCAGTAGCAATGACACCGGCGCACTAGCTGCAAAGCTCTGGCGACTTGCGACGGCTGAGCGCAAGTCCTTGCCGCTTACTTTTTGCAAGCTATTGTCTTCCGCCTTGTACAGGTATGTGCCCTCCTTCCGGACAACATAGACTTGAATGTCTTGTGCGTTCATAGCCGATGGGACGGTTAGTTTGCCTTCGCTCGGTCGGTTGACTCCGCAAGCGGCCCAAAGCACGGTAGATAATACTTCGTCAGAAATCTGCTTGTCGGAAAACTCGCGTGACGAGTGGCGATTCTGCAATGCCTGCATCAGCGTTACATTGCTGTTCTTCGAAGGCTCTGGCAACTGGATGCGGTCTTGAGCCTTGCATGAAGTGGCGGCCATAAGCATAGTCATACATGCGATAGTTAGAATGTTTTTTTTCATTATATTATACTTCCTTTAATATTGGGTTTAAATCTTTTCTTTTCTTCTCGAGATGGCGACTGTCTGTGGCTATGTCTTTGGATATCGCCAATGCTCTGGGATTACAATGGTGCCATTGTACTTGCGATGTGCGAATCTTTTGACATTCCTTTAGAACAGGCGTTGGCAGGATGTGAACTTTTACCTATCTTTATCCGCTCTTCTTTGAAAGATGGATTGGTAAGAATGTAAACATATCCTTTTTTGTTCTCAGCCATATTCTTTGTCGTCACTCTTTCTTTATTTTATGATGCCAAAGATACGAAATAATTTTGAAATTATATGTTGGCGAGTATTAAAAATGATAATTTTCCTTTGCTTGACCATTCATTAGAAAGGTCAACAACTTGTTTCTTGGCTTGGCCTCTTGCCATCTTTGTCATCTAGAGGAAGGAAACAGTCATATTGGGCTCTTTCATCTTTGCATTCTTCATGGAGTTAAATCCATATGCTTGATGGAATAAGGAAACATCTGTTGTATGATGTGGCGTTATCAGGTCTGTATAAACCAGACTTGGTCCTTTGTAATTCCGTAACTTGAAAATGTCTGTTGATTGATTAGGTGGTAGAACTTATGGGAAAGGTGTGAATCGTTTGGCTAGAGCTGGCGATGAAAAAGAAGAAAAGCAGGGTGTTTGCGGACACAACAAAACTTTAACTTTCGTTCACAGTTTGTAATTGTTTGATTATTAAGCATTTGCTTAAAAGTTACAAAAAGTGGCAAAAAAAAATCGAAAAAAAGTGAACGTCGTATCAAAAAAAGCCTTATCTTTGCAGCGTTTTAATAAACATATTGATTGTTTTACAGATTTAAAAAAGCAAAGAAATGAAGAAATTAGTTTTAATGTTCGTGGCTATCGCCGCTATCTCTTTCGCATCTTGTGGTAACAAAACTGCAGCTCCCGCTGCTGGTGCTGACTCTGACACCGTCGCTGTTGACAGCGCTGACACCACCGCTACTGATAGCGCCGCTACCGATAGCGTGAAGTAAGTTTCTACGAACTGAAAAATGAGAGAAAGGCCGCTTGGGACTTAGTCCTGAGCGGTTCTTTTTTTTTGCTTTGCCCCAAGTCGTCATTTTCCTATTTCCATTTTCCCAGTTTTTTATTTCTTTCAACTTGTTGACTTTCAATAGAATGTGAAGTCGGTCCAGGCTGTATCCTCACTCGGCCCCAACTTGTCCACGGTTGGGTGGGGGGGAATCTCCGTCTGAGCCAAGAGGGGGAAATGGAAAGTAGGTGGTGTAAAGCAAAAAAGTTCCGATTATTCCGACGATAGGTCGGAGATAATTTTACGATACATGCTATACATCCGGATACGGCTGATGTAGCCGATGAGCCGTCCGTCAACATCCACCACGGGAAGTTGGGCGGCATCGGTAGTGTCGAACTTCTTCATTACTTCCGTCATGGGGTCGTTGGTTCCGATGATAGCCGCCGGTGTCACCATGAGCTGCTGGACGGTGTATTTTCCATAGAGCTCGGTGCGGAAGATGATGTTGCGTATACGTGTCACATCGATGATGCCCAGCAGTCGCCCCGCATCGTCAAGCACGGGCAGAAAGTTGGTGTGACTGCGGCTGATTTCCTGCACCAGGTTGCGCATGGGCAGGTCGGGCTTCACATACGAGAAGTCACGCTCTATGATGGAGTTCAGACTCATCAGGGTGAGTGCCGCCTGGTCGGTGTGGTGGGTGAGCAACTTGCCCTCGCGTGCCAGTCGCAGGGCGTAGATGCTGTGTGTTTCAAAGATGTTGGTGGTGAGATAGGACGAGATGCAGACAATCATGAGCGGCATGAAAAGCTGGTATCCTCCTGTGAGCTCGGCAATGAGGAAGATGCCTGTCAGCGGGGCATGCATGACGCCGGTCATGACGCCGGCCATGCCCATGAGGGCGAAGTTGTTTTCAGGAATGTAAATGCCCACCTGTTCCATATTCCACAAACGGCTGAAGAAGAATCCGGCAAAGCCGCCGATGAAGAGGCTTGGAGCGAAGGTTCCGCCGCATCCGCCCGAACCATTCGTGGCTGATGTGGCAAACACCTTGGTGAGCATCACCAGTCCGATGTAGACGATGAGCAGGTTTTCGTGGCCGTGGAAGAGCGATCCGTTCATCACCTGTCCCCAGTCGGCCATAGTGTGGCCGCTGAGCAGGATGTTGACCGAGGAGTAGCCTTCTCCGTAGAGTGAGGGGAAGAGGAAGATGAGCGTGCTCAAGAGGAGTCCTCCACACACGAGCTTGGCGTAAGGATGGCGTGAGAGCCGTGCGAACTGGCCCTCGCAGAAGGTCATCATCCGCATGAAGTACAAGCTCATCATTCCACAGAAGATGCCCAGCAGGATGCAGGCGGGGGTGCGGTCGACAACCCATGGGTTGTTCAGCGTGAAGTTGAAAAGCGATGCCTGGCCTGAGAAGATGTAGGAGAACACGGTGGCCGTGACGCAGCTGATGAGGATGGGGAGCAATGATCCCATGGTGAGGTCGACCATGAGGATTTCCAGGGTGAACACGAGTCCGGCGATGGGCGCCTTGAAAATGCCGGCGATGGCGGCACTGGCTCCACATCCCACGAGCACCATAAGGCGCTTGCTGTCAAAGTGGAACAATTGTCCGAGATTGGAGCCGATGGCGCTTCCGGTGAGTACGATGGGCGCCTCGGCACCCACGGAACCTCCGAAGCCGATGGTGATGCCTGAGGCGATGACCGAACTCCAGCAGTTGTGGCTTTTCAGCTTACTGCTTTTGGTGGAGATGGCATAGAGCACCCGGGTGATGCCGTGCGAGATGTTGTCGCGCACGATGTATTTTACGAAGAGCGATGTGAGATAGATGCCGATGATGGGGAAGAGCAGGAAAAGCCAGTTATAGGTGTTGGTCTGGAGTCCCGACGTGAGCATGACTTGGATCTGGTGGATAATCCAGTGGAGCACGTAGGCGGCCACGGAGCATAAGAAGCCGATGACCATGGCCAGAATGAGAATCATCTGGCGGTCGGAGAGGTGCTCTTCACGCCATTTCAACATTCGTCCCGTCAAGGAGTTGGCTTGTTCTATGGTGCTTTCTTGCATCATTCCGCTTGATTCATTTTGCAGGATTGGGGCAGATGGTAGCCGTTGAGGAAGTCGGCGGCCCTCATGCGTTTCTTGCCGGCGGGTTGCAGTTCTTCAATTTCCAGCCATTCGTCGGTACAGGCCACGGCAAGCCGTGTCCCGTCGGTGCGCACGGTACCAGGGACGCTTTGCGTGGCGTCTCCCGTCTTATGGGTGCGGAAAAACTTCATCCTGCCGTTTTTCAAGGGGTGTCCGTCCTCATCGCACAAGATGCTCCAACTGCCAGGGTAGGGACTTAGGCCGCGTATGAAGTCATAGACGCGTTTGGCGGGTTGAGCCCAGTTGATTTGGCATGTGTCGTTGAATATTTTGGGTGCTTGGTGCAACGGGCCGCTTATCGGGGCCCATTGGTCTTGAGGCAGCGAGTCGACATATCCGTTGCCCTCAATCATCTTGTCGATGGTGGCCAAAGCCGTTTCGGCTCCGAGCCGCATCAGTCCGTCGTAGACGTATTCCACGTCTGCATCGTCGGGTATGGGGAATGTGCGTTGCATGATGATACGACCCGTATCGATGTCCTTGTCGATGAAGAAAGTGGTCACTCCCGTTTCTTCCTCACCATTGATTACTGCCCAGTTGATGGGAGCGGCCCCCCTGTATTGGGGAAGGAGTGCCGCGTGGACGTTGAAGGTGCCGAAGCGAGGCATTGCCCATACGGCTTCAGGCAGCATGCGGAAGGCTACGACCACTTGCAGGTCGGCTTGGAAGGTGGCCAGTTGAGCCAGGAATTCGGGATCCTTCATCTTCTCGGGTTGGAGTATGGGCAGGCCGTTTGCGATGGCGTATTGCTTCACCTCGGAGGGATGAAGGGTGTCCTGGTGCCTGCCCACGGGCTTGTCGGGCTGTGTGACTACGGCCACGACGTTGTATCCGCCCTCGATTAAGGCGCGAAGGGTGCCCACGGCGAACTCGGGGGTGCCCATGAAAACGATTCTCAAGTCTTGTTTTGTCATTCTGCCTACATGATTTGAATACGGTAGCCGATGGTGATTTGCGCGCTCATGTCGCGGGCTTTGCCAAGGATGAATTGGGCGCGGTAGGAGTGGGCGAGTTTGTGGAAGGAGTAGGTGAAGCGTCCGTCGATTACCCAGTTGCCAAGTGTGTAGGTCATGCCCACGGGAAGGGCTAGGCAGCCTTTACGGACGTCTTTTTGGATGTTGTGGTTCACGCCATCGGCCCCCTTGGTGTTGGCGTCGACGAGTTGGCTCATGTCCAGTCCCGTATAAATGCTCCATTGTGGAACGGGATAGACGTGCAGGGTGTAGTCGATATCCAGATAGTGCAGGGTGTAGTCGTTGACGTGGCCTGTCTCATAGTCCTCGCTGAAAGCTTCGGGGTGGGCCAGTCCGGCATCGTTGGTGCCTTTCATGGCGTAGTCCAAGGCTATTTTGCATGAGACTTTGGGCGAAAGATATACTTCGCTGAACACGCCGGCCGTGATGCCAGGTTTCCACTTGCCGCCAAGTTCGGTGCATGTGCTGAAGTTGGCACCCAGTTTCGGGCCGATGAATATATCCCATGCTGTACGGCGGTTATGCCATTTCTCCTTGATTAGTGCTGACTGCCCCCAAGTGTTGGCGGAGATCAGCAGCAGAAGGAGGGTGAGAAGTTGTTTCATTTGCTTTCTTGGAATATCTGTCCTGCAAAAATAGCAGAATAATTTGAGATTACCAAATAAAAGAAAGTAAAAAGGAAAAGCCCACTGAGTTTTTTCAATGGACTTTTCCTTTTTCACGTGTGGGCTTGATCGAGTGGGGGCGGTGCCCGACTGGTCTTGGGGCGATGGCCTTTCAACGCCTGCTCCACCAATGCTTGCGGTGGGGCAATTCGTCTGGCGATGGTTTGCCAAGACTTTCGCGGATGATTTGCCTATAGCTCTTGCCGTCGTGGATGATGCGGTAGATTTGTCCCCAGTCGGGCAATCCGCCGATGTTCCGGTCGTCAATGAAAAGGTCGGCTTTGATCTTCCGGCTGAAGTATTGGTTGCTTTCCGTGCCACCCTCCTCGGGGTAGTCACGGTTCACAGCCCAGAACTCCACGCCGCGCTCGCGGCACCAGTCAATGGCCTCTTGCAGCAACTTGCCCTCGCGCACGCTCCAGAGGATGAGTTGGTGGTGCTCCTGTATGAGCATGCGCAGGGTTTGAGTGGCAAAGGGCAGTTCCGGACCGATTTCGGGGTAACGGTGTTCCACAATCGTTCCGTCGAAGTCTACTGCGATTTTCATTTCAGTTTCACAGATGTGTCGTTCTTGTCTCCGTAGCTATTGCCGTAATTGCCATAGTTGCCATAGTGCCCGTAACGGCCGTAGCTGCTGCCATATGTGCCGTATCGGCCATAGTGTCCGTATCGGCCGTATCGGCCGTACTTGCCGTACTTGCCATAGCCGTAATAGTAGCCGTATTTCTTCCGGCTCATGTCAATACCATTGAGCACGATGGACATGTTGGGCAACTTGCCTTCCTTTGCTAGCGAGTTGATCATGGCAAAACTCTCCTTGGGTGTGAAGTCGGCGCGGCACATGAAGACCGTCGCGTCGCATATGCGTCCGATTTGCAGCGTATCTGTGACCAAGCCAACAGGAGCGGTGTCGATGAGGATGTAGTCATAGTGCTCACGCAGGTGCTCGGTGATGGTGTCCAGGCTTGTGCGTGCCAGAAGCTCGGTGGGGTTGGGCGGTGTAGGACCGGCCATGAGCACGTCAAGGTTGTTGCTGATGCCCGAAGGCAAGATCTGGCTCCTCACCTCTTCCCATGTGGGGTTGTCCTTCACGAGCAGGTTGGTCACGCCATGCTGGTGGTCGTCTATCTCGAAGAGCTCGGCCAGACGGGGCTTCCGGATGTCGAGACCGACGAGGATGACCTTCTTGCCCAGCAAGGCGAAACTCATAGAGAGGTTGGCGGCGTTGAATGTCTTACCCTCGCCAGAGGTCGAAGAGGTGAACATAATAACCTTTTGCCCTTCTTTCAGCATGAATTGCAGGTTGGTGCGCATGCTTCTGAAGATTTCCTCCATCTGGTTGTTCTCGTTTTCGTGTACCACGATATCGGCTTTCGTCTTGGCCGAGTCACTAGCGATGGCCACGTCGGCAAGGATGGGTAGCTTGGTGAGTTTGGCCACGTCGTCGTGTCCTTCAATCTTATATCTGAAGATATTGATGAAGAAGATGAAGATGGCCGGGATGGCCAGGCCGGCGATGAGCGCCACCAGCATGAATACGGAACCCTTCGGACTCACCTTGCCACCAGGCATCGGGCGGTCGATCAGGCGTCCCTTGTCAGCTGTTGCGGCCAGTGAGATGGAGTTCTCCTCACGTTTTTGAAGTAGCATCAGGTATAGTCCCGACTTCACATCTTGCTGGCGGCCGATTTGGTTGAGAATGCGCTCTTGTTCAGGCGTGCTTCCCACCTGTCCCTGGTATTTGTCGTATTGTCCGGCCACGCTGTTGCGTTGGATGTTCAAGCCCTGTTTGGCTTGGGCCACGGCACGCCGGATGGAGGCCGTGAGGTCTTCGAGCTGGGCTGTGAGGGGAGTCACGGTAGGCGAAGACTCGCTGGCACTGCGCAGGAGACGGTTGCGCTCAAGTACGATATCATTGTATTTGTTAATCAGCTGTGTGGCACTTTGGTCAGTCAGGCCCACATTGGAAGGAAGCGTCTGATACTTGTTGGCGGGCTGGTTCATGTAGTCGCTGATGGAGTTGAGCAAGGCCACCTGGGTGTTGGCCTCCACCAGTTTCTGGCTGTACTCATTGGCTCCCGAGACGGCTTGTGAGGCGTTCATTTTCAGTTCCACCATGTTGTTGCGCTTCTTGTAGCTTTCCAACTGTCCTTCGGTGGAGCCCAGCTCGGCGTTGATTTTTTCCAAGCGCTGGTTGATGAACTCCTCGGTACGCACGGCAATCTCGTTCTTGTCAATGTTGGCCTGCCGGTTATAGACAATGGCCAGCTGGGTCAGATAATCGCATGCCCGTTGCGTACTCTCGTCGTTGAGCACCAATTGGGCGATGGACGTCGTCTTGGAGGTTTGGCTGACAGTGAGGTTGCCGGCATATTTGAAGGCCATCATGTCGGGCGAGACGATGGACACCTTCTCCTCCTGTCCTTCGTCCATCAGCTCACCATTGCGCTGCAAGGTAAGCATGCCCGCCTTGGTGTTGATGTAGGCCGGGAATTGCGTGATGACCTTGTCGATGGAGTAGGGCTGGCTGATGTGCTCTTTGTCGATGGTGCGCTGGTAGGTTCCTGTGACATGGAATTTGTTGCCTTCACGTGTGATCGACAGCGTGATGGGTGCAAGGAGCCTTTCCACAGAAGCCGCGTCAAGGTCGACGCTGATGGGCTGGTTACGGTAGAGAAGGCGGTCCTTGAGCCGTCCCTTCATCTTGTAGGTCGTGTAGAGCTTCAAGTCGCGTACGGCTTCTTGGGCCAGTGTGTGCGAATTGAGGATTTCCATCTCATTGTCAATACCGTTTGAATTGGAGATGAGGCCGAGTGTGGCCGAGTTCTCGATGCTGTTTCCGCGTCGCGAGCCTTGGCTGTCATCATCCTTGATGAGCAACTTGGCCGTGGCTTGGTAGATTGGGGTGGTGTAGCGCAAGTAGATATAGGCTACACCCAGACAGATGATTAGCGAGAGCAGAAACCATTTCCAATTGAGAATGAAGGCAGTATAGATGGTTGAGAAGTCGAATGAGGACTCCTCTTCCTCTTCTAGCTGCGCATCCTGGATGGTTACATTCTTGTTTTCTTCCATTGTCGTGTATGTATTTCTGTTATTTTTTGTCTTACTTTTCTCCTTCAGCAAGCTGTAGCAGGTATTGTCCGTAGTTGTTCTTCAACATGGGCAAGGCCAGCTCGTGCAGTTGCTTGGCATCAATCCAGCCTTGTTTGTACGCGATTTCCTCTAGGCAGGCCACCTTCAGGCCTTGTCGCTTCTCGATGACCTCGATGAAAGTGCTAGCCTCGGAGAGACTGTCGTGCGTGCCGGTGTCGAGCCATGCAAACCCTCTTTGCAGTGTTCTCACCTTGAGCGTGCCTTGTTGCAGGTATTCTTGGTTCACTGAAGTGATTTCCAATTCTCCCCGCGCGCTTGGTTTGACGGCTTTCGCTATGTCAACCACATTGTTGGGATAGAAGTAGAGTCCCACAACTGCATAGTTGCTTTTGGGGTGTTGGGGCTTTTCCTCGATGCTCAGGCAGTTGCCTTGCTCGTCGAACTCGGCCACTCCGTAGCGTTCCGGGTCGTTTACATAATAGCCGAAGACGCTTGCATTTCCCTTGCCGGCGGCTTCGACACTCTGCTTGAGCAGTGCCGTGAAGCCTGCCCCATAGAAAATGTTGTCGCCCAGAATCAGGCATACGTTGTCGTTGCCAATGAACTTCTCGCCGATGATGAACGCTTGCGCCAGTCCGTCGGGTGAGGGTTGTTCGGCATATTCAAAGTTGACGCCAATATCGCTTCCGTCTCCAAGCAACCGCTTGAAGCCAGGCAGGTCGTGTGGTGTCGAGATAATGAGGATGTCACGGATGCCAGCGAGCATGAGCACCGACACCGGATAATAAATCATCGGTTTGTCGAAAATCGGGATGAGCTGCTTGCTGATACCCTTGGTGATGGGATACAGGCGAGTGCCCGACCCTCCTGCGAGGACTATTCCTTTCATGTGCTAACGATATAAACGGTTGTGGATATCTTGTTTACTATTGATTCTAATGCAGGGTTGCTGTTAAATGTTTATTTGTTGCTACACCTTTATTTATATAGGGCGTCTTGTCTTGTTGTGCGTTTGGGGAGTGTGACATTGCAGTCTTGGGGGGCTAATAGGCTTTCTTGTCAGGAATGAATATCGTTTTGAGCGTCATACAGATGATTTTGATATCAAGCCATAGTGTCCAGTTCTCCATATACCAAAGGTCTCTTTTCACACGTTCCTCCATGTCGCTTAGTTGCTTGGTTTCTCCTCGGAAGCCAGTCACCTGTGCCCAACCGGTGATGCCCGGCTTGTAGAAGTGCCGGATCATGTAGTTGCTGATGAGCTCGCTGTATTTTTTTGTGTGAGCAAGCATGTGTGGCCTAGGCCCGACGATGCTCATGTCGCCTTTGAGGACATTGAAGAATTGTGGGAACTCGTCGATGTTGGTCTTGCGCATGAACTCTCCGAAGGCGAACTTCCTCGGGTCGTCCTTGGTGGCTTGCAGGGTGTCGGCGGCCTTGTTCATGTGCATGGAACGGAATTTGTAGCAATAGAAAATGTTGCCGTCGAGTCCGGTCCTTTGCTGTTTGAAGAAGACAGGTCCCTTGCTCGAAATCTTGATAATGGTCCCGATGATAGGGATGAACGGGAGCATTACGAGGCATACGATGCCACTCACGGTGATGTCAAACCCTCGCTTTATCGCGCGGTTTTTGCGCAGGAAGAGCGGGCTCTCATGATTGGTGAGCACGCTGATGCCCATGATGACGTCAGGATATAGCTTGATTTTCTTGTCATGGAAGTTCTGCGGCAGATAGAAGAAGCGGATGATGTTGTTGTCGCAGAAGTCTATGATATGCCTGATTTCCTCTTCGCATGTCGTGGGGAGGCTGCAGAATAGCATGTCAGCGCGTGGAATCGACTCGTCAAGTTGCTCGTCTTTTTCGTGCTTGTTGCCGTTGAGGGCTACGTACTCTTTTTTCTCTCTGATGATTTGGCCGAACCGCTTGCGGCTTCCCAAATGTTTGAACTCCTTGGGAGCGTGTTTGATGGGAAGGTCGGCATAATAACCGAGGACGCGTATTCCAGCCGATGGAATCTGGGTGATGTAGTTGTAAATGTCACTCATAGTGTCGTCGTCGCCAACGAAGATGACGCTCCGGGTGTTGTAACCACGACGGCGCAACGTGTGCACCAGCCCGATTTCAATCCTTCTGGCTAGGAGCAGGGCCACGAACATGGTGGCGGCAAAGACGCACATGAAGACGAAATATTGGCCCGACTGGCTGATCAGACGCAGGATGATGAACATGATGGCGGCTGTGGCGAAGGTCAGTCTAAAGCTACGCAAAATCACATGCGAGAATTTCAGTTCGCGGTAATAAATGACAGTAGAATAAAAATACTCGCCAATGGCTAACGAGACATTAGCTACGAGTATTGTCACACGTGTGCCCGAATGAAAGTAGACTGGCACCATGTCGGGAAGGCAGACAATGTAGCTCCCCAATATGACATTGAGGATGACAAAGTCCACCACGATGACGCAGAGCCGTATCATGTCGTTTCCAGAGGATTGTGGTAAGTTCTCGTTCATCTTTTTTTGGTCCCGTCCTCCCTTAAGGCGTTTATTTGTATCGTTGGAAAGGGAGATGTTTGTCTACGTTGCTTTTCAAATGCAAAGGTACGAAATATTTCTTGATTAGAAAGAAATCGGAGCAAAAATATTTCCTTTTATTTTGTTTTCTGCATGAAAACTCTTAATTTTGCACAATCTTTTGCGACAGGAATGGGTGAGAACCCTTTCCCCTTGTCGAGAAAATGAAATACATAAACAATATTCAATCATGGGATTATTACAGAAAATATTCAGCAGAAATAGCACCAATGAACCCAAAGTGGGTGGAATGGAAGACTACATGACGCTGGTGCGTGTGTATTTCCAGGCTGCCCTTGCCAGCCAATTGGGTATCACTAATTTGGCGATGCTTCCCGATTTGCGAGTCTTTAAGCAGACCATGCGTGTTCCCACACAAAACAACAAACTTGGTGTGGGCGAGAAAAACTATTGCAAGAAGATGATGAAGGAACTCTACAAAACTGACGATCTCTATTTTAAGGAAATTGACAGTAGTATCCGCAAAAACTGCAAGAGCCTGCAAAATGTGAAAAACTATCTTGAGATGTTCCAAGCTTTCTCTCAAGATTTGATGATGCTCACGGGCAATCTGATGAAGTTCAAGTTGCGCGTTCCGGGAATCTTTAAGAAGGCGATCTACACGATGACGGAAAAAACGGTGAATGACATCTTCTTTAAAAATGACTTCCGTGATCCTAGCGTGATGAAAACCGCGCTGCAGATACGCCAGTTGAACAACCATTTGAACTTCAGTCCGAAGTGGGTGACCGACTTTGTCTACCAGGTCGTGATGCTTGCAAAGAAGGAGAAACCCACTAAAGAACAGGTGGAAGAAGCACGGAAAATCCAAGGCAAGAAGTAATCTCCCGATTCTCGTCACGACGTCCTGATGGCTGTCTTCGCTCTCTTGCGGGCGGAAGGCACCCATGGCGTGCGTTGAAGAAAAACTTTAAGGAATATTTGCTGAATTCAAAATAATGCGTTAAATTTGTACCCGTTAAGATTCATCCTGCAATGTCGGCCAGCGAGAAAACCCTGAATACGTTCACCACTCGGGTGAGGCAACTCATTCTCCAATTCAATCAAACGAAAAAAGAGAATGAGGAACTCTATGCCATGGTGGATGAGCGAGATCGGAAAATCGCGGAACTGGAAGAACGATTGGAACAGGCACGAAAGGAATATGAAACTCTGAAGTTGGCCCGCATGCTTCGTATCACATCAAATGATGTGGAAAATGCCAAGCAGAGAGTGGCTAAGTTGATTCGTGATCTTGACAAGTGTATAACTCTACTGAGTAAATGACCGGTGCGATGGCAGAAGACAACAAACTGACGATACGGCTAAACTTGTACGATACGGTGCTCTCGGTGAGGATTCCACGCGAGGACGAGGAATACTACCGCAAGTCGGCCAAACTTATCAATGAGATTGTCAATTCCTATTCGGCTCTTTTCAAAGGAAGAAAGAGTGATAAGGAAATTCTATATATGGCCCTTGTCGACATTGCCTTGAGATATGAAAAAAACGAGGGGCGAAACGACACCCAGCCTTACAACCTGGTTCTTGAAAAGCTGACTTCGGAAATCGAGGAGGTACTTAAGTGATAGGAATGACAATAAACAAACATCTTAATATAATAAACAAATGATAGTAACTCTTATAGTGGCTATAGTGGCACTTGCTGTTGGTTGTGCCGCAGGCTACATTATTTTCCGTTATATAATTAAGGGAAAATATACTGAATGGATGGAGCAGGCCAAGAAAGACGCCGATGTCATCAAGGAAAAGAAACTGCTCGAGGTGAAGGAGAAATACCTTAACCAGAAGAGTGAGCTCGAAAAAGAGGCTCAGGCACGCAATGCTAAGTTGCAGCAAAACGAGAACAAACTGAAGCAACGCGAGCTCTCGCTCAACCAGAAGCAAGATGAACTGGGCCGTCGGCGCCAGGAGCAGGAGCAGGAGCAGAACCGTATCGAGAACGAGAAAAAGTTGCTTGTTTCGAAACAGCAGGAAGTGGAAAAGATGCATAAGCAGGAGCTGGCCAAGTTGGAGGAACTCTCCGGCCTTAGTGCAGAGGAGGCGAAATCCCGCCTTGTGGAAGGCTTGAAGGACCAGGCCAAACTTGATGCGGCCAGCTATGTGAATGAAATCATGGACGAGGCCAAGCTCAATGCAAATCAACAGGCAAAGAAAATTGTCATCCAGAGCATCCAGCGTGTGGGTACGGAGACGGCCATAGAGAACAGTGTCAGTGTCTTCCATATTGACAATGATGAGGTGAAAGGCCGCATCATCGGGCGTGAGGGACGCAATATTCGTGCCTTGGAGGCTGCAACGGGCGTGGAAATCGTGGTTGACGACACACCGGATGCCGTGGTGATTTCAGCTTTTGACCCCATTCGCCGCGAGGTGTGCCGCTTGGCCTTGCACCAGTTGGTGGCCGATGGACGCATCCATCCTGCTCGCATCGAGGAAGTGGTGGCCAAGGTGAAGAAGCAGCTTGATAACGAAATCGTGGAGACAGGAAAGCGCACGGCCATCGATCTTGGCATTCATGGTCTTCATCCTGAGCTTATCCGCATTATCGGTAAGATGAAATACCGCTCGTCTTATGGCCAGAATCTATTGCAACATGCCCGTGAGACAGCCAACCTTTGTGCCGTGATGGCTGCCGAGCTGGGCTTGAATCCCAAAAAGGCGAAGCGTGCCGGATTGCTTCACGATATAGGAAAGGTGCCCGATGAGGAGACGGAATTGCCCCATGCTCTTTATGGTGCCAAGATTGCCGAGAAGTACAAGGAAAAGCCCGATATTGTGAATGCCATTGCCGCCCACCACGATGAGGCCGAAATGACATCGCTCATAGCGCCTATTGTGCAGGTTTGCGACGCCATTAGCGGAGCACGTCCAGGTGCACGCCGTGAGATTGTCGAGGCTTATATCAAGCGACTCAACGATCTGGAGGCCATTGCAATGAGTTATCCTGGTGTAACGAAGACGTATGCCATCCAGGCTGGACGCGAGTTGCGCGTAATAGTCGGTGCTGACAAGATGACCGATGACGAGAGCAACAAGCTCAGTTCTGAGATTGCAACGAAGATTCAGAATGAGATGACTTATCCCGGGCAAGTGAAGATTACGGTGATTCGGGAAACTCGTTCGGTAGCTTATGCCAAGTAAGTTGGAGCCCAATGGGCTCCTCTTTTGAATCAGACGAGAAGTCTGTGCAAGCCAATCGGGGCCGTCACCTCTATCAAGTGACGACCCCGATTGGCTTATTTTGTTCTATCTTGTCAATGCGTATGTTGTTTCTTGACCTTTATTTCTTCCTTTCCCCGCTACAGGATTGCCATCATACAGACTTCTCCCTTCCTTCCGCTGAGGCGTAGGTGAAATCCAGAGGGGGATTGGTCAGGCGTAGCTGTGCATTCCCGGGAGTAGATAATTTACACCAAAATAGGTGACGAGAATACTTAGGAAGGCAAGTATCATGAAGATATGGTAAACTTTTGGACGTTGCAGGGCGGGTAGTGTTTTGGTGTGGAAAGCCGCGGCGTAAATCATGAATGTAATGAGCGACCATGTCTCCTTCGGGTCCCATCCCCAATAGCTTCCCCAACTCACGTTGGCCCAAATAGCTCCCATGAAAATGCCGATGCCTAAGGCGGCCATGCCGGGGAAGAAGAAAATTTGCGAGAGGGGCGTGAGTTGGGCATTAACTTCCATCACGTTGCGGTTTCGGGATTCCGACGTGCAAAGCCATGCGATGGCTGTGATAAAAGTGAGCGAAAGCAGGGCATAAGCCATCATAATTATGCTCACGTGGATGGTGAGTAGTGGGCTGTTCAGCACGGGCATTCTCGGCGTGATGGCGGGGTCCATTGCGCTGATGTGGCTCACAAGTAGCATGAAGCCGCTCATGAGCAGTCCGAAAGTCGTCATGATGCGCAGGCGGCGCGTGGTGAGGAGCGCCACGAGCATGATAATCCACGAGAGGAAGAGCATGGTCTCGTATCCGTTACCCATTGGTATGGTTCCACTTGCCGTCCATCTTAAGGCCAGTGCGGCGGTCAGAGAGAGCCACGACAGCCCCATGAAGATGGTGAAACAACCATAGCCGCGCCTCCGTGTGAGGAAGAAAACGGACACGATGCCTAATGTGAGGTTGACCATGAACAATATTGTGGCAAAGGGAATGTGATTGAGCACATGCTCGGCCTCTACACGTGCATGTGAAGGGATAGAGCCTTCACCGTAAGTATATTGATATTTACGCAGTTTTTGGAAGAGTTCTTTCACCATGGGATAGTTGCCCTGAGTTGCAAGTTGGGCTCCCATAGGAAGAATGTCGTGCACATAGCGCTGTTGCGCCTTGGGCATTTGTGTGGGTTGCTGGTTGTTGGGCGTGTACCATTGTACGCCTTGTCCCCGTGTCTTGAATGGGAACATGCGTAGCAGATCCATTCTTTCCAATTGCACGATGAGCATCATTTTCTCGTCGGTGTCGAGCACTTGTTGTGAGAATTTATCATTGTGTTGTTGGGCTTCTGCCAAATAGGGCCCCAGTACGTAACCCTCAGGGTTGAAGAGCCCGGCCGGCGACGTGTACTCCGGCAGTCCTAACCGTTCCTGAATTTGTGCTCCCTTCACTTTAACGATGGGTTCCTGCATCCAGTCCCTGTTAAAGAACAGGAATCCCGTAAGCACCTGGCAAGGGCTAAATCCCTTGTAGGATGGTTTCCCATAGAGTTTCTTGGTGAAATCTATGGCGAATGTTTCGGTGGGGCAGATGCGCCCATTATAGACGATGAACGTGCGTCCGAACTCGTCGGCAACGTCGCGTGGCAGAGTTTGTTGGGCTTGCGTCCCCGCCACAGAGGCGATAAGCAACAGGAGCACGGTTCCCCGCCTGGCCAAGTCTGTGTGGAGCAGTGCCCGGAATCGGCCACGAGGATCGATGAGCATCCATAGCAATGCGAAGAAGAGCAGTCCGTAGCCTGTGTAGGTTACGGGAATGCCGATAGGGTCGGAATTGAGGGCGAGGTATGATCCCTGCATGTCGGGATCATAGCTGGATTGATAGAGGCGTGTGCCATGGCCGTTGTAGATGTGGTTCATAGACACATTATAGGTCTCCTTTGTCGTTCCATCGCTGATAGTGACGTTCGACTCGTAGTCCATGGCGGCCGCATTTCCAGCATGATAGTCCACTCTGAACCGGTTCAACTTGATGGTGAAGGGGAGTTTTCCTTCGTGGCCATCCTGGTTGATATAGGTGTTAGTGGCCAGTCCCTGGCGCAAGTGTACCATGCCACGCTTTGCTGTGACGTGTGTGATAAGGGCTCCGGCGAGGATGACGACGAACGAGAGGTGTAGCACTACCACGGAGGGACGCCTGATGCGGCTTTGTACGAAGTAGGCTATGCCAGCCGCCACTCCCAATGCCCAAAGCAGGCAGAACCACCACGACCCATAGATGTGGGCGTCGGCAAAGTCGTTGCCGGCATATTTCCCGATGATGGTTGCTGTGGCCATTACCACGATGATCAGCACATAGAGTGCTTCCAGTATTTTTTTTATTGTCTTCATTTTCTTTCCTCTTTGTCGTATCAACCCTCGGCGTGGTTGTTATTCCGCCTCTTCGCGCGTGATTTTCAGGCACGGACTCGTGTCCCGGCCCGTCCTAAGCCATTATCAGCCCTGCTTCTCCTTGATGTTGGGCATTTCGAGCCCATAGTGCTTGTGTGCGTCGAGCAGGCGAAGAATGATGCCGAACACTACGGCCGCCGCTCCCAGGAAGGCAAACGACATCATGGGTATGGTGAAGTTGGGCACGCCATGATGAGTGTTCATGCCGATGATGGTGCCCATCACCATGGGAATGAGGGTGAGCCCGATGTTTTGTATGAAGAAGATGATGCTGTAGGCCGACCCCAGTTGCTTCATTGGGATAATCTTTGGAACGCTGGGCCACATGGCGCTTGGCACCAGCGAGAAGGCTACCCCGAGCAGGATGATGAGCATGACGGCAAACCAGGGCGTTTCGAGTATGGGAAGTGCGAACATGACGTGCACGCCGGTAAGGATAAGCGCTCCGATGATCATGAGCGTGGCACCCCGCCCTATCTTGTCGTAGATGCTGCCGAAGAGTGGTGTGAGGATGATGGTGCCGAAGGGCATAAGCGATGGTATCCATCCCGCAAATTCCTCGTCGACGCCGTACTTGAACACCATGAGTTTGGAGGCGAACTTCAGAAAGGGGAAGATGCCGCCATAGAAACACAGGCACATGGCGGTGATGAGCCAAAAGCCGGGGTTCCGGACGATGAAGCCGAGGTCGCGCAGGTGGAACTTCTCGTCGTCGGGTGTCGTCGTGTTGATGGCACCAGACGGGTCGCTGCGGTCGAGTTGGATGTCCATTACGTCGTAGACAAGCCATAGCAGGAACCCAATGACGAGCAGTACCAGTCCCAGCAGTACAGGGGCTGAAAGTGAGAAATGCTTGGCCACGGGCACGCTGACGAAGAAGGTGAGTGCCGTGCCCAGACGCGCCAGCGCCACCTGTATGCCCATGGCTAAGGCCAACTCGTGGCCCGTGAACCATTTGGTCATCACTTTTGAGATGGTGATGCCCACGATTTCACACCCCATACCGAAGATGGCGAAGCCCGCCGAGGCAACGAGGACTTGCGTCTTGATAAGCCCCGAGAGTCCGATATAGGTGAGCACGGCTTGCAGGGCGCGTGGCAAATGACTGATGTCAATGAGCACGGCCGTGTCGGGCGTCATGAAGGCCACGGCGTAATACTTCACGGCTGCGCCCACTACCATGAGTCCGCAGGAGAAGTTGCCCGTGAAGCGGATGCCCATCTTGTCGAGGATGATGCCTCCAAAGAAGAGCATGAGCAGGAATACGTTGATAACGCCGTAAGACCCCGAGAAGAGTCCGTACTCGCTACTGGTCCATCCCAGGCCACCCTGCGATGTGGGAGCCTCGAGCATGGTTTCCAGCGGCGCCATCACGTCGGTGAGGAAATAGCCCATCATCATCGTTATCGAGACGATGAACAGGGCCGTCCATCTGGCCCGGAAATTGTCGCTCAGTTTCTGTCGAATTTGTTCTGCCATAGTCCTTATTTTTTCTTTGTTTTGGCGATATCAAAGAGATACGCGGCCTTGATGATGATGTTTCCAAATCGGCTTGTACCGAAGAAGTCGCGCTTGCTTGAGCCGTAGATGTCGCCCAGCCCATAATAGTATCGGGCTTCCAGTAGGAGGTGGCCCACTTTGGGGTGGCTGTATTCAACGCCTATGCCAGCAGCGATGCCATAGTCTATTTTGTTTTCCACGGCCATGGTGTCCTGCTCGATAATCTGGTTGGAGCGGTTTGACGTGCCCTCATGGATGCGTGCGATTTCGTCGTTCACGTTGAAGTTGGCTGATGTTGACTCGCTCAGGTAGAATCCAACCTGTGGTCCGGCATTGAAGAAGAAGTTAAATCCCCGCTCTTCGCGCCCCCAGGCCAGGTGGGCAAAGACGGGAATCTGAATGTAGTTGATGGTCCGGCTGTACTCCTGTGCCAGTCCCGACGAGGGATCAATGACGGGTTGGTCGTTGATGTCGCGAATGTCCTCCTTCCATCCAATCTTTGCATAATTGATTTCGGCGGCGATTGAGCAGATGGTCGAGAAATATTTCTCGCTGGTGTATCGTGCCGAGAGTCCTCCCGTTATTCCGCCGTGCCATCCCTGGCTCACGCTAGGGTCGAAGGTGATGTTGCTCATTACGTAACCGCCGTTCACGCCCACGGCGAGATCGTTTCTGTGTTGTCCGATTTGTGCGTGTGCCGTTCCGGCGCCCATGGCGAGAACCAGGACCAGTGCGAGAGTGTGGCGCCAGGTGGTGGCGCGTATGGCGTCCGTGGGCTTTCTGCTGCACGCACTAGAACTTGATGCTTTCAATCTGATGGTTGTAGGCATAGTGAATTAACTGGAAATTTTCGTTACGGAATCCGCCCCGTCCGCTCCGCTTGAAGTTGAGCGGGGTTTGCAGGGGCACATAGTTGCTTTGTCCGGTCTCACCATTGAAGGCCTTTCCCTTGTCGTGGAGCCCTTTGATGAAGAACATGGCGTGGTCGTAGCCGGTGACGGCGAAGTGAGGCAACGCGTACATCATGGGCTTGCCAAACCACTTTTGGTAGTCGCGCTCCAATTCGATGGTTTTGGCCGACGACGTGTTATAATAGAACGTTGATGGGATATAGGTGTCGTATTTGAAGAACCTGTCCATGTTGTATCGTGCGTACATAAGCCATTCGGTGTATCCATAGAGCGAGATGACGAGCCCAGGATAATGCTGGGTCATAGCGTCGAGCTTTGCGAGCACGGCGTTGAGTTCAGGCGAGCGTCCCGTGTTCACGATGACCACGTTTTGGCGGGATCGGTCGAAGGCTTTCAGAAACAACTCTTCAGACGAGTTTACGTTGGTGATGCTGTACTTTGTGCCGCGCCGCTCCAGCTCCTTGCGTAGTCCGAAGGTAAAGATGCCCTTGCGCGATGTGGTGTCGTTGCAGTCGACAAACACCGCGTGCGCGGTGGAGAAACGATTCAGATAAGCCTGTATGGCGGCATTGTTGAGCCGTTCGGGTGACTGGTATACCTGGTAGACCTGCTTCACCCGGTCAACGGCGTCTCCTTCGATGGAGAAGGGGATGACGAGCTTGATGTCGTAGGCCTTGCAGAATTCGGCGAGAAAGGGCACCTGCTTGGTGTAGAGAGGGCCGAAGATGATGTCGCAACGGTTAGCGCCTTCGTGCAGCAGAGTCTGCCTGATGTCGCTGTCGATGGTCACGTTCCATGCGTGGATGTCGGTTGAGATGCCCTGCCGTTTCAGGTCATCGCACGCCATGAGCACGCCCCGATAGTATTCCACCATGCGTCGTCCGTCGCCGTCAACGTCGTGCAAAGGCAGCATCACGCCCACCCGCACCGTCCTTTGTGTCGTGGCCGTGTGCGGAGCATTCGTGGCCGGGCTGTTCTGGACTGTGGGCTTCGTGGGCGTGTCCGGCTTCTTCTGGTCGGCATAGGGAATGAAGAGCGTGTCGCCCTTCTTCAGCATGTAGCCTTCTTGCTTCATCGCCGGATTGGCTTCCATCAATTCGGGGAGGCTGAGGTCGAACTTCTTGGCGATGCCAAACACGGTGTCTTTCTTTTTCACCTTATAAATGTCACGCCACTTGTTCACCTGCGCCTCGGCTCCCACTGCGAGGGTGAGCATCAACATGAGCAGGAGATGGCGAAAAGCATGTTTCATCTTTCTCTTGATTTTCGAATTCAAGTGCAAAAATACAAAAAATCTTTTATCTTGCATAGACTATCTCTAATCTTTTTCGTAACTTTGCCCAATAATGATGAACATACATAGAAGAATGAAAACCAAAGGCATGAGCCGGTGGGGATTTCCCTGCTTGGGCATGATGATGATGTTGCAGGCCTGGGCGATGACCGCTGAAGCCCAGACCGCCCCCACCGTAACGGCCACGGCCCACTACGCGCTGCCCGACGGTACCACGAGCGACGATGAGAATCCGCTGGCCGCCTCGGCCCCCGTGGAAGCTACGTTCACGCTTAATGTGGAAGATGCGGCCGACTATGACGTCACCTTCCAATGGACCATCAAGGACACCGAGGACTCCACATTCCAGATTACGCGTTATGACGCACAGATGGATTACACGTTTCGCACGGCGGGCTCGTTCAGCATTGTGTGGCAGGCGACGCTTAACCGGAGCGGACTGGCCGAGCCTCTGGTTTACAACAATCAGGACGATCCATACATTGTGACGATTTCGGAAAGCAAGCTCGACTTCCCTAACGCTTTCTCGCCCAATGGCGACGGCATCAACGACATCTACAAGGCAAAGGAGGGATACCAGAGTATCGTGGAGTTCGACGCCTACATCTTCAATCGTTGGGGAAAGAAACTCTACGAATGGCATGACCCCTCGGGGGGATGGGATGGAACCTATGAGGGCAAAGACGTGAAGCAGGGCGTCTACTTTGTGTTGGTGAAGGCGCGTGGAGCTGACGGCCGTCGGTTCAATATCAAGAAGGATGTGAACTTGCTGCGCGGATACACAGAGACTACGTCGACTACGGAATAAATACGCGGGATGGAGATGCAGGAAAATGAGAAAAAACGCCAATGGATCGAGGTCTATGGCGCCAGGGTGCATAACTTGAAAAACATTGATGCCGTCATTCCGCGCAACAGCCTTACCGTGATTACGGGCCTCTCGGGCTCGGGCAAGTCGTCGCTGGCCTTCGACACAATCTTCGCCGAAGGGCAACGTCGCTACATCGAGACGTTCTCGGCTTATGCGCGCAACTTCTTGGGCAACATGGAACGCCCTGATGTGGACAAGATTACCGGACTGTCGCCTGTAATCAGTATTGAACAAAAAACCACCAACCGGAACCCACGCTCCACCGTGGGCACCACTACCGAAATCTACGATTACCTGCGATTACTCTATGCGCGCGCCGCAACGGCCTATAGCTATGCCAGCGGAGAGCGGATGGTGAAATACACCGAGGAGCAAATCGTCGGCATGATTGCCCGTGACTATGCCGGGAAGAAAATCTTCATCCTCGCACCGCTTGTGAGGCAACGCAAGGGACATTATCGCGAACTCTTCGAGGGATTGCGCCGCAAGGGCTATCTGTATGCCCGTGTGGATGGTGAGGTGAAGGAAATCGTGCGGGGAATGAAAGTTGACCGCTACAAAAACCACAATATCGAGGTCGTGGTGGACAAGTTGAAAGTGGCCGAACGACCCGATGAGGAACAGCAACAACGCTTCCGGCAGTCTATTGCCACGGCCATGAGGCAGGGGGATGGCTCGCTGATGATACTCGACCATGACAACATGGGCGTGCGCAACTTCTCCAAAAAACTCATGGATCCCGTTACGGGAATTTCCTATGGCGAGCCGGCACCCAATATCTTCTCTTTCAATTCGCCCGAAGGAGCATGCCCACATTGCAAGGGACTTGGCGTCATCAATGAAATCGACCTGGACAAGGTGATGCCTGATGGGAAGAAAAGCATTCGCGATGGTGCCATCGTACCGCTTGGAAAATACAAGAACCAGATGATTTTCTGGCAGATAGAGGCCATTCTCGCCAAGTATGGTTACGACTTGAAAACACCTGTGGGCGATATTTCCAAGGAGGCTATGGACGAAATCCTGTATGGGAGTTTGGAGAATGTGCGCATTGACAAAGAGCGCGTGCACACCTCGTCTGATTATTTCGTGAACTTTGATGGCGTGGTGAAATACCTGCGCACCGTGATGGAAAACGATGATTCGGCGGCCGGACAGAAATGGGCCGGACAGTTTATGGCCGAAGTGGAGTGTCCCGAATGTCATGGGATGAGGCTCAAACGCGAAAGCCTGGCCTATCGCATCTGGGACAAGAACATCTCACAGGTGGCTGGCCTCGATATCGCCGAACTCAAGGAGTGGCTTCTCCATGTGGAGGAACACCTGGAGCCGCAACAACGACAGATCGCCCACGAGATTGTGAAGGAACTTAAATCACGGGTGAACTTCATGCTCGATGTGGGACTCGACTATCTCTCGCTCAACCGGCAGAGCGCCACGCTTTCGGGAGGCGAGAGCCAGCGCATACGCCTGGCCACGCAAATAGGAAGCCAGTTGGTGAACGTGCTCTACATTCTCGACGAGCCCAGTATCGGACTCCACCAACGCGACAACCAGCGGCTTGTCAACTCGCTCAAAGAGTTGCGCGACCTGGGTAACACGGTCATCGTGGTGGAACATGATGAAGACATGATGCGTGCGGCCGACTGGATTATCGACATCGGGCCAAGGGCGGGCCGCAGGGGGGGCGAGGTGGTCTTTCAGGGCACTCCCGAAGAAATGATGAAGCCTCATGTGGCTCCTTCTGATCCACCAGGAACGGCACCACATCTGACCCTCACGGCGCAATATCTGGCTGGAGAACGCAAGATAGAAATCCCCACCACCCGACGGAAGGGGAATGGGAAAAGTATTGTTCTGCACGGATGTCGGGGTAACAATCTGAAGAATATAGACGTGGCTTTCCCTTTGGGCAAGCTTATCGTCGTTACCGGCGTGTCGGGGTCGGGTAAGTCAACGCTCATCAACGAGACACTGCAACCCATCCTCGCACGGCACTTCTATAGGGCGCTTAAGCGTCCGATGCCCTATGATGGCATTGATGGCGTTGACAATATAGACAAGGTGGTCAATGTGGACCAAAGTCCCATCGGACGTACGCCACGAAGCAATCCGGCCACCTATACGGGTGTGTTCTCTGACATCCGCTCGCTCTTTGTCAACTTGCCCGAGGCCAAAATCCGCGGTTACAAGCCGGGACGATTCTCGTTTAATGTGAAGGGAGGACGGTGCGAGGCCTGTGGGGGCAATGGATACAAGACTATAGAGATGAACTTCCTGCCCGATGTGATGGTGCCTTGCGAGGTGTGTCATGGAAAACGTTACAACCGTGAGACGTTGGAGGTGAGATACAAGGGGAAAAGTATCGCTGACGTGCTTGACATGACGGTGAATATGGCGGTGGAATTCTTTGAAAACGTGCCTGCAATCTTGCAGAAAATCAAGGCTTTGCAGGATGTCGGATTGGGATATATCAAACTGGGGCAGAGTTCCACTACGCTTTCTGGAGGCGAAAGCCAGCGCGTGAAACTGGCCACCGAACTTTCTAAAAGGGATACGGGGAAAACGCTTTATATCCTGGATGAACCCACGACAGGACTCCACTTTGAGGATATCCGTATACTTATGGGGGTGCTCCAGAAGTTGGTTGACAAGGGCAATACGGTCATCATCATTGAGCATAATCTTGATGTAATCAAACTGGCCGACTGGATTATCGACGTCGGCCCCGAGGGGGGGCGCAACGGGGGAACCATCCTCTCCGTGGGAACCCCAGAAGAAGTGGCTAAATCCAAAAAGGGATATACGCCGAAGTATCTCCGCGAAATGTTGGAAAGGGGGTAGGGTAGTGGAGTGGATTCTGCTTCCCCGCTGATGGCAATGCTTCTCCGAGGGTGCTTGGGCTGGTGCGGTCGGATTAGTGGGGAAGCGGGCGTAATGCCAACCTTTATTGCTCGAGCCTTCTTTTGCTGATTGCTGTCTGTTGGAACAAGCCTGGCCCTGTTTCGATGGGGTTGTCGAATTATTGGCCTTTCCTGTCAACTTCGGGTATGACGGAACGTAGGGGGAGAGTACGTCTTTTCCGTCTTGTTGAAATCTTTACATTTTTCGGAGAGCCTTTCATTCTGTTTTTGAACAAAAAGTCGGATTATTGGTGCTCTTGATGACATTCTGAATGTTTCCCGAGGAATAATCTTTCGCTTTTGTAAAGAATTTAAAACTCGTATGGGGAGAATGCAAGAGAGGCCTTCAGAGTTCCTAAGAAGGCCTCTTTGAGGATGTCAGAACGCCTTTCAAGGAAGCTCGGAAAGGCGCTTACACATTGCCAAAAGGAAGGGGAGCCGATTGGGTTCGGAATAGTTGACAGTGTGGAAATCGTAAGGATGCCCTCTTTTTTGACCTTCGGATTTCTTCGAACTCGCATGAAAGGGGGAGATAGTCCTGTTTAAAAAAAGAAGGGGATGCGTCTATTCTGACGCATCCCCTTCTTCGATGTCTCTTTTTTATGTGTCCTTTGGCAACAAAGGTCACATGGCGGCCGAAGCCGAATCAATCCAGTTGTAGACAAAGCTGCAAACACCAAAGGCTATGACGCCGAGCGTGCAGAGGGCTAAAGCGAACTTGGTGCTTGTGGCACTCTGGAAGGTTGGCAGCGGATTGTCGTTATGCTTGATAAACATGGCCTTGACGATGAGCAGGTAGTAATAGAGTGAGATTACCGTGTTCACCAAGGCGATAAACACCGTGGCATAAGCCAGGGCTCCCACCGTAGTGTCAACGCTCATGCCCTTGACGGCGGCCATGAAGACGAAGAACTTGCTGAACATGCCGGCGAAGGGGGGGATACCACCCAAAGAGAACAAGGCCAGCGTGAGCAGGAAACTCAGCTTGGGGTTGGTGGTGTAGAGGCCGTTGTAGCTGGAGAGCTCCACGGTGCCGTTATTATGCTCTTCAATGCTGCTGATGACGGTGAATACGGCCATGTTGGCCACGACGTAAATCAGCACGTAGAAACTCAAGGCCGTGTAGGTCATAGCCGTATCACCCACGATGGCAAGCACGATATAGCCGGCCTGCGAGATAGAACTGAAGGCCATGAAACGCTTCAGGTCGCTCTGGTGAATGGCGAAGAGATTGGCCACGGTGATGGAGAGCACAATGATGATGTAGAGCATGTACTGCCAATACTCTGTGATGGGGGCGAACACCTTCATCAGAATGGCGGCCAGTGCAAAGGCAGCGGCACCCTTGGAGACAACGCTAAGATAGCCGGTGACCGTAGTTGGAGCACCCTGATAGGTGTCGGCTGTCCAGAAGTGGAAGGGCACAAGCGAAATCTTGAAGGCCAGTCCGCTGAAGAAGAACACCATTCCCATGATGCTTAAGGGGCTCACGGTGAGGCGTGACACGATGTCATCGAAGTAGAATGTACCGGTGGCGGCATAAATGAAACTGATGCCAAAGAGCATCACGCCACTGGAGAATGTTGCCGTGAGGATGAACTTTGCGGCCGCCTCGGCACTGTTATGGCGGTACTTGTCGAGGCCTACAAGGCATGCCATAGGCACGCTGGCCGTTTCAAGACCGAGGAAGAACAGCAGGAAGTGATTGGCGCTCACCATCATGTTCATGCCCAACAGGGTGGACACGACGAGGATGTAGAACTCGCCTTCCTTGAATTGGGTGTCGGGGCGCGACATCCATTCACGGCTTTGGATGACTACGATGAGCGTTCCGAAGGCCAGAATGGTCTTGATTATGCCTACGGCGGCATTCGTATAGTACATGCCTCCGAAAGTGGTGGCGGCTTCGGGCGTGCCCATGTTCAAGAGCAGGTGGGCCGTGAGCAGAATGCAGACCAGGGGATTGAACCATTTGCGGGGAGCATCGCCAGGCTTGCGGGCCGAACAGAAGTCTGCAATGAAGGTGATTACCAGTATCGCGGCAAGCGACACTTCGGGAATCATGTTTAAAAATTGACTATAATCGACTGTCATTTGTTTCTTTTCTTAATCATTCAACATGCATTACAGGCCTGCCACGGCGCCAGCATTCATGATGTGGCCAATCAGCGGGGCTACAGCGTCGGAGATGATGTCCTGGAAGAAGAGTGGGAAGATGCCCAGGCCGGCTACGCAGAAGATAAGCCCGCCTACGGCAAGACGCTCGTCCCAAGAGGCATCGTGAAGGGTGTAGAACTTCTCGTTGGGCACCTTCTGGAAGAGAATTTTGCCCACGACACGCAGAATATAGACGGCTGTGATGACAATTGACGTGGTGGCGATGATGGTGCACACGCGGTGGAAGGTGTCGGCATTCTCAAACGATCCCACGAAGATGGTCATCTCGGCCACGAAGCCCGAGAAGCCCGGAAGGCCAAGGTTGGCCAGGCCGGCAATGACATAGGACACGGAGAGGAATGGAAGGACTTTCATCAAGCCGCCCAAGTAGCGCACGTCGCGTGTGCCGCAACGGTGATAGATCATACCGATGACGGCAAAGAACAGGGCGGTCATCAAACCATGAGAAAGCATCTGGAGCACGGCGCCCGTAATGGCCGTCTGGGTGAGCATGAGCAGGGCGAAGAGCACCATGCCGCAGTGCGACACTGACGAGTAGGCGTTGATGTACTTCAAGTCTGTCTGGACGCAGGCCGAGAGGGCTCCGTAGACCACGGAAATGGTGGTGAGCACGAGGAATATCCAACTCAACTGCTGGGCTGCTTCGGGCAACAGATACATCGCAATGCGGAAGCATCCGTAGCCGCCAAGCTTCATCAGCACGCCTGCGTGAAGCATGGATACCGCCGTGGGGGCTGACGCATGACCGTCGGGGCTCCACGTGTGGAACGGGAACAGGGCGCCGAGAACGCCGAAACCGATGAAGATGAAGGGGAAGAATATCTTCTGAATGTGCACGGGAATGTTGTGCAGCGCTGCAATCTCTGTCACTTCCATCGTCTGCGCTCCGCTGAAATAGTAGATGCCCAGGATGCCAATGATGAGAAGTGCGGAGCCTCCCATAAGCATCAGGGTGAGCTTCATGGCGGCATACTCCTTGGCTCCGGTTCCCCAGACTCCGATGAGTAAGTACATCGGAATGAGCGCTACTTCATAGAACATGAACATGGTGAACATGTCGGTGGAGATGAAGAAGCCAAACACACCTGTGCTCAGCAACACGAACCAAAGGAAGTATTCCTTT
The DNA here is from genome assembly GCA_964420715.1 of uncultured Prevotella sp. Lineage (GTDB taxonomy): Bacteria > Bacteroidota > Bacteroidia > Bacteroidales > Bacteroidaceae > Prevotella. The sequence continues at coordinate 18,495 of CAYQUN010000014.1, read as the reverse complement.
TTCATGGGTTGCATCTGCCAGCTGGCAAAGGTGCCTGTGAAGACAATGATGGCCGAAAGGAGAATCATTACGACGGATATGCCGTCGACGCCTATGCTGTAACAGATGTGGAGCGGCGCAAACCATGGTATGCTGTAGGCAAAGAGCATTGCATCGGTATTGCCGGCTTGACGCATCTGGACGAAGGCAATGGTGAGCCAGATGGCAAGGCCGAGAAGGCAACTGGCGCCTGCCACCATCACGCCGCGTACCTGATTGTCGTTCTGGGCCAGCCATAGGCCGAGAAGCATCAGCAGCGGAATTACTACAAATAATGTCAGTATACTCATTTCTTTCTTATTCTTTTGTCGTTACCTTTTAACTGAGGATACAAAGCAGGATGATGGTTAGTGCCACTGTGCCTGTGAGGAACCACGAGGCATAGGTACGTACATCGCCGCTCTGCCAGGGACGGATGGCCTCACCGGCCTCCTGGGTACCCCATGCCGAGAAATTGAACATGCCGTCGATGACGTGGCGGTCAAACCAGGCGATGGGTATCGAGAAGCAACGGAACACGATCTTGTGGGTAAAGAACTGCCATGCGTCATCGATGTAGAAGCGGTTTAGTGCGGCCTCGTGAAGCTTCGGGAAGCGGCGGGCCAGCATGTCTGGTACCGGATTGTGCTTGGGGGCGTACATCCACGTGGCCAGCGCGAAGCCGATGCAGGCTACACCCAACGAGCACCATGCTGTGGTGCCGAAGTGCATGTGTTGCAGGGCGATCTCTTCGGCATGGCCGTCGAGGGTGACAAAGTGACCGAAAGGTATCCAGCCGGCCACACACGAGATGATAGCCAAAAACACCAGCGGGCCCCACATGACGAAGGGAACCTCGGCGGGCCTGCGGCGGTGCTCCGGATCTTGCTCATAGTAGCTGTCACCCCAGAAGATGACGTAGTAGAGGCGGAACATATAGAAGGCCGTCATGCCAGAGACCATTGTCATGAACCATCCCAGCCATGGTGAAAAATGGAAGCAGGCGTCAACAATCTCATCCTTTGAGAAGAAACCGGCCAAAGGCCAGAATCCGCTGATGGCAATGGTGCCGATGAGGAAGCAGATGTTGGTGATTGGCATATACTTGCGCAGGCCGCCCATGTACTCTTTAAAGTTGCTCCCGATGATCACGATGATGGCACCAGAGCAGAGGAAGAGCAATGCCTTGAACATGGCGTGGGTGAAGAGGTGGAACATCGATGCCATGTAGCCAACGCTTCCTTCGCCTTCCATCGATGTCACCACGCCCAACGCTACGAGCATGTAGGCTATTTGGGAAATGGTGGAGAAGGCCAAGCCACGCTTGATGTCACGTTGGCAGCAAGCCACGGCGGCAGCGTAGAAGGCGGTGAAGGCGGCGATGTAGGCCACATAGTGTAATGTTTGGGGGGCGTAGGCCACCCAGATGGGCATCAAGGAGGCCACCTGGTAGACACCGGCTACCACCATCGTCGCTGCATGGATGAGTGCCGAGACGGGGGTGGGACCCTCCATGGCGTCGGGTAGCCAAATGTGCAGAGGGAACATGGCACTCTTACCTGCTCCGCCGATGAACATCAAGAACAGTGCGGTGGGAAGAATCCATGCCGCTCCTGGCAGTTTGGAGGCTAGTGTGGGGTCGGCCGAAAGGTCGTAGTTGAATGTGCCTACATAGAAACTGTAGAACAAGATGCCGATAAGGAAGAACAAGTCGGCGAATCGTGTTACGATGAAGGCCTTCTTTGAAGCGTGTACGGCGGCATGCTTGGGGTAGTAGAAACCGATGAGCAGGTAGGAGCAAACACCCACGAGCTCCCAGAAAAGGTACATCTGGAAAATGTTGGTGGCTACCACCAAACCGAGCATGGACATCGTAAAGAGTGACAGGTAGGCGTAGAAACGCTGGAAGCCTTTCTCGTAGCCTTCCTTATGATAGTGCTCGTCGCGCTCGGCCATATAGCCGAACGAATAAATGTGCACCATGAACGACACGGTGGTGATAACGATGAGCATCATCACGCTTATGGACGTGAGGCGGAAACCAATGTTGAACGTGAGCAACTCGGTAAACCTCAGCCACGTGAAGTTGAATACCGTCACCGTGGGATAGAGGCCCGTAGAGGCGTCACGGCCGATGGCAAAGAAATATTCGTAGGCCGTGTAGAGGCTCAGGCACCACAGCACTCCGACTACGGCGGTGCCGATAAGTCCGGCTACGGGCTTCTTCATCTTCATTCCCAAGAGCCCCAAAAGGAGGAAGCTCAGGAAAGGGAGCAGAAGGATTAAATATGCATAACTGTATTCCATAATGGCAATGCTAGAATTTCATGTTCTCGATACTGTTTACTTGGTCGCTATGATAGTTGCGGTAAACATTGATGATGATGGCCAGGGCCACAGCGGTCTCGGCGGCACTCACTCCGATGGAGAACAATGTGAAGAACATGCCTTCGAATTGTCCGGGGAAGAGTAGGCGGTTGAAGACGGCGAAGTTCAAGTCGACGGCGTTGAGTACGAGCTCGATGGAGATGAGCATCGCAATCAAGTTGCGGCGTGTGACAAAGCCAAAGACGCCGAGGAAGAAGAGCGCGGAGCTCAGCACGATATAACATTCAACGGGTATCATTTCTTATCCTCCTTTCTTGCAATCATGACTCCACCAATGATGCAGGCCAGCAGGAAGATGGAGATGAACTCGAACGGGAGCACGTAGCCGTACTTTCCGCTTCCTACCAGGGCCTCGCCAATCTGCGCCATGGGCACTTCCGTGTCGGGTTGGCTTGCGGCGGCGAAGATGAATTGGTTTTTCAACATAACGAACAACACCGTAACCAGTCCCACTACAGAGATGAGGACTCCGTGGGCGACGCGTATTCCCTTGAACCTTTCAACGAGGTTCTGAAGGTTACGCTTGCTCACCAGCTGAATGGCGAAGACGTACATCATGGTGATGCCGCCCGCATAGATGCTGATTTGGGCAGCGCCCAGGTAGGTGTAGTCGAGCAGGAAGTAGAGGCCTGCCACCCCGAAGAGAACAAAGAGCAGGAACAGGGCTGCCCGCATGATGCTCTTCGTCATCACGCTCATGATGGCTGAACCAAGGATGATTACAGCCAAGATGCAAAACATTACGATATTTGCCATAATCAGCTTACTTGGTTTTTGTGTTGAATTTTCCGATTTCGAGCGGAGCGCCTCCATCGATGAGGTTGGGGAGCGAGCCTCCCTGGTAGACCTCCTTGTCGAGGTGGAGCACCAGCTTGGACCGATCGAAGACTGCGTTCTCAAAGTCGTTGGTGAACTCGATGGCGTCGAAGTTGCAAGCGTTCACGCATAATTGGCAGAACATGCAATCGCCCAGATCATACTGGTAGTCATCAAGTTTCTTCTTCTTCCGTCCCGTTTCTGGGTCGGCCTCCATGTGAGCCGTAATCTTGATTGTGGCGTTGGGGCACGCTTTTTCACACATCGTGCATGCCGTGCACTTGTAATCTCCCACTTTGAGCCCGCGGGCTTTAAGTTTGGGATCGTCAATCTCAGCCTCGGTCACGCGTTTGAACACCAGCCGGCCTCGATGCCGCTTGGAGACGTGAAGCGTCGTTTTGCGGTTCTCGGGATATTGCTCCGTGCTCTTGGGCGTGAAGTATTCCTTCATGGTCACCTTCAGTCCGGTGGCCAAAGTCTTGAGCGCCGAGCCTATCTCACCGAAATATGAATTAGACATATCTTGTTTTTGTTTTTGTTTTTAGATTATGTATCAAAGTGTCCATCCGAATGCCACGCATGTGGTCATTACGGCCAACACGATAAGCATGAGCGGCATGAGGTATTTCCACTCCAGTTTCAGAATGTGGTCAATGCGCAAACGGGGGAAAGTCCAGCGTACCCACATGAGCAACCAGATGACGAGTAACGTCTTGGCGACAAACCAGACGAACCCCGGGATGTAGTTCATAACGGTGTCGAAGCCGTCAATGCCGATGTTGAGCGGAGCCCAGCCACCGAGGAAGATGGTTGCGGCGAGCCCGGAGATGACCACGAGGTTGAGGTATTCGGCCAGATAGAAGTAGCCGAAGCCCATACCCGAGTATTCTGTGTGATAGCCGGCAGTGAGCTCACTCTCGGCTTCGGCAAGGTCGAACGGGCCACGGTTAGCCTCGGCATTGCCGGAAACGAGGAACACGAGGAATGCGATGATGGCAGGGATGTGTCCCTGGACGATAAGCCAGTTCCACGGGCCCGTTTGCGCCTCAATGATTCCCGAGAGCTGCATGGTGCCCGTGAGCACCACGGCCGTAATCATGCAAAGGCCGAGACTCATTTCGTAGGAAATCATTTGGACGGCACCACGCATGGCCGATACCACAGAATACTTGTTGTTAGAGCCCCATCCGGCAAGCACGACGCCGAGCACGCCGATGCTACTGATGGCCGTGACCATAAATACGCCCACGTTGAAGTCGAGCACCACGGCTCCCTTGTTCCAAGGCAGGAAGGCGAAAGTGCCTACGGAGGCGATGATCGTAAGGAGCGGTGCCATGGCATAGAGTAACTTGTCGGAGCGGTCGACACCGAAGATTTCCTTGATAAGCATCTTCAGCACGTCGGCCACCACCTGGAACACGCCCCACGGGCCGACACGCATCGGGCCGAGACGGCACTGGAACCAGGCGCACACCTTGCGCTCAAAGAAAATCATGAACATGGCGATGAGGGCGTAGAGCGTGAGCACGATTACCCCCACCAGCACACATTCTATCAGGATGGTCCAGAAGTTGGGAAGCCCGCAAGTGTCGCGCAGGAGCCCGTCGAACCATTTTGTAACGATACTGAAATCAAACATTTGGCTGAATGTTTATTCTTTGTTAAGTTTTTCTTATGTTTCCGTTTTCAGTGACTTACCGATCGAGGTCGGGAATGACGAAGTCGATGGCAGCACCCGTGGCAATGAGGTCGGCAATCTTCTGTCCGCGAAGCATTTTGTCGAAGGCCCCTGCGAGAGTGAGACCCATGGGACGGAGCTTCACGCGGTAGGGACTCTTGTCGCCCCGGCTGTCGAGGTAGACGCCGAATTCACCCGCGCCTCCCTCGACGCTTGTGAACCATTGTCCCTCAGGCACCTTGATTATCGGCTTCTGCTTGATGTAGAAATCTCCCTCGGGGATATTGTCAATGAGCTGGCGGATGATGTTGATGCTTTGATAGATTTCCTTGATGTGAATCATGTAGCGTTCCATCGAATCGCCGGCCGTTCCAGTGATTTCTTTCCATTCCACCTTGTCATAGAGGGCGTAAGGATGGTTCTTGCGCACGTCGTTGTGCCATCCTGCGGCCCTTCCTGCGGGGCCGGTCACGCCGTAGTCGATGCAGTCGGCCAAGCCCATGGCGCCCACCCCTTCGAGACGTTGGTGTGTGATGACGTTGTCGCCAAACACATCGAGGTATTCCTGTACGAAAGGCTCCAAATAATCGCAGAGCTTCTTGGTGTTGCTCACGAAGTTGGGGTCAATGTCGTCTTGCAGTCCTCCGATTCGGTAATAGTTTTGGATGAGTCGTCCGCCCGTGGTCTCCTCCATAACATTGAGCACGTGCTCGCGGTCGCGCATGCAATAGAGGAATGCGGTGAGGGCCGAGAGGTCCTGTGAGCATGTGCCCAAGAAGAGCAGGTGGTTGTCGATGCGCTGCAACTCGTCCATGATGGTGCGGATGTATTGGATCCTGTCGCTGAGTTCGATGCCCATAGCCTCCTCGATGACGCCCACCAAAGCGTGGCGGTGATGCATGGCGCAAAGATAGTTCAGACGGTCAGTCAAGGCCAAGGTCTGTGGATATGTCATGTTCTCCATCATCTTTTCCATTCCCCGGTGGATGTAGCCCAAGTGGGGATAGATACGCTTGATGGTTTCGCCGTCGACCACCGTTTGCAGGCGAAGCACGCCGTGTGTGGAGGGGTGGTTAGGGCCGAAGTTGATTACGAAGTCATCGTCATCGAACAGGCGGTGTCTTGTTTCCACGAGTTCGCCATCAGGAGTGAGGTTCCATTCCGAAGTCCAGTCGCTTTCGGGCTCGTCAGTCATGGGGAACTGGTTGTGCTCGGGGCTCATGTCGAAATCCTTCCTGAGGGGGAACCCCTTGAAGTCAGAGCGCATGAAGAGCCGCCTCATGTCGGGGTGCCCTAGGAATTTGATGCCAAGGAAGTCGAACACTTCACGTTCGAGCAGGTCGCTGTCGGCCCATACGTGATAGAGCGAAGGGATGACAAAGTCGTTTCCCACGCTCTTGGCAATCTGTTTCACCGAGATACGTTCATGCGTATTGGTGTTCTCCAGAATATAGATGCAACCCAGTCCCTCGTCGGGGCCGAAATCTTCGCCGACGATGGTCACAAGGTAATCGAAATGTTTTTCCGTCTTCAGCTTCTTCATCTCGTCGAGGAAGCTGTCAAAACCGAATACTTTATTGTCTAGTTTCATTATCTCCTACCTTATTATATTATGAATTGCTGGTCGTTTCGTTGCTGTCAGCGTGTTTGTGTACGGCGTATTCAGCCCCCTCTTTCTCCAGTGCGTCTAGCTCCTTGCCCAGGGCTTCGACGTCCTGCTTGTTGGGTGACGCGCTCACGATGATGGGCTCTTTGTTGCCTATCTTTGCCCCCGATAGGTTTTCATTGCTGATGCCGTGGAGTCCGCCCAGTGCCATGCTTTCCTCACGTTCCTGGCGGTTCATCTTGTGGTTGGCTCCTCCGAAGAACTTCTCCACCTTCACCTTGCGCTGCAATTGCATCATGCCATAGAGGATGGCTTCGGGGCGCGGTGGGCATCCCGGAATGTAGACGTCGACGGGCACGATTTGGTCGATGCCCCTCACCACGCTGTAGCTGTTCTTGAACGGTCCGCCCGAGATGGTGCATCCGCCCACGGCCACCACGTATTTGGGTTCGGCCATTTCGTCATAGAGTCGCTTGAAGACGGGTGCCATTTTGTTGGTGATGGTACCGGCGCACATAATCAGGTCGGCCTGGCGTGCCGAGTTGCGTGTCACCTCGAATCCGAAACGGGAGAAATCGTAGCGTGCACATCCCACGGCCATAAACTCGATGCCGCAGCAGGAGGTACCGAAGGTGAGCGACCACAGCGAGTTGCTGCGTCCCCAGTTGATCATTTGGTCAAGGCTTCCCAAGACGACGTTCACGCCTCCGTCGTTAAGCTCGTTGGCAATGTTTTCCAGCGTGTCATTGTCCTTAAACTCGTCGTAAGGAATGCTCTTGATATGCGGCTTTCTTACTTCCATTCCAGCGCTCCTTTCCGCCAGGCATAAGCCAGGCCAAATACCAACACGAGCAGGAAGAAGGAGATGCTCACCAGAGCCATGGCTCCAAACTGCTTCACGACGACGGCCCAGGGATAGAGGAATACCGTCTCGATGTCGAAGATTAAGAAGAGAATGGCAAAGAGGTAGTAGCCCACATGGAGAGGCATCCAGCTGCTTCCGCGTGTGGGAATACCGCATTCAAAGGGCTCACCCTTTACCGGATTGTACGATCGCGGGCCAATCAGCTTGGCAACGACATAAGCGCCGACAACCAAAGTGATAGCCGTGAGCAATACGGTAATTAACAAAGTGAAATTCATAAAGTTATAACGTTATTTGTTGTTTCGCTCTGAGAAATGGCGGATAGCTACTCCGCCTAAGCGTTCGCAAAGTTAGCAATATTTTTGGGAATATTACGCAACATTAACGAAAAAAATCCTATTTTGGCTTCCCTTTTCGCTTTTTGGCAGATTCCGGAGTGATTTCTCTTGTCGTGGAGGTGCTTTGCCGTAGTTATAAGGGTATGCCAGTTTCTATCCTTCTTGGTGGAAAAATCGTCTGTTTTAGGGGGAAGGGGGGACGGAATCCTTTTCTGCCAAATATTCCACCCCGCATGGTTGGATTCCTTTTAAATTTGCATAATTCAACCCAACCTAATCACAATTATGAAAAAAAGAATTATCGCATTGTTATCCCTCTTGTTGGTGTGCGTTGTCGGGGCCCTTGCGGCCACGATTTCCGTGCCGACACCGAGTGGAGAGTTTGTCGATTGGAAAGACGCCACCTTGACCAACGCCAAGGTGGAGAACGACGGCAAGAATATCGGCTCGACCCATACGGGTAGCGTGGCCATGTTCACCTTGCAGAATGACGCCGTGCAGAATGTAATCTTGTCATTCAAGAGTGGCGCCAACAACCTCACGGCGGTGCTGAACGCCTCCATCAAGACGGAAGAAGGCCAAGAGGTGTTGAACACTGATTTCGACATTTCCAACACAGGAGGTTGGAGCACTACCGAACTGCATGAGCTCGCCATTCCCGACCTGCCCAAGGGCACGCTCACTTTCACCCTCACGGTCAAGTCTTCCACGGGAAACTATGCGGGCAACTTTGGTGATCTGGCTTTTTATAGCGAGGCCGATTATTATGGCGGCTATCCCCAGGTACCTAGTGACGATTTCTTCCCCCTCATCGCAGGCGCGTACACCAGCTATGGCACCACTACGGGTGGCTACGCCCCCACCTACGAGGAGGGCAACCAGAACATAGGCTATGTGGTGAACGGAGGCACGGCCACTTACACCTTCTATGCTTCGCAAAAGGCTTATTACAATCTCTCGATGGGCATCAGCACTTATGTTGGCGGAACCATCGAGGCCCAGGTCGTGGACAAGGCTTCGGGAGCCGTCGAGGCTTCGGGACAGTTCACGGTCCCCTCTTCCAGCGACTATGCCCAGCAGAGTTTTGAGTTTGCCGATTTCATCTCTACGGGCGTGAAGGAACTCCGGCTGGCATTTGCCAACAATAAAGGTTTCATTCTGAACTACAAGAATATCACCCTCACCAAGCGTGCCGACATTGTCGGCGAGGGCACGTATTACAAGGTGGAGGCAAGCCAAAACATTGGCGAGGCCGGAAAAATCACCCAAACCCCATCGGGCAAGTCGGTGCGCGAAGGCTCCAACGTGAAGTTTACCGCCAAGACCAACTTCGGTTACCGATTTGTGAAATGGACCGATGCCGACGGAAAGGAACTCTCCACCGACAACCCCTATACGGTGCGTGTGATGGGCGACCTCAGTGTTGTGGGTGTGTTCGAGAAAATCAATACTTACAATCTTGACGTGCGTGTGGAAGGCGGCGGCTATGCCGGCATGGTGACGGTTGCTCCCGATCCCACCGTGGTGGGCAACAAGAGCCTCTTTGAGGAGGGCACCGAGGTGACGCTTACGGCCAGTGAGAACGAGGCCGTCACTTTCAACTACTGGAGTAACGGCTCCACATCCAAGGAATTGAAGGTGGTGATGGACGCGGACAAGGTCATCACGGCCACCTATTCGTCCAATGACTACGTCGTGGCTTGGGACTTGCATAACACTTCCAAGTCGCAGCCCTATACGGCCGACTTCTACTCTACGCCGGAGAACAATGAGGCAGGGCTCTACATTCGCAACTTCACTACGGGCAATATTGATTCCAACCGTGGGATGTGGGTGCGCGACGGTGGCGTGGCCACCATTTGGGGGCTCCCCGTCAACTATGCGTTCGAAATCCACTACAACGCCAGCAACTTCACCTCTATGCGGGTCAAGGCCAAATTGTGGTATTCCTACAACTATTGGGAGAAAGTGCTTCCACAATGGTCGGTCGATGCCAAGAACTGGAAGAACGTGGGCGACACCATCACGATGTCCACTTCGCAGACGACTTATGAGTTCGCACTTCCGGCCGAGGCCGATCATCAGGACAACATCTATTTCCGCTTCATGCCCGACACGTTGTCCACGGTGCTCAATGCGGGTGCCAGCGACTATCGTCCCATCTGGATCAGCAACGTCTATGTATTCGGCCAGCAAGAAACCGTAAACGACGGCAAGGCGCCGCAATTCCTCAGCTCGGTACCCGCTCCCGGGACCACCGGCGCTTCGGCCACGGGACGCATCGTGCTCACCTTCGACGAGAAGGTGAAACTCACCTCCACGGCCTCGGCCACACTCGGCGGGCAGCCCATCTCGGGTTCGTCTGCGGGCAAGAGCCTGGTCTTCCCCTATTCGGCTTTGAGCTACAACACCAACTATGAGTTCAAGTTGGCGGGCGGAAGTGTGGCCGATGTGACCGACAACGTGCTCGCCGACGACATAGTCTTCAGCTTCACCACCATGGAGCGCAAGCATCCCACGGCCCGCCTTTATGATGCCGTGGTGGCTCAGGATGGCACCGGCGATTACACCACGGTGAGTGCGGCCCTCGCGGCGGCTCCCTCCAATGCCACTTCGCCCTGGCTCATCTTTGTCAAGGCGGGCACCTATGAGGAGCAAATCCACGTCACCAAGCCCTTCATCCATCTCGTCGGCGAAGGCCGCAACAAGGTGAAACTCACATGGTATGGCCTTTCGGGTGACCTCGGTGCCGACACACAGGCGCAGGCCGACCAGATGGGAGTGAAGTACGAGCTCAACGGCACGGCCAAGGCCGGTCCCTCGTTCCACGTCGAGGCTCCTGATTTCTATGCCGAGGGCATCGAGTTTGAGAACTCATGGGGCGTGAAGATGCTCAACGGCCCCCAGGCGCTCGCCGTGACCACGCGCAAGGATCGCGCCATCTTCAATAAGGTGGGCATGAGCTCTTACCAAGACACTTACTACACGAACTCGCCGGTCAACACGCGCCAGTTCGTCAAAGATTCCTATATCACCGGTGCCGTAGACTTCATCTATGGCGGAGCGGAGGTCTATTTCGAGAACGATACGCTTGACATCAACCGTCCGAGTGGTGGATTCATCGTGGCTCCGAGCCATGAGGCCGCCGCCAAGTATGGCTACGTGTTCAACAACACGCTCATCACCACCACTTACACCAAGAATCCAGAGGACTACAGTGTGTGGCTCGGACGTCCCTGGCACAACAACCCCAAGACCGTGTTCCTGCATACCAAGATGGAGGTGACTCCTAACGACTCGCTTTGGAACGCCTCCATGGGCGGGCTTCCCGCAGTATGGGCCGTCTACGACCTGACTGACAAGGATGGCAATCCGCGTTCCACGGTGTCGCGTGAGTACTACTATCGTACGGAAAACGGAAAGAAGGTATGGGGCAAGGCCAAGAATACCATCTCGGACGAGGAGGCTTCGCAGTATACCATTGCCAATGTGATGCGTGGCAGCGACGACTGGCAGCCCGAGGTGATTTGCGAGCAGACATCCAGTGCCGAGGTGGCCAACGAGGGAGGACAGCTTTCCTGGAAGCCCGTCGACTACGCCATCTGCTACGTCGTCTTCAAGGACGGACTTGCCTATGCATTCACCACCGACAGCAAGTTCGCTTGCACGGAGACCGGAAGCTACATGGTGAAGGCCGCCAGCGAGTACGGTGTCTTGTCGAACGCCTCCAACACGGTTGTGGTGGGCGATCTCACGGGCATTGGCCAGATTGCTACCGACGTGACATCCGCCAAGGGGCCGAAATACAACCTTGCCGGACAACGTGTGGCCGACGGCTATCGTGGCATTGTCATTCAGAACGGTCGTAAGTATTTGGGCAAGTAAGTTTCGTTGTGTAAGTTCTCTCTAAAGGTAAATCCCGTCCTGCCGTGTAAAATCGTGCGGGACGGGACTTTTTCATGCCCGTGGTGTAGTGGCGGCGTGGCCCGGAGGCCGTTCCCACGGCTCATTCGGGCTGTGGATGGGCTTGTTGTCCTACGGGCGATGTGCCGGAGTGATATTCCGCCAGTCCGTCGATGGGCGATTTCATGATGCGTCCCACCGTGTAGCCCTCGGCCAGTGCGGCTTCGTTCAGGAGTGGGGCGAACTGGTAGGCTATGCCTCCGACGAATGAGGCCTCGTGCTCCTGTGCGTGATAGGGATTCAAGTTGCGGCGGAAGAATTCGCGGAAGTTTTCCACAACCATCGTGCGCAGAGGTCCGAAGTCGGTGTGGGTGGCAATGAAGGCGGCCGTCGAGGCCAGGAAGCGGTTGGCCATCGGCTGCCGATAGACCTTTTCGATGACGTCGGGATAGGTGAGGCCCGCCGTGCTGAGATATTCGTCGCGCATCCATTGGGGCAGGAATCCCTTGAAGATGGCGTTCAGAAAGTGCTTCCCGAGTACGGCGCCGCTCCCCTCGTCGCCCAGGATGTAGCCCAGCGGCGGCGTGTTTGCCACGATGCGCCGTCCGTCGTAGAGGCAGCTGTTGGCCCCGGTGCCCAGGATGCAGGCCAGTCCCGCATGGTGTCCCAGCAGCGCGCGGGCGGCTCCGATGAGGTCGCCGTGTACTTCGATGACGGACGCGTCAGTGAACACGCGTCCCAGCACTTGCTCCAGCAGGGGCGATGTGGCGGGTGTGCAGCCGCTTCCATAAAAGTAGATGGCATCTGGAGCGGCATTGCCCAGGCGGGGGAGCAACTCGCCGGTGAGCACCTGGCCGATGGCCTCGGCGGGCTGGTGTACGGGGTTGATGCCCTGTGTTTGTATCCTTGCCGTCGTCGACGGACCATCCATAAGCACCCAGTCGGTCTTGGTGCTGCCGCTATCTGCGATGAGTGTTGTCATGCTTCCAATCTTTGTTTGTCGTGCAAAAATAAAAAAAATATATCATCAATGGGGCGCTATGGCGAACTTTTTTCGTAATTTTGCAATCTGCAAACATGATGCCGACACATTTAATGATATGGAAATGAAGAAACGCACCCTTCTGCTTCTCATGAGCCTGGTGGCCTTCTTGCTGCCTTCCCATGCCGTTCTGAAAGAGGCCAACCTCGACACCACGCTTTACATCCTTCGTGGCGAACTGGCGAGCTACCACATTGACCTGGAGCGGCAGAACAAAGGCTTCAAGGCCCAGCTCGACCAAATCAACGCCGAGATGTCGAAGTTGATGAACCAGTCGAACCAAAACGCCATGATGCTCTATTCGCAGCGGTCGGGTTACATATTCGACCTGACCTATGCTTGCCAGCAGGCCACCGACCAGTACAGGCAGTTCAAGAGCAAGTCGCGTCCCTTTACGATGATGATTGAGAAGAACAATCAGGAGGTGGCGCGCTTCGATTCGCTTATCGACAACCTTAACACGATGCCGCTGATGTTTATGAGCAACAAGGCCAAGGTCAACCGGAACGTGTGCCTGACGCTTGCCGTGAACATCCGCCGCCAGTTGGTGGAGACGCAAGACCAGCTTCGCGAGTATGTGAGATACTATGAGATGTCGGAACGCAAGCTCAAGTCGCTCAACGATTATGCCATGCGTCGCTATGACGATATCCAGAAGAGCCTTATCAACAACAATGGGTCCAACTATTTCAGCGAGCTCCTAAGCTTGGGGCGGAGTGTGCAGTCGGCCCGCATGGCCGTTTCGGAGAAATATAAGCCCGTGGGCGGCATGTCTGAGATCGTGTCGCAATGGGATGTGCGCGTCATCTTGTTTCTCTTCGTCGTCATCGCCTTCTATAGCCTCATCTCCATCGCCATCAACGTGTTCACCATCCGCATCGTCGTCACCCAACTTGTCAAGCGGGACAAGTTTGCGAGCATCAAGGACTCGTTCATGGCCAAGCGCCCCTGTATCATGATGGCCATGACGGTGGTCACCTTTGCCATCATCATGTGTATCCTGCATATCACGGTGAGGCAGAACTTCATCAGCATGGCCTCGTCGCTCCTGCTCAACTATGCCTGGCTGCTGTCCGTCATCCTTATCTCGCTCTTGTTACGCGTCGATGCTAAGCAAATCCAAAATGCGTTTTGGATTTACACCCCGTTGATGGTCATGGGATTTTTTGTGTTTGCGGTGCGTATTGTGTTGATACCCAATGATTTAATAAATCTTGTCTTCCCACCGTTGATGCTCGTTTGCGCCCTTTGGCAATGGAGCGTCATTCGTCGGAAAAACAAGATGGTGCCCCGTTCTGATATGGTTTACACCTATATCACGCTCGCCGTCTTCCTCGTATCGGTGATTGGGAGCTGGATGGGCTACACGCTTTTCAGCGTGCTTCTGCTCACGTGGTGGATCATGCAGCTCACGTGCGTCCTCACCATCACCTGCATAGCCGACTGGTTGCGCATCTTTGCCGAAACCAAGAAACTTGAGAAGAAGCCCATCACGCAGACGTGGTTTTTCCGCTTTGTCTATTTCGTGCTCATTCCGACAGGTGGCGTCTTGTCGTTCCTGATTTCGCTCTATTGGACGGCCGACGTCTTTAACCTGAGCGACAGCGTGTTGGAAATCTTCCGCAAGCCCTATATCAACTTCCCGCAAATCCGTTTCGGGCTTTTGGACTTGTCCCAGGTCGTCATCCTTTACTTCGTCTTCAAGTATGTCAACCACACGGTCAAGGACTTTCTCCGCCTCCACTTCATGAAGATAGACAAGACCACGGCCGACAGCCGGCTGGCCATGAGCAACAATCTGCTCCAAATCGTAGTCTGGGGATTGTGGCTCCTCATCACGTTGGCCGTCTTCCACGTGGGCACCACGTGGCTTCTTGCCATCGGTACCGGTCTTGTCACCGGTATGGGTTTTGCCTCGAAGGACATCCTCGAAAACGTGTTCTATGGCATCTCGCTTATGGCTGGCCGCGTAAAGATAGGCGATTACATTGAGTGCGACGGAACGCGTGGGCGGGTAAGCAGCATCAGCTACACATCGACCATGCTTGAGGCCACGGACGGCTCGGTGATTGCGTTTCAAAATGCGCAGCTCTTCAATAAGAACTATAAGAACATGACCAAGAACCATGGCTACGAGCTCGACGTCCTAGAGGTGGGGGTGGCTTACGGAACTGATATTGAGCGGGTAAAGAAGTTGCTGATAGACAGCATCATGAAGCTCGATTGTATCTATAAGGAAAAGGGGGTTCGCGTGGTGCTGAAGAACTTTGCCGACAGCTGTGTGACGCTCAAGATTCTGGTCTGGGTGAACGTGCTCACCAAGTACGGTGACAGCGGAGTGATTATGGAGGATATCTATAACACGCTGAATGCGAACAATATCGAGATACCGTTCCCGCAACGCGAGGTGACAATCAAGCACATCTCCGAGTCCTCGGAGAAAACACCCGATGGCGAAGGCAAATAGATGCTTGCGCCCGTAGCCCTTCGTGAAAAGAAGTGAGAAAGCGTGGAGCGGGTTGGGAAAGATTCGCCCCTCTTGTTAAAGAAATTCTAACTTCATTCTAGCCATAAGCCCTGGGGGCCGTTTTTACCATGTGTAAGCGGCCTTCTGACGGGCTCTGAAGGCCTTTCTTGTGGTCTAAGAACGGCCTTCTTACCCTCTCTGAAGGCCACTATTGCATCCTCTTGGCGCTTTTTTCGTATTCTTTACAAAGTGGTAAGAAGACGGGTGGGTTTCGTTTTCAAAATGTTTTAATATGTTGTAAAAATGCATCATTGTGTCAAACCGTCTTTTCGCTCTTTTTCTTACAAAAAGTTTCCAAGTTGTCAATAAAGTTTATTTCCGGTTTTGAAGACGTTGTTTGTGTGGGGTGGGGCAGATGTGGTCCACTCCGTAACAGGCCTTCTTTTTTTCCCTCAAGGGCTGACTTCTTTCGAAATAAACAGCAAGAGTGAAAAATCCTCAAAAGTATCAAATCTTTGTGAATGTGTGGTTGTGTTAGAGGTTGATTTTGTAAATTTGTCTCGGAATTAAATTCAAGTCGTACTTTGTGCTCGTTTTTTATGGCATAATTATTTTTCGTGGGTATTCTAGGCAAGGGATGGCACGCCAAAACGCTGTCTTCCCTTTCGTATACAACGATGCTTGCTAACGCTTGGCGAGCGGGCCGAAAGGTCGCCAGATTTGCCAGCGTGATATTGTAACTTATTTTAAATCAACAAAATATGGATATCAATCAAGTTGAAAATGCATTGGTGCATAAAACAATAAAAATGATGTTTGATGTGGGAAATACCGTGTCGGCCTCCCCCATGTCTAATCATATTGCAACCAATAGGTTGGCTCAATCTGACTCGTCTTTATTTCGGAGTAGACGAGTTGTGTTAATGCTAATTATTTCAATATTCTCTATTGCTTGCTCCCATGCGCAGGTGAGTATCAACGGCCATCGTCCCTTTTATGATGCAAAGACCCAGTCGTTGCTGTTTGTGGCGGATTCTTCTCAGATGAGGGATTTCAAGGGCAGTGTTGTGATTCTCGACGAGGGCTGGGAGCAGGTTGAGATTGATGGCAAGGCCCTGGATGACGTTTTCAGTTTTGGCGATGTTTCCGAAGGCAAGACGTTCATGCTCAGTGCTGTTGTGAAAGGCCAAAAGGTGGTACGTTCCGTGAGTTTCACCTCTCTGCCTGTGTTGAGTATCAGCAAGTCGAGTGAGTTTACCAATGATTACGAGCCTGCAAGCATCGTGATTGACAGTCCGGACGGCTCGTTTTCGAATGAAGGCATGAGCATCACGATTAAGTATCGTGGCGGATCGACCAACATGCCCGACCGGCATAAGCGTAATTATGCCGTCAAAATCGTAGATGAAAAAGGAAAGAGCAAGGACGTTTCTTTCTTTGGCATGCGCGAAGACAACAAGTGGATTCTAGATGCGGGGCAAATCGATTTGTTCCGTATGCGCAACAGGCTGTGCCATAGCCTTTGGCTTGACTTCTCGGCTAAGCCCTATTATGTTTCGGAAGAACCGGAAATGGTCAATGGTTGCCGAAACAAGGAGGTTGAAGTCTTTGTAAACAATGAGTATCGGGGAATCTACAACCTCATGGAACCGCTTGACCGTAAGCAGTTGAAGCTGAAGAAATATAAGGACAAGGATGGTGTCCACGGATTGCTCTATAAGGCCGAAAGCTGGCATGGAACCAACTTCGACGACGGCAAAACCCCTTATGACAATGGACAAGTGATGTGGGAAGGATGGGAAGCCAAGTATCCGGAGCCAGGCGATGACGCCGATACGACCGATTACAAGCCCTTGATGGATATGATTACATTCCTGGATTTGTCGTCGGGCGATGAATTCCGCAAAGAGATTGCTGACAGGGTTGACCTTCCTGTGTTTATCGATTATGTCTTGTTCGTCAATCTGCTCAATGCGTTTGACAATGGTGGAAAGAACATGTATTGGAGTGTCTACGACAAAACGAACGGGAAGTATGACAAGCTTGTTCCCACGCCATGGGATCTGGATGCGACCTTCGGACAGTTCTATGATAACAAGACCCCCGTTGATTCCAGCATGCTCAGGCCGACGATGCCCGTTGGAAGCATTACAAAGATAGGGGTTCGCCTGCTGGAAGTCTTGGGCAGCGAGTATGTGGAGAAGCTGGAAGGGCGTTATGCCGAATTGCGGAAAACCTGGTTTAGTGGTGAGTCATTGTCACGACGCTTCGAGACGGCGTATGAAGAAATCAAGACCGCCGGGGCAGCCAAGAGAGAAACCGAGAAGTGGAGCGGCGACACGGACCTTGGAAGAAACGAACTTGATTTTGGCGCGCAGCTCCAATACATCAAGAATTGGACGGCGGCAAGACTTGCTTACCTTGATGGCGTTTATCACTACAATGACGTTACTGGAATAACCCATGTCAGTTCCGGCAAGCCTTCCTACACGCAAGGGCAGGCATACAACCTGCAGGGACAGAAGGTTTCAAACTCATACAAGGGCGTTGTGATTAAGAACGGAATGAAGTATTATCAAAGATAAGGTGTGTCGCAGGCGCCAGATTGCCGTGACTCCAACAAAAGAAGGGCAAGCACGTGAGTGCTTGCCCTTCTTCTTTTTTAAATCCAATAATTCCTGGTTCGGGAGAATTAGAAGTTGTAGTAAAGACCGAAAGTCAGGTTGTTGCCGTTCAGGCTGAGTCCCCAATCGGTGGTCTTGCCTTTGCTGGTATCAGCATATTTTGCCTGTTGCCATCCCAGCAGTCCTACGTGGGCCACAAAGCTCAACTTGCTGCTCAGGTTCACGGACACCCCAGGGCGGATGCCGGCCTCCCATGCGTTGATGCTCTTAGGCGTCGAGGCGTCGGCGTGGTTGTAGTGGGTGTAGCCGATACCAAGGTCGCCGAACACGTTCACATACTTTGTGTGCAGGAACGTGTAGCGCGCATAGGGTTTCACGGTGAAGAAGTTGCGCAGCGAAGCCTCGTCGCCGTTGTTCATGGGATTACCCTTGCCGAAGCCGATGGTGGTACCCACGGCCCACGAGTTGTTGAAGTTGTAACCCACCTCGGGCAGCAAGGCATACTCGGTCTTGCTGTCAAAGCCCTCCACCTTGTGCGAGCTCACGCCGAAGTTTCCGCCCACATACACTTGGGCGCTGGCGCTCATGGTCACTACGGCCACGGCCAAAGTCATGAAAAACTTTCTCATTTTCTTCTGGTTGTTTAATAGTTATACCTTAAATTACCCTTTCACCCTAACTGCAAATCATGCTGTTGAGCATGTATTTCGTTAAGATTTTAGCGCAAAAATAAATTCTTTCTTCCGAAGT
>CAYQUN010000013.1:66182-75471 GCA_964420715.1 uncultured Prevotella sp. | reverse complement strand
CGGCCGACTTGTTCACCGAGCCGTCGCCGTTGACATAGGCGTCGACATAGTTGGCCGTACCCACGCTGGTGGCCGTGGCCGTGGCCGCGACACCCTTCACCTGGAACGACACCACATAGGTGTTGCCGCCCGAGAGGGGTACGGTCTGATAAATGTAGTTATCGAGCTCGGCTCCACCGTTCAGGCTCTGGAGCACGTTCTCGCCGTTGGGGCCCGCACCTTCGGTCACGGCCCAGTTCTCGGCATTCACGGCCGATGTGCCGTCAGCACCCACCCAGCCCGTCGTGGCCGAGGAGAAGTCGCCATTGGTGAGTGTATTCTCGCTGACCACCTTCAGGCGTGCGCTAGGCGTAAAGATGTAACTGCTCACCTCGTAGGCATACGAGCCGATAGCCGCATACGCAAGCGCAAACGATAAGAGTAACCGTTTATTCATAAAAGATTTGTTTAAGTTATAAGTTAATAAATAAATTTAGCTGTTCTCTTGGATGTTTAATCTTCGTTGCAAAAATAAATAAAATGAAATCAAAAACAAAGGGAGATTGCAATTTTTGGCAAAAAACAAAGTCGTTTTAGCAAAATATGAAAGAACTGGCGCAAAGGGCCGCCGGACCTGCCGCCCCACCCCAGCCCAACGGGAACCGGTCCTCCTAGGAGAACGCATCTTCCTGTATCTCTGACCAGAGAAAGGGCAAGCCGAGGAATCAGGGCATGGAGGACGATGTGAATCATGAAAAAGGACAAGGAGACCTGGAGAGCAGAGAAAAAAAGGGCGCACCAGCCTTGAACTGACGCGCCCCCTATCGGGATAAGCCGCCCTCTCCTCCCCCGCATGGCGGAGGAAAGGACGCCAAGATTATTTCACGATGACTTTCTTGCCATTGACGATGTAGAGACCCTTGGCGAGACCCTCCGTCGAGCCGGCCACACGCTGTCCGGCGATGTTGTAGACGCCGTTCACGGCAGCCTTCACGTCGGCGGACCCGTCAGTCACCTTCACCCCCTGGATGCCGGTGGTGAGAGCCTCGAACTTGCCCTCGGCACGCTGCAACAGGCGCAAGGCCTTGGCCTCGAGGGCAATCTTCTTGACCTCGGACGTATTGGTCTGGGCGTAACGCTTGGCGGCCGTAGCCTCCTCGGGAGCCACCCAGCCCACATAGGTCATGGCGAAGGGTGCCTTGTCAGCGGCCGACATCGGATAGGCCAGCGTGGTGCCGTCAATGGCCGACTGGGCGGCGATGATGGCGTTCTTCAGGGCCTTCTCGGTGTTGATGTAGAGTGTGGAGTCATTGGCCTTCGAGGGATTGGCGGCCAAAGCATCCTGAGCCTTGGTAATCTCGGCCTGCAAGGTGGAAAGCACGTCGCCAGCCAAGTTGGCATAGTTGCCATAGTAGTCGAAGTGGATCGAGCCGATGTAGTAGCCACTGGCACCATAGCCCAGGTACTTCTTCGTGCCCCAGTCATAGGTATCGGGGTTCTGCAGGGCATCGAAACCGAACTCAACCTCCTCGGGCGTGTTGTCAGTCTTGTTGTAGATGATGCCGAAATACTCGGGCACATTGCCACCATAGCCGAGGGTGTCATTATAGACGCGTGCGGTATGCACCGAGATGACCTCGATGGAATCGGCCGAAGCGGCGTTCCTCAGGAAGAGGTTGGTATGGAAGTCGGCAGCCTGGCCACCATCCTGTCCGGCATTCTTGTTCCACGAACGCACCTGGCAGTAGAACTCGTAAGCACCGGCCTTCTCGATGGTCACCTTCTGCGACACCTTGTTCTTGGGAGCCACGAGCTGGTTGTTTCGGTCAGCATAGATGACGTTGGAAGCCACGTCGAAGTCGGTGTTTTTCCCTGTCTTCCATGCATTCTTGGAGTCTCCATCCTTCACCAGATCCCATCCCGACGTGCTGCCGAAGGCGGCGTTGGCGATGTTCACTGCCGAAGGATTGCCAAACGATGCTGCCGTAGACGTCATGTTCTCCACGGCCTCGGCGAGGGCGGCAATCTGCGCGTTCGAGTTGTCGAGGTCGCCGGGCAGCGAGTCGGTCTGTGCGTAGAAGGTGTTGATGGTGGCGTTGGCCTGGTCGATGAGCGACTTCAGCGTGTTGCGATAAGTGGCCGTGGCACCGGCATTGGCGGGATCGTCATACTTGCTCTGGGCGTCGGCCGTGGCGGCCACCAGATTGGTCAGCGCCATGTTCTCGGTGTAGCAAGCCTGGATGGCGGTGCGAACGTCACGCATCACCTGGGTGAGCGAGTCGGCCACGGTCTTGGTGGAGGCGTTGCCGTTCTCGTCGACCACGGGGTTGCCGTCGGCGTCGAGCACCTGCAGAATCTCCGTCGACGCGGCAGCGTCAAGGGCGTTGTAGAGCGCGGTCTGCTTGTCGATGGCGGCCTTCAGGGCCGTCTTGCCCCAGGGATACTCGGTCTTGGGCAGCACCACGTTGGCCGAGTCGATCATGACCTTGGCGGCCTCGAGTTGCACGGCCTTCTTGTTGTCCTGGTCGAACTTGTTGACATCGTCCTTGGCCGTGGGGCTGATCAGACGGAGCACGGGGTTCTTGTAGTAGAACATGCCACCATGGACATGGCCGCTGTGGAGGCAGCCTGCGATGAGGTTCTTGGTTGCGGCAGCCTCGCCGGCAGCTACGTCGGCAATGATGAAGTAGGTCTTGTAGTTGCGGGGCGAGAGCGTGTCGGCGGCCAGCGTGTCGGCGCCTATATAGAGCTGGTTGGTCACAGGCGTGTTGTAGTCGATGTTGTACCAGCTGTTGGTCTCGGTGTTCTTCGTGCCGGTGTTGGTGTAGCCCATGGCGTCAATCTGGAAGAGATACTTTCCGGCGGGCAGAGCCTTCTGGATTTCCACCTTCTGTGCGTCCATGGAATAGCTTCCGGGCAGGTCGTCGTGGATGTCGGCTGCACCCGAAGTGTGCATCCAGCGTCCGCCGGTGATATACCAGTCGCCATAGGTGCCGCTACCCTTCTGCAGCTTGTTCTTCCACAGGCCGGGACCGGTGATGATGCCGCCGCTGACGAGGTCATAGGAGTTGGCATCGAGGAACTGGGTCTCCAGCTCGGCAAACGAGTTCATGAAGTCCTCGGTGCTCGACGCATCGTCGAAATCGACGCCCACAACCTCGCCATCACCAGTCTTCAGCGCCTCGTCAAGGGCGCCCACCATCTCGACGAAGGTCTCGTCGCGAACGGTGAACTCGGGACGGGCCAGCAGGGCCTTGTCATAGTCGATGCGGGCCTGGGCGATGCGGGTGTCGTAAACCGGCTGTACCTGCTGCACGGTGAAGTCGGTCACCTGCGTGCCGGCGTCGAGACGGCCCACGCCGATGACGAGGAAGCAGTCCTCATTGGCCTGGATGGTGTCAGAGATGGCCGACCAGCTGGTGGTGATGACGTTGTCGCTGGCGGTGAAAATCTGGCGGAAGCCTGCGGCCGACTTGTTCACCGAGCCGTCGCCGTTGACATAGGCGTCGACATAGTTGGCATTGCCCACGGCGGTAGCGGTACCGGAATTGGCGGCACCCTTGGCCTGGAACGACACCACATAGGTGCTGCCGGCCGAGAGGGGCACTACTTGATAGATGTAGTTGTCGAGCTCGGCTCCGCCGTTCAGGCTCTGGAGCACGTTCTCGCCGTTGGGACCTGCGCCCTCTTCCACGGCCCAGTACTCGGCATTCACGGCCGATGTGCCGTCGGAACCCATCCAGCCCGTCGTGGCCGAGGAGAAGTCGCCATTGGCGAGCGTATTCTCGCTGACCACCTTCAGGCGTGCGCTAGGCGTAAAGATGTAACTGCTCACCTCGTAGGCAAACGAGCTGACAGTAGCGCAAACTAACGCTAACGAAAGGAGTAATCGTTTACTCATAAATGAAATATTTAAGTTAATAATTGAAACCTAATTTATCGTAGTAGATTTTCTAGATGCAAATATATCAAATAAGGTGGAAACGACAAAATGAAAGTTCGGAATATATCAAAATACAAAGTTGTTTTAGCAAAAAGCAAACAAAATAAATCTAGAAAAACCAAATCAAGCCTGTTATATTACTAACCATTCGTCCTCAACAGGTTAGCGTTCTCAGAAACGACAAACAACGAAAACACGGATATTGGCAAAAACAGAAGCCAAGGACAGACATCAAACTGGACAAAGGCTCAAGAGACCGCACGCCAAGGCGGAGAGGCGGGGCGCAGGGGGCACATAAAGAAAACAGCCCGCCCCGGGCCGGATTCCCGACAAGAGGAACCGACCCGGGGTGGGCGCATATCAGTGTGTATCCCCCGTATCCGGGGAGGGAGGACTATTTCACCACGACCTTCTTCACTCCCTGGCCGCTCTTCACCACATAGGTGCCCTGGGGCAGGCCCTGGGCTGCAAGCGTGGCCGAGAGGTTGGAGGCCGAAGCCTTCAGCTGCATCACCTTGACACCACTCACGGTGTAGACCGTCATGGGCACGACGGCACCCTCGGCGCCGACACCGCTGATTCCGGTTGGCGTGGCCACAATGGCGAGCACACCCTCCGTGCTTTCGTCCGTGAGGGCCGTAGTGTCCCAATACATGCCTTCGGGCAGGTCGGGCAGCGTGATGGCGGTGGGAGAATTCATCACACGCGTGCAGGTCCAAAGGGTGAACTTGTCGCCCACAGCCGGCGTGTAGTCATCAGTAAGCACCACGTTGACACGCGAGAGATAGAGGAAGCTGCCCACCTGCAACTTGGAGTTGCGCGGACTGGTGCCTCCATGCGAGATGAGGAAGTTCACCTGCGCGTTGCCATTGGCCCTGAAGATGGTGCTCGTGGCTATCGTGCCCGGCGTGGTGGGATTCTCGGGCTTGAAGACGCTGCTGCTCGGAGTGAGCTGGGCGTTGTCAGTGAGCTGGACCGACTGGATGAGTCCCTGCGACACCACCTTGCCACTGTTAGACACTGTGAGCTGGTTGTTGGCAAGGAGCTTGGTCTTCAGCGTGGCCTCGTTGAAGAGCAGGTAACCATTCTGCACGTCGAGCTTCGAGTTGATTTTTCCCAATGCGAGCACACGCAGGTTGCCAGTGCCGCGCTTCACGAGCGAGGTGCTCTCCACGGTGCTCAGGCCGAAGGTGATGTCCTTGTCATTGGCTCCGAGGATCCACCGGCCATTGCCGCCAAGCGTGCCCGAGCCGGCAAAGCTGCCCACGCTGATGTCGTGCGACGAGCCTTTGGAGTAGCTGCTGCTCGCGGTGACGCCACTCGGCACATTGAGCGTGGCCAGCGGCATGCCGTAACCATTGTCGAACTCGACGGCCGTGGCGGCATACGACCCGCGCTTGCCTTGTCCGAGCACGATGGTGCCCTCGAAGTCGCTCCAGTCGCCGCGCAACGCACTGCGGATGCCGGTGTTGGTGAAGCGAAGAGTGCCCGAGCCGGTGAGCCTGCCGGTGTAGATGGTGTAGGGTCCGCCGGTGATGGAGGCCGACATGTTGGCCGGCACGTGAATGTTGGACTGGTTGGTGTTGTAGCCGGTAGGATCAGAGAGCGTGGCGTTGTGCATCTCCAGATTCTTGGGCAGGTCGCCCGCGGAGTTGACCGTTCCGCCGTCGATGACGAGCTTGGAGAGCGAGTTGCCCGTGCTCAGGCTGAGCGAGTTGCCGCCCTTCTTGGTAAGCACGCCGCCACCCAGGAACCCACGGCTCATGGTGAGGTCGGCCGCTGTCTCCACGGAGCCCTCGCCCACGATGTAGACGGGCTGATTGCAGGTTGCGGCGGCGCTCACCTTCAGCGTGGCCCCATTGGTCACGGTGATGGCCTTGCTGACGCTGCCGAGCGAGCCGTAGTCCTGGCCGATGTTGTTGGCCAGCGCACTCACGGTGACCTTGCCGGCGTTGATGGTGGTCTTGCCCAAACGGTTCACGTTCTTGAAGATCACCTCGCCCGTGCCGTTCTTGATGACGTCGGGCTCGCCCACGATGGAGTCGCCGTCGATGGTGATGGTCTTGGTGTTGTCAAAGATGAGTGCGGCCGGAGCGATGATGCCAGTGACCTGCGCCGTGGCCGTGGTAAAGGAATCGTCGAAGCGCACGGTGTCGCCCGGCACGAAGGGCACGGCCTCGCCGTCGGCGTCCTTGAAGTTGAGCGCGTGGTCGAGGTTCCAGGTGCTGCCGTTGGCGCCCGTCCACGTCACGGTGCCGGCCTTGTAGTTGCGGATGGTGATGTAGAGGCTGCCGTCCTCAAGCGAGAGCGCATTCTTGGAGTTTGCAAGTCCGTCGATGACAAGGTTGTCGAGACTGCCGACCAGCGTGCCCACCTGCCCGATGAGGTACTTGCCGTCGGCAATGGACGTTTCGCCCTCGGCGGGATGGGTGACGAAGTGGAGCACGGGGGTGGAATAAGCCGGACCGTTGGACCAGTTCTTCTTCTGCACCCTGAGCACATTGGCCTTGATGGTGTCGGCAGCGAAGCCGTTGCTGTAGAGGTCGATGTTGATCTGTGCGCCAAAGTTCAGGATGAGCGAGTCGGTGGAAATCGAGCCGGCCTTGTCGGCACCTCCGGGATTGATTTGCGCGCCATAGTCGGCCTCGATGCCCTTCTTGAAGTTGCCTCCGTCGGAGTTGAGCGCGGTAAGGCGGTTGAGCCAGAGACGGCTGTTGAGCGTTCCGTCGAAGTTGAGCGTTCCAGCCCACACGTCGGTGGGACCCGTATAGCGTTGTTCCACGGCAGGCAGGGTGAGCGCTCCGTCACCCTGCTTCACCAGCCGCATGCCGCCGGCGAAGGCGCCGCCGGTGAGCGTATGATTATAATAGGTGTAGGTGATGTTGTTGTTGTTGTCATGTCCCTGCACCCACGAGGGGGCGTTGTCGAAGAGCACTTCGGGTGACGCTCCGTCGGCCACGGCCACGGTCATGTCGCCTGTTTCGGCCAGGAGCACCTGCTTGCCGTCGAGGCTGGCGGCGATGGTGGCGCCATTGGCCACTTCGGTGCGGCCGAGCGTGGTCTCGGCGGGCGGCGCGGCGGTGATGCCTTCGAGCTGCCCGATGAAGTAGCTCACGGCGGGCGGCTGGTTGTAGCCGTTCATCTGCCAAACCATGGCGTTGCGATACTGCTTGTCAGAGAGCAGGGTGGCAATGCGGTAGTTGGTGGGAATGGTCGTGGTATAGATGCGCATGTTGCCGTTGCTGGTGCGCGCGATGACCTCCTCGCGCCAGTCGCCGAAGATGTCGCACGACATGCAGGGGGTGCCCTTGGTGCTGTTGTTGCTCAGCGAGCCTTCAAGCTGCCAGGAGTTGCCACTGTCATAATTGGAAATGGTGAACACGGTGGCGTCGCCGGCGTCGAGGCATTCGTCGTTGAGGTCGCCGTCCCAGTAGATGCGGAAGTCGAGTCCGGGCTTCTTGGTGAGTCCGTCGATATGGGCGTTGGTCACCGCACTCACAGGCGCGTCGTGAGCTGACACGCCGATGGCACCGGGGTAGCGGTTGGTGAAGTTGCCCATCATGGAGCGTCCGTCATCGCCTCCTCCGGCGAGACGGTAATAGATTTTCGAGGTGGTAGCGTCGCGGTAGTTGTTGGCCGGACGCGTCTCGTTGCAGGCATAAATCTCGAGTCCGGGAACATAGGGGTTGTAATCGCCCACGTGCTCGGCGTCGCCATGGCCGAGTCCGGTGGAGGAGAGTCCGCGGCCGTTGTCGTCAATGACCATCGAGCCGAACACGATCTCGTCGCGGCCGTCGCAGTCGACATCGGCAATGGCATAGTTGTGATAGCCCTGGCCGTACCAGATGCTGCCCGAACTGTTGCAGTTCCAGGCCCACCGCCTGACGAGCTTGTGCGTGGCCTTGTCGACATCGAAGGCCGCCATCTTGTGGCGGGTATAGATGCCACGGGCCATGAAGATGCTCGGATTGCGTCCGTCAAAGTAGGGGGCGCCGAAGAAGTGCTTCGACGAGCGGTGGCCGTAGCCGTCGCCCCAGGCGGCATTCAGGTCGGTCTCGCCGCTTTCGAGCCGCTTCAGCGGATATTCCATATAGGTGGGGTGGCTGGATGGCCCGATGTCGTAGGGTGTGCCGGTTTGTCCGTCCAGGTAGATCAGATACTCGCCTCCTTCGTGGACGAACTGCTCGCCGCTGTAGCGGTATTTCTTCGAGGCGTCGCCGATGACGTAGGTCTTGCCGTCGGCGGCATGAATCGTGGTACCGTCGGCGGCACGCATGATGCATTCGGCCTTGCCGTCCTCGTCCCAGTCATAGGCGGCGATGTTGGTCTCGTTGTGCTGGAAGTCCCACAGGTTGGCTCCGCAGTCTATCCACCAGAGCAGGGTGCCGTCGAGCTTGAACACCTCGATGCGGTCGTAGTCAGGCCCGCCGTAACCGGCGTTGTTCACCGTGCACCACTGCTTGACGAGGACTTCCATCTGCCCGTCGCCATCCACATCGGCAATGGTGGCGTCGTTGGGCATGAACTTGTCGGTGATGTCGGCGCCGTTGCCCACCGAATAGCGCTTGGGACGAGGTATCTCGAGCCATGCGTTGGCAAGCACCGCGGCCTGTGCCGACGAGGCCTGCTCCACACCGCCGACGACGGCGCGCACGGTGTAGTGACTGGAGGCCGTGCCGGCGGCGTCACGATAGTTGGACACCGTGAGGGGCTCGGCGTTCACCTTCGTCCCGTCACGGTAGAGATTGTAGGCCACGCCGAAATATTCATCGGCCAGGATGCGCCACGAACAGAACACGCCCGTAGTGGTCTTCACCGCCACTAGTCCGCGGTCGAGTTGCTCTTGGAAGCGCTGGGCCGAGACTCCGAGGGTGAACACGGCCAGCAGGGCCGCAAAAAGTATCCGTTTCATGATCATTATGTAGATAAGTTTTCAGGTTGAAAATAGATTCTTGTGCAAAATTAGGGAAAAAAACAAAGACTTGCGACTATTTTTCCAAAAATTATAGGGAATTTAACAGAGTGCTAAGTTATGGTGGCGGAAAAAGCTTTGCAAAACATCACCGTCAGGCTGCCGCCGGAGGGGGATGTGGCCAGGTGCGGGGACTGGATTCCGCATGTGGGAGCGGTGGGGAACGGCCGCCGGAGACATGGAGGGCGACGGACTTCTCTACATCCGTGGCATAACCGGACCGCACGGATGACGCCTTTACGGCCTTGGGAAGTCTTCCTCGGAGCAGCGTTGCAACGCCTTGTGTGTCAACAGATTGTGAAACGGGATCGGAAAGGCGCTCACTTGCCTGTTCAGAGGCGCTCACTTGCCTGTTCAGAGGTGCTCTCCAGGCCATCATGAGGCGGCCGGCCGGC
>CAYQUN010000013.1:0-66082 GCA_964420715.1 uncultured Prevotella sp. | reverse complement strand
GGCCGGCGCATCTGGGCGAGCGGGCCGCCCGTCAAGGAACGCAGGCGGAGCGGACAGGCCCGAATCAGAAAAAGGCGTGCCAGCAACTGACACGCCTTTCCACAAAAAGTATTGTAAATTTCGAAAAAACTTACTCAGCCTTGGGAGCCTCCTCTGCAGGAGCCTCTGCCTTGGTCTCAGCCTTGGGAGCCTCCTCTGCAGGAGCCTCTGCCTTGGTCTCGGCCTTGGGAGCCTCCTCTGCGGGAGCCTCTGCCTTGGTCTCGGCAGCCTTGCGACGGCCTGCGCGACGAGTCTTCTTGGCAGCGGGCTTGTTGGTCTTGGCCATGTTCTCGTCGAAGTCGACCAACTCGATGAATGCGATTTCAGCGGCGTCGCCCTCACGGGTGCCGAGCTTGATCACGCGGGTGTAGCCTCCGGGGCGGTCAGCCACCTTGGGTGCGATGACTCCGAAGAGTTCCTTCACAGCCTCTTTCTTCTGCAGGTAGCGGAACACCACACGGCGCGAATTGGTATCGTCCTTCTTCGAGCGGGTGATCAGAGGTTCTACATATTTCTTCAGGGCCTTGGCCTTGGCGAGGGTCGTAGTGATTCTTTTGTGCTCGCTCAAGATCAGCGACGAGGCCATATTGGCCAGCATGGCGCTGCGATGGGAGGCAGTACGACCCAGATGGTTGAATTTCTTGTTATGTCTCATTGTGTTGGATGGGGAGACGCGTAAGCCCGCACGGCCTTACGGCCCGGGGCTCCGCCCTTCCCTCGTTTTTTATTTGTTCAATTGATACTTTGAAATATCAGTTCCAAACGACAGATTCAGACTCTCGAGCAAATCATCAAGCTCCGAGAGCGATTTCTTGCCGAAGTTGCGGAACTTCAAGAGGTCGGTCTTGTTGTACTGCACCAAGTCGCCCAGCGTCTCCACGTCGGCGGCCTTCAGACAGTTGAGGGCGCGCACGCTGAGGTTCAGGTCGGTGAGGCGGGTCTTGAGCAATTGACGCATGTGCAACACTTCCTCGTCAAACTCCTGATTGTTCTCCTGGTCGTTGCTTTCCAGGGTAATCTTCTCGTCAGAGAAGAGCATGAAGTGATAGATGAGGATCTTGGCTGCCTCCTTGAGTGCATCCTTCGGATGAATGGAACCATCGGTGGTAACCTCAAGCGTCAGCTTGTCGTAGTCGGTCTTCTGCTCGACACGATACGGCTCCACTGAGTACTTGACGTTGCGGATAGGGGTGTAGATGGAATCGATTGGGAGTACGTTAACATCAGTGCAGAACTGGCGGTTCTCCTCGGCGGGCACGTAGCCACGACCCTTGTTCACCGTCAGGTCTATCTGCATGGAAGCTTTGGAATCTAAATGACAAATCACCAAATCAGGGTTTAACACTTCAAATCCAGTCAGATACTTGCCGATATCACCAGCTTTGAATTCTGTGGAATTCTCTACGGTGATACTAACTTTCTCATTCTCGAATTCTTCTACTACTTGCTTGAACCGAACTTGCTTGAGATTCAAGATAATGTTGGTAACATCCTCCTTGACACCGGGGACGGAAGAGAACTCATGCTCAACACCGGCAATGCGGATGGTGTTGATGGCATAGCCTTCCAACGATGAAAGAAGAATGCGGCGAAGGGCGTTACCGATGGTGACACCGAAGCCAGGCTCAAGGGGGCGAAACTCGAACTTGCCGAATTTGTCGTTGGCCTCCAGCATTACTACTTTATCAGGTTTTTGAAATGCTAATATCGCCATGTATTTAATGATTTTTATTATTTAGAGTACAACTCAACGATTAACTGTTCCTTGATGTTCTCGGGAATGTCGGCACGCTCGGGCTTGTGCAGGAACTTGCCGCTCTTGCTGTTCTCGTCCCACTCAAGCCAAGGGTACTTGCTGTGGTTGAAACCGGCGAGGGATGCCTCGATAACCTCAAGAGACTTCGACTTCTCGCGCACGCCCACAATCTGACCGGCCTTCACGGAATAGGAAGGAATGTTAACCACCTTGCCGTCGACGACGATGTGCTTGTGGCCGACCAGCTGGCGGGCTGCGGCACGCGTCGGGGCGATGCCCAGACGGAAGACGACGTTGTCGAGACGAGACTCAAGATTCTGCAGGAGCACCTCGCCCGTGATGCCGTCGGCCTTGGCGGCCTTGACGAACATGTTGTGGAACTGGCGCTCGAGCACACCGTAAGTGTACTTGGCTTTCTGCTTCTCTGCCAACATGACACCATACTCAGACTGCTTTCTGCGGCGTCCGTTGCCATGCTGTCCAGGAGGGAAGTTTCTCTTGGACAAAACTTTGTCGGCGCCGAAGATGGGCTCACCAAAACGACGCGCAATTTTAGATTTCGGACCTATATACTTAGCCATAATTTGAAAATGTATCTTGACGTGTGATTATACGCGACGACGCTTGGGAGGACGGCAGCCGTTGTGCGGCAGCGGTGTAACGTCGACAATCTCGGTAACCTCGATGCCGGCTCCGTGGATGGCGCGGATGGCCGACTCACGGCCGTTGCCCGGACCCTTCACATAGGCCTTCACCTTGCGCAGGCCCAAATCGTAGGCCACCTTGGCGCAATCCTCGGCTGCCATCTGGGCTGCATAAGGAGTGTTCTTCTTGGAACCGCGGAAACCCATCTTGCCGGCCGACGACCACGAGATGACCTGGCCTTCCTGATTGGCCAGGGAAACAATGATGTTATTGAACGAACTGTGAACGTGAAGCTGGCCAATAGCCTCGACACGCACGTTGCGCTTCTTGGTTGTTGCTTTTGTCTTTGCCATAATAATTCAATCCTCTGATTACTTAGTAGCCTTCTTCTTGTTAGCAACAGTCTTTTTCTTTCCCTTGCGGGTGCGCGCATTGTTCTTCGTGCTCTGACCGCGCACAGGAAGACCGTTACGATGACGGATTCCACGATAGCAACCAATGTCCATCAGTCGCTTGATGTTCATCTGGACCTCCGAACGAAGGTCGCCTTCAACTTTGAACTCAGCGCCGATAATTTCACGGATCTTGGCTGCCTGATCGTCAGTCCACTCGCTGACCTTCAAGTCGCGGCTCACGCCGGCCTTATCCAATATCTTTGCTGAACTACTTCGACCTATACCGTAGATATAGGTCAATGCGATTTCGCCACGCTTATTCTGGGGCAAATCTACTCCAACAATTCTTATTGCCATTTGATAATAATAAAAAAATAAGTTGTTTTCTCGCTAAAGAGCGTGCAAAATTAGAAAAAAAAATCCACAATACAGCTCTTTTACGATTCTTTAACATTAGCCCTGACGCATTTTCATCTTAGGGTTCTTCTTGTTGATGACGAACAAACGACCCTTGCGACGAACAATCTTGCAGTCGGCTGAACGCTTCTTTAATGATGCTCTGGTTTTCATCTCTTTGTATAATAACAATGAATTTTACTTGTATCTGAAGACGATTCTGCCCTTCGTGAGGTCGTATGGACTCATCTCAACCTTCACCTTGTCGCCGGGCAGGATTTTGATATAGTGCATCCGCATCTTGCCGGAGATGTGGGCGGTGATGTCGACGCCGTTCTCCAACTCAACACGGAACATTGCATTCGAGAGTGCCTCGACAATGGTGCCGTCTTGCTCGATAGCTGCTTGCTTTGCCATAAAATTTATTCTTTTGCTCCTTCTCTCTGTGTTTCAGACGCCCCGAAACGGACGGCGGAACCGGTGAGCCGACACACGGCGGGGATAGGCCATGCCATGAGGGCGGACGGCCTGCCCCATCCCATGCGCCGGAACAACTCCGCGGACCCCGCGGGGACCGTTCCGGAACATTGCGTCAATAGGCTGAGACTGCACCCCGGCGCGTATGGCCGGAATTCAGCAATCCGTCGTAGTGGCGCATCATCAGATGGCTCTCAATCTGCTGCAACGTGTCGATGACCACACCCACGAGGATGAGGAGCGACGTGCCGCCGAAGAACTGCGAGAACTCCTGCTGCACATTCAGCAGTCCGGCCAGGGCCGGCATGATGGCGATGAAGGCGATGAACAGCGAGCCGGGAAGGGTGATGCGCGACATGACCGTGTCGATGTAGTCGGCCGTATCCTTGCCGGGCTTGACGCCGGGGATGAATCCGTTGTTCCGCTTCATGTCCTCCGCCATCTGTGTGGGATTCAGCGTGATGGCCGTATAGAAATACGTGAAGGCAATCACGAGAATGACGTAGATGACGTTGTAGAGCAGGCTGCGGTTGTCGAGCAACTGGCGGACCACGGTGCCGGCGTTGTCACTCTGATACTGGACGATGGCCAGCGGGATGAACATCAGGGCCTGGGCGAAGATGATAGGCATCACGTTGGCTGCGAAGAGCTTCAGAGGGATGTACTGGCGCGCACCGCCATAGGTCTTGTTGCCCACGACACGCTTGGCATACTGTACGGGGACCTTACGGGTGCCCTGGACGAGGAGGATGGACGCGCACACCACGGCATAGAGGATGATGATCTCGGCGATGAACATGATGAGTCCGCCGCCCGAGATGGCCTGCAGACGCGACGCCACCTCCTGCACAAAGGCCTGGGGCAGACGCGCGATGATGCCGATCATGATGATGAGCGAGATTCCATTACCCACGCCCTTGTCGGTGATGCGTTCACCGAGCCAGAGGATGAACATGCTACCGGCGGCCAGGATGATGGTGGCCGGAATCATGAAGACCGTCCAACTGACGCCCGAGGAAAGGGCGCCGGCGGCCTGCATCTTCAAGTTGACGAGGTAGGAAGGAGCCTGGAAGAGGAGGATGGCCACGGTAAGGATGCGCGTGTACCACTGGATCTTCTTGCGCCCGCTCTCGCCCTCGCGCTGCATCTTCTGGAAATAGGGCACAGCCACCGCCAGCAGCTGCATGACGATGGATGCTGAGATGTAAGGCATGATTCCCAATGCGAAGATGGATGCATTGGAAAATGCGCCACCGGAGAATGCGTTCAACAGCGACATCAGTCCCGTTGAGGTTTGCGACTGCAACTTTTCCAACATGCCCGGATTGATGCCCGGAAGCACCACGTACGAGCCGAAACGGTAAATCGCCGTAAACAGGAGAGTGATGAGGAGCCGCTGACGCAGATCCTCAATTCTCCAACAATTCTTCAGTGTCTCAATAAACTTTTTCATTTACTTAAATGATTGTAGCGTTACCACCTGCTGCCTGGATGGCCTCCTGGGCAGTCTTCGAGAAAGCGTTGGCCTGGACTTCGACCTTGGCCTTGAGCTCGCCCTGGCCAAGAATCTTGATTAACTTCTTGCCATTGGTCAGACCTGCTTCCTTGAGTTCGGCAACTCCAATCTTGGTAAGATTCTTCTCCTCGGCAAGCGACTGCAGCACGGAGAGATTCACAGCCTGGTACTCCTTATGGTTGATATTCTTGAAGCCAGACTTCGGGACGCGGCGTTGCAGCGGCATCTGACCACCTTCGAATCCAATCTTTCTCTTGTAACCGGAACGCGACTTCGCACCCTTGTGACCACGCGTCGAAGTACCGCCGAGGCCCGAGCCCGGACCGCGGCCAATGCGACGGGTCGAATGAGTGGAGCCCTCAGCCGGTGTCAAATTATGTAACTTCATGATAACTTCGTATTAAATGATTATTTTACTACTTCCACGAGGTGGTGCACCTTGCGGATCATGCCGAGGCTGCTGGGAGTATCCTCAACCTCGACAACCTGCGAAATCTTATGGAGGCCCAGGGCAGCAAGCGTGCGCTTCTGGTCGATGGTGGACCCGATCTTGCTCTTGATTTGCTTGACTTTAATTGTTGCCATTGTCAATATCTCCTTTGGTTAACCGTTGAACACTTTGTCCATGCCCACGTTACGGTCGCCAGCCACGGTGTAGGCGTCACGGAGCTGCGACAGGGCGAGCACGGTGGCCTTG
Organism: uncultured Prevotella sp.; assembly: GCA_964420715.1. Taxonomy (GTDB): domain Bacteria; phylum Bacteroidota; class Bacteroidia; order Bacteroidales; family Bacteroidaceae; genus Prevotella. The sequence goes on along the minus strand of CAYQUN010000013.1, from coordinate 60,161 downwards.
ACCAGGTTGTGGGCGTTGGAAGAGCCCTTCGACTTGGCGATCACGTCCTTCACGCCCACGCTCTCGAGCACGGCACGCATGGCACCACCGGCCTTCATTCCGGTACCGGCGGCGGCAGGCTTGAGGAGCACCTGGGCTCCGCCGAACTTCACCTCGACCTCGTGAGGGATGGTTCCCTTGAGCACGGGCACCTTGATGAGATTCTTCTTGGCGGCCTCCGTACCCTTGGAGATGGCAGCGGTGACTTCGCCGGCCTTGCCCAATCCATAGCCGATGACGCCGTTACCGTCACCAACAACGACGATAGCAGCGAATGTGAAAGTACGACCACCCTTGGTGACCTTGGTCACGCGGTTGATGGCAACCAAGTGGTCCTTCAGTTCGACATCATTATTTGCTTTTACTTTATTCATTGCCATAATCGTTTAGAATTTAAGTCCACCTTCGCGGGCAGCGTCGGCCAGAGCCTGGACGCGGCCATGATAGAGATAGCCGTTACGGTCGAACACGACCTGCTCGATGCCGGCAGCCTTGGCCTTCTCGGCCACGAGGGCGCCCACCTTCTTGGCCTGCTCCACCTTGGGCATCTTCTCCAAGCCGAGCGAGGAGGCCGAAGCCAGGGTGTTGCCGGTGAGGTCGTTGATGACCTGGGCGTAGATTTGCTTGTTCGAGCGGAACACCGACAGGCGCGGACGCTCGGCCGTTCCGCTGACGCGCTTGCGGATACGGAACTTTATCTTGATTCGTCTTTCAACTTTCTTTGTTGTCATAATCGTAATAATCGTAAAGAATTAAAATTACTTGGCTGCAGCCGTCTTACCAGACTTTCTGCGGACAACCTCGCCCTGGAACAGGACACCCTTGCCCTTGTAAGGCTCAGGCATGCGGAAAGAACGAATTTTAGCACAGATGAGACCGAGCAACTGCTTGTCGCACGACTCGAGGATGATCAGCGGATTCTGGTTTCTCTCAGATTTGGTCTCCACCTTCACCTCCTTGGGGAGCTGGATGAAGATGGGGTGAGTGTAGCCCAGGGAGAACTCGATGAGGTTGCCCTGGTTGGACACGCGGTAGCCGACACCGACGAGCTCGAGCGTCTTCTTGTAGCCCTCGCTCACGCCCACGACCATGTTGTGCACCAAGGCACGGTAGAGGCCGTGGAAAGCCTGCTTCTGCTTGACGTCGACGGCGCTGTTCTCGTCAATCGAGAAAGTGAGTTGGCCGTCGCTGTTCTCCATCTTGATGGAAGGATCGATATACTGCGAAAGCTCGCCCTTGGGGCCCTTCACGGTAACAACATTGCTCTTCTCGTCGAAGCTCACGTTGACGCCCGACGGAATGCTGATTGGCAATTTTCCTATTCTAGACATGTTGAATCCTCCAAAATTAATAGATGTAGCAAAGCACCTCGCCGCCAATCTTCTGCTGCGCAGCTTCCTTGTCGGTCATGACACCCTTGGATGTAGATATAATGGCGATACCTAATCCGTTGATAACTCTTGGCATGTCCTTGTAGCCCGTGTACTGGCGGAGTCCGGGAGTGGACACGCGCTTGAGGCACTTGATGGCATTCTGCTTGGTCTTGGGGTCGTACTTCAGTGCGACCTTGATGGTTCCCTGCGGCCCCTCGTCGATGAACTTGTAGTTCAGAATGTAGCCCTTCTCGAAGAGGATCTTCGTAATCGACTTCTTCAAGTTGGAAGCAGGCACTTCTACAACACGGTGATGAGCCATAATTGCATTTCTGAGTCTTGTCAGATAATCTGCTATTGGATCTGTCATAAATGATAAATGTTTAATTGATCGGGACCTTCCCGACAATATTAAATATAAATTTCTTGGTTTAGTGGCATCTGTCTTCGGCCCCGCCCTCTTGGGGGCGGCCTTGGCGGGAGATGGGTCTTGGAGTTTCCGGGTCCCACGCCGGAATCTCGCAACCCTTCTGTAAGCCTAAGCGTTCAAAGGAGTCAGCCGACTCGCCCCTAGCGCCGGTATTACCAGCTGGCCTTCTTCACTCCGGGAATCAAGCCCTGCGAAGCCATCTCACGGAACTGGATACGCGAGAGCCCGAACTGGCGGATGTAGCCTTTGGGGCGTCCCGTGATCTTGCAGCGGTTGTGCAGACGGATGGGGTTGGCATTCTTCGGAATGGCCTGGAGCTTGCGGGCAGCCTCGTAAGCCTCGGCAGGGTCATTGGTCGTAGCGATGATCTTCTTCAGAGCCGCGCGCTTCTCGGCATAACGGGCCACAAGCTTGGCACGCTTCACCTCGCGGGCTTTCATTGATTCTTTTGCCATATCTCTTTAATCGTTTTTAGCGTTCTTGAAAGGCAGGCCGAAAGCCTTCAGCAAGGCGTAGCCCTCCTCGTCGGTTTTGGCTGTGGTGACGAACGTGATGTTCATACCCTGGATGCGGTCGACCTGGTCAAGGTTGATCTCGGGGAAGATGATCTGCTCGGTGACACCCAGCGTGTAGTTGCCACGGCCGTCGAGCTTCGACTCGATGCCCTTGAAGTCGCGGATACGGGGCAGGGCCACGCGGACCAGCTTCTCCAGGAACTCGTACATGCGCTCACGGCGCAGGGTGACCATCACGCCGATAGGCATCTTCTTGCGGAGCTTGAAGTTGGCGATGTCCTTCTTCGAGTAAGTGGGCACGGCCTTCTGTCCGGCGATGGAGGAAATCTCGTTCACGGCCACGTCGACAATCTTCTTGTCCTGGGTGGCGTCGCCCAAGCCCTGGTTGATGACGATCTTCTTCAACTCGGGAATCTGCATGGTCGACGTATAGTTGAACTGCTTCTTCAGTGCGGGAGCGATAGTCTCCTTGTACACCTTCTTTAACTGTGCTGTCTCCATTACTTGATTTCCTCCCCTGACTTTTTAGCGATACGAACTACTTTCTTGCCCTCTCTCTTGATGGCGATGCGGGTGGGCGCGCCGCTCTTTGGGTCGACGAGGCTGAGGTTAGAGACGTGGATGGGTCCCTCCACCTTGATGATGCCGCCCTGAGGATTCGAGGCCGAGGGCTTGGTGCTCTTCGAGACCATGTTCACGCCCTCGACGATGGCCGTCTCTTTGTCGATATTGACGCTGAGGACCTTGTGAGGCGAAGGATACTTGCCATTGCTGGGCCGGTCCTTGTGACCGCCCGAGATGACCAGCACCATGTCGCCCTTCTTGATATGTAATTTCTTCATTACCTTTGTCTGAATTAAAATTAAAGAACCTCCGGTGCCAGCGAGACCACCTTCATGTTGACGGCGCGCAACTCGCGTGCCACGGGGCCGAAGATACGGCTTCCGCGGAGCTCGCCTGCGTTGTTGAGCAGGACACAAGCATTGTCGTCAAAGCGGATGTAGGAGCCGTCGGGACGGCGGATCTCCTTCTTCGTGCGCACTACCAAAGCCTTGGATACGGCGCCTTTCTTCAGGTCGCTCGATGGGATGACGTTCTGCACGGCCACGACGATAACGTCGCCCACGCTGGCATAACGGCGTCCCGTTCCACCCAGCACGCGAATGCAGAGTGCCTCGCGGGCACCGCTGTTATCACAAACTGTAAGTTTAGATTCTGCCTGTATCATAATTACTTAGCTTTTTCTAGGATTTGTACTAATCTCCATCTCTTCGTCTTCGAGAGAGGACGAGTCTCCATGATCTGCACAGTGTCGCCCACGTGCGCCTCACTCTTCTCGTCATGGGCGTGGAACTTCTTCGTCTTCTGGACGAACTTTCCATAAATCGGGTGCATCTCCTTGAACTTGGCGGCCACCACGATGGTCTTGTCCATCTTGTCGCTCACCACAACACCCTGTCTTACCTTTCTTAGATTTCTTGTTTCCATCTGGGCCGATATTATTTATTCAGTTCTCTCTGACGGAGCACCGTCTTCATGCGCGCGATGTCACGACGGGTTGCCTTGATCTGAGACGGATTCTCCAGCGGCGAGATCTGGTGGTTGAGCTTCATTTTCTGCAGCGCGTCCACCGTCTGCTCCAGCTTCTCGTTGAGCTCTTTGGTCTCGAGCTTGTTAATTTCTTCAATCTTCATCGTTAAGCGTTTTTATCGTAATCGCGTCGAACTATAAACTTAGTCTTCACAGGCAGTTTCTGGGCGGCGAGGCGCAAGGCCTCCTTGGCCACCTCGAGAGAGACGCCTTCGACTTCGAACAGAACACGTCCCGGGGTGACGGGTGCCACCCATCCTGCGGGGTCTCCCTTACCTTTACCCATTCGCACGTCGGCGGGCTTGCGGGTAATGGGCTTGTCGGGGAATATGCGGATCCAGACCTGGCCCTCACGGTTCATGTAGCGGTTCACGGCCACACGGGCTGCCTCAATCTGGCGGCTGTCGAGCCACTTCGACTCCAGCGTCTTGATGCCGAAGGAGCCGAAAGCCAGCTGCGTGCCTCTGTGGGCGTTGCCTTTGTTGCCGCGCCCGTCTTGAGGTCTTCTATATTTTACTCTTTTAGGCTGTAACATTGTTAACTTTCGTTTTAACGGTTATTGTTTCTCTTGCCGCGACGTCCCTGGCGTCCGCCGTTGCCACGGTTTCCGCTGCGGTTGTCCTGCGAGAAGTTGGGGGTCAGGTCACGCTTGCCATAGACTTCGCCACGGCAAATCCACACCTTGATGCCCAGCAGGCCCACCTTGGTGAGCGCCTCGGTCTGGCAATAGTCGATATCTGCGCGGAAGGTGTGCAGGGGGGTACGTCCCTCCTTGAACATTTCCTTGCGCGACATCTCGGCGCCGTTCAGACGTCCGGAGATTTGCACCTTGATGCCCTCTGCGCCCGCACGCATGGTGTTGGCGATGGCCATCTTGATGGCGCGGCGGTATGCGATCTTGCCCTCAACCTGGCGGGCGATGTTCGTGCCGACGATGTTGGCGTCGAGCTCGGGCTTCTTCACCTCGAAGATGTTGATCTGGATCTCCTCCTTGAAGATGTTCTTCAGCTCTTCCTTGAGTTTGTCGACATCCTGTCCACCCTTTCCAATGACGATGCCCGGACGGGCAGTGCAGATGGTGATGGTGACAACTTTCAGCGTGCGCTCGATGATGATGCGCGAAACGCTGGCCTTGGCGAGGCGCTCGTTCAGATAGTTGCGGATCTTGCGGTCCTCAACCAGGTTGTCGCCAAAGTTCTTGCCACCGAACCAATTTGAATCCCAACCCCGGATGATGCCGAGTCGGTTGCTTATCGGATTAACTTTCTGTCCCATTCTGTTTACTTGTTTTCGTCATTAGATTTAGCGTCCACGAACAGCGTCACATGATTGGAACGCTTGCGGATGCGATAGCCACGTCCCTGGGGCGCGGGCCTCATGCGCTTCATGGTGACGCCTTCGTCCACGAAGACCTTGCTCACGAAGAGCTCTCCGTCCTCTGCCTTGCGTCCGTTCTTCTGCTCCCAGTTGTTGATGGCCGACAGCAACAGTTTCTCAACGTCGGCGGCGGCCTTCTTCTTCGAGAACTTCAGGATGCCAAGGGCGCGGTTCACCTCCACGCCGCGGATCATGTCGACCACATAGCGCATTTTCCGAGGAGATGAGGGCACGCCAACGAGCTTGGCGAAATATTGGTTTCTGCGGGCTTCCTTCAGTTTTTCAGCCGCATTATGTTTTCTTGCTCCCATTATCTTGTTTACGAATTAAATGGTTTCCCCGGCCTTACTTCTTGTTGTTGCCCGAGTGTCCGCCGAATCGGCGGGTGGGTGCGAACTCTCCGAGCTTGTGGCCAACCATGTTCTCGGTGATGTAGACAGGGATAAATTTATTACCGTTATGTACTGCAACAGTGTGTCCCACGAAGTCGGGGGAGATCATTGATGCTCTGGCCCAGGTCTTGACGACACTCTTCTTCCCGCTCTCATTCATGGCGAGAATCTTCTTTTCAAGAGATACGTTGATATATGGACCTTTTTTAAGTGAACGACTCATAATTTACTCTTTATTTTTTATTGGCTCTTTCGATAATATACTTGTTGGAGAGCTTCTTCGGAGCGCGAGTCTTGAGGCCCTTGGCATACAGGCCCTTGCGCGAACGAGGATGACCTCCGGACTGACGGCCCTCGCCACCACCCATGGGGTGATCGACAGGGTTCATCACCACGCCACGGTTGTGAGGACGACGTCCGAGCCAGCGCGAGCGTCCGGCCTTACCCGACTGTTCCAGGGCGTGGTCGGAGTTACCGACGCTGCCCACCGTAGCTTTACAAGCACTCAGAATCTGGCGCGTCTCGCCAGAAGGGAGCTTAATAACACAATAACTGCCCTCACGAGAAGTCAACTGAGCAAAATTACCAGCCGAACGAACCAGCAGAGCACCCTGTCCCGGACGCAACTCGATGTTGTGAATCACAGTACCCACAGGAATGTTAGCCAAAGGAAGGGCGTTTCCGACCTCGGGTGCAGCCTCTGCGCCCGACATCACGGTGGTGCCCACCTTCAGTCCGTTAGGAGCGATAATGTAACGTTTTTCACCGTCTGCGTAGTAGAGCAGAGCAATGCGTGCCGACCGGTTGGGATCGTACTCAATGCTCTTCACCACAGCAGGAACACCATCCTTCTCACGCTTGAAGTCGATGAAGCGATACTTTCTCTTGTGGCCGCCGCCTCTGTAGCGGACGGTCATTTTTCCGGTGTTGTTTCGCCCACCGGTAGAACGCTTACCGTAAACGAGAGACTTCTCTGGCACGGATGCAGTAATATCCTCGAACGTGCCAATAACTTTGTGTCTTTGCCCCGGCGTAACCGGGTTTAACTTACGTACTGCCATTTTTTATTTAAATATTGCTGTAAAAATCAATGGTGTAGCCCTCTTTGAGGGTCACGACTGCCTTCTTGAATGCGTTTTTCTGGCCTTTGACGAGCCCGGCGCGCGTGTAGCGCGACTGGCGCTTTCCGGCGTAACGCATGGTGTTCACATCGAGGACCTTCACATTGTACAGGGCCTCGATTTCCTTCTTGATCTCGATCTTGTTGGCCTCCGGCTTGACGATGAAGCCGTACTTGGGAAGGGCCTTCTTGGTAACTTCCTGTCCCTTGTTCTTTCCGGCCTTCGGAGTATAGGTCTTGTCAGCTGAAGACTTGTCCGTAATCTTGGTCATCTTCTCAGTGACCAAGGGTTTGATAACGAATGCCATATTCTTAACGTTCCTTTTTTACTTGTTCAAGATTGTATCGATAGTCTTCAGCGAGCCTTCGGCCAGCACAAGCACGTCGGCGTTCAAAACTTCGTACGTATTGAGGTTGGCAGCGAGCTCTATCTGGACCTCCTGGAGGTTTCGAGCGGACAAATATACGTTTTTATCTGCATCCGGCAAAACGACGAGAGCTTTCTTGCCGTCGACTTTAAGATTTTTTGCAATATTTACGAAATCTTTAGTCTTCGGAGCCTCGAGGGTAAAGTCCTCAACGACCACGATGGCGTTCTCCTGCGCCTTGTAGGAGAGAGCCGACTTGCGTGCAAGAACCTTGACTTTTTTATTGAGCTTGGTGCGATAGTCGCGGGGCTTCGGTCCGAAGACGCGTCCGCCACCTACGAGCACAGGCGAGTTGATGTCGCCTCGGCGTGCTCCGCCGCCGCCTTTCTGGCGTCCGAGCTTGCGGGTAGAGCCGGCGTGCTCGCTTCTTTCCTTCGACTTAGCCGTTCCCTGGCGCTGGTTGCCGAGATACTGCTTCACGTCGAGATAGAGCACATGGTCGTTGGGCTCGATGCCGAAGACGGCATCGTTCAGGGTTACCTTGCGGCCTGTATCCTGACCCTTAATATCTAAAACGCTAACTTCCATTTTACTTCTTGATTAAAACCGTTGAACCATTGCATCCAGCGAACGAGCCCTTGACGATGAGCAGGTTCTGCTCTGGAATGACCTTTAACACCTGAAGGTTCTGGGTAGTGACGCGGTCGCCGCCCATCTGGCCGCCCATGCGCATACCTTTGAACACCTTTGCGGGATAGGAGCAGGCTCCGATGGAACCCGGCTTGCGGGCGCGGTCGTCCTGTCCGTGAGTAGACTGTCCGACACCGCCGAATCCATGACGTTTCACAACACCCTGGAAACCCTTACCCTTGGAGGTGCCCACCACGTCGACGAACTTGGCGTCGGCGAAGATGTCCACCGTAATGGTATCACCGAGGTTGTATTCCTCATCAAACTTGAACTCGGCCAAGTGCTTCTTGGGCGTTGTGCCTGCCTTCTTGAAGATTCCCATCATCGGCTTGGACGTTCTTTTCTCCTTAGCCTCCTGGAATCCCAGCTGATAGGCCTTGTAACCGTCTTTCTCTTCGCTTTTGATCTGGGTTACGACACAAGGACCAGCTTCGATAACAGTGCACGGCACGTTCTTGCCGTCGGCACTGAAAACGGATGTCATTCCGATTTTTCTTCCAATTAATCCTGGCATTTCAATGTGATATTTAAAAAATAGAACTATACTTTGATTTCTACCTCAACACCGCTGGGGAGCTCGAGCTTCATCAGGGCGTCAACGGTCTTGGCCGTGGAGCTGTAGATGTCGATCAGGCGCTTGTAGTCGGACAGCTGGAACTGCTCGCGCGACTTCTTGTTGACGAAGGTAGAGCGGTTCACGGTGTAGATGCGCTTGTGCGTAGGCAATGGAATGGGTCCGCTCACGATGGCGCCCGTAGCCTTGACGGCCTTCACGATTTTCTCGGCCGACTTGTCGACCAGCTGGTGGTCGTAGCTCTTCAGCTTGATTCTGATTTTCTGACTCATTGTCGTTGTTTTGATTTTATAGGTGTACTTATAATTTGAATCCCGCAGGTTACGCCGTTTAAGAGTCATTCGCTAAACGGCGTCCTGGCGGGTGTTGCTTTACAGCAGTTCAGAGTGTCCCTTGACCTCGTCGAGCACGGCCTTGGCGATGCTTGTCGAGACGGGCGAGTGGTGGTCGTACTCCATGGAGGAGGTGGCGCGTCCGGAGGTGATGGTACGCAGTGCGGTGACATATCCGAACATTTCGGCCAGGGGCACCATGGCTTTCACGATGCGCGCTCCACTGCGTGCCTCTTCCATGCCCTGGACGAGTCCGCGGCGCTTGTTCAAGTCGCCGATCACGTCGCCCATGTTCTCCTCGGGGGTAACCACTTCGACCTTCATGATGGGCTCCATGAGCACGGGGCCGGCCTTGGGGCAGAGGTTGCGGAAGGCCTGGCGTGCGACGAGCTCGAAGGAGAGCTGGTCAGAGTCGACGGGGTGGAAGCTACCATCGTTGAGCGTGACTTTGAGTCCGGTCATGGGGAAGCCGCCGAGCACGCCGCTCGAGAGGCAATCCTGGAAGCCCTTCTGCACGGAAGGAATGAATTCCTTGGGGATGTTTCCACCCTTGACGTTGTTGATGAACTGCAAGTCTCCCTCGGTGAAGTCCTCGTCCTTCGGTCCGATAGTGACGTCGATGCAAGCGAACTTGCCTCGTCCGCCCGTCTGCTTCTTGTAAGTCTCGCGGCTCTGTGCCTCCTTGGTGATAGCCTCCTTGTAGTTCACCTGGGGCTTGCCCTCGTTGCACTCCACCTTGAACTCGCGCTTCAGTCGGTCGATAATGATGTCGAGGTGCAACTCGCCCATACCCGAGATGATGGTCTGTCCGCTCTGCTCGTCGGTATGCACGGTGAAGGTGGGGTCCTCCTCGGCCAGCTTGGCGAGTCCGTTGTCGAGCTTGGCCACGTCGGCCTGGCTCTTGGGCTCCACGGCCACGGAGATCACAGGGTCGGGGAAGGTCATGGACTCGAGCACCACGGGGTGTGCCTCGTCGCAGAGCGTGTCACCGGTGCGGATGTCCTTGAAGCCCACTCCGGCGCCGATGTCTCCGGCGTCGATCGAATCCATGGGAATCTCCTGCTTCGAGTTCATCTGGAAGAGGCGGCTGATGCGCTCACGCTTGCCCGAGCGGGGATTGTAGACGTAGGAGCCGGCGACGACCTTGCCCGAATAGACGCGGAAGAAGACCAGTCGGCCCATGAAGGGGTCGGTGGCGATCTTGAATGCCAGGGCGGCCGTGGGCTCGTCCTCAGACGGCTTGCGGTCTTCCTCTTCGCCGGTGTCAGGGTTCGTGCCCTTGATGGCCGGTGTGTCGAGGGGCGACGGCAGGAAGGCGCAGATATAGTCGAGCAGGGGCTGCACGCCCTTGTTCTTGTAAGAAGAGCCGAGGGTCATCGGCGTGATCTTCAGTTCGACGGTACCCTTGCGCAGAGCCTTGATGATCAGCTCGGCGGGCACGTCCTTGCCTTCGAGGTAGAGTTCCATCAGGTCCTCGTCGAAGTCAGCGGCAGCCTCGAGCATCTTGTCGCGCCACTCGTTGGCCTCGTCGACGAGGTCGGCGGGAATTTCCTCCTCCTCGTATTCGGCTCCGAGGCTCTCGTCGTGCCAGAGGATGGCCTTCATCTTGATGAGGTCGACGATACCCTTGAAGTTCTCCTCGGCGCCGATAGGAATCTCGACGGGCACGGGGTGTGCTCCGAGGATGTCCTTCATCTGCTGGACGGTCTCGAAGAAGTCGGCACCCGACCGGTCCATCTTGTTCACATATCCGATGCGGGGCACGTTGTACTTGTCGGCCTGGCGCCACACGGTCTCCGACTGGGGCTGAACGCCGTCAGCGGCCGAGTAGGTGGCCACGGCGCCGTCGAGTACGCGCAGCGAGCGCTCCACCTCGGCGGTGAAGTCCACGTGTCCCGGAGTGTCGATCAGGTTGATCTTATAGTTGTTTCCGCCCCAGTGCCACTGGCAAGTAGTAGCGGCCGAGGTAATCGTGATACCACGCTCCTGCTCCTGCACCATCCAGTCCATGGTGGCGGCGCCATCATGCACCTCGCCAATCTTGTGCGTCTTTCCCGTGTAGAACAGGATACGCTCCGACGTCGTTGTCTTTCCGGCGTCAATGTGGGCCATGATGCCGATGTTACGGGTCAAATGTAAATCGCGGTTTGCCATTGTTTCGTATACCTTATTATATAGACACTGTTACGATTAGAATCTGAAGTGGGCGAAGGCGCGGTTAGCCTCGGCCATGCGGTGCATGTCCTCCTTGCGCTTGAATGCTCCACCCTGCGAGTTGTATGCGTCCATGATTTCGGCGGCGAGCTTCTCGGCCATAGACTTTCCTCCGCGCTTGCGTGCGAACGAGATCATATTCTTCATGGCGACGCTCTCCTTGCGCTCGGGACGAATCTCGGTAGGCACCTGGAAAGTGGCGCCACCAATGCGGCGGCTCTTCACTTCCACCTGGGGAGTAATGTTGTCGAGGGCTGCCTTCCAGATTTCGAGGGGCGACTTCTCGTCACTCTTCATCTTGGTCTTCACGGTGTCAAGGGCAGCGTAGAAGATTTCGTACGAGGTGGCTTTCTTGCCGTCGTACATCAGGTGATTCACGAACTTGGAGACCTTCTGGTCGTTGAAAACGGGATCCGGCAGGATCACGCGCTTCTTTGGTTTTGCTTTTCTCATTGTTGTTAATTGTCTATCTTGCGGAGGCTGTGCTTATCTTTCCGTCTTCAACACCCGCACCCGGGCGTTTACTCAACCTTTAAATAGTCATTTCTCCAGCAAAACGATACTTGATGAATTTCTTCTTTTTTCGATGCCTCAAGCTCTCAGCCTTCTCCGACTGTGAGCTCTCGGCATTTGTAGGCCTTGATGGATTTCCGTCCTTTACTTCTTAGCCTTGGGACGCTTGGCACCGTACTTGGAGCGACGCTGCGTACGGCTCGACACGCCTGCGGTATCGAGGGTACCGCGCACGATGTGGTAACGCACACCGGGGAGGTCCTTCACACGGCCGCCACGGACGAGCACGATGGAGTGCTCCTGCAGGTTGTGTCCCTCTCCGGGAATGTAGCTGTTCACTTCCTTCTGGTTGGTCAGACGGACACGGGCCACCTTGCGCATGGCCGAATTAGGCTTCTTGGGAGTGGTTGTGTAGACACGGACGCACACGCCACGACGCTGGGGACAGTTGTCCAAAGCGGGCGACTTGCTCTTGTCGACAATCACCTTTCTGCCTTTTCTTACTAACTGTGAAATAGTAGGCATTGTTGTACTTTTTTAATTTATATATTTATTTTCTTTATTTTCAGTCGGTTACATGCTGATATCCGAAGCTGCCGCTGAAGCAGGGATATACCAAGCCGTTTCGGGCTGCAAAGGTACAAAATTTCCTAGAAAAAGCACAATATTAAAAAGGGTAAATCCACGGGGGCTTAAACAATTAACAAAATATAACTTTTCAAAAGCTAATTTACACATAAAACGACTTCGGCCCCAGTCCGCAATCTTACGGTTCTGGAGCCGAAGCCTTAGTCCTTGGGGACACTTTCGCGCCGCGGGTCCGCCCACGCGTCGGGGAAGGAGGGCCGTGGCGCCGGTCCTGCCCCATCAGGCCTCCCCGCCGCCAAAGGGAGCCACCGTGGTGGGCTGCTGTATCTGGATCTTGATCTCGCCGAACGTCCGCTCATACTTGATGATGTTCTCCTGAAGGGCGGCCAGGAGGCGCTTGGCATGCTCGGGGGCCATCACCACGCGGTCGCGCACCACCGGCCCGGGCAGTCCGGGGAACATGGCGGCGAAGTCGAGGATGAAGTCGCTGCTGGAATGGGTGATCATCGCCAGGTTGGCGTAGTTGCCCTCGGCCACTTTGGGGTCTATCTGTAACTGGAGTTGGTTTTGCTGCTTTTGATTGTCTGCCATTGTTTTAAGATTTAGAAGGTTATCGATTTTATTTCATCTGCAAATTTAAGAAAAAGTTTTCATACGCCCAAATTTCGAAATCAGTTTGTTCCTACGGAGGGCGAAAAAGAATCGTCGCGCAAGCGCCCCCGCCGAGACAGGCGCCTTCGGGCGGCGAACCGGCCGGGCACGCCCTGTCCACGACGTCCTTTTTCTTATTAACGCGGATTCGTCGGACTCAAGGCAGCGCAAGCCGCGTGTCCCAAGTACGTCGCACCTTGGCATACGGCCCGCCAGGCACGCTCACCAAATCCGCGCCGCATGATAATCCGTGGGGCTCACGTTTTATTCATAGCTCCTTATTCTGACGTCTATGCCGCTGCCTTCAAGCAGTTTAACGACTTTTTGGACATCGGTGTCAGAGTAATGGTATGGAAACAGGACCTTGGGCTTTATGACTCTGGCCGCATTGGCGCATTGCCCAGGTGTCATCGTGTAAGGCTGGTTGGTGGAGAGGAACGCCACGTCGACATCCTTGACGTTTGCCATCTCAGGGACATCCTCGGTATCGCCACTGATGTATATACGGAAGCCGTCTATGGTGAGGACGAAGCCGTTGTCACGCCCTTGGGGATGATATTTTGTTCTGCCGGGGGTGATGTTGTAGGCAGGAACGGCCTCCACGGCGATGTCGTCAGACACTTTCAGGCGGTCGCCGTTGCGCATGACGGTTCCCTTCCCGATGATCTTTGCGCAGTTCTCGTTGGTTATGACAATCGTCGAAGGCTTCTCCAACTGGCGGATGGCCGCAGGGTCGCAATGGTCATCATGCTCGTGGGTGACGAGTATATAGTCGGCTTTCGGAAATTCGCCATAGTCCGTTTCCGGCTTTATCTTGGCTACGGGGTCCACCTCTATCTCCTTGGCGCCGTAAGTAATCCTGATGCTGCCGTGCTTGATGGCATAGATGGTTATTTCCTTGCCGCTTCTGGTCTTAAAAGTGTCAGCCTGCCGGTTGTCACCATGGCCATCGCAGGCTGCGAACATCAATGTTGTCAACATGAGCATGATTGTTGAAAGAATGATTTTCTTCATTGTCGCGTTAAAATATCGTTGAACTGTGGATGGCGCTCATACCATACTTTTGCGAAGGAACAGACAGGTGCGACAGAGAGCTTATGCCTCACCGCATAGTCGTTTGCGGCATTGACAAGCGACGCCCCCACCCCCAGGCCTTCTTCAAAAGCACGGGTGTGGTCTATAGACAGCGTGCTGCAGCTGAATGTGAAGTCAAGCTGGCCTACGATCTTCTCACCATCATAAGCAAGGACTTTCCCGCCTTCATTAGTTGTCTCTATCTTTGTTTCCATGATGACAAAGGTACGACAATAAATCGGAATTGACAAATAGTGGAGCCAAATAATCACTCTTTCCGGCCGCACCCTGCCGGCAAGCGCGGTGGGAAGCGGTGGCTAGGCGCCCTTACACATGCCGAAAAGCAGGGGACAGCGACGACGGACAAAGACGGCAAGAGCATAAGAGGCCGCGACGATTACGACATACCCCGCCAAGAAACAGGCAATCCAGGCCACGGAGCCTTTCACCATCAAGCGGTTCAGCACCACGGCCAAGGTGTGGCACATCGGCGAATGGACCACGAGGATGCCCAGGGTCTGTCCGCCCAAGCGACTGAGCCAGGACTGGCTGACGAGCAACGACGAGACAAACATGACGAGGGGGAACACCAAGACGATGCCCGCCAAGGCCGCAAGATAAAAAGGCTGGTAACCGCCCCCCGAGCCTTCGACGCCCCAGGTGCCGGGCAAGATGGTAAACGACAATCCATGGAAGGCGAAGGCCAGCAGGCTGGCCAGACCGGCCACGAGGAGCAACACTCCCGCAGGCGAGCGCCACCGCCACAGGCTCCGGCGGGCATAGGCCGCCTTGCCTGCATAGTAAAGGGGAAGGGCCACGAGGGCGTCGTCAAAGTAAAGGGGAAGCATCTGCCTGAACCCCAACCAGCCCAGAAGGACGACGGCTGCCGCCTGCAAAGCCTTTGGGCGGAAGGCATGCTCCAAGAGCCACATCAGCAGGCGCGTCCAAAACAGCGCGACAAGAAACCAGCACGGACCGTTAGTGGTGCAAGGAGTGAATATGTCGAAATGAAACAGGGGCGGCTCCCCCTTGGCCACCTTCAGCACGCCGAGATACAGTCCCGAGATGAGCGTCCACACGCAAGCCGGGAAGACAAGCGTACGCACCCCCTTGGCCATCACCGAAGAGAAGGGGCGGCTGCTTCGGTCAAAGCATCCGCTCATAAAGAAGAACATCGGCACGGCCACAAACTCGACGGGCATGGGGACAAAGGAAAACACCTCACTGTGAATGCATACGACCAGCAGTATGCAAAGCCCTTTCGCAATGTCGATTGTCACATCACGATGGGCGCTGGAAGCCGTGGACTCCGTACGATAACTCATTTCCCTCAACCTTGATACAGAAAGTTAGTAATCAAGAAAAGCGTGGGTACTTTCACGTGTCACTAGACTTAGGCTCTGGACTGCCTCTAATACGCAACACGCAAAAGCCCACGCATTGAGGTATACTGAGCCCTTTGGGTCAAAGGGGTACAATAATCCCATGCGTGAGCGGATTTGCCTATTATCCGTATTAGAACGAATTGTCCAGATTCAGTCTAGGATAACGAGTCAAACGCTCTCTAATATAAATTTTCCGAGTCTTTTCGAGTTCCGCCCCTTGGGGCCTCGCTCCCGACTCGGATGCAAAGATAAGCAATGATTCTTGGAATCGCAAGGAAAAAGGAGAGATTATTTTTTAAAAGGAGAGGGAAAGACAGCCGCCCCACCCCACCACATTTGACGCGGCGTGACGATTTCGAGAGGATAAAACTTGCCACTCTCATGAGAAATCGCTAAATTTGCAAGTAAATCAAGCCTTGCATGACAATGTTGAAACACACCACAGACGCACCGCCGAGCTATGTCGACGTGATTCTCCCCCTGCCGCTGCCCGGCGTCTTCACCTACGCCCTCCCACCCGACCTGGCCGGGAGGGTGGAGCCCGGCATGCGCCTGCTCGTGCCCCTGGGGAAAAGCAAACGATATATTGCCGTGGCCACGCGCGTGCATGCCGACAAGCCCGACTTCGACTGCAAGCCCGTGGCGGCGCTCCTGGACCTGCATCCCTCGCTGCTGCCCCAGCAACTGCGCCTGTGGCAGTGGATTGCCGACTACTATATGGCCACGCCCGGCGACGTATACAACGCGGCCCTGCCGGCCGGAATGAAGACGGTGGGGAAATACCGGCCGAAGACCGAGGCCTACGTCGGACTCGCCGAGGCGTTCCGCTCGGAACAGGCGCTCGGCGTGGCGCGGCAGATGCTGGCGCGCGCCACGGGACAGCTGCGGGTGTTCGAGGCGTTCCTGGCCATGAGCCACTGGGACACGCCCGACATGGACGGCAAGGCCGAGGTGGCGCGCGACGAGCTGATGAACACGCCCCACTGCACGGCCGCCATGGTGAAGGCCCTCGTCGACCGGGGCATCCTCTACAACTACAACCGCGAGGTGGGACGGCTGAACACGGGCCAGCAGGCCGAGCCCGGCGCGATGAAGCCTCTCTCAGAAGCACAGGCCGAGGCCTGCGACGGCATACGCAGGCAGATGGAAAGCAAGAACGTGGTGCTGCTCCACGGCGTGACGTCGAGCGGGAAGACCGAAATCTACATCCATCTCATCCAGCAGGCTCTGGACAACCACCAGCAGGTGCTCTACCTGCTGCCCGAAATCGCCCTCACGGTGCAGATCATGTCGCGCCTGCGACGCGTCTTCGGCTCGCGACTGGGCATCTACCACTCCAAGTACAGCGACGCCGAGCGGGTGGAAATCTGGCAAAAGCAGCTCTCGCCACACCCCTACGACATCATCCTGGGCCCGCGCAGCGCCGTGTTCCTGCCCTTTCAGAAGCTCGGCCTCGTCATCATCGACGAGGAGCACGAGACCTCGTTCAAGCAGCAGGACCCCGCCCCGCGCTATCATGCCCGCAGCGCCGCCATCGTGCTTGCGCGGATGTATGGCGCCAAGACGTTGCTCGGCACGGCCACGCCCTCGCTGGAAAGCTACCACAACGCCGAGACTGGCAAATACGGGCTTGTGGAACTCACCACCCGATACCAGGACGTGCAGCTGCCCAAGGTGGAGGTGGTGGACGTGAAAGACCTGCGCCACCGCAAGATGATGACCGGC
Organism: uncultured Prevotella sp.; assembly: GCA_964420715.1. Lineage (GTDB taxonomy): Bacteria > Bacteroidota > Bacteroidia > Bacteroidales > Bacteroidaceae > Prevotella. The sequence continues at coordinate 43,211 of CAYQUN010000013.1, read as the reverse complement.
CCCTTCTCGCCACGACTGCTCACGGCCGTGCGGCAGGCGCTGGCCTCGGGGCGCCAGGCCATCCTCTTCCAGAACCGGCGCGGCTTCGCACCACGCATCGAGTGCAAGGTGTGCGGATGGGTGCCCAAGTGCGAGAACTGCGACGTCTCGCTCACCTACCACCGCAACCTCGCCACGCTGACCTGCCACTATTGCGGCAGCTCGTATGTCGTGCCGACCGTATGCCCCAACTGCGGCAGCACCGAACTCGTGGGGCGGGGCTACGGCACGGAGAAAATAGAGGACGAGATTGCCGAAATCCTGCCCGAGGCACGCATCGCGCGCATGGACCTCGACACCACGCGCTCGCGCAATGCCTATGAGCGAATCATCGGCGACTTCGCCGCACGCCGCACCAACCTGCTCATCGGCACGCAGATGGTGAGCAAGGGGCTCGACTTCGACGGCGTGAGCGTGGTGGGCATCCTCGACGCCGACTCCATGCTCAACTATCCCGACTTCCGCGCCTACGAGCACGCCTTCACCATGATGTCGCAGGTGAGCGGGCGCGCCGGAAGGAAAGGCAGCCGCGGACTGGTGATCCTGCAGACGCGTGACCCCGAGTCGGAGGTCATCCGCCAGGTGGTGGACAACGACTACCCGGGGTTCTACCGCGCGCAAATGGAGGAGCGCGCCTACTTCCGCTATCCCCCGTTCACCCACCTGGTCTACGTCTACCTGCGGCACCGCCACGCCGAGGTCGTCGACCACGCCGCACAGGAGCTGGGCCTGCAGCTGCGGCAGTGGTTCGGCGAGCGCGTGCTCGGCCCCGACAAGCCCGCCGTGGCCCGCGTCAAGGCCATGGACATCCGCAAGATCGTGCTGAAGCTGGAGAACGGCCTCGACCTGAAAAAGGCACGCGGGTACCTTCGCCTTGCCCAAGAGCAGATGGCGAAGGACCCGCGTTACGGAGCCTTGCAAGTCTATTTTGACGTCGACCCGATGTAGCCTCGGCCACACCGAGCGCCGAAGCCCGGCTAGAAGTCGATGTCGAAGCCCACGCCGAGCACCTTGTTCGTGCGCGTGAAATCGTCAGTACAAGCCACCTGGATGGTCTGTCCCGCCGAGGTGATGTCCTGCGTGTACTCCTTCTTCTTGTGTCCATAGTCGGTGAAGAAGTAGGCGATGTTCACACTGGCGTTCTTCGCCACCTTGAACTTGGCGCCGAAACCCAGCGAATAGCTGTTGGTGACGAAGCTCATGTCGTTCAGATAGCTGCCGTCGCCCAGTCCGTACATGGTGCGCTGGCCGCCCACGCTCACGGTCAGGTCTTTCGTCACGTCCCACTCGGCTCCGGCCAGCACCTCCTGGGTGTCGTGGCTGAGCAGCTTCTGCTTGTTGTCAGGCATCTTGGCGTTTTGGTCGAAGTAGTAGTGATAGCCCGCCATGACGCGCACCGAGGGCACCACCTCGCACTGCGCGCCCACCGACCAGAGGCCGGGCAGGTCGTTGGGGGTGTTCACGCCGTCGCCAAAGAGGCCCGTGTCGTCGCGCTTCGTGTCGTTCTCAATGTTGAAGTGCGTGGTGAACTCCAGGTGCGAGGCAAAGTTCCAGCGCCCCACCTTGTAGTCGACGCCGATGATGGGCGTGATGCCCCAGCCATACTGGTTGCAGTCGAGATAGCGGTCGGCAAACTGCTGGCGCGTCGCCTCCATCTGTGCCGCTCCCTGCTGGTAGCGCTGGGCGTATCCCTCATAGGTGGCCTTTTGCGTGGGGTCGGTCATCTCGGTAGCCCGCATACGGTAGTAGAAGGCCATTTGGCTGTATGTGGAGGCCTGCGTGCCGAAGTAGTTATAGAGGTTCTCGTTGTTGCCCGCGATGTTGGCCGTGATGTTGGTGATGTTGCCCACGTACTTGTTGTACACGTAGTTGAAGCGGAATCCGCCATAGACGGCCAGCCGCTTGTTCACCTTATAAGTAGTACCCAGCTGCAATCCGAACACATACTGCTGCCCCTTGATGTAGCTGTCGACGCCATAGGAGGGCGTCTCCGAGGTCAGTCCTTGCGAATAGAGCAAGGCGGGCACGAGGGCGATCTGCCGCTCAAACGAGCCCAGGCCGTCGTTGAAGGTGCACTTGCCACCACCACCGTTGAGCGAGAAGCCGAGCTGGAAGCCCCACTTGTCATAGTTGAGCGCCATCTGGAACGTGGGCAGGACGGGCACCGAGGCACGTCCCTCGAACTCCTTCGTGCCGTCCTCCTTGCCTCCGTTCAGGCGGAAGGGCTGGTAGAAAGGCGTTCCCTGGAGCGAGGGCACGGTCATGCCGCTGTTGATGGTACGTGTCTGATAGACGTTCTGTATGTTGAACGATAGGTGGAAACCCTTGGAGAGGAAGGCCACGCCGGCCGGATTGCTGAAGACGCCGTCAATACCAATGGCACCATCACGGGCGAAATTACGGTTGAAAGCAATGCTCTGATTGGTGTTGGTGAGCAGTCCGCCTGCACTGGCGGGCACCATTGCCGACACCATCATCAGGGCGCAGCAAGCCAATTTTGTTTTATTCATCTTAAATAATCTATAACAAATTGGCTGCAAAGGTAAGTAAATTGTTCTATTTTTCCACGTTCGCAAACCGTTGTTTAAGGTTTATTAACCTTTTCTTCCTGTTTCTCCGGCATCACGCACTTCGAAAAAAGTCAAAGGACGAGCCGCAGGCCACAGTAGGGATTGCTATACGTAGGGTCCGCATTATTACGGCACGACACCCGGCCGAGCCAGGCGCCATCGGCCCAACTGCCGCCACGGACCACACGGATAAATCCCGAAGACGGACCGGAAGGATTGGCCTGCGGCTGCGAGCCGTAGGGGCCATACCAGTCTTGGCACCATTCCCGCACGTTGCCACTCATGTCGTAGAGGTCGAGTTCGTTGGGCTGTTTCGTTCCCACACCATACGTTCCATCCTCCCTTTCAAACCAAGCCACGTCATCAACGTTGTTCGAGCCAGCATATTTGCATTCCCGGCTCCGGTTGCCCCCACGCGCGGCATACTCCCACTCGGCTTCGGTGGGCAGGCGGAAGCGCTTGCCTGTCATGGCATTCAGCCGGGTGATGAACTTTTGGCAGTCGGTCCAACTGACATTCTCCACGGGGCGGTTGTCGCCACTATACTTTGAGGGATTGCCTCCCATCACGGCCTGCCAGAGGCGTTGCGTCACCTCGGTTTGCCCCATGCGGAAACTGCTGACGGCCACACGGCGCACGGGTTTCTCGTCGCGATCGAAATCACCGCCCTGTCCCGACGTCACTCCCATGGTGAAGACTCCTCCCCGCACACCCTTCATCACAAAGCTGACACCATTGACGGTGACGGTCTCGTCAGAGAGGCTTTCCGTTGAATAGTAGCCCGACGGCTCTGGCAGTCGGGCCGGACTCTCCGATTTGTACGGGTTGGCTTTCGGGGCAACCGACTTGCGCCTGGCCGAAGGTTTCTTGGGCGTCACTTTCCGTCCGACCTTGGGTTTAGCCGTGGGACTAATCACCGTCTTCGACTGGGAAAAGGCCCCGCTGCACGGCACGGCCAACATGATGAGCGTGACGAGCAACATCCTGATGTAGCATTGTTGACGATTCATTATATTTTATATTATTGTAATATCGTATTGTAATGTCTTTTTTTGAAAAAAAGTGGATTTTCCACCGAACCTTTCTCGCCTTGGCGGCTTCAAGCAAGCCTGGCGCCGCTCTTCGGATTATCGGAGGGGTGACTTGCAAGAGAGAGAGCTAAAGGGCGAGGCGGAGGCCAAGGTCGCTGACGCGATCCCACGACATGCTGATGTTGCGGTCAGACACCTGGCAGACGACGGCATAGCTGGTGCATTTTTCCGCGGTTTCATCGGCCGCAACACGACTTTTCACACTTTCCCATCCTCCAAGATTGGCTTCACTCTCAATCCTACCGGTGCCCCGAAACGCACTGTCCATCCACAACATGGCGCTACGACTTATCTTGACGCCCATACGTTCTCTCGTTCTTTCTTGATTATTATGAATAAGTCCAACAGATTTAGCACTTGAATTCATTAGAATCCTCACACTCCTTTTATTTCCTTCCTCATGCCATCATCAAAGTGGATTAACGGCTGCAAATATACAAAGTCTTTTTATAAACAACCATATTAAACATGAAAAAATTTATTTTTTTATACGAATCATACGGTCTGACCATTTGACAGTGGCGCGGAGAGCCGTTCACTACGGCCTTCACAGGCTCTCTCAAGGCTGTTCACAGGAGCTAAAAACGGCGTGGAGAACTCCCTACGTCGTTTTTTCCGCATCTTTGACAAACAGGTAAGTTTTCGCATACCGATAACGACCACCGTGCTCAAAAAAAGGCCATTTCATCGACATCTTGCTCCTTCACCATCTCGCAACCGACGGCACCGGAAGTGCGTCAGCGGCGAACGGGCACCTTCCTTCCATCGCAAATAGACACGCCCTTGGACAGGCGCGACAGCCCCCCGCCCCACATAGCGGTCTTCTTGCCCAGAAAGCAGCCATTCCATCGACATTTTCCTCCTTCACCACCTCGCAACCGGCGGCACAGGAAGTGCGTCAGCGGCGAACGGCCACCTTCCTTCCATCGCAAATATACACGCCTTTGGACAGGCGCGACAGGTCCCGCCCCACATAGCGGCCGTCAATGCTGAAGATGCGGCCGGAGGAAGGGTGACGGGCCGTGACGTCGCTGATGCCCGCCGCCACCTTCTCCTGCACGAGCCTCATGCCCGCCTGGGCGTCAATCTGCCCATATCCGTAATCGTTGTTGGGATAGTCTAGCGTGGGGTCGAAGCGGGTGCACGTCTTCGAGAAAATGTCGAAGCAATCGGCAGGGGTGAGCGTGGGACAAGCCTGGAGCCAGAGTGCGATGACACCGGCCACGACCGGCGACGACATCGACGTGCCCATGTCGGCGTTCCAGGCATATTCGCGGCCATCATATTCGTAGAGGCGCACGGTCTGCGGCACGTGGTGCCCCCAGGAGATGAAGCTGCTGTAGCTGGAGATGATGTTCTGCCCCGGGGCCATGACGTCGGGCTTGACACGGCCATCGTAAGTGGGTCCCACCGAGGAGAAGAGATTGCGCTCGCCATGCTCCACGTCGAAGGGGTTGGGCCGGTAAGCCTTGCCCGTGTAGCTCATCACCTGGGTGCGGTAGCCCGTCATGCCCACGCTCACCACGCTAGGCGCGCTTCCCGGCGAGAGGACGCCATAGGCGTGGTCTGAGGCCGACACGCTCCAGTCGTCATGATAGAACGTTCCCTGCGAGGGGAACAGGTCTGCCTCGGGTTCGCCCGACAGGGCCAGGGAGAGCGTCCAGTTGTCGTCTTCAGCCCGTGTCGCCGCGTCTCTCGCCACCTGCCAGTCGCACACGATGTCGGTGGGGTCGAAGCTGGACCGGTAAGCCGTGGCGGTGATGATGTTGCGCAGTCCGTCGCCCACGATGGAGTCAATGAGCGTGGAGTCGGGTGCGGCAAGCACCGCCGAGAGCGGGATGGCCTTGTGGAGGAGCGCGTCGCCACGGGTGAGCCTGACATCGAGGGTGAAGTCGGCCTTCGCCTTGGAAGTGGCCACAAAAGAGGCCGACTGCCCTCTCTGGCAGTTGATGCTGACCGTGCCGCCAGCCGGCTTGTAGACGTGGGTGATGCGATAGCCCTCGTTGCCGGCCGAGGCCACGAGGATGTGTCCGGGCCCGGTAAGCGAGTCGAGCATCTCATAGTAGAGGGCGTCGTCGCCGCGAAAGTCCATATAGCTGCCCTCGCTGAAGTTGATGACACAGGGCTTGCCCACACGGTCGGCATAGTCGAAGATGTATTTGAATCCGAGGGCGTCGAGGGCGTAGGTATACTTGTAATAATCCTGCGGGCTGATGAGGGCGGCATTGTCAGTCGTGGCATTGGCCACCAGGCAAAGGTCGGCGTCACAGGCTATGCCGCGGTAGGGCGAGACCACGCCGTTGCCCTCAGCGCCACTTCCGGCCGCGATGCCGAGGGTGTGCGTGCCGTGGGTCTGGTCGAGGCCGTCGCGCGAATGCTGCAGGGCCAGGAGCTCGTCGCGTGTGGTGTAGTCGCGTCCGGCAGGAAGCGTCGCGCCGAGGGTGTCGGTGGAGAGCTGGTCCCAAAAGGCCTTGATGCGGTAGGAGGACATGTCGGCCGTCCAGAAGTTGGGACAGGTCAGGTCGAAGCCGATGTCCTGCACGCCCACGACCACCCCCTTGCCCGTATAGCCTTGCGGCAGGCCGACACCCTGCTGCACGGGCAGCGCGCCGACGACGCGCGCCGTGGTGTCCATCATGGCCGTAGCGCTGCGTCCGGCCTCGATGCGGAGCACGCGCCGGTCGAGCGAGAGCGAGGGCAGCGAGGGCAATGGTATCTCGGCCACGCAGAGGGCGCCGTAGCGGGCCAGCACGCGGCAGCCATGCCGCTCCAGGGCGGAGGCGTCGGGACCATCGAGCTTGACAAAGGCGACGAGCGTGGAGCCACGGGGAGCCGCGGCCACGCCTGGAGCCACGGAGGGCTGACGGGTCTGGCGGGCCTGGCGGCAGGCCTGGCGCACCAACGGCGACATCTTGTAATAAGCGGGACGCTGGGCCATGACCCAGGAGGGCGCGGCCATGACCAGGAGGAATAATAACCAAGCCACCGGGCAGGAAATGGCTGGTCGGGAATCCATGTTTCTCATCTTCTTCGCAGGTATGATTGTTTCGTTTTACACCGACAAAGTTACAATGAAAGGCCGAGACTCCCAAGGAGAATGCCGGAAAAAATATGCATGCGGAATGGAAAAGACAGAAGGAGAGGCAGGCTCCTGCCCACAAAAGGAAATCCCGGGCCCTGCCTGTATGGCAAGACCCGGGATTCGCTATAAGAGGAGTCCAGTCCCGCCGGGGGACCCAGACTCATTGGTCAGTAAGCAAGTGCCGCGGGCGCGGTGGGGCTTATTCCTGCACTCCGGTTCCGGCTCCGGCGAAGTCGAGCACGTTCTTCTTGTTGGCCTGTATCCGCTCGTAGTCTTCCTGCGAGCCGACGATGAGCTTCTGCCACTGCTTCAGTCCGGTTCCGGCAGGAATGAGGTGACCGCAGATCACGTTCTCCTTCATACCCTCCAGATAGTCGGTCTTTCCACGGATGGCGGCCTCGTTGAGCACCTTGGTAGTCTCCTGGAAGGAGGCCGCGCTCATGAAGCTCTTCGTGCCCAGGGCGGCACGGGTGATGCCCTGGAGCACCTGCGTCGAGGTGGCCGGCACGGCATCGCGCACCTGCACGGTCTTCAGGTCACGGCGCTTGAGCGACGAGTTCTCATCGCGCAACTTGCGCATGGTGACAATCTGTCCGGGCTTGAACACCTCGGAGTCGCCGGCGTCGGTCACCACCTTCTTGCCCCAGATGCGGTCGTTCTCGTCGGCGAAGTCGAGCTTGTCGACAAGTTCCTGCTCCAGGAACGTGGTGTCGCCCGGATCGTCGATGCGCACCTTGCGCATCATCTGGCGGACGATGATTTCGAAGTGCTTGTCGTTGATCTTCACACCCTGCAGGCGGTAGACGTCCTGCACCTCGTTGACGATGTACTCCTGTACGGCCGTGGGGCCCTTGATGGCCAGGATGTCGCTCGGCGTGGTGCTTCCGTCGGAAAGGGGCGTGCCGGCGCGCACGGCGTCGTGCTCCTGCACCAGAATCTGCTTGGAGAGCGACACGAGATACTTGCGCTGCTCGCCCGTCTTCGAGGTGACGATGATCTCGCGGTTACCGCGCTTCACCTTGCCCATGCTGATCTCGCCGTCGATTTCAGACACCACGGCGGGGTTGGACGGGTTGCGGGCCTCAAAGAGCTCGGTGACACGGGGCAGACCACCGGTGATGTCGCCTGCGCCACCCACGACACGCGGAATCTTGACCAGCGTGGCTCCGGTGGTGATGGTCTGTCCATCCTCCACCACGACGTGGCCTCCCACGGGGAAGTTATAGGTGCCGAGCACGTTGCCCTTGGCGTCGACGACGTCGCAAGTGGGCACCATGGCCTTGTTCTTGGCGTCGATGATGATCTTCTCGGTCAGGCCGGTGGTCTCGTCGGTCTCGGCGCGGAACGTCTGTCCCTCCACCACGTCGTTGAAGCGCAACTTTCCAGCGTACTCGCTCACGATGACGGCGTTGAAGGGGTCCCAGCGGGCCACGAGCTCGTCCTTGCTCACCAGGTCGCCGTCCTTATGATAGAGCGACGAGCCGTAAGGCACGTTCAGGCTGGACAGCACGATGCCGGTGTTGGGATCGACGAACTGCACCTCGGCAAGCCGGCTCACCACCATCTGGCACTTCCGGTCGGCCTCGCCCTCGCGCTCTTCGACGAAGGGCACGGTGCGCAGCTCCTCAAACTTCAGGCGGCTTTCGTTCTTGGCCACGATGGTGGCGTTGGCGGCGGCGTTTCCGGCCACACCTCCGGCGTGGAATGTACGCAGCGTGAGCTGTGTTCCGGGCTCACCGATGGCCTGTGCGGCAATCACGCCAACAGCCTCGCCAATCTGCACCATGCGCGCCGTGGCCAGGTTGCGGCCATAACACTTGGCACACACGCCGTGCTTGCTCTCGCAAGTGAGCACCGAGCGGATTTCCACCATCTCGATGGGCGAATCCTCGATGGCCTGAGCCTTGTCTTCCGTAATCTCCTCGCCGGCGGCCACGATGAGCTCGCCCGTCTGGGGATTCACCACGTCGTGGACGCTCACGCGGCCCAGGATGCGCTCATAGAGCGTGGCAATGACCTGGTCGCCGTTCTTCAGCGCGCGGCACTCCAGGCCACGCAGCGTGCCGCAGTCCTCCTCGGTGATGATGACGTCGTGGGACACGTCGACGAGACGGCGCGTCAGATAACCGGCGTCCGCGGTCTTCATGGCCGTATCGGCAAGTCCCTTGCGGGCACCGTGCGAGCTGATGAAGTACTCCTGCACCGACATGCCCTCCTTGAAGTTGGACAGGATGGGGTTCTCGATGATGGAGTTGCCTTCGGCACCCGACTTCTGTGGTTTGGCCATCAGGCCACGCATACCGGCAAGCTGGGCAATCTGGTCAGCCGAACCACGCGCTCCCGAGTCGAGCATCATGAACACGGCGTTGAAGCCCTGGTCGGCTTCGGTCATCTGCTTCATCACCTCCTTCTTCAAGTTGGTGTTCACATGGGTCCAGGTGTCAATCACCTGGTTGTAACGCTCCTTGTCAGTGATGAAGCCCATGTTATAGTTGTTGGTAATTTCCTCAACTTCCTTGCGGCCCTGCTCGATGATGTCGCCCTTTTCCTTCGGCACGATGATGTCGTCAAGATTGAACGACAGACCGGCCACATAGGCCATGCGGTAACCGAGGTTCTTGATACCATCGAGGAACTCGCAGGCGCGGGCCATACCCACGGCCTTGATTACGTCGGCGATGATGCCGCGGAGCGTCTTCTTCGAGATGATATCGTTAAAATAGCCGATTTCATCGGGAATAATCTGATTGACGATGACGCGTCCGACCGACGTGTCGACCATGCGCTTCTGAATCTTTCCATCGACGAGATCGTTCACCACCACCTTCACGGGAGCGTGCAAGTCGCACTTGCCCTCATTGTTGGCGATGATGGCCTCCTCGGGACCGTAGAAGGTGAGTCCCTCGCCCTTGGCTCCGGGACGGATCTTGGTGATATAGTAGAGTCCGAGCACCATGTCCTGCGAAGGCACGGTGATGGGCGCTCCGTTGGCCGGGTTGAGAATGTTGTGACTCTCAAGCATGAGGATTTGCGCCTCGAGCACGGCCTCGTTGCTCAGCGGGAGGTGGACAGCCATCTGGTCGCCGTCGAAGTCGGCGTTGAAGGCGGTACAGGCCAGGGGGTGGAGCTGGATGGCCTTGCCCTCGATCATCTTGGGCTGGAACGCCTGGATGCCGAGACGGTGCAGCGTAGGCGCGCGGTTGAGCAGGATGGGATGCCCCTTCATGACATTCTCGAGGATGTCCCAGATGACGGGCTGGCGGCGGTCGACAATCTTCTTGGCGCTCTTCACGGTCTTCACGATGCCGCGCTCAATGAGCTTGCGGATGATGAACGGCTTGTAGAGTTCGGCGGCCATGAGCTTGGGCAGTCCGCACTCGCCCATCTTCAGCTCGGGGCCGACCACGATGACGGAACGAGCCGAATAGTCGACACGCTTGCCGAGCAAGTTCTGGCGGAAACGTCCCTGCTTGCCCTTGAGCGAGTCGGAAAGCGACTTCAGCGGGCGGTTGCTCTCGCTCTTGACGGCGCTCGACTTGCGCGAATTGTCAAAGAGCGAGTCGACGGCCTCCTGGAGCATACGCTTCTCGTTGCGCAGGATCACCTCGGGAGCCTTGATTTCGACAAGCCGCTTCAGACGGTTGTTGCGGATGATGACGCGACGATAAAGGTCGTTGAGGTCGGAAGTGGCGAAACGTCCACCGTCCAGGGGCACCAGCGGGCGCAACTCGGGCGGAATGACGGGAATGATCTTCATGATCATCCACTCGGGGCGGTTCACGCCCTTGCTGGCACGGAAGGCCTCGACCACCTGCAGGCGCTTCAGCGCTTCGGTCTTGCGCTGCTGGCTGCCGTCATTGTTGGCACGGTCGCGAAGCTCGTAAGAGAGTTTGTCAAGCCCCGACACGCCGTTGGCATCCTCAACGGAAAGCTCGCAAAGCAGGTCATAGACAGCCTCGGCACCCATCTTGGCGACGAACTTGTTGGGGTCTGAGTCGTCGAGCCGGTCGTTGTTGGGATCGATCTTGTTGTCGACGATGTCGATATACTCCTCCTCGGAGAGCAGGTCAAGCCTGTGAGAGCCATTGAGGTCCTCGCCCTCGGCATCCTTCTTCCCCTCAAGGGTTCCGGGCTTGATGACGATGTACTTCTCGTAGTAGATCACCGCATCAAGCTTCTTGGTGGGCAGTCCGAGCAGGTAGCCTATCTTGTTGGGCAGCGAACGGAAGTACCAGATGTGGGCCACGGGCACCACCAGCTCGATGTGGCCGGAACGCTCGCGGCGCACCTTCTTCTCGGTGACCTCGACACCGCAACGGTCACAGACGATGCCCTTGTAGCGGATGCGCTTATACTTGCCGCAGGCGCACTCATAGTCCTTCGTGGGGCCGAAGATGCGCTCGCAGAACAAGCCGTCGCGCTCGGGCTTGTAGGTGCGGTAGTTGATGGTCTCCGGCTTGGTAACCTCGCCATACGAATTTTCCAGGATCTCCTCGGGCGAGGCCAGACCGATGGTAATCTTCGTAAAATTGTTCTTTACCTTTGTATCTTTTTTAAAAGCCATATTCTACTTTTTCTTATGAGGTTAGGGGTGTTGATTATTCCAGTTTGATGCTCAGACCCAGTCCGCGGAGCTCGTGGAGCAACACATTGAGCGACTCGGGGATGCCGGGCGTGGGCATGGGGTCGCCCTTGACGATGGCCTCGTAGGCCTTGCTGCGCCCGGTGACGTCGTCACTCTTGATGGTGAGAATCTCCTGGAGCACATGTGCGGCGCCGAAGCCCTCGAGCGCCCAGACCTCCATCTCTCCGAAACGCTGGCCGCCGAACTGCGCCTTTCCGCCGAGGGGCTGCTGCGTGATGAGACTGTAGGGACCAATGGAGCGTGCGTGCATCTTGTCTTCCACCATGTGGCCGAGCTTCAGGAAGTAGGTGATACCCACCGTGGCGGGCTGGTCGAAGCGCTCGCCCGTCTCACCGTCATACAGATGGGTGGAGCAGAGGTGGGGCAGCCCAGCCTTGTCGGTCCACTCCTCCAGGTCTTCCAGCTTGGCACCGTCGAAGATGGGGGTGGCGAACTTCACGCCGAGCTTGCGTCCGGCAGCACCGAGGATGGCCTCGAAGAGCTGTCCCAGGTTCATACGCGAAGGCACACCCAGCGGGTTGAGCACCAGGTCGACGGGACGGCCGTCTTCCAGGAACGGCATGTCCTCGGTGCGCACCACCTTGGACACGATGCCCTTGTTTCCGTGACGTCCGGCCAGCTTGTCGCCCACCTGGATCTTGCGCTTCTTGGCCACATAGACCTTGGCCATCTGAAGCACGCCCGAGGGAAGCTCGTCGCCGATGGTGATGGCGAACTTCCGGCGCTTGAGCTCGGCGTCGAGGAGCTTGTATTTCCGGATATAGTTCATGATGAGCTTGCGGATGAGCATGTTGGTGTGGGCGTCCGAAGTCCAGTTGTTCGACTCGATGCCCTCGTACTCCAGGTTCTTCAGCGCCGCAATGGTGAACTTGCTGCCCTTGGTGATGATCTCGGCACCGGAATAGTCCTTCACGCCCTCCGACGTCTTGTCGGCGGTAAGCGTCATAAGCTTGTCGACGAGGATATCCTTCAAGTCCTCGTTCTTGGCCTCGTATTCCTCGTCGATCTTGGCCAGCGTTATCTTGTCCTGCTTCTTCGACTCGCGGGTCTTGATGGCGCGCGAGAAGAGCTTCTTGTCAATCACGACACCACTCAGCGAGGGGTTGGCCTTGAGCGAAGAGTCCTTCACGTCGCCGGCCTTGTCGCCGAAGATGGCGCGCAGGAGCTTCTCCTCAGGCGAAGGATCGCTCTCGCCCTTGGGCGAAATCTTTCCAATCAGGATGTCGCCGGGCTCGATGCGCGCACCCACACGCACGATGCCATTGTCGTCGAGGTCCTTGGTAGCCTCCTCGCTCACATTGGGAATGTCGCTGGTGAACTCCTCCATGCCTCGCTTGGTCTCGCGTACGTCGAGCGTGTATTCATCTACATGCACCGACGTGAGCACGTCGTCGCGCATCATGCGCTCGCTGATGACCACGGCGTCCTCATAGTTGTATCCCTTCCAGGGCATATAGGCCACAAGCAGGTTGCGTCCCAAAGCCAGCTCGCCGTTCTCGGTGGCATAGCCCTCGGTGAGGATGTCGCCCTTCTTCACACGCTGTCCCTTGTTGCAGATGGGCCGCAGGTCGATGGTCATATTCTGGTTGGTGCGGCGGAACTTGGGAATACGGTATTCCTTCAGCGCGGGCTCGAAGCTGACAAACTCCTCCTCCTCCGTGCGGTCGTAGAGGATGCGGATGGTGGTGGCGTCGACATACTCGATGACACCGTCGCCCTCGGCGGTAATCATGGTGCGGCTGTCCTCGCACACCTGTTTTTCCAGTCCGGTACCCACGATGGGGGCATCGTTGTGGAGCAGGGGCACGGCCTGGCGCATCATGTTACATCCCATGAGCGCGCGGTGACCGTCATCATGCTCCAAGAAGGGAATGAGGCAGGCCGAGACCGAAGCGATCTGCTGCGGCGACACGTCCATATAGTTCACCTCACTGGGAGCCACCACGGGGAAGTCGGCGTTCTCACGGCAGTGCACATACGTACGGATGAAGGAGCCGTCCTCCTTCAGTGGCGCGTTGCCCTGGGCGATAAGTTTCTCGTCCTCCTCCTCGGCCGTGAGATAGGCCACGTGGGAGTTGTCCATATCCACGACGCCGTTCTCCACCTTGCGGTAAGGAGTCTCGATAAATCCGAGCTCGTTGATGGTGGCATAGACGCAGAGTGACGAGATCAGACCGATGTTGGGGCCTTCAGGGCTCTCAATGGGGCAAAGGCGTCCGTAATGCGTGTAGTGCACGTCGCGCACCTCGAATCCGGCCCTTTCGCGCGACAGGCCGCCGGGGCCGAGGGCCGAGAGACGGCGCTTGTGCGTGACTTCGGCCAGCGGGTTGGTCTGATCCATGAACTGGCTCAGCGGGTTGGTGCCGAAGAAGGAGTTGATCACGCTTGATATGGTCTTGGCGTTGATCAAGTCGGTGGGGGTGAAGACCTCGTTGTCGCGCACGTTCATACGCTCGCGAATGGTGCGGCTCATGCGTGCCAGGCCAATGGAGAACTGGTTGGCGAGCTGCTCGCCCACGGTGCGCACGCGGCGGTTGGACAGGTGGTCGATATCGTCGACAGTGGCGTTGCTGTTGATGAGCTGGATGAGATACTTGATGATCTCGATGATGTCTTCCTTGGTCAACACCCGCGTGTCCATGTCGATGTTGAGTCCGAGCTTCTTGTTGATGCGGTAGCGTCCCACCTCGCCCAGGTCATAACGCTTGTCAGAGAAGAAAAGGTTCTGGAACACCTCTCTCGCGCTGGCGTCGTCGGCGGGGTCGGCGTTGCGCAGCTGGCGGTAGATGTAGTTCACGGCCTCCTTCTCCGAGTTGCTCGGGTCCTTGGCCAAGGTGTTGAAGATGATGGCATAGCGGCGGTCGGCGGCATCGTCCTTGTGCACCAGCACGGTGGCGGCGCCGCTGTCGAGGATGTCCTCGATGTTGTCGGCCGTGATCTCGGTCTCCCGCTCCAGCATCACCTCGTTGCGCTCGATGGAAACCACCTCACCCGTATCTTCGTCCACGAAGTCCTCGTTCCAGCTCTTCAGCACGCGTCCGGCGAGCTTCCGTCCGACGAGGGCCTTCAGATTCTTCTTGTTCACCTTCACCTCCTCGGCCAGATCGAAAATCTGGAGGATTTCCTTCTCGCTCTCGTAGCCGATGGCGCGGAGCAAGGTGGTAACGGGCAATTTCTTCTTTCTGTCAATGTAGGCGTACATCACATTATTGATGTCAGTGGCGAACTCGATCCAACTGCCCTTGAAAGGAATAATGCGCGCGGAGTAGAGCACGGTGCCATTGGCATGCACGCCCTGCCCGAAGAACACGCCCGGCGAACGGTGAAGCTGCGCCACGACGACGCGCTCCGCGCCGTTGATGACGAAGGTGCCGTTCTCAGTCATATAGGGGATGGTGCCGAGGAAGACGTCCTGGATGAAGGTGCCGAAGTCCTCGTGGTCGGGATCGGTGCAGTAGAGTTTCATCTTCGCCTTCAAGGGGACACTGTACGTGAGCCCACGCTCCAGACACTCGTCAATGGTATAGCGCGGCGGATCGATATAGTAGTCCAGGAACTCGAGCACGAAGTTGTTCCGCGTGTCGGTGATGGGGAAGTTCTCGGCAAACACCTTGTACAGACCATCGTTCTTGCGCTCCTCGGGTGGCGTGTCCAGCTGCAGGAAGTCCTTGAAAGACTTGATCTGCACGTCGAGGAAATCCGGATAAGGATACGGATTGTGGACGCTGGCAAAATTTACTCTGTTGTTTACGACTTTTGACATTAGAAGAAATTAAACAGTGTGGTTAAAAAACTTAAAAAGACACAAAAAGGTTAGAACTCGCCTACCAGGCGAATTCTAACCCGTATTCAATCGTTGTTAAAGCTTCGATTACTTCAGCTCGACCTTTGCGCCGGCAGCCTCGATAGCCTTCTTCAGGTTCTCGGCCTCGTCCTTGGCAACACCCTCCTTCAGGGTAGCGGGAGCGCCGTCGACCAGGTCCTTAGCCTCCTTCAGGCCAAGGCCGCAAGCCTCCTTGACAGCCTTCACCACCTGGAGCTTCGTAGCGCCCACCTCGGTGAGGACGACGTCGAAGCTAGTCTTCTCCTCAGCAGCAGCTGCACCACCGGCAGCGGGACCAGCGGCCACAGCCACAGCGGCGGCGGCGGGCTCGATGCCATACTCGTCCTTCAGGACCGTTGCCAACTCGTTTACCTCTTTCACAGTGAGATTTACCAACTCTTCTGCAATAGCTTTAATGTCTGCCATTTTATTCTAAAATTTTAATTTTGTTTATACTTTAAATATGTGTTGACATTGATGATTTCAAGATTACTCAGCACGCTCGCCCAATGTCTTCAGCACACCATGGATGGTGTTTGCGCCTGATTCCAGAGCAGAGACAACGTTCTTGACCGGCGACTGCAGCAAGCTGACAATCTCGGCAATGACCTCGTTCTTGCTCTTCAGTGCTGCCAGCTCCTCGAGCTTGTCAGCGCCCACGTAGATGCCTTCCTCGGCATAAGCTGCCTTCAGGGCGGGAACGCCCTCCTTGACATAGTCCTTCAACATGCGGGCCGGCACGTTTGCCGTATTGGCGAACAGCACGGCCGTGTTGCCCTTCAAGGTGTCATAAAGCGGAGTGAAGTCCGTATCAGAAGCCTCAAAAGCCTTGTGGAGAAGTTTGTTCTTCACAACCACCATCTTCACCTCGTTCTTGAAGCACTTACGGCGGAGTGCGCTCGTGGCCTCGGCGTTCAGTCCGGTCACGTCGACCAGATAGAAGTGAGGATAAGCCTTGAGCTTCTCACCCAAGTCAACAATGATCGTATCTTTTACTTCTTTCTTCATTTTACAAACTTTTAGAGTTATTCAACTGATTTCGGATCAATCTTAATACCCTTACTCATTGTGCTAGAAAGGGAGATACTTTTCACATAAGTGCCTTTGGCTGCGGCGGGCTTGAGACGGATGACCGTGGAGATGAACTCCCTGGCGTTTCCGAAGATCTGCTCGGGCGTCATGCTCACCTTGCCGATGGAAGTGTGGATGATTCCGGTCTTGTCGACCTTGAAATCAATCTTACCCTGCTTGACCTCCTTGACGGCCTTGGCCACGTCCATGGTCACGGTGCCGCTCTTGGGGTTAGGCATGAGTCCGCGTGGACCAAGGACGCGTCCGAGGGGACCCACCTTGCCCATGCACGACGGCATCGTGATGATGACGTCGACATCGGTCCATCCACCCTTGATTTTGTCGATATACTCATCGAGGCCCACGTAGTCGGCCCCGGCCTCCTTGGCGGCAGCCTCCTGATCGGGCGTGCAGAGTGCGAGCACCCGCGTCACCTTGCCAGTGCCATTGGGCAGCGACACCACGCCGCGCACCATCTGGTTGGCCTTTCGCGGATCTACGCCTAAGCGCATATCAATGTCGACGGAAGCGTCAAACTTGGTCGTGGTGATTTCCTTGACCAGCTTTGTAGCCTCTGCCAATGTGTATGCCTTCCCTGCTTCAACCTTATCAGCTACTGATTTTTGATTTTTTGTCAGTTTACTCATTTCTTTGAAGTTTTTGATTTATTTACCAGGGAAGTCCCCATTCACCGAGATACCCATGCTACGGGCGGTACCAGCGATAAGTTTCATGGCCGATTCCACAGTGAAGCAGTTCAGATCCTTCATCTTGTCTTCAGCGATAGCCTTCACCTGGTCCCAGGTAACCGAGGCTACCTTCTTCCGGTTGGGCTGTCCCGAACCACTCTTCACTTTGGCTGCCTCCTTGAGCTGTACGGCTGCGGGAGGAGTCTTGATGACGAAATCGAATGACTTATCAGTGTAGTAGGTGATGACCACAGGCAACACCTTTCCTGCCTTATCCTGGGTACGGGCGTTGAACTCCTTGCAGAATCCCATGATGTTGATGCCCTTGGAACCCAAGGCCGGACCCACGGGAGGTGAAGGATTAGCAGCGCCACCTTTAATCTGTAACTTGATTAATCCAGCAACTTCTTTAGCCATTTCTTGTTAATAATTTATTTGATTGTCATATGAGCGGAAAGAGTGGAAGCCTCTTCTGCTATATTCGAGATAGGAGGCACCGTAACATGCACCCCTTATCCTTCTTTCTCTACTTGTGCGAAACTCAGTTCAAGCGGAGTCTTCCGTCCGAAGATCTTGACCATGACCTTCAACTTGTGCTGGGCGGCGTTCACCTCCTCGATGACGCCGGAGAACCCGCTGAACGGTCCGTCCGCGACCTTGACGGTCTCTCCCACAGCGTATGGGATGTCGACGTTCTCGTCGATTTCTGTTTCCTCGGCACTGCCCATCATGCGGTTGATTTCCGACACGGGCACTGGCGACGGCTCGCTCATTCCTCCCAGGAATCCCAACACATTGGGCATGAAGCGTAGCGCCGAAGCGCAATCGTTTCCCGTGAAGTCGGCCTCGACAAAAACATATCCCGGCAGCGACACCTTCTCCTTGATGACGCGCTTGCCGTTGCGAATGGAAGCATGCTTCTCCATTGGGACCAGAATCTGAGCTACATGATTGCGGAGGAGCTCGTTATGGTTCATCTCATTCTCGATGTACTCCTTCACCTTCATCTCGCGGCCGCTAATGGCTTTCATCACATACCATTTGTTCTTGCTCTCTGCCATTTCTTTTTACCGAAGTATTGTTAACCTACGTTGTAGATCAGACCCATTAAGTGTTGAAAAACCCAATCCATTGCAAAGACGACAAGTGCGATGACCAGCGACGCCGTCAGCACGACCATGGCACTGTGGGTGAGCTCGGCACGCGTGGGCCATGTCACCTTGTGGACAAGCTCGTCGTAGCACAACTTGCAATAATTGATAAACTTCTTAATCATACTATCTTTTGTTTTGCACGGGTTGGAAGGCTCGAACTCCCGACACCTGGTTTTGGAGACCAGTGCTCTACCAACTGAGCTAAACCCGTAAGAGAGGTCTCCGTGTCCGCGTGGGACGCGGAGACCTTTTGGTATTTTGGTAATCCCGTTTCCGAGATGATTCCTCGTCAGGAATGGAGATTACTTCTTCTCGTTCTGCCAGCCCTCGGGCAGGTCCTCGAGGATCTTGGTGATCTGACCCGAGCCGACCGTACGGCCACCCTCACGGATAGCGAAACGCAGACCCTCGTTCAGAGCGACCCTGTAAATCAGGTTAACCTCGATTTCAACGTTGTCGCCAGGCATCACCATCTCAACGCCCTCGGGGAGCTTGATCTCACCGGTGCAGTCCATGGTGCGCAGATAGAACTGGGGACGATACTTGTTGCCGAACGGAGTGTGACGGCCACCCTCTTCCTTCTTCAGCACGTAGATGGAAGCCTTGAAGTGATCGTGAGGAGTGATGGCACCGGGGTGCACAACCACCATACCGCGCTTCACCTCATCCTTGTCGATACCGCGGAGCAGCAGACCGACGTTGTCGCCAGCCTCACCCTCAGACAGGGTCTTGCGGAACATCTCGACACCAGTGATGACCGACTTCTTGTTCTCACCCAGACCGAGCAGCTGAACTTCGTCACCGACCTTGCAACGGCCAGTCTCGATACGGCCAGTAGCCACAGTACCACGACCCGTGATAGAGAAGACATCCTCGACAGGCATCAAGAAGGGTTTGTCAACCTCGCGGACGGGCTCCTGAATCCACTCATCAACAGTGTCCATGAGCTTCTTCACCGAGTCAACCCACTTCTCCACGCCGTTCAGGGCGCCAAGGGCGGAACCGCGGATGATGGGGGTATCCTCCTCATAGCCATACTGCTCGAGAATCTCGCGCACCTCCATCTCGACGAGCTCCAGCATTTCCTCGTCGTCGACCATGTCGCACTTGTTCAGGAAAACCACCAAGCGGGGCACGTTCACCTGACGGGCAAGCAGGACGTGCTCACGAGTCTGGGGCATAGGACCGTCGGTAGCGGCAACCACCAGGATGGCACCGTCCATCTGGGCAGCACCCGTAACCATGTTCTTCACATAGTCGGCGTGACCCGGGCAGTCCACGTGAGCATAGTGACGCTTTTCAGTTTCATACTCGATATGTGCACTGTTAATGGTGATACCACGCTCCTTCTCCTCGGGCGCGTTGTCAATCTGGTCGAACGACTTTACTTCCTCGGACGTACCGAGAGCCTCGTGCAGCACCTTCGAGATAGCTGCGGTCAGCGTAGTCTTGCCGTGGTCGACATGACCGATGGTACCAATGTTTACATGCGGTTTGGTACGCTTGAATTCTTCCTTAGCCATAGCTTTTTTATTTGTTTAAACTTTTTAAAAAATATCTTGATTGAAGAGGAAATGTTTTTCTACTATCGACTCATTCTCTGCGCCAAAGTAGAGCTGTAACTGAGAGTTGAACTCAGGACCTCTTCCTTACCAAGGAAGTGCTCTACCACTGAGCTATTACAGCATTTTTCTTTCACTTTAGAGCGGAAAACGGGGCTCAAACCCGCGACCCCCAGCTTGGAAGGCTAGTGCTCTATCAACTGAGCTATTTCCGCATAGAACTTCATCGTGGGTAGTGATGGATTCGAACCACCGAAGCTAGAAGCAGCAGATTTACAGTCTGCCCCATTTGGCCACTCTGGAAACTACCCTTTTCAATTTTTCAACTTGCCGCAGGGCCGCCGCCCCTCTGTCGCTTCCGACCTGTCCGGTCCTCTTTGCCGGAACCCTGGCGTGGATTTGAAATCGAATCCTCCGTTACCGGGCTTTGCAGCCGCAAGACGGTCTGCATTAGGACTCGTCGGAAAACGGCTGCAAAGATACGGGTTATTTTTTGAATCGCCAAATGTTTTAGGCGTTTTTTTTATCGATTGCGCATTTTTTCTTTAAATTTGGTCAACTGGACCTTCATCGAGTCGACAGCCAGGTCTATACTTTCCTCGAAAGTGTCGCTCACCTTTTCCACATAGAGCGACGTCCCCGGCACCTTGACGGTGATGTCTGCCTCCTTGTTCATGGCGGTGGCGGGCTTCACGACCTTGAGCTGTACTTCAACTTTCTGAATATCCTCATACGCCTTCTCCAGCTTGGCGACTTTCTTCTCGACAAACGCCTGCAACTTCTCGGTAGCGTCGAAGTGAATCGACTGAATCTTAATTTCCATAGTTACCTCCTGTTTTTTTGATTTTAAAGGTTAAGCCCGGGGGTGGGCATTTTCGTATACTCGCTTGAGCTGCTCAAAGGTGGTGTGGGTGTAAATCTCGGTCGTCCCGAGATTCGAATGTCCGAGCAGCTGCCTCACGCTTTCCAGACTGGCTCCGTGGTTGAGCATGGCGGTGGCGAAGGTGTGCCTCAGCACGTGTGGCGTGCGCTCGCGCAGGGTGCACACCCTGGAGAGGTGCTTCCTCACCTCGTAGCGCACGTGGGCGTCTTTCAGCCTCAGTCCGTCCTCGCCCAGGAAGAGGGCTTCCGACTTGCGCTCCACCTCGCGGTTCCTACACCTTATATAATGCTGGAGGGCCTCTCCGAGCTCTTGTCCGAAGGGAATGATGCGCTGCTTGTTCCGTTTTCCGGTGACTTTCAGCTCGTGGTTGACGAAGCTGACGTCGCGGTCGTCGAGTCCGACGAGTTCGGCCAGGCGCATGCCCGTCTCATAGAAGGTGAGGATGATGGTGCGGTCGAGCTGTTCGGCATAAGAGTCCCCCCAGGCCTGCTCGTCGAGCAGGGCGTCCATCTCGCTCTCCTTGAGGAACTGCGGCAGCCTCCGGCCGTTGTGGGGTCCGCGTATGGTGTAGGTGGGGTCGGTGCCGACGTACTTCCGGATAAGGGCAAAACGATAAAAGGAACGCAACGCGCTCAACCTCCGGTTGATACTTTTCGCATTGTTTCCTTTCTCCATCATGCTCTCCATCCAGTCACGGATGACATCGGCGTCCACCGATTGCCAAGAGAGATGACTATCTAAATTTTCGAAATACGCCTCGAAGGCCCGCAGGTCGCTGCCGTAGTCGGCCACGGTCTTTTCCGACCGATTGAGCTCGAAACGCAAGTAGTTCAAAAATTCATTTATCATCACGCTTTCGTTGCTTAAACACGTTGGAATGGTTTTCGGCAACGAATATACGAAATAAAAATCAAACTACCAAATTTTCCGAGGATTTTTTTACTCTTCGCTGGTACGAAGGTGCTGTACGTAGATGGCGTGCTCCATCTTCAGGCGCTTCTTCACCGAGGGCTTGACGAACTGCTGACGGGCGCGCAGTTCCTTGATGACGCCGGTCTTCTCAAACTTTCTCTTGAACTTCTTCAGTGCTCTCTCGATGTTTTCACCATCTTTGACAGGTACAATAATCATGCTTTTTGCTTTAAATTTTAAATTGTTGAACTTCTTATTTAATCTGTGTTGCAGCGTGTAGCCACAATTTGCGGGTGCAAAGTTACATCATATTTTCCAATCAGACAAACTTTTATCGCATTTTTTCGACTAGAAATATCAAACTGGCGGCGGCTCCGGAGCGTGTATGCCAGAGCCGCCGGCCGCCGCCATGGTTGCAGATGGAGAGCGGGTGCCGCGCATGGCGGGCGGAGCGAGGTTGCCGTTCGGCCGTTCTCGCATGGTAGCGGGCCGCGCGGCGTCACCTTCCGCAAGGTCTGCAAGCCTCCTCGAGCCAGGCCCGGTCAGCCTCGTCGAGATGTGGCGAGAGCACGTCGAGCACGTGCCGGTGGTATTCGTCCAGCCACTCCACCTCTTCGGGCAGGAGCATGGAGAAGTCGACGGCCCCGGTGTCGATAGGGCACAGCGTGAGGGGTTCCATCTGCAGGAAATCGCCGAACTCGCCACGGACAAAGAATTTGACCAGGAGGGTGTTCTCTATGCGGACGCCGAATTTCCCGGCGAGATAGAGTCCGGGCTCGTCGGTCACCGTCATTCCGGCGCGGAGGGGGGCCGGCATATACTCCATACGGATCTGGTGGGGCCCCTCGTGGACGTTCAGGTAAGCCCCCACGCCGTGCCCCGTCCCGTGGAGGAAGTTGAGTCCCTCCCTCCACATGGCTTCCCGTGCGAGCGCGTCGAGCTGGGTTCCGCTTGCACCGTCGGGGAATTTGGCCAGTTCGAGCTGGATGTGCCCCTTGAGCACGAGAGTGTAGATGTGCTTCATCTCATCGGTCACCGGTCCGAGGGGGATGGTGCGGGTGATGTCGGTCGTTCCGTCCTGGTACTGTGCCCCGGAATCGAGCAGGAGCAGTCCCTCGGGCCTCAGCGGCGCGTCGGTGTCGGGAGTCGCCTCATAGTGCACGATGGCGCCGTGGCCGGCATATCCGGCGATAGTGTCGAACGACACTCCACGGAAGAGCGGCTGCTCGGCGCGGAGCGAAGTGAGCTTGCGGTCGATGCTCATCTCGGTTTGTCCGCCGGCGGCGACGGCGGGCTTCAGCCATCTGAGAAACTTCACCATGGCTATGCCGTCTTTGACCATGGCGCTCCTGTAGCCCGCGATTTCGGCCTCGTTCTTCACGGCCTTCATGGCGGGGACGGGCGACTTGGCGAAGATCACCTCCTGGCAGCGCGGTGTCTTGGCCAGCGTGTAGCAAGTCTCGTCGGGATCGAGCAGGATGTTGTAGGCGGAATAACCGGCGAGTCCGCGCCCCACCCCGCCATAGTCGGCCACGCCTACCCCGATGGTCTGCAGGTAATCGCTCACCTCGCGGGACAGCTTCACCTTATTTATATAAAGCGTGACCGCATCGGGCGCGATGAGCAGGAAGGCCACGAAGACGGGGTTGCAATGCACGTCGGAGCCACGCAGGTTGAGCGTCCATGCGATGTCGTCGAGTGCCGAGACGAGCATGCCGTCGGCATGGCGCTCGCGCAGGGCCCTGCGGATGCGGGCTATCTTCGACGCGGCCTCCTCGCCGGCAAACTCCAAGGGCTGTATGGCGACGGGGCGTTCGGGCACGGGCGGACGGTCGGTCCACAGGGAGGCGAGAGGGTCCAGATTGGTGCGCACGGTGAGACCGCCCTGGTGGCGGAGCTCGCCCATGAGCGCCTTCACCGAAGCGTAGGAATTCACCATGCCGTCGACACCCACCTCGTGCGACTCTGACCGGGCCAACTCGGCACCCAGCCACTCGGCGATGGAGGGCGTTCCGGGCACCTTCATCTTCATCAGCCGGAACCCGGTTCCCGCAAGCTGGCTCTCGGCGGCCAGGAAATAGCGCGAGTCGGTCCACAAGGCGGCACTGGTCATCGTCACCACGGCCGTACCCGCCGAACCGTTGAAACCTGAGATCCACTCACGCCCCTTCCAGTGGTCGGGCACGTATTCGCCGTTGTGTGGATCGGTACTGGGAAAGACAAATGCGGCCAAATGCTCACGCGACATCATTTCGCGCAAGGCCGCTATGCGATGGTTGATTTCTATGTTCATGCTTTGTTTGCTATATAGACTTTACAAAGATAAGAATTTTAAGAATTAACAACAAATTAAATGAAAAATAAATGCATTTTTTTCATCTTTATTTGTTAATTTTGCGTGCGAAAGCAAGAAAAGCGGAAACAACAGAAACTTTAATAATACGTAGTTATGAAGTATTTAACAAACGACAAGCTTGTCATCGTCGGCGCTGCCGGCATGATCGGTTCCAACATGACTCAGACGGCCCTGATGCTGGGCCTGACCCCGAACATCTGCCTCTATGACGTCTTCTCGTCAGAGGGCGTGGCAATGGAAATGCGCCAGTCGGGTTTCGACGACGCCAACATCCAGGTGACCACCGACCCCGCCGAGGCTTTCACCGGTGCGAAATACATCATTTCCTCGGGTGGCGCTCCCCGCAAGGAGGGCATGACTCGTGAGGACCTGCTCGCCGGCAACTCTGACGCCGCCGTGCAACTGGGCGACAACATCAAGAAGTACTGCCCCGACTGCAAGTTCCTGGTCGTCATCTTCAACCCCGCCGACATCACCGGCCTGGTGGCCCTGGTGCACTCGGGCCTGAAGCCCAACCAGGTGGCTACGCTCGCCGCTCTCGACTCCACCCGTCTGAAGGAGGCCCTGGCCAAGTTCTTCGGCGTGAGCCAGACCGAGGTGAAGAACGCCTACACCTATGGCGGCCACGGCGAGAAGATGGCCGTGTTCGCATCGCCCACCACCGTAGCCGGCGTGAAGCTGCTCGACGTGATTTCCGGCAAGGCCACCGTGAACGGCAAGGGCATGACCGCCGAGGAGTGGGCCAAGCTGCAGGAGGACGTCATCCAGGGCGGAGCCACCATCATCAAGTACCGCCGCCGCTCGTCGTTCCAGAGCCCGGCTTACCTGGCCGTGAAGATGATCGAGGCTGCCATGGGCGGCGAGGAGTTCAACTATCCCGCCGGAACCTACGCCGACACCAGCCGCTACCACCACGTGCTGATGGCCCTGCCTACGCGCATCACCTCTGACGGCATCTACCAGAAGCCCATCATCGGCACCAAGGAAGAGCTGGCCAAGCTCGACGACAGCTACAAGCACTTGGAGAACCTGCGCGACCAGGTGATCGGCATGGGCAAACTGCCCGCCGTGGACAAGTGGCACGAGGTGAACCCGAACCTGCTCTGATCGGAATTCACCAACCCCATAGGAACTTTTAAGGGGGATGCACCGGACTCTCGGTGCATCCCCCTTCTTTTTACCCTTGTTCCTCAAAGGCCGGGCGGCCGGTTGCGGGATCAGCTTTCCCGGCACGCCCCGCAACCCTAATACACGAACACGCGGATGTGGCGCGCGCTACCCGGCGCACCACTCTCCATGCGCGGCAGATACTCCAAGGCCGACACCGACTGCTCCGAGCCGAGGTTGATGACGAGCAGGTGGGGGAACGCCGAGCCGGAAACGGTCTGCCAGTAGGTGGACTCCTGCAGGTCGAAAGCCTTGTCGCCCGTGTGGTTGCCCTGCTCGTTCTCAGAGTCGGCATACTTTGTCGACCAGTTGTCGCGGCCGAGGCGCCTGCCCGAAGCATCCTGCGCGTAGAGCTCGGCGATGGCGCTCACGGTGCCTCCGTCGTGGTTGCTTCCGATTTCGATGGCGAGCCAGCGGCCCTTGGCGGGCGCATCAAACTTGAGGGTCTGCCATCCGTTGCCGCTACGGGTGTCGCCCTCGAAGACCGGCTTCATCGAGTTCAAATCGGGCTTGTCGCCAATGTTGTTGTGCTTGTTGGTCTTCTCCAATTGCAGCTTGTTCAACTCAGGCTTGTCCTGTCCCCACGCCACGGGGTTGTCGGCGCGCGGCCCGGCGACGTCGAGTACGACGACCTCGTTGCGCCCCTTCTTGAGCCAGCAGCCGGGCGTGTAGAGCGTCTGCTGCGGGCCGATGGACCAGATGCGTCCCAGGGCGTGCCCGTTAACATAGACGAGGCCCTTGCCCATCTGCTCGAAGTTGAGGAACGTGTCGCCCACCTTCTTCAGGTCGAACGAGCCGTAGTAGTAGCCCGCCTTGTCGCCGGGGTCATCGCTGTGGGGCTCATTCCCCATCCCGGCCGCCAACGCCTTCCTGACATTCCCGTAGGTGTCGGGGATGCGGCGCATGGTCCAGTTCTTCAGGTTCCACGTCACCTCGTCGCCGTCGACGGCGGCCTGCACGAGCACGTCGCCCACGATGCCCTTGAAGTCCTTGATGGCGCGGCCGAAGTTGATGCGCCCCATGGCCTCGACGAGGATGGTCATGGTGTCACCCTTCTTCGTAGCGGGCAGCGTGACGGTGTGCTCGTTCTTCACGCGGTCCATCTTGCCGACGAACTGGCGGTTGACAAACACCTGCACGAAGTCGTGTCCGCCGTCGATGCGCAGCACGGCCCCGTCGGGCAGCGAGGGCAGCGTGGTGGTGTAGAGCATGGAGCCCCAGCCGAAGTCCATGTCCTCGAAGGTGAGCGGCGCGGCGGCGGTGGCAATGCTGTCGACGCCCGCGGTGATGGGTGCGGCGGCCTTGAGCCGGAACTTCGGCACGGTGATGATGCCGGCGGCGGGCTTGGGCACGGCGGGCAGCTTCTTGCCGTCATTATACTTCTCCATCATCTTGCGGAGTTCCCAATACTTCGGCGTGGCCTGTCCGTATTCGTTGATGGGCGCGTCATAGTCGTAAGACGTCACATCGGGTGCGAAGCCGGGCGAGTTGGCTCCGGCCCAGTGCCCGAACGACGTACCTCCGTGCGTCATATAGAGCGAGAAGCTGATGCCGCGCGAGAGCATCTCGTCGATATTGGCCACCATCTCCCTGGCCGGGCGCGTCTCGTGGCGCGCGCCCCACTTGTCGAACCATCCGCTCCAGAACTCGGAGCACATCTTCGGAGCGTCGGGGCGCAGCTCGCCAAGGCGGCGGAACTGGTTGTCAATGTTGGCTCCTGTTCCGAAGTTCATGGTCCAGACCAGGTCGTCGAGGCCGTTTTTCTCGAAGTTGCTCGACCAGTCGCACTGGAAGAGCACGGGATGGCGTCCCTCCTTGTTCTGCCAGTCCTGCTTCAGCACGTCGCGTATTTCGCCCACATACTGCTTGTCCACGCCATAGGAGCCGTACTCGTTCTCCACCTGCACCATGATGATGGGCCCGCCATTGGCGTTAGAGAGTGGGGCGAGCTGTGCGGCCACCTGCTTTTCGAACACCTTGACGCGCTCCATGAAGAACGGATCGCGCTCGCGCAGGCGTATGTCCTTCTTCTTCAGGAGCCACCAGGGCAGTCCGCCCATCTCCCATTCGGCACAGACGTAGGGTCCCGGACGCACGATGACATACATGCCGTTCTCCTGACAGAGCCTTACGAAGGCGGCGATGTCGTTCTGTCCGGTGAAGTCGAAGTGGCCTTGCTGCTGTTCGTGGATGTTCCAGAACACATACATGCAGATGGTGTTCATGCCCAGGGCCTTGCACATCTTGATGCGCTGCTCCCAGTAGGGGCGTGGAATGCGTGGGTAGTGCAGTTCGGCGGCCTTGATGACAAAAGGTTTCCCGTCTAGCAGGAAAGTACCCTTTCCCACGGAGAACGTCTTCATGGATGTGGCGCTCCGCACGGGCGAAGCCACAAGCAACAGGGCCAGCAGGCACCATAGCGAGAGGAATTTCTTCATTGGTTTCATAAGTAGTTATCACATGTTTTTTTTGATGAGTCAGGATGGATGGTTCTGGCTTGCACCGTTGGAGGCGGGCTCCGGAGGCGCCGCTTCCCCGGCCGGGCGGGCTTCCGACTTCAGCTTGGGATAGGCGATGCGCGTGTGATAGATGGCCTTCATGCGCTCCACGAGCACCCCCTTGGCCAGGGCGATGTCGCGGAAGGTGATGGGGCACTCGCGGAAGAATCCCTCCTTCACCTGCGCGTCGACGAGCGTGTCCACCTGCTTGCGGATGTTCTCCTCGGTGTATTCGCCCCATGAGCGCGAGGCCGCCTCCACGGTGTCGGCCATCATGAGGATGGCCTGCTCCTTGGTCGACGGGTTGGGGCCCGGATAGCGGAAGGCATCCTTGTCGACCACCTCGTCAGGATGGTCGTTGCAATACTTCACGTAGAAGTATTTCACCAGTCCGGTGCCGTGGTGGGTGAGGATGAAGTTCTTGATGACGGCGGGCAGGTTGTATTTCTCGGCCAGGTGCACGCCGTCGGTCACGTGCCCGATGATGATTTTGGCGCTCTCCTTGTAGGACAGCCGGTCGTGGGGATTCAGCCCCCCCTTCTGGTTCTCGGTGAAGAAGGCCGGATTGAGCATCTTGCCGATGTCGTGATAGAGGGCTCCGGTGCGCACGAGCAGGCTGTCGGCGCCGATGCGGTTGGCGATCTCGGCGGCCAGGTTGCCGGCCGTGATGGAATGGGTGAAGGTGCCCGGGGCAATCTCGCTCAGGTCGCGCAGCACGCCCTTGTTGGTGTTAGACAGCTCGATGAGCGTGATGCTTGAGGTGAAGCCGAAGATTTTCTCGATCAGCAGCATGAGCGGATTGGCCAGCAGGAGGAGCACGCCGTTGACGGCGAAGTGGATATACATGGTGCGGTCGAGCACCAAGGTGTCGTTGTTCTGCATGAGCTGCAAGGTGAGGTAGACGACCGCCGAGCCGAGGGTGACGAGCAGGGCGGTGCGGATGATCTGGCCTCGCGACGAGAGCTCGCGGTTGCTGTAGATGGCTATGAGGCCCGCCGTGAGCTGCACGATGATGAACTCGTACTGATACTTCACGGCGGCGGCGCAGATGAGGATCATCGTGACGTGGGCGATGAAGGCCGTCCTGTCGTCCATGAACACCTGGATGAAGATGGGCGCCATGGCGAAGGGGATGATGTAGACGCTGAAGAAATTGTGCGACATCATGAGCGACACCAGGATGGGGAAGATGGTGATCAGCGAGTAGAGCATCATGATGCTGCGCGCCTTCTCAAAGTAGTCCTTCCTGAAGAGGGCCAGGTAGGCGGTGAAAAGGAGCACGAGGATGAACACGTAGAACACCTGCCCGATGATGGTCGTGGTGATTTCGGCCGACGAGGCATTGCGCCGCTGCATCTCCCGCTCAAAGGAGTTGAGCACGCGGTAGTCGTACTCGTTGATAATGTCGCCCCGGTCAATCACCTTCTGCCCGCTCATCACCATGCCGCTGGCCGGCGGGATGCTGCTCAGCAGGTCGTTGCGCTCGGTCTCGCTCCGCTCCCGGTCGTAGATCAGGTTGGGCTCGATGTATTCGTTCAGGTTGCACCTCTGCAGGATCTGGCGCTGCTGGGCCAGATGCGTGTCGGTGAAGAGCTTCTCGTAGGCGCCCATGGTGGAATAGAGGCAGCCCATCTGCACGGAGAGGGCGCTCTTGCCGTTCATCACGCGGATGGTCGTGGTGGAGTCCTTGTAGAAGGCGTTGTAGTCGCCGGTCTGCATCACGCCGGCCTGGTAAAGGCGGTGGAGGCGGTCGGCCACCAGGCCGACATAGCCGCGCGGCAGCCCGGGGATGCCGTTCCTGAAGTCGGCGCGGAACTTGGCCACGGCGGTCTGCTCCACGCGCGAGTCGTAGCGGAAGTAGGGCTGGAACTGCCGCAGGAGCGAGTCGCGCTCGTGCTGCAGGGTCTCCTCGCTCTTGTAGATGGGGAAATCGAACTTGGCGATGAACGAGCTGTACATCCACGGCTTGCCGATGTCATAGCGGAACTGGCGGGTCTCCCGACGGGGCAGGAACCACACGATGACCAACACGGTGATGATGATGAGCACCATGCGCGTACACACGTTGCGCCAGAAGTGATTGGGGCGTCTCGATATATTCATAAGCGGGCTTTCTTCTGTTGACTTTGCGAAAATACGAAAAAAACACGCCATATGTGCAAAAAAAATCGTATTTTTGCGGAAAAATTATAAGAATAACGACATTTCGACATGGCAGAGAGAACAGTCAGGGTGCGTTTCGCCCCAAGTCCGACGGGTCCGTTGCATATCGGCGGCGTGCGCACCGCCCTGTATAATTACCTCTTCGCACGGCAGCACGGGGGGCAACTCGTGTTCCGCATCGAGGACACCGACAGCCACCGCTTCGTGCCCGGAGCCGAGGAATACATCATCGAATCCTTCAAATGGCTGGGCATCAAATTTGACGAGGGCGTGAGCTATGGGGGCGGCTACGGGCCCTACCGGCAGAGCGAGCGGCGCGACATCTACAAGAAGTATGTCAGGCAACTGCTCGACGAGGGCAAGGCCTACATCGCCTTCGACACGCCCGAGGAACTGGCGCAGAAGCGCGAGGAAGTGAAAAACTTCCAATACGACGCCAGCACACGGCTGGAAATGCGCAACTCGCTCACGCTGCCCGCCGACGAGGTGAGCCAGCTCATCAACGAGGGTACGCAGTACACCGTGAGGTTCAAGGTGATTCCGGGACAGGAAATCCACGTGGACGACATGATACGGGGCGACGTACGCGTGAAAAGCGACATCATCGACGACAAGGTGCTCTACAAGAGCGCCGACGAGCTGCCCACGTACCACCTGGCCAACATCGTGGACGACCACCTGATGGAAATCACACACGTGATACGCGGCGAGGAGTGGCTGCCCAGCGCGCCACTGCACGTGCTGCTCTACAGGGCCCTCGGCTGGGAGGACACCATGCCACGCTTCGCACACCTGCCCCTGCTGCTCAAGCCCGAGGGCAAGGGAAAACTGAGCAAGCGCGACGGCGACAGGCTCGGATTCCCCGTCTTCCCGCTGGAATGGCACGACCCCAAGACGGGCGAGGTGAGCTCGGGATACCGCGAAAGCGGATACTTCCCCGAGGCGGTGGTCAACTTCCTGGCACTGCTGGGATGGAACCCGGGGACGGAAAAGGAAATCTACTCGCTCAACGAGCTCGTGCAGGTGTTCGACATCGCCAAATGCTCGAAGAGCGGAGCCAAGTTCGACTTTAAGAAGTGCGTCTGGTTCAACCACGAATACATCCTGCGAAAGAGCGACGACGAGATCGCAAAGCTCTTCGCACCCATCGTGGCCAACAACGGCGTGGACGCCTCGATGGAACAGGTGACGCAGGTGGTGCACATGATGAAAGACCGCGTCGACTTCGTGCGCGAGTTGTGGCCGCTCTGCTCCTTCTTCTTCATCCCGCCCATGGAGTACGACGCCAAGACGGTGAAGAAGCGCTGGAAAAGCTACTCGCCACAGCAGATGGCCGAACTCGCCGAGGTGCTCAAAGGCATCGACGACTTCAGCGTGGAGGGACAGGAGCCCGTCGTGATGAAGTGGGTCGAGGACAAGGGATACAAGCTGGGCGACGTGATGAACGCCTTCCGGCTCACCCTCGTGGGCGAAGGCAAGGGACCGGGCATGTTCGACATCTCGGCCTTCCTGGGCAAGGACGAGACCCTGAGGCGCATCCAACGCGCCATCAAGGTGCTGGGAACACCCAACGCCGACTGAAAACGCGGGGGCGACGTGCCCCCGACACGGATAAGAACATCAAAACAAACATAGTGTTTTACAACTTTTTCATATTCTTCTACAACATCGGAGTGGCCATCGCGGCCCTGTTCAGCAAGAAGGTGCGCACCATGTGGCGGGGCGAACACGACACATGGGCCATCTTGCGCGAGCAACTCCAACCCACCGAACAATACATATGGTTCCACGCCGCGTCGCTGGGCGAATTCGAACAGGGACGCCCGCTCATGGAACAAATCCGGAAAGAACACCCCGGCGTGAAAATCCTCCTCACCTTCTTCTCGCCCTCGGGATACGAGGTGCGCAAGGACTACAAGGGGGCCGACATCATCTGCTACCTGCCCATCGACACGCCGCTCAACGCGCTACACTTCATACGCATGGTCAACCCGTCGATGGCCTTCTTCATCAAATATGAGTTCTGGGCCAATTATCTGCACGTCCTGCAACAGCGCGGGGTGCCGGTATACAGCGTGAGCAGCATCTTCCGCCCGCGGCAAATCTTCTTCAGATGGTATGGGAACGACTACGCCAAGGTGCTGAAATGC
The DNA here is from genome assembly GCA_964420715.1 of uncultured Prevotella sp. Lineage (GTDB taxonomy): Bacteria > Bacteroidota > Bacteroidia > Bacteroidales > Bacteroidaceae > Prevotella. Next base: position 11,356 of record CAYQUN010000013.1, on the reverse strand, counting down.
TTCACAAGGCTCTTCGTGCAGAACGAGGAGAGCCGGCAGCTGCTCCACGGCATCGGCATCGACAACGTCGACGTGGTGGGCGACACGCGCTTCGACCGCGTGTTGCAAATCAAGGAGGCGGCCAAGGTGCTGCCCCTGGTGAAGCACTTCGTGGGCGAGACGAAAAAGGTGTTTGTGGCGGGAAGCAGCTGGCTGCCCGATGAGGAAATCTTCATCCCCTATTTCAACACGCGCAAGGACTGGAAGCTCATCGTGGCGCCCCACGTCATCGGCGAAGCCCACCTGAGGCAGATCATGAAGCTGCTCGAGGGGAGGAGCGTGGCACGCTACACCGAGGCCACACCCGAGAGCGCGGCCAAGGCCGAAGTGCTCATCATCGACTGCTTCGGGCTGCTGAGCAGCATCTACCAATACGGCTCGGTGAGCTATGTGGGAGGCGGATTCGGCGTGGGCATACACAACACCCTGGAAGCGGCCGTATGGGGAATGCCCGTGATCTTCGGACCCAACAACAAGCGGTTCCGCGAGGCACAAGGACTGCTGCAGGCTCAAGGGGGATTTGAAATCAACTCGGCCGACGACTTCGCCGGCATCATGGGACGCCTGGACAAAGAGGACTTCCTGGACCTGGCGGGGCGGAAGGCGGCTGACTATGTGGCCGGACTTGCCGGCGCCACCGGAAAGGTGCTTTCCAAAATACACATCCGCTGAGACCTACGCACGCAGGACGGATTCCCGCCATACGCCTCTGGCCGGAAGAGGCCAACAACATGAAATCGCCAAGCCCCATGCCTATCGGGACTTGGCGATTTCACATTTCCTGTCCGCGCCCCATCGCGAGCGGATTCCCGCTCCTCTCCGGGCGGACCCGCGTGACGGCGTTGACATTCCACGACTCGGGCTTGCCTCCGCCCCATACGTCACATTCTGAAAAAATTTACGTTTCCAACTCTATCCCTCCCGCTCAGAATGCTGGAAGAATGACTCGTGTGCTGACATTCTGAAAGGAAAGGCGGCAGGCGCGCTTACGCTTTTGTAAAGTTGTGTGAAGATGTGCGGGGAATATGCGTGAAGGGCCTTCTTAGACGCTAAGAAAGCCCTTCACAGCGTCTCGGAACGGACTTCCGAGACGCTGGAAAGGGCACTTACACATAACAGTTTGGGGGCTAAGGATGATTCATGACAAATCACGACCGGTCAGCACCGGAGCGGATGGTGTCCGAACCCGCGGACGACAGCGTCTGGCAAATGCGCCGCACGCCCTCTGACAGCGTCGCACGCGGACAGGCCAGGTTGATGCGGATGTAGCCCTCGCCGGCCTCGGAACCGTAAATGCGCCCGTTGTTCACCATCACGCGGGCCTCCTTGAGCAGGCGGTTGTAAGCCTCGTCGCTCGACAGGCCAAGCTGGCGGATGTCGACCCAGGCCAGATAGGTGCCCTCCAGACGGAGCACGTGCGCCTGGGGCAACTGCAGGGCCAGCATCGACTTCAGCGCCTCATAGTTGGCCGCGATATACTCGTTCAGCTCGTCGAGCCAGTCGCCGCACTCGTTGTAGGCCTTCTGCAAGGCTATCACGCCGAAGGGGTTGACGTCGCAGGCCTCGAAGATGTTGATGGCGCGGTCTATGCGGCGGTACACCTCGCTGTCGGCACTGATGATGTTGGCAATCTGCAAGCCCGCGATATTGAAGGGCTTGGTGGGCGAATTGAGCGTGACCACATCGGGGGCGTCGCCGGCCACCACGGCCATGGGCGTGAAGTGCTGGCCGGGCATGACGATTTCGCAATGGATTTCGTCGGACACGACCTTTACGCCGTGACGGCGGCAGACATCATACATCCGGCGCAGCTCGTCGGCCGTCCACACGCGTCCGGCGGGATTGTGGGGATTGCAGAGCAGGAAGACCGTGGTCTTGGCGTCGGCACACTTCCGCTCGAAGTCGTCGAAGTCGATTTCATAGCTGTCGGCCGTGCGGCGCAACGGGCTTTCCAGCACCTGGCAGCCCTGGTTATAGATGCTGGAGAAGAAGCAGTTGTAGACGGGCGTCTGCACGAGCACGCGCTCGCCGGGCATGGTCAGGGCCTTGATGGCGGCCGAGACGGCGGGCACGACACCCGAGGTGTAGATAATCCACCGGCGGTCGATGTTCCACTGGTGGCGGCGGGCAAACCAGTCGACAATGGCCTGGTAGTAGCTGTCGGGCACGAACGTATAGCCAAACACGCCGTGGTCGACACGGCGGCGCAACGCCTCGACGATGGGCGGGGCGGCGGCAAAGTCCATGTCGGCCACCCACAGGGGGATGAAGCCGGGGTCGCCCACAACGTCCCACTTCATCGAATTACTGCCATGACGGTCGATGACCCGGTCGAAATCATACCTTCCCACCACGACCTCCTTCCTTGCTCTCAATCACGCAGTCGTGGCCATGGGCATACTCGTCGTAGGTGACGCTGCCGACGGCATCGGCCACGATGTGGCCCGAGACGGGATTCTTGATGTTGGTGATGGAGCCACGGATGGTGGCGTCGATACAGGTGCTGTCCTCGAAGGCCCTGTCGCAGGCGGCATCAAAGGTGCAGTCGACAAGGGTGACGTGGTCCATGTAGCACAGGGGCTGCTCGCCGCTGATATGGCAGCGCACGAACTTGATGTTCTTGGAGTGCCAGGCCAGGTACTCTCCCGAGATTTCGCTGTCATAGACCACGACGTTGTCGCACTCCCAGAAACTGTCTTTCGTGCTGATCTTGGCATGATGGACCTCGACATTCTGGCAGTACTGGAACACATACTTGGCGGCGCTCACCAGGCCGTCGACATAAATGTTCTTCGAGAACATGAAGGGGTAGGTGCCTTGGTGAAGGGTGACATTCTTCAGCTTCAGGCCGTCGACACGCCAGAAGGTCTCGTCGGCGTCGTTGATGGTCACGTTCTCAAGCTCGAGATTCCTCATCTCGCGGAAGAACTTGGGCCCGTCGATGGTGGAATCCCTCATCACCATGTCGTTGCTGTACCAGATGGCCGAACGGCTTCCGGGGGCGAAATAGCAACGGGTGATGACACTCCGGTCGACGTGCCACCAGGGATATTTGCCATAAAAGCGCGAGGAGTCGCACTCCAAATCGTGACAGCACTTGATGCCCGACTCGCCGTCGGTGATTTCAATATTGTGCAGCCGAAGGTCGTGCGAGCCGAAAAGGGGACGCTCGCCACCGAACTTCTTGTTCTCGATAGTCTCCATGATTGTTATATCGATTTGTCTTTTAAAATGTTTTTGTAATAAGGATACACCTATTGGTGCTTTGTAGAAAGCAAATATCGTGCCAAAACGGACATGGGAGGGGCACGAGAAAGGCGGCGGCACACCCGTCTTGGCAGATGTGCCGCCGCCCTATGGAGGCTGAAGAAGAATCAGACTAGAAGAAATAGGCCACGCCGACCTGCCACGAGTTGTTGTGGCTCTTGTCGTGGCCGATGATGTCGCTGCCCACGCTTGCCACCGAGGCGTCGGCGCTCTTGCCGCAGGCGATGTTGTAGTTGGCCGACACCTGGAGGTTCTTCAGCAGCGTGGCGCCCAGACCTACGTTGACGCTGAAGTTGGACTTCTTGAGCGAATAGCTCGAGCTCTCGTTCCACTTGAAGTTCTTGTCGCCCACGTTGATGCCCCACTGTGGACCGGCGAAGACGAAGATGCTGGCCAGGCTGCCCAGGCCGACACCATAGCGCAGGTTCACGGGAATGGCTATCTGCTGCTGCTTCACCGTCTGCTCGGCAGAGGACACGGCCGACACCTTGGCCGAGCGATAGTCGTAAAGTGCCGAGGCGTCGATGCCCAGACCCGTCAGGGGAAGCGAGAACTTCACCGTGGGGCCGACGAACCAGCCGGTGCGGTTGGAAGCGTCGAAGACGTCCTCGCTGAAACTCATGCTCGTGACGTTCAGACCGGCCTTGAGACCCAACCTCACTTGAGCTTGGGCACCAGCGGAAAGGAAAAACATGGCCGAGAGAAGGGCCAGGCGGAATAAATGCTTTTTCATGAACTTATGCTTTGCTGTTTGGTGAATCAGTCCTTAGTGGCGCTGGCGGCGCACGGTGACGCGTGCGGCCGAGGGCGTTCCCCCACCCGGCTGCGAGCGGCGGTTGCGGCGCACGGTCTTGGTGGCGACGTCATCGCCGGCACGGCGGTTGCGGTGCTTCTTCACACCCTTCTGGGTGGCCTGGGCCTTGGCAATGCTGTCAAGGGAGTCCTTGCGCGCCGGGTCGCCCCAGATGCGGACCTCGAAGTCGCTCAGCTCCTTCTCGATACGCTTCTGCTCCTTGGCCATGGCGGAATCCGTGGGACAATACTGGGCAAGCGTCTTGCCCAACATATTCGTGGTCTTGTAAATCTTGCCGTCATACTTGTTCATCGTGAAATAGTCGTCGACGCTCATCGTGGCGGCATTGTTCAGGTTGCTCGTCATCATCTGCTGCTTGGCCAGGAAGGGGGCCAGGTCGTCATACTTCACCCAGAACAGCGGATACTTCGACGTGCCGTCGCCGAAGTCGTCCTCACGCTGCATCACGGGGCAAAGGGCAAGCACCTTGCGGTGGAAGGTGGCGGTGCCCTGGTCGTAATAGGCGCTCTCCTTGAGATAATATGACGTCACCTCCTTGGAGGGGATGTCGCTGTTGTCGATGCGGACACGGCCGTTCACCTTCTCATAGAAGATGTGATAGTTGTTCAAGAAGTCCATCGGCTTCACACGCGCGTCGTCGGAGAACGTCTCGTTGCCGTCGAGCCGGTACTCATAGACGTGTATGTTGCCGGTCATCATCAGCTTGAAGATATAGGTGAACAGGTTCATCTGCGTGCCGACGGGCTCCGTGGGATAATAGAGTCCGGCATTGGCATCCTTGGTGAGGTCAATCTCGCGGTAGATGTCGCGGCGCCACACCACGTCCTCCGACATGGGAGCCATCGTGGGGAAGGAGATGCGGGCCCTCGTGGTGATGTTGTCGGCGTTCGACTTCTGGGCCTGCTGTTGCTGGGCGCGCCGGCGCGCCTCGGGCTGGGCCAGGGCCCCTTGGGCCGCAACAGCCATGATGAGTATTAAAAAGAGTTTCTTCATTTTCGTTTCCATTGTCTTTATCTCACGATTACCTCCATGGCGGAAGGCAGGTTACGGGTGATGCCGTCGGGGCCGACAGCCTTGATATGGGAGATGTAGAAGCGCCGGTTTCGCGAGAGCCCGCGGAAGGCCTCACGCTGCCGTGCCGAGAAGTTGGCACCGTCAGAGGCCATGGGGACGGCGTTGCCCATGTTGTCGAAGAAGACGGTTTCGAAGCTCAACACGCGGAAGGCGATGTCGAGCAGCCCGTCGTCGATGGCCGCACGTATGCCGCCGGCGCTCATGAGCGAGGCCTTGGCCAGCGCGCCGCCCTTGTAGCGGTTTGTGCCCAGGGCGATATAGGCCGTCGGATCGGGCAGCTTGCGCACGTGGAAGACGAAGGGGCCGGCACTGCGCGTATTCTGTCCGTCGCGCCCCGTGACACGGATGGTCACGTCCTGGCCCACGGCCGAGGGCACCACCACATAGTGGCCGTTGCCCTTGCTGCTGACCGAGGCTCCCGAGGCCGACAGCGACACGGCGTTCTGAGGCACGCCGGGCATGCTCACGCTCACCGGATTCTGGAATCCGGCATAAAGCACGTTCATCAGGTCGGCCGCCACGGTGGCGGTGTTGGGAGCCGGAATGACACTGTATTTCTGAATGAAATTACGCCGGAGCACGTCGCCGTTGGCATTGCGCATGAGGATGTAGCCGGAGAACTGGTGGTCGCCCACCCCGCCGGCAGTGAAGCTGTACTTGCCCGAGGTGCTCACGCGAGCGCCATTGACATAGATGTCGGGCTGCTGGGTGGTGTCGACGGCCGCCATGACGATGTTGGCGTTGAAGCGCTCGCCGGGATAGAGCGTGGTCTTCTCGGGAATGACGAAGGCGTCGAGCTTGTTCACGCGGATGTCTTTCAGGTCTATTTGCGACACCAGCGTATGGAGCACCTCGCCCTCGGCATAGCGCACGTCGTTCTGTAACTTTGAGAGCAAGGTCACGGCAGCGGCCACGGGCATGTTCTCAAACATATACTCCTGCCAGTTCTTCCCCAGTGTGTTGGGACGGTGGGGCACTGCGGTGGAAAGGTTGCTGGAGATGATCTGCCGCTGCTGCGGGTCGGTGACAAACTTCAGGATGCGGTCGCGATAGGAGTTGATTGCATCGTAAAGGCGTTGTCCCTTGCCCGTGACGGGGGCGAGCATCACCGAGCCCGCGGCGTCCAGGTTGTCCACATTCTCTATGTTGCGCACATCGCCGCCGGGGCCGTCGGCTTCCTTCACGATGGACTCCTTGAGCTGTTGGGCAAAGTCGTAGAGCGAGTCGCTCATGTTCTTCACCTCCTGGGCCTTGTCAAACCAGGCCTTCACCTTTTGCGGATTCGACTTCATCTGCTCGGCAAAGTCGCCGTAAAGAGCCTCGTTCTCCTTGGAAGCATTCCGCGTGGTACGGTTCAGGCTTTCCTCGACAATGGAAAAGCCGTTGAGCACCTCGGTCGAAATGTTCAGCGCAAGCATGGCCATCAAGACGATATACATCAAGTTGATCATCTTCTGGCGCGGAGTAACTGGTCTTTTCTTTATTGCCATTGATTGTCGTTTTTTAGCTTAAAGCGTCCCGTTTCCGGCCTGGGGAGCGGGGCCTGGGGCGGTGGCACGCATATTCACGGTCATCGCCTCGATCATGCGGGCGTAGATCTGGTTCAACTGCTCTATCTGGAGGGCCAACTTGCGTGTCTGCTCATTGATTTGGTCGATGGTGCCAATCTGCTGGCTGGCGCCCTTGAGCTGCATCTCGTACACCCTGCTGATACCGGTGAGCGTGCGGTTCAGATTCTCCATCTCCTCGCTGTCACGGGTGAGCCGCTGGCTCTGCTCGTTCACCTTGCCCAAGGTTTCAACGAGCTTCTTCAGCTCTTCCACATAGTTGCCTTGCGCCTCGTTCAGGGCGGCGGCGTCTTCGGCCGACATCTGGGGCACGAAGTTGGGCTGGGGCTGTCCGCCCGGCACCGTCGCGCCCGCCGTCTCCACGGCTGCGGCCGACACCTCCGGCGCGACGCCGGTCACGGCTCCACCGGTGCCTCCCACAATGATGGTGGCTCCGCCCGGAACGGCCGTCCCCTGCGCATGGCTGACGCCCGCGCCACGGCCGGCAGCTTCGTCCTGCCCGACAGTGACACCGGCTTCATGGGCCGCGGCGGCTTCTTCCTCATCGGAATAGCTCACCTTGCCGGTCTCGAGATATTCGGCCGTGACCTTGGTGGGAATCTCGCGCCCGTCGGCTGTCTTGTCAAAGGGACGGTCGAAAGCCGAAATGAAGAACACGAACACCTCGGTGCCCATGCCGATGAAAAGGGCCAAATTGGCTCCGGGCAAGTGGGTGAGCTTGAACAGTGCGCCCAGGATCACCACCGAGGCACCCCAACTATAGGCATAGTTCAAGAAGGTCTGCCCTTGAACCGTGTCCATCCATTTCTGCAGACGGTACACGAAGTTATATTTGCTATACTGCGACATAATTATCTCCGATTGTTTCTTCCTTTTTGTTTGGTGCTCGACGTTGTGGCCAGACTGCGCACGCACCTGAATCCGATATAGGAGCGGGGCTGGTTCTGGTATTCCCAAGAACGCCATGCCGAGCGGATATACGATTCGGGATCCTTCCATGAACCGCCTCTGACCGACTTCTTCTTCAGCCGGTAGGGGTCTTCCTTGGCCGCATTGTACGACAGTTCGGGGTTCAGGTCGTTCATGGCATCGACGCCGGCCTCGGTGTAGATGGTGCTTGTCCATTCGGCCACATTGCCAGCCATGTCGTAAAGTCCGTTGGAGTTGGGCGAGTAGATGCCCACCTTGCTGGTAATCAGGTTGCCGTCCTTGGTGTAGTTGCCGCGGTCGGGCTTGAAGTTGGCATAGAAGCATCCGTCTCCGTTCTTCACATCCTTGTTTTCCCAGGGGAACTCGTCTTGGTTCTTTCCACGCGCGGCGAACTCCCATTCTGCCTCTGTAGGCAGCCTGTAGCGCTGGATGAACCGCGCCTCGCCCCCGAGTCCCTTGAGCAGGTAGTCGGTACGCCAGGCGCAGAAGGCGTTGGCCTGCTCCCACGTGACGCCCACCACGGGGTAGTCGTTGTAGGCGGGATTGCTGAAATAGCTCCTGAGGTAGGTCTCGTTGTCGGAGTTCTGGAAATCGTTCACCCAGCAGGTGGTGTCGGGATAGACATTCACGATGTAGGTGTTCAGGAAGTCCCACGGCCCGGACAGCGGGCGGTTAATGGTCTCGCTGTGAATCACGCCCTCGTCGTCAATATAGGCGGTATCCTTGGAAATCATCACTTCCTCGTTGGGATCGGCCACCACGTCGGTGTTCAAATTGCGTTCCTGGGGGTTGAGCCGGTTGCGGCGGAGCGCGGCTGCGGTGTAGTCGTAAATCTCATACTTGTAGTTTAGCTGCCTCCAGTCTATCATCTTCTCACCTGTCACGGGATTGGTGTAATACAGGCTCTCGATGGCGCGCTGCTCGTCCTCATTGGGCTTTCGTGGCAGGCTCTTGCGCCAGTTGATATGCGGCGTGACGGGATCGCCGTTCTTGTCCTCGGTAATCATGTAGGTCTCGTCGCCCCCATACGAGGGGTCGGCAAGCCGCGTACGCAGGATAGAGTCTCTGACGTAAGCCACGAACTGCTTGTACTCCGAGTTGGTGATTTCGGTTTCATCCATCCAAAAGCCATCGACGGAGATGTCCTTCTTGGGAGTGGACCTGCCCCACAGCGAGTCCTGTTCAGAGAGTCCCATCTTCAGGAATCCGCGGTTCACCTTCACCATACCGTAGGGAGCGGGCTCGTTAAAGTTCCGTCCGCCCACGCCGACGACCTCGCCTCCCCTTCCGGAGGTCGATGCCGTCCGTGCGCCGAGGCACCCCGACAAGGCGAGAAGGGCCAGCGAGGCGCCCAGCATCCCGACGATTTTCTTCTTCAATGCTTTATTTGTCATTATTCTCAACTTTCAACTAAAGTATTCTTACACTCTTATGCTTGTTCTTTCCTTTTTTCACCAGGTTGATGTCGGCCTGATAACCCACAAAAAGCTCATGGCTCCCGTTGCCGGGATTGATGGCCGATGTATAGAACTCATAGCTATATCCGACGACGACGCCATGAAAGCTTCCGCCTATCAGCGCCGTAATGGAAGTGGAGGGACTGTAGGACACTCCGGCGTACATCATCTTCTTCTCATTGGTGTAGACAAGCCGTGCCGTGATGTCTTCTCTCCAAACCGAGCCATCAGTCTTCACGAGGAATGATGGTTTTATAGTTAAAAACGGATTTCTCAATTTAATATTGTATCCTCCCGTGAAATAATACGAGGCATCGATTTGCAACTCGTTGGTTTCACCCAGCTCGATCAGGGGCGCGTTCAGGTGCAAAGCCGAGACACCCACGTACCACGGGCCCCGCGCATAATAAATGCCCGCACCCAGATCGAGGCCGGTGCCGTCCACAGAGGAGCTGGTGAAAGCCGGGTCGCTGGAGTCCTCCAGGTCGAGCTTGGAACCGTCGAACTTCTCGCTAAGCAGTCCGGCATTGACTCCGACGGCCATGGTGCCTTTGAAAAGGCGGAACTTCAGGTTGTACTGCACATCGAGACGCTGGTGGGTGAAAAGGCCTATCTGGTCGTTCATGAGCTGGACGCCGGCGCCGTGATAAGCCTTCAGGAAATAAAAGGGCATGTCAGCCGTAAGGTTGGCCGTGCGAGGGTTGTGCTCGAATCCGGCCAGGTCAAGGGCGTAGGCCGCCGTAATATTCAATTTGGCCTGCTTTCCTGCCGCCGCCGGATTGTACGATGACTCCATGTCGAAGTAGTGGCTGAACGACGGATCGTATTGAGCCCATGCTCCGACACACCCCACAATGAAGGCAATCCCGATGAATGCAAAACGTTTGAACACGTGGATATAACGGACAAAAATCTAAAATATTGTGGAAAAGGAAGACAAAGAAAGGGACGTTCTCAATTCAGAGAAGTCCCTTTCCCCATTTATTAGTATTCGTCTTCATTCCAAAGGAAATCTTCCTTAGATGGATAGTCGGGCCACAAGTCTTCAATGCTATCATAAACCTCGCCCTCGTCTTCTATCTCCTGCAAGTTTTCAAGCACTTCCAGCGGCGCGCCCGAACGGATGGCATAGTCGATGAGCTCATCTTTCGTTGCAGGCCATGGCGCGTCTTCCAGTTTGGAAGCTAATTCAAGTGTCCAATACATAGCTTAAATTTTTACGTTTCCGATTTTGCGTGCAAAAGTAACAAAAATCCTCTTATTACCAAGCCTTTTGATTGAAATTTTAAGTTCAAATCGTCAAAAAAGTTTAAAATAGGAATCATTACATAACCCAAGGCACACCACAAGCCTAGAAACAGACGATATAATTGCGTTTGTAAAGGCGTGGATTGAATGTGACGATACCGCAGAAATAGAGGTCGAAAGTCACATTGACACGCTCGTCGAGCAACAAGCGCTTCCACAACGCACGCGCCTGCCGCTTTCGCCGTATACCCTCGACAACGAAGATGCTATCGCGGTCCACACGGCTCATCAGTTTGTCCACCTGCTCCCAAGGTGTGTCGGGGGCTATCAGCGCCAGCGAGAGCGGGCTCTCAAGGACGGGGAAGGTGGTCGGCGAGGCCGTGGGGCATCCCTGCCTGACCGAGGCGTCGGCCAAGTCGCCCAATACGCTGTTACTATAATAAAAGGCGGGGCGCAAAGAGGTGGCGAGGCGAAGATAAAGCAAGCCCAACTTCTCATCCAGGAAAGAAGCGCATGGGAAGCTCCCCAGCAGCTCAGCACGGGCGTCATCGTCCACGTGGCCATACACCACCCCGCACACGAAGTTAAAGGCCCACGGTGACTGTATACCGAAGCCTTTGCAATGTCCGGCACGCAAGAGCCATACAGGCAAGTATCTGAGCCGTGACAAGAAATGCGTATTCCTTTTCATAACGATAGCAAAGGTACGGCAAAAAAAGGGAAAATCAAGACTTAACCGTCAAAAAGGTGATGGAAATATAAACAACGGACTCCGCCAGCCTCCCTTCTGTCGGACATGCCCGCACGAACAAACTACAAACAAAGCTACCACTACCTTCACGCGGGATGCAATCCACAGGGACTCACATGTCCCCAACAAGGCTATACAAGGGTACTGCCATTGCCTCCACCTGTACATTTCCCTCCTCTGCACGAACGTGGGCTACACGCCGTGGGAA
>CAYQUN010000012.1:74534-76019 GCA_964420715.1 uncultured Prevotella sp. | reverse complement strand
TTTTTCGCCTAATTTTGCATCGTCACCGGAGGAAAATCCCCCGGGCGGAACGGACAAAAAATAGTTTTAAAGTTTTTAAAAAAAAAAGAGATGCAAACAAGAATTTTACGAGTGAGACAAGTAGGTCCGGTGGAGACCTTCGCCTCGGCCAAGCCCACGGTGGGCACGGTGGAGAAACGGCAGCTGGTGTTGCAGTCGCCCGGCGGCGACTATGAGGACGCCTTCGCGGCCACCCAGTTTGGTGCGGACACCCGCGAGCCCCTGTCCGGCGGCGACCTCGTTGTGGCCACCCTTTCCTTCCTGACCCACGACTACCAAGGGCAGTGCTACCAGGACGTCGTCGTGCGCGAGGTGAAAAAACTGAATGTGGAATAAGAGAAAGAGAAAGGAAAAAAATGGAAATAAAAGTCATCATGAGCGACGCCGACTATCAGCGCGTCGTGGCCGCGCAAGGCAAGCGCGTGTGCGGCTCCGTGAGCCTCATCGACCCCCGCAGCGTCGACTTCCACGCCTGGAACGTGGGTGCCGCCACGCCCGGCGAGACGCCCCGCAAGGTGCTGCGCACCCAGCGCGCCCGCACCATCATCAGTCCCGACCGCATCCGCTTCACCGTGCTGGTGAAGGGCGACGAGCCCGACCCCGCCACCATCATCTTCGACGAGGCCGACACCGCCTCCGCCTTCGTGAGCGATAATATGTTGGACAACTAAATACCGATTGGAAAATGTTTGACTATATACACAACATTCGTTCTCGCCACACCGCCCCCTGCACGTGGGCCATGATGGAGCAGGCCCTGCACTCGCCGTGGGTGAGCGACGTCTGCGCCGAGATTGCCGACGCGCGCGAGGCGCGCCTCCGGGGCGAGCTGACGGCGGAGGAGTGGGAGACGAAAAAGGGCGAGCTGAAGCGCCGCCTGCCGGGCTTCACCTTCCATGCCCACTTCAGCGAGGGGCGGAGGCTCAACGCCGACGCCGTGCCCTCGGGGCTGTCCATGCTCGACATCGACCACGTGGCCGACCCCCGCACGTTCTATCAGGACCGCGTCGCACCCCGCCTGGCCGCGCTGCGCGTCGTGCTGGCCCACGTCACCCCGAGCGGCGAGGGGCTGCGCCTGGTGTTCGTGCTCGGGGCGGGCGAGGGACTGGCCGACGGGCAGCGGCGCGTGGCCGCCGCCCTCGGCCTGGACGGCTTCGACGAGGCGTGCAAGGACCTGGCCCGCTGCTCGTTCGCCGTGCCCGACCGCTACGTGCTCCACCTCGACCGCGAGGCCCTCTTTGCCGACCACGCGCCCGCCGCCGGCGCGGCGCCGCAACCTGCCCGGCAACCCTCGCAACCCTCACACCTATCAAAACCCTCACACCTATTAAAAACCTCACAAGACAACCATGATGATAGACACACTGATTCTGCTGCTGCTCCTGCTGTGGCTGCTGCTCCTGCTGTGGCGGCTGGAACGCCTGCGCGAGCTGATGCCGCGGGAGC
>CAYQUN010000012.1:72344-74434 GCA_964420715.1 uncultured Prevotella sp. | reverse complement strand
GCTGATGCCGCGGGAGCCGGCCTGAGGCCCGAGAACCTGCGCATCTTCGACGAGGTCGTGGCGGCGTCGGGCCTCGTCCTGGACAACCTGAACAACGTCGGCACGCGCCACAACTCGCTCGTGAGCGTGCTCTCGGCCGGCATCTGCCGGCTGATGCCCCGCGAGCAGCTGGAGGCCGCCGTGGCCGTGCGCATGCCCGGCTATGCCGCCGAGCCCGACTGCCGCGGCCTCATACGCGACTTCTACGAGAAATACACCGACCCCGCGCGCCCCATGAGCGAGCGCCTGCGCCGCATCTTCGCCGGCTCGCTGGGCAACGGGAAGCGCTCCGCGGCCCCCGCCGACGAGAGTGCCGACGAGGCCGCCGACGACGACGGGCGGAGCCTCGGCCTGCGCGTGGCCCGGATGCTGCCGCCGGGGCTGCGCGAGACGGTGAAGACCGTGCCCGTGGCCATGCGTATGCCCGTGCTCTGCGCCGTGCTGCCGCTGGCCGCCGCCTACGCCGACCGGGTGACCGTGCGCTATTGCGACAACGCCACGCAGCGCCTCGGACTGATGAGCATCATCGTGGGGCCGCAGGCCTCGGGCAAGTCGGCCTGCAAGTCGGCCGTGGACCTGTGGCTGAGGCAGATGGCCGACGAGGACGCCCGCGCACGCGAGATAGAGGACGCGTGGAAGCAGGAGAAGAAGGGGCGCAAGGCCAACGAGAAGGCTCCCGAGGACCCGTGCGTGCTGGTGCGCTCGGTGCCCGTGACCATCTCGTGCTCGACGCTGCTGAAGCGCCTGAAGAACTCGCGCGGACACTGCCTCTACTCCTTCGGCGAGGAGCTCGACACCCTGCGCAAGAGCAACGGCGCGGGCGCGTGGGCGAGCAAGTACGACGTCTACCGGCTGGCCTTCGACAACGGGCGGTGGGGACAGGACTACAACAGCGACCAGGCCGAGAGCGGCGTGGTGCCCGTGGCCTACAACTTCAGCATCCTCGGCACCTACGGCGCCCTGCGCAAGTGCTTCCGTGGCGACAACGTGGAGAACGGCCTGTCGTCGCGCGTCATCATCGCCGAGATGCCGTCGGCGGCCTTCGCCCCCATGCCCGCCTATGCCGAGGCCGACGCCACCGTCGCCGCCGCCGTCGACCGCGCCGTGACCACGCTGCGCGCCGCCACGGGCTTCGTCGACACGCCACGCCTGCGCTCGGCCATCGGACGGTGGGTGGAGGCCAGACGGCTGGAGGCCATGGCCGACGGCGACCTGGTGAAGGACACCTACCGCAAGCGCGCCGCCGTCATCGGCTTCAGGTGCGGCGTCGTCGCCCGCCTGCTGGAGGGCAAGGAGAGCAAGCGCGTGGTGGAGCTGGCCACGACCATGGCGCAATACGTGCTCGACGGGCAGTGCCGCGTGTTCGGCGAAGCCCTGCAAAACGAGTACAAGCAGGCCGGCGACGAGCAGGTGAGGAAGACGGAGAACGGCACCGTCTTCGACGCGCTGCCCCCCGTGTTCACCATCAACGACCTGCAGGCCCGCAAGTCGGGAGGTGCGTCGTATGCAACTATCCATACCATCATCTGCCGATGGAAGAAGGCGGGCTGGATAGTGAAAGCGGGGAAGAACCAATGGAAAAAGCAAAGAAAGGAGAACGCCTATGGAACTCTATCTTGACCGCCGGTACCGGAAGAAGCGATACACCATCGGGGTGCTCACCTGCAACGCGAGGCGCGTGTGCGACGTGCTCGAGCCGCCCTCGCGCGGGCTCCTGCAAACCGACCACCTCGCCACCATCGCGGCCGCCAAGCGCCTGGGGCGCACGGCCGTGCCCGCGGGCCGCTACCCCGTGGTGGTGACCAAGAGCCCGCGGTTCAGGTCGTGGCTGCCCCTGCTGGTCGGCGTGCCCGGATTCACGGGGGTGCGCATCCATGCGGGCAACACCGTGGCCGACACGCGCGGATGCCTCCTGCCCGGCGACAACTCCGCCGTGGGCAAGGTGTGCAACTCGGCGGCCGCCCTCGCCCGCGTCATGAGCCTGCTGCAATCGGCCTACGCCCACGGCGAGGCCGTGTGGCTGAACATTACGGAGGAACAGGACGGGTAGG
>CAYQUN010000012.1:0-72244 GCA_964420715.1 uncultured Prevotella sp. | reverse complement strand
CCCCCCCCTATGCATGAGTGGGGTGGGGCGTTTGCGGGTGTCAATCGTCTTTTTTCAGGTTTGTTTTAAAGATTTCACGTAGTCCGAAGGAGACTTGTCCATCTCCTTCTTGAACTTTTTTGAGAAGTAGTTGGGGTCGGAAAATCCCACTTTATAGGCGGTCTCCGTGATGTTATATCCTTCGTTCAGCAGTTGGCAGGCATGCTTGATTCTCTTGTGAGTGATAAGTTCGCCTATCGACATATTAAGAAGATTCTTCATCTTGATATGCAGAAGACTCCGACTGACATTCATCTCGGCGGCAACATCGGCAACACATAGTTGGTTGTTGCCTATATTGTCATCAATAAAGCTGTTCACATGCTTGATGAACTCTTGGTCAAGCCCGGACACATGGGGCACGTTTCCGCCAGGGTTGTCGGTTGCGTTCAGCAAGTCCTTCTGACGGGTTCTTACGAGTCGCACGATGTTGTCCACCTGCAATTCGAGCGCCTGCGGGTCAAAAGGCTTTTGCACGTAGGCTTCAGCCCCGCTTTTGTATCCGTCCAAGACGTCCTCCCTCTGCCCCTTTGCCGTGAGCAGGATGACGGGGATATGCGATGTTTCCACATTGCCCTTGATTTGCCTGCACATCTCTATTCCGTCCATCTCGGGCATCATGACGTCGCTGATGATAAGGATGACGTCTTCCTTTCGGGCCACCTCCAGCCCCTCTTTTCCGTTTCGGGCCGTGAAGACATGGAAATGACGAGAGAGATCGTCCGACAGGTAGGCCCGCAGGTCGTCGTTGTCTTCCACGACAAGGAGGGACATCTGGTTTTCGCCGCCCGCCTCTTGCGATGTTTGCGGCATGGTCGATGTTTCCACCTGTGGGATGTCGTAATCATCCACGGAGGTCAAGGTCCTTTCGTCGCTGATCAAGACTTGCTCGTCAAAGGCGCGGCTGTCAACATTGAGCCATATCTTGAAGGAAGAGCCCTTGTTGACCTCGCTATCCAGCTTGATGAAGCCCTTGTGGATGTCGACAAGGCGTTTCACCAGGGACAACCCCAGCCCCCATCCGTGAGAGCCCGACGTTACGCCCCGTTGTGTTTGATAGAACCGGTTGAAAATCTTTTCTTGCTCTTCTTTGCGTATGCCGATTCCGGTGTCGTTCACCTCAAAATAAAGATAGTCAAAGTCGTCTTCGTCCCGCTTCCTTATGTCCGCAAAGACACTCACCTCGCCGTCCGGCCGGGTGTACTTGAAGGCGTTTGTCAACAAGTTGCTTATGATGCGCTCTACATAATAAGGTGAGAACCAAACGATTCGTTCTTCATCTTCGAGTGTTTCTTCCAGCTCTATATGCTTTTCGAGCGCAAGGTCTCTGAACGCCTCGATGATGCGATGGATAAACCGTACGGGGTTGTCTTTTTGCAGATAGAACGAGATGTTGTCGCTTTCCGCCTTGTTGAAGCTGACCAATTGGCTGATCATGTCCTCTATCTTCTTCGTGTTCCTGATAGCCAGCTCCAGGTGCTTGCGGTCTTCCTCGGGTATGTTGTCGCAGTTGATGCTTTTCAGAGGCGCCTCGACGAGGGCCAACGGTGTTTTCAGCTCATGTGACACGTTGGTGAAGAAATCCGACTTCGCCCTGTCGAGTTCCTCCAGCTTGTTTTTTTCCATCGTGGCGATTCTCACTTGGTTGTGCGCCTCCATCCTGCGTTTGTAGAGTAGGTGGATATAAAGCACGACGCCCAATATGACGAGGAAATAGAAGAGATAAGCCCAGTTTGTGCGATAAAAGGGTGGATGAACAACAATCTTGAGAACCTTTTCGGGGCATTTGTCCCACCCCTCGTTGGTGTCGTTGGCACGCAGGTGCAGGACGTAGGTGCCCGGCGACAGATTGTAAGCGGCGAACCGGCCTTGCTGGCCTACGTTCTGCCACTTCTTGTCTATGCCCTCCACCCACATCTGGTAGTTCACGCCAAGGTTGTTTGCGGGGATGATGACTCCATAGTCTATGGCGAACGACTGCCCCTCTCCGTATGACAGGTCGATGCGGCTCGTATTGTTAAGCTCGTCTTGAAGCGGCGAGTCCTCCGTCCCCGCGTCCACCGCCTTGCCATTGATGACGAGCTGCTTCAGCACGACCGCAAGCGCCCCCTTGTAAGCGTAGACCCTGTTGGGGAAGAAACGCACCACGCCGTCAACGGTGCCCAGGTATATCTCGCCATTGTGTGTGAGGAGCGACGAAGAGAAGTTGAACTGGTTGGTGGGCAGTCCGTCCTTGATGGTGAACCGCTTGATGCCGTGCGTGCCGCGGGTGTATCTGAACAAGCCCTGGCTAGTCGTTATCCAGATGTTTCCCCGTTTGTCATCGAGTATGCTGCAAATCGTGCCGTTGTTCAATACGGGGTCGTCGCCAATGCGTCCAAACTTGCCGGTGTGCGGGTTGAGAGTCTGCAATCCATTATTATTCGTGCCAATCCATATGATGTTGTTTGGAGCGGCATAGATACTGGTGATATAGTCGTCTTTCAGTCCGTTGGAAGCCGTGTCCTGCCTCCATTGCCTCACTTTCAACGTCCTCCCGTTGATCAGGAACAATCCGTGAGCCGCCGTTCCGGCCCAGATGTTGTCGTCTTGGTCAACGGCCAGCGTATAGACGAAATTGTTGTCTATTATTCCGTTGCCCAGTTTCCTGAAGACGTTGTTTTTCGCATCATACCATCTTAGCCCCTGGGTCGTCGCGACCCACAACCGCCCGTTGCGCTGCTTGGCGAAGGCGAAAACGCTGGCGGAACGGAGCCCGGGAATGATCTCATAATAACGGCTTGAGCCGCTCTTGACGTTATATTTGAACAGGCTGTTGCGGAATGTGCCAATCCAGATGTCGCCCGACGCGGAGTCGTAGTAAAGGCTGTGTACGTTGGAGCCGATGTTGGGAATCTTGCGGAACGGCGTCACGGTTCCCGATAGGGAGTTGTAGACGTCCAGCCCACCATCCTCCGTTGCGATCCATATGATTCCCGGCCCCACTTCGGCCATCATGCGAGCCACGCTGCCTGTGAGCTTCTCGTTGTCGTAACCCGGTGAAATCCAACGGAAAACCTCTTGGTTGTGAAGCATCAGGTCGACTCCGCCGAAATAGTTGGAAATCCAGATGTTGTCATCGGTGTCAAAGTAGATGTCGTATATTGCCATGCCCGAGAGCAGGCGGCTGTCCAGGAAGTTGTGGCCTATGTTCTCAATATCGCCGTTTGTCCTTATTATAGACACGCCTTTCTCTGTTCCCAACCAGATATTGCGATACCGGTCTTCCTTGATCACGCGCACGGTGCCGTTGGCGATCATCGAGGGAGGATAGACTTTCTTTTCAAGGCTGTTAAGGTCTATCACTTCCACGCCCTTGCCATTCCTTCCCACCCATAGGCGTCCCCGTGTGTCAACAAGGAGGGGGCATATGCCGTCGGCGCCCGTCAGGAAATCGGCATAGCACGATTTGGGCAAGTGGCGGATATGCTTGAATGAGGAATCATAATAATAAATCGATTGGTTTGTGGCCACGAAGACGCTTCCGCGCTTGCCGGCGGCCAGATATAGGTTGTACCCCTCTCCGGAGGATGGAAGCTTCCGGAAGCGGTCCTTCTCGTCGTCATACATCCACACGAAGTCGCCCGTGCTGACGATTTTGCCGTTGCTTGTTTCCACGATGTGGTTTGTCTGCCCGACGTTCTCATAGTTGACAAAATCGTTGGTCGCGGGCCTGTATCGGCTGATGCACTTCGAGGTGCATATCCACAACCGGTGCTTGCTGTCAAAAAGCAGCCCCTTGACAAAGTTGTGGCCCAAGGAGTGGGGGTTGTCGCTGGCATGGTAAAAGGTCTTCATGTCGGCTCCGTCATACCGTGCGAGTCCGTTCCGTGTGCCAAACCACATATATCCCTCGCCGTCTTGCGCTATGGCTTCCACCTGCTGGTGTGGCAGTCCGGAAAGGCTGTTGATGTGCTGGAAAAAGAAGTCACGGGCATCTGCCGCCGTTCCACCCAGTAGGAACGACGCGATAACGACAAAAATGGAGCAATACCCCCTCTTCATGATAGCTAACCCGTTTGCGAAATATTGTTTATGCATAGACGAATACAAAATTCGCAAAAAAAAATGAGAAAAACAAATCTTTTTTAAAAGATTTGCGCAAACGGGTTAGCTATGCGATGAGGTTTACAGCAATATTTTTTGAGTTACGGTGCTATTGTCCGACAACTTTATCCGTATCAGGACGATGCCCCGGATTGACGCTGGCAGGGTGAAGCGCCTCCCATTATACTTTCCGACGAGCAACCCTGCGGCCGTGTAGACTTCCGTCGTGTTGACGTCGCCTCCCTCAATGGTGATGTCTCGGCCATTGTTGTGTACGGCGACGGCGCCGCCCTTGCCAGGCTTGACGGTTCTCACGCCCGTGGCGTCGTGGGGTTGCAGGTAGAAGTCCATCCACGACCAAGACTCGTCACGCTTCGAATCAGGGAGCATCTCATAGCCGACAGGCATGCTGCTGTTGTCCTTGTTGTTGTTTTGCAGCATCACGTTCACACGCATGTGCGTGCCGTTGGGTATCTCGGCCTGGGTGAGGCCCAAGGCCGACCATGGGATGGCGGCCTCGACAATATAGTATCGTGTCGTCCCCGCCTTCACATAGTGCGTGCCAAGTGTGTCCTGGCTTAGTCCGCTCCATTGCCATGAGCTTGAACCGTTTCCTCTGGCCACGCGCATTTGCCCGTTGGCGAGGAAAAGCAGCCGGTAGATACCCTCGGCGATGCGGTAGTCGGAAGAGGCGTTCCTCGTGTCAATGAGAAGAGTCACGCCGTCGCTGTTTGATCCACGGTTTGTTACCTGGTCGATATCAGACACCCTCGAAGTAAAATAAAGCGAGTCTTCGTCATAAGCGAAATCGGCCGTGAAGTTCGTGCCGCGCTCGCGTCCTAATATCAATTGCCTGGCGTTCCCCTTGTAATAACCATCGGCACTCGTCTGCCTCCCGTCGATTGTGGGAGAAGCGAAGGGCGCCTGCAACGTCCTTACCGCATAACCCTTTTGCATGACGACCTGGCCTCCGTCAATGTTGCCAACGGCAACGACGACGCCCGTATCAATCACGCATAGGGAGTTCCACAGGTAGCTGTTTTGCGCGCTTGAGGAGAAAGGCTTGCTCATGGCCTTGAAGTTTTGGGCGTTCTCGTCGCCGACATAGACCAGCATGTCGAACTTGCCATAGCTGTTCAAGCTTGTTGATTGATGCGAGAGCACCGTCTCTCCCCATGGCAGCCGGCGTATATAGGGCGCGCCCCCCTTTACGTTAGAGCTTACATAGCTCGGGTCGAAAGCCTTCCATCGCCGATTGCTTGGATATCCCACCCATGGGTTCCAGTTCTGCTGGAGCGTACTCGTCACGATCGTGGGAATGAAGTCGCCCACGCCGGGCCACCCGCTGTTCTCAATGGCTACGGCAATATTCCCATTGTTCAGAATGACGGCCGATGGCATTCCGTCGCGCGCGCCGTTGCCTTCTTGGAAGGAGACGCGTGCCGGCGCGGTCCAATTGACACCATCGTCATAAGAACGGCATACGGAGATCTGCTGCTCGTCGCTATAGGGGAATTCCGACTCGTCCGCGAAATAAAGTTGGAGCTCGCCGTTGGGCAGCTGTAGCAGCGAGGGTTCCCAGCATCCATTCCAATAATTGAAGTCGGCATCGAAAACAGGAATGTCGTCACTCCAGGTCCTTCCATTGTCAGTGCTGCGTTTAAGATGGATTCCGAAGCGCCGGTCAGCCGAGTAGGGCTCGTTGGGGCGTGGATTATAGGCTACGATGATGGTCCCGTCAGCAGTTTGCAGCAGGTCTGGCACGCACTCCGGGATGTTGCCGTTGCTCACAATCTTCACAGGAGCCGACCATGTATTCCCCTTGTTGCTACTAAAGGAGATGTCTATGCCGTTGTTCTCAACACACGCCATAAGCCTTCCGTCTTGCAGCTGGGCGATTCTGGCATAGCCACCGCTTGCGAAGACGGTCTTCAGCGTTGATGTATCCCAAAATATGCGGGACCCCTGATACGGCACATGGCTGGCAGCCAAGGCTGCCAGCGCTATGCAAAAGTTGAAAAGGAAAATCAGTGTCGCCTTTTTCATAAATAGTATCATTCAGTTAAGAAAGTCAGATGTGATGTCGCATAGACTTCGCTGTTCTCCGGTGATGTTGTCACGAGGGTTATGTTTCCGCTTGTGAGGTCCACCGTCGAGCCAGATGCCACCTCTTGCCCATTCACCAGGAACCTCGCGTCTTCGTTGGCAGAGAAGGTTATGGTTGCATTGGCGAGGTCAGATCCGGCCGGCAACTTAAAGCTGTATGTCTGCGCGCTTTGGTCAAAGGGGTCGCGCTTCAGCGTGCCCTTCACGCCATTGACGGATACCGATTCCAGTTCCGGATAGATCAGGGTGTAGAGCTTGTAGTCACGAGTCGCCCCGGAATTGGCCACCACATGGATGTCGTGCGTTTGGGTAAGGTCATAATAGTTTCTCTGTTGCCACAACTCTCCGTCTATATAGATGTTTGTCGCACCGGAGGCAATGTCAAAGCTCAAGCGCTGCCGGTTGGCGCGAAGCACCACGTCACGGTTGTTATAGACCTGCTTGGTAGGCAGCCGGAGCACCCAGGCGTTGTTGTCCAAGAGCTCGGCATAATAGATGTTCGGAGTGATGGAGGAGTAGACGTTCTCCAGCTCCGTGACATCATCAGTCACCTTGACGTCAAAGGCTGTCGTGTCTTGCCGCAACCCGTCGCCCAGGTACGTGTCGTAGGTGGACGCCACGACCACTACATGATAATTGCCGGGCAGGGAGTAAGAGTAAGTGAAGAGCCCCTTGTTGACGGGGAACCCCGTATCACTGGAGTCGCGCAGGGCGAAGTTGTGTCCTTCATCTCCCGTATAGACCACGACTTGGTCGGCAACGCCGTTGAACGTAATCTGCATACTTTGGTTTACTTCCAAATCCGTCTGGCTGATTGTGGCAGAGGCAACCGGAGTGCGCGCCGGCTCATTCTCGTCGGAACACGCCGTCATTCCCAGCAGAACCAAAGCCGCTATCAGGAAAAAAAATGTTTTTCTCATCATTTCTAAAGTTTAAATGCTGATTTTCATGTTTTAATATCCTGGGTTCTGTGTGACCACGCCGTTTGACACATCGATCTCCGTTTGAGGAATAGGCATCAGCTCGTTGACCCCCTCGCGGAAATAGGCGCCACGACGTGTCGAACGGTAAGAGGCGAACTGGTGAAGCAGCTTGGCTGCCTGCCCTTCGCGCACCATGTCAAAGTAGCGGTCCCACTCAAAGGCGAACTCCATGCGGCGCTCTTGCCAAATCTGGCTACGGATGTAGCCATATCCGCCTGCCACATAGAGCTTGGTTGAGTTGTCGAGCTTGTTGACCTGGGCCTTGCACTTGTTCAGATTGTTCAAAGCCTCCTGCCGGTAGCCGCACTCATTGAGAGCCTCGGCATACATCAGCACCACGTCGGCATAGCGTATGATGCGCCTGTTCTTGCCATTGTCACCCGCGTATTTGGGCTTGTCCGTCTTCGGAGTATACCATTTGAGCGACACATAGTTGCCTTCGCCGCCTTGCCATATCTCGCCGTCGAAAGTCTGTCCCTGGTGGTGGATGGTGAAGTCCTTGCGCACATCCGATCCGAAGATGTTGTTCAGAAGCTGGTCGGTGGCATACATCTTGACCTGGCCGACATCGAAGAACTCCAGTCCCTGGCCCTCGTTCGTGTCGCCGCCCGTTCCGTCCGCGCTCTCTTTGAAGACCACTTCCCAAACCGAACCACGGCAGAACTCTCCGGCATTGTAGAACTGGAACAGATAAGACATCTTGTCTCCGTTATGCAGCGCGTTGCCATAGTAGTCTTTGTATTCCAAAGAGTAGACATTGGCCATTGAAGGCAGTTGGTCGTCAGGCTTTTCATATTCGGACGTGTTCTGCTCTCCACCATCAATCTTGTCCACAGGCTTGAACCACAGCCGCTCCCTCAGGTCTTCCCAGGGTTCCGTACCATCATATTTCAGTATCTGGCGATAAGTCAGAGGCTGGTTGTCGACCATGTAGCGGCCCAGTTCCACCATCTCCTGCCATTTGTCCGAAGGCACTTCGGGCTTGGCCTCATACATGAGCACCTTCATCAGCAAGGCAATAGCGGCGCCGCGGGTCACCTTGCCCAAGTCAGCCGACGAGGCATAGACGTTAGGCAGCATGATTGCGGCCTCGCGCAGGTCTTTCTCGATGTAGGCGTAGCACTGCTCCTTGGTAGAGCGGGGCACGACAAGGGAGTCGACCCCCTCTTCCTCCGGGCGGATGGGAACGCCGCCAAAGGTCTTCACGAGATTGAAGTAGTAGTAGGCGCGGAGGAACTTGGCCTGCCCGTAAATCCAGCGCACATTATTATAAGTGCCAACTTGGTCGTTGGTGATTCTCACCCGGTGGATGTTGTATATGACCTGGTTGGCCCGATGGATGCCGACATAGTTCACATTCCATCTTTGCAGAATCCATGTGTTGGAAGTACTGAAGCGGAAGTTGACGAGCTGGCCCATCTGTGATGAGATGCCCTCGTCGACGCCAAACACGTTGTCGCCCATGGCCTCGCCAAAGCGCCACTCCTGATCGTTGTATGCGTCGGATTGCAATTCGTCGTACACGGCATCAAGCGCACTCTGCATCTTGTATTGCGTGTCGTAGTAATTCTTTTCTGTCGGATTACCCAAGACATCTTTGTCGAGGAAGTCGTTACAGCTTGCCATTGGCATTACGGCAGCAAGAATTGCCAACTTATATATTGCTCGTTTCATATCTTGTATTTCATTGAAAGATTATAAACCTAACTTCACACCAAAGGTGAACGAACGTGCTTGCGGGTAGTTACCTTGGTCGACACCCATGCTGAGGTTGTTTCCCTCCGTACCTGAGATTTTTCCCACTTCGGGGTCAAAGCCGTCATAGCCCGTAATGGTCAGGAGGTTGTAAGCCGTCAGTGACAGGGCCAGGCTCTTGACACCGATATGTGAAAGGATGGATTGTGGGAACGTATATGTAAGTTGTACTTGCTTTAGGCGCATGTAGTCGCCCTTGCGTACAAAGAAATCGCTTGCGCGGAAGTTGCGTGGCGCGTCGTTGTTAGACAAGTCGGGAACGCTGGCATTGGTGTTGAGGGGGAAGAAGGTCCTTCCCTGGCCTTCAAGCTGGCCGGACCAGTGCTTTGAGCGAATGTCTGCATATACGTTGCCTTCGGCCGCGTTATAGAGATAATAGTCCATCACATTGAAAATCTTGTTGCCTGTTTGTCCCTGGAGGAAGATGTTCAAGTCAAAATTCTTATAGCTGACATCCATAGGAATTCCGAAGAAGAACTTGGGCATGGGCGAGCCAAGATAGGTGCGGTCCTCGGCCGTGATGCGGTGGTCACCATTAAGGTCCTTGAAGCGGAAGTCGCCAGGCATTGTGGTCTGCTCGAAGTCGTTCTTTCCTACTTCGTACTGGGCACTCTCCCTCACCTCCTGATAGCTTTGGAAGATACCGTCAGTGACATATCCAAAGAAGCTTCCAATAGGCTGGCCAACGGCAGTCTTGGTGACATAGTCCACAATGCTGCTTTCGTTAAGATACGATCCATAGATAGGTTCGTTTCCCGTACCGAGGCTCGTCACCTTGTTCTTGATCCATGAGAGGTTGAATCCCACTTCATATTTCCAGTCCTTGCCGATATTGTCGCGCCACTTGACATCCACTTCCCAACCCGTGTTCTTCACGGCGCCGGCATTGGTCATCGGGCTGAAGTCGAGCCCGGCCGAGGCCACTGTCGGAACACGCAGGAGCATGTCGGTGGTCTTGCGGTTGAAGTATTCCGCAGTAACGAGGAGCTTGTTGTTCCAGAAGGAGAGGTCAAGTCCGACGTTGTAGCTTTCGTTCTTCTCCCACTTGATGCCGTCGTTACCCAGCACGGTGGCCGTCGAGCCCTCGTAGACCGTTGAGTTGCCCAGCCCGTAAGGATAGTTATAGCCCGAGGTAAGATAAGTGTATCGTGAAAGCTCGTCAATACGGTTGTTACCCAGCTTGCCCCAACCCACGCGAAGCTTTCCGCTGGAGAGCACGTCAGAGAGGCTCTGCATAAATTTCTCGTTGGTGAACTTCCAGCCGAGAGACACCGAAGGGAAGAATCCCCAACGATTATCCTTGGAGAACATGGACGAGCCATCAACACGCATGTTGGCCTGGAAGAGGTAAGTGTCATTCAGGCTATAGTTGATACGGCTGATGAAGCCCACGGAGGTCCATTCCCGGTCAAGTCCGTAAGTCTTGTCACCAGTATAAGCACTCGAAAGGAACCGGAAGTCGGAAGCATTACCCGGAGTTCCGGCACGCCTTCCGTCTTGCCAGCTGTCCTTGTAGCTCTCGGCCGTCTGACCGGCAAGGACGGTCAGGCTGTTATGCTTGTCGGTATAGAGGAACGTGAGAAGGTTGTTGATTTCCCATTTGTTCACATTGTCTTGCTTCTTATACACGGACGACAGCGAAGAGGGCATGACGAAGTCCTCGTCTGGTCCCCAAACTTCCGTAAAGTCGTCATCGATATTGCGCGTAGTATAATAAGAAGCCTTGAATTGATAGTCGAAGTATTTCAGGAACTTCGCGTCAAGGCTGAGGTTGGCGTTCAGCCGGTCATAATGATTCTGCCCGTTATATCTGTCAAGCACGGCCAGCGGATTGTTGCTATACCAGTAGTCCTCATTGTTGTACAGATACTCCATGGGCGACTCGAAGAGCGCCTGCTTCAAGATGCTCGACGACCCTTCCGGCACGCCGTGGCGCTTCTCGTTCGTGTAAGCCAGCTCGGCTTGCATGGTGAGCCACTTGGCCAGCTTCGAGTTCACGTTGACCCTGCCGTTGAAGCGGTTGTAATCCGAAGTCTTCACGATACCGTTCTCCCTATAATAGCTCACGCTGGCCAGGAACTGGGTGTTCTCCGAGCCCCCGCTCACGCTCACGCCGTGTTGCGTCTTTATGCCGGTACGCGTCACGGCGTCCCACCAGTTGCCGGCGGAGTTGTGGTGAATGGTATCGAGGATGGCGGCCTTTGCCGGATCAAAGACCAGGTTGCCGCTGGCATCCTTGGTCATGAAGAGCTGTCCGTCGGCAGAGTAGGTTGTGGAGCCATTGACATAGTCCCTCATCAGCGCATAGTTGTCGGCGTCCATGACATCGATTTTCTTCCATGCATCCGACGTTCCCACGTATCCGTCATAGGTAATGGAGATCTTTCCGGCCTTACCGCGCTTGGTGGTGATGGAGACGACGCCGTTTGCGGCACGCGAACCATACACGGCGCTCGACGCCGCATCCTTGAACACCTCCACGTTGGCAATGTCATTAGGATTGAGGTAGTCGATGTTGTCGACGATGAATCCGTCCACGACGTACAACGGGTCGGCGTCGTTGATGGTACCCGTACCACGAATCTTGATTGTGGTGCTTCCACCCGGAGCACCCGAGTTCTGTATGATGTTGACGCCGGCAGCACGTCCTTGCAAGGCCTGCAAGGTGGAGGAGACCGGCACGTCATTGATGTCTTTGCCTGAAATGGAACTGATAGATCCCGTGATGTCGCTCTTCTTTTGGACGCCATAACCAATGACGACCATCTCGTTGAGCGTGTTGGTGAAGGACTCGAGCTGTACGTTGATTTCCTTGCGTCCTTTCACTTCCTGGTTTTGAGCTTTAAAGCCGATGTACGAAAAGCTCAGCGTTGCGTGGCTCGCAACGGTAATCGTATATTTTCCGTCAATGTTGGTGACGGCCCCGTTAGACGTACCCTTTTCCAGTACGGTCACTCCCATGAGAGGCTGTTGCGTATCATCGAGGACGGTTCCCGTCACCGTGATTTTCTGGGCAAATCCGAGGGCGGTCCAAAAAAGCAACATGAGACACAGCGAGCTACGTATTAAAATGTGTCTTGACATAATTGATATAGGTTAAGTTTAATATTCCGCTTTTGCCATGCCCGTCCGCCAAGGTCATTCTTGGCGGATGGGCGTGGGTTTCATACGGTTAGTTCTTGAAGATACAGATTAGAACACGACATGCTTCTTGCCACCAAAGATGTAGATGCCTTTGGGCAAGTTCTTGGCAGCGTCAGCCTTGTTGACATTGCTCTTCACCTGTATACCATTGATATTGTACACGTTGATGATGTTGCTGTCACCATTGTTCGACGAGATGCCGTTGATGCCGTTGGTGGAAGCCTCCGTGTCGCCCTCGAACTTGGGATCGAGGTATCCCTTGTCCGACACACCGTCCCAGTTAGCCTTCGTATACTCGTCGGCATACAGGCGGTTGTTGGCACCGCAGACATAAAGGATGGTTCCGTTGAGGTTGCGCAGGGTGTTCACGTTGTCACCCGTCGTCGTGATAGGCGTAACGACGACAGGCTCGTCGCTGAGGTCGTCAAGGCGATACAGACCGCTGCCGAGGCCTAAGGCCACGTCGTTAGCCTCGTTCATCCAGTAAAGCGAACCTCCGGCAACGATGGGCTCTTTCACCCAGTCGCATATTGTACCCGGGAATTTGGTCTCGGTTTGACGCGTGATGGTCTCACCATCCCAAATCAGCATCTCGCCTCCATGCTGTGCGGGCACGGCGTTGGCATCGAAGCCATCGGCTCCGCAGAACACGTACTTGTCTTGGAACACGCAGCCCGGATCGGGGAACGAGTTGTTGTCGATAGACGGATTGAGGGTGAAGTAGTCAATATACTGGTAGTCGCCCTTCTCAAGATTCGAGCCGGCAAGCTCGTAACCGCCCTCGGGGCTCCAGCCACGGAACCAGATGCGTCCCTTATAGACTTCCCAACCTTCGCCAAAGACACCGGGACCGTTGCCGATGCCGTTGTCGGGGTTGACGCTGGGGTCGGCATTGTAGACCTCGTAAGTGCCCTCCTCGGTACCGTCGGAAGCCCAAAGCTCATTACCACTCTCGAGGGTCCAAGCCTTGAAGAACAACTTGTTGTTATTGAAGTTCTCCATGTCGTCGATAGCGGAGTCACGCGTATAGCCGGGGCCCTTGTCGGTGTTGGGCTCGGTGTTGATGTCCTTCACGAGGTAAGTGCCCTCGGCCGTACCGTCGGTCACCCAAAGCTCCGTGCCATAGTGCTCGTCGATGTCGTCGGCCTTGAAGAACAGGCGGCGGCCCACACGCACGAATGGCGAGTGCTGGTTGGTGTTCTCCTTGCCCGGATTGTCAACCTTCACTTCTTTGATAAGCTTGGTGCCTTCCTCCGTGCCGTCGGTCACCCAGAGCCAATACTGGGCACCCTCGTCAGGATTGTACTCGGCGCTCTCGTCGCTAATGGCGGCAAACACGGCCTGCGTCTCGTTGATCTGATAGATGGCTTGAGGGTTGCCGTCACCCAGGTCATAGGTCTGGGCAATCAGCTTTGTTCCCTCGGCCGTGCCGTCAGACACCCATAGCTGGCGTCCGTTGTCGTCGGTATAAGCCGAGAAGAGCACCTTGTCATTCAATCGTGCAAGCCAGGCCGGCGACGACGAGCCGCTTCCGGGCAGGATGTCGGCCACGATGTGCGTGCCGGCCTTGGTGCCGTCGGTCACCCAAAGCTCTGTGCCGTGCTCGCTATCGGTAGCGGCGAAGAAGGCCTTGTAGCCTTTTTCCTGCGATCCCACGACGACAAGGTTCTTCTCCTTGACGGTGCGGCGCTCAGCATTGATGTCAACGGTCACTCCCTCCGGGAGCAAGTCGATGACATTGTCCGTTTGTGCGAAAGCACCACCTGCTGTTAGCATCAAAGCTGCAGCGAGTAAACTTTTCTTTTTCATACTCAAAAGGTGTTTTGTTTATTATTGTTTGATGATGTAATATAAAGTGTTGCCTATCGTCACGTCTGCATTGCCGTCAGACACTACTCCGCAACGGGTAGGTACATTTCTTTTCATCTTCACGGTGCCCAAGGCCCTGCCGTTCACAAAGAAGTGAAGGTCCCGTCCCCGCTTGTCAACACGCAGCTGGTTGACGCTCTGGCGGCTCTTCTCCACCTTGATACGGTATAGGTTTCGGTGCATATCCGTGGGATTGCCATTGATGAAGCGCAAGCCGCGGGTCTTGACGTTGTCCGTCTTCAGGCGTTGCCATGCGGGGTGGGGCGAGGCCACCTTCTCGAATGTCAGCGGCTTCCACGTGTCCCCGTCGAGGTAGGCCACCTGTTGCGACGCGACGACGTCTTCCACATATCCCTCACGGTCCGGAGCCGCGATGCCCAAGTCGCTTGCATACGGGTCGTTGTCGGGCTTCTGGTGGGGAAGGAGGATGGCCGTGAGGTAGGTGTCGCTATCAAAGCGATATTGTTTCTCGAAAGAGTCGGTGTGCTTGACATCGGGGTAGGCGTCGGCGGTCTCTCCCAGGGGCTTGACGACGGTGGTCTTCTTGCCCTTCTCCACCTTGGTGATTACCACGCTTGCCGTCGGGATGTCCACCTGTACGCTCACATAGTTCTTCTCGTCCACATAGGCCGCCATGACGCCGTAGGTCCCCGTCGGGGCCCCGTGGTCGTCGGTTTGGACGCTCAGCTCATAGTCCGAGGCGGCGTCCCCCTTCAGATATCGTCCCCGCTTCAGTTGCAGCCCCTTGCCGCCGGCCGCAAGTCCTTCCCATCCGCTGAACTTGTCGGCATACTCGTCGTAGCCCACGTTATAGGAAACATAGTCCACGTCATACGCCCTTTCGCCGCCCGTGAGGGTCACGCCTTGGGCGGAGGCGTCTATGGCCACATGGTCGCGTAGCAGAATCTTGTCCACCCACACCGTCAGCAGTCCGTGGTTCTTTTCTATGCGCCACTCGTGAGCGACGTCATGGTCCATGCTGTCGGGGAGAGTCACACTCGTGCCTCCCACGTCGATGCCCTGCCGCGTCGCCGGGCCCTTCATGGTGAGCTCCAGCAGATAGGAGTCGGAGAAGTTGACGCTGTCGAGCGCCTGGCCGGCATATTGGGGTAGGGCGGGTGCTGGATGAAACCCCGTGGTGTGTGGTCCGGTGATGCCGTCCACCGTGAGGCGTCCTTGGTTGAAGTGTATCCGGTCGATAAACTGGCTGCGCCTCCATCCCACGTTGGCCATGTAGACGAGCCACCACTCCCAGCCGTTGGGTCCCCTCACGATGTTGGGTTGTCCCGGAGTGACCAGCAAGTCGTCGGGGGTGTCGTTGCCGAAATCGTAGAGCGCGATGGCCGACAAGGTGCCCCGGCCTTTGTCTACGACGATTTCGTTCCCACCTTCTCTCAAGGCCTTCTTGTCTATCGGGAAGAGCGTGTAGTCGGCCTTGTCGTCGCCATTGACGCTCGTGCCGTTGACCTTCACGCGGCAGCCTCCCCTTTGCACGACCTTCAGGTAAGTGTTGCCTTCCGGAACGCGTGCGAGGTTGAAGTGAATGGTGTCGGCGCCCCCTTGCGAACGTGACACCGTGGCCGGAACATATCGGCCCGTGCCATAGAGCAGCAGGTCGGGGTGGGTGTCGTCCATCGCTATCGTGTTGGGCCCAACCACCGGGTGGCTGTATTTCCCACCGGGATTGAATCCCAATGGCGATGCGGCCTCGCACACGCCCAGGCGGTAGTTGCCATATTCCGGCGCCGTGTGGTTGGCATTATACATCATGTAGTATCTTCCACGATACTTGATGACGAAGGGGCCTTCCGCCACCCGGTTGTCAAGCGTCTCCCACGTGCCGGGTTGCGAGCTGAACTGCTGCACGGCGTCTCCGGCAAAGGAGAAGTCCTGGTTCAGGGGGCGTCCCCAGATGGTGTTGCCGTCGGTGAACTTCACCATGTAGAGATAGAGTCGGCCGTCATCGTCGCGGAAGACCATCGGGTCGATGCGGTTCTCATACCACTGGTCATCCCTCACCTCGCGGAAGGGGCCGGAAATAGACTCCGAGGTGGCATGCGTGATGTGCACGATGTGCCGGTCGCGTCCCCAGTAGTTGACGCTGAACAGCAAGTGGAACTTGCCATTGCTATACGAGATGTCGTCGGCGTGCACCTGGTTGTTGCGGGCCCCCGTGCCGTGGGTCCACTGGTTGTCCAAGTCGAACACGTGGATGCGGTCGGGCCAGCTGACGAGGTCGCTGCTGACAAAGAAATCGCCCAGAGTGGCAACACCGCCGAGATAATATTTGCCGGCATACCTGACACACCCGGCATCAGCAACGCCGGGTATGACAGGGTTGCGATAAGTCTGTGCGCTCATGGCCAGCATGCTCCCTAAGAGCAAGGCGGCAACGCATATACTTTTCGGTCGGTTCATATATATATAGTTTTTTGTTAGAAAGTTCGGGTTTGTCGTTCTGGGGATTGCGGGTGCCTACTTCTTGCGGGCTTCAACCCGTTTCTGGAAGTCTTTCTTGGCCTGCTCGCGACTCTTGGTGAAGATGCGGTGGATGCGGTCCATGTCGAACTTCTTCTCGCGGTCGTAGGTGTAGATGCCGTTCTTCTCCAGCTCCACGTCGACAATCTGGGTGTAGCAGAAGCCGCACACGTTGTCAATGCTCAGCATGGCGTCCACTTGTCCTTCCAGGCGGTCGTAATATTCCTCCAGGGTTTGCGGGTCTTTTCCATAGCCCCAGAAGCTGCTCTCGGGTGCCACCTCCTGTTGTGTGGCCATCTTCTTGATCCAGCGTATGCCGCCGAACTCGTCGATCATATAGGGTTGTCCCTCCCATTTATAGCTCTTGTCGGCAAACTGCGTGTAGGGCTTGTCCTCGTCGATGGGCTTCACCTGGTTGTACAGCTCGAGCGGGTCTTGCAGATAGGTGTGCTCGGTGTAGATGTCGTCAACCCCCACGTGCCATCCCCCGCTCGTCGTGGCCACGGGGCGCGTGTTGTCAATGCGCTTGGTCATGTAGTAGAGGTCCTCGGTGAGCCGCTTGCGCTGGTCGTCCACGTCGTCCATCCACACCTCGTTGAGAGGCGACCACACCACGAGGCTCGTCACGTTGTAGTCGCGGTCGAGGCACTCCGTCCATTCGTCAATCATGTTGCGGGCGGCGATGGGATTGGTCCAGTCCATCTCCCAGCTTGGCGACTCGCCCCATGTGAGGTAGCCCAGCTTGTCGGCCCAATAGAAGTATCTCTGGTCGAAAACCTTCTGGTGCAGGCGTGCCCCGTTGAAGCCGGCCTCCTTGCCGAGGCGGATGTCGTTCTTCAGCGCCTCGTCGGTAGGCGCGGTCCACTGGCCGTCGGGATAGTAGCCCTGGTCAAGGACCAGCCGCTGGTAATAGGGCTTGTTGTTGAGATAGAACTTCCGCCCGCGAATCTCCGATTTGCGCATACCGGCGTAGCTGCTGACCTGGTCGATCACCTTGCCGTCCTTCTTCACCGTGAACTCTATATTATATAGGTGTGGGCTCTCGGGCGACCAGGTCTTCACGTTCTTGAGGGTTGTGGCCACGCTGCTGCTGTTGGCGGCGGGAACGGTGGCCGTGGCCACCACCTTGTTGCCGTCTTTCACGGTCACGGTGAACGTCTCGTTGCCCGTTATCTCATAGTATACGGGGTCGAAGTGGAACTGGCTGTTGTCGAGGTCGGGCGTAATCTTCACCTTCTTGAGTCCGCCCTTGGCCACCGGCTCGAGCCACACCGTCGACCAGATGCCCGTGACACGGGTGTAGAAACATTCATAGGAATTGAGCCGGCGGCTCTGCTTGCCTCCGGGCTGGAGCCGGGAGCGGACGTCGTCTTCCACGCCCACCACGAGGTCGGCCGTGGAGCCCGGTGTGACATACTTGGTGATGTCCACCTCGAAGGAGGCGCTTCCGCCATAGTGCGTCGCCGCGTTCTGGCCGTTGATATAAATGGTGGACTTGAAGTCTACGCCCCCAAAATGCAGGATGATGTGCTTGCCCTGCCATGAGGCCGGAATGTCAAGTGTGCGGTGATACCACATGGCGTCGATGAAGTCCTTGTGGTTGACGCCGGATAGCGGACTCTCCGGGCAGAACGGCACCGTGATGTGGTCGTGAAAGCCTTTTGAGGTGTAGAGCCTGGCCTCGGAGCCGCTCTTGCCGAAATCGAACTGGTAGGTCCAATCGTCACCATTGAGATTGATCCAATCCTGGCGTTCAAACTGGGGCCTTGGATATTCGGCACGTGGTACTGCCAACGCCCATGTGGTCGTGATGCATAGCATGAAGACTATGGCTGCAATCTTACGCATATCAGTATTTTTTTCGTTTAAGTTCGTTGCAAAATTACGGTTTAGTTTCTAAAATGTCGGGTAATATTGTGTTAGATAAAGGTGTATTTGTCCAAAAACACGGTAAAACGGTTTAAAAAAGGGGCCATACCTTGGCAGATGTGCTGGTTTGGGGTATGGCCCTTTTGCTTTTTGGCCGTTACGGACACGCGCACCCTCGGGATGTCGTGTCCGTATTGGCTTCCTATTTTCTATGCTATTCGTCCCAGTTGTCCCATATCGACCGGGCCGTCGAGCCCTTCTTGGCGTCGCCAAAGACCTCGCCACCTGTCGTCTCCGGAGAGCAATTTGTACTTCCTGTTTCTCCATCCGGCATACTATAGACCGGCTTATCGTCTGTGGTGGTAAACGAGATGCCCAGCAAGTTGTTGTTGCCCATGCGGACGATTTGGGTTTGCGGAGTGATATAATCCTTTTTCATCGTCTAATCATTTTTTTGCCATTAACAATTACGACGCCCTTGTAGCCGTCGCTTACGCGCTGGCCTTCCAGATTGTAGGCCTTGTCGACGCTGCTGCCATCAGGATTGACCACCACGATGTGGGCCTGCTCAATGCCGGTAGCCTCGTTCTCGTCGAGACCAATGTCCAGCACCGATTGCTTGGCCGTGGTGGGAGCCGTCTCCGACTTGGTGAAGTAGGCGCGGAAGCCCTTCAGAGATAACTTCTTATCGCCAATCTGATCCGTGCTATAGAACTTGTTGTTCTGGATGAAGAAGGCGTTTTCGATGCGATTGTCCTGGTAGGACGGGTCATCAACACCGGAAATGGGCTCGAGTCCGGTCTTGCTGTGCAAGATGTAGCTGCCTACAAACGCATAGGGAGAATTCTCTCTCGTCTCCGTGACATAGGCCGGCTCGTTATAGTTGGGCCAATTGGCACCATAATAGTCCACATTGGCAAAGCGATAGCCTTGGACGGGCTTGGTGGCCGTGGCTTGCACCGTGCCTCCGTCACTCTTGGTCAGGATGGCATAGAAGTATTCCTTGGGCTCGTCACCCGTGGGCTGGGCCTTGGAGGGGTCAATATGCCGTGCGACGAACGGGGTTCCTTTCGGAATGTTGGAGTAATCGATTCCCCAATCTATTTGGACGAAGTGGAGGGTCTTGCCGTCCTTCCTCAGAGGCTCATCCTCGTCGAAGGCGTAGAGTGCGGCCACGGCATCGTTGCCCAAGGCGTTCGTATAGGTGTCCTTGTACCAAATGCCAAAGGGCAGGGCGACGGTGTTCCAATTGTTCTCATCCTTGTTGAACGTACGGTTTAACACGATGTCGGCAGCGGCCTGATCCACACAATAATAGTATTTATCCATCTTCGTGTCGTCCCATGCGCGTAATATAACTTCTCCATCCTTACTTTTGGTTTCGTGATGTATCATGTCCTCATCCAAATACTTGGTGAGCAAATCATAGAGGAAGCCGGGCTGTTCGCGGTACGTCTTCTTAGCCTGGATGCTTTCGGCATCCCCTTTGTCGAAGGTAAAATTCAATCGGCAACGGTTAGACACGATTCCATAGAAGGGATAGTGCAACGTTGAGTCCTCGTCGATAATATATTGTCCGCCATGCTCAGTATAGAATTCCTCATTGTTCGTACCATAAGAGCCGTCGGTCAGGGCGATGCTCTGTCCCAGGTCGGCATTCGCCTTGTCGGCGTCGTTCAAGGTGTTCTCGGTGACGGGGGCCTCGGTTGCCGACACGTATACGTTATTCAGGTTGAAGTCATGCTCGAAGAGTCCTGCGGGCAAATACTTCCACGATTCGGGAATCGTAATTTCATACCAACTGTTCCACACGGAGCTAATAAGCTCTCCCTTCGTGTTCAGCAGTCCGCCATTGCAGTAGGCAAAGGCGTTGTTGCCGATGGCCGGGCGTCCGTTCGCATCGACCGTTACGTTGTTGATGATGTTTTGCACCGTGTTGTTGTCACTTGCCAGGCTATGGCAATGCTCGAAGGCGCGGGCACCCACCCTGGTGAACTTGACATCGTTCTTGTCCGCAGCGGAAAGCCCCAGGTCTTTCAGATTCACGTCGTATTGGAAAGCGGCGGCATCGATGGCATACTTCTGGCCCGTCTTGCCCCAATCAAAGATGACGGACGTCAGCGGAGCGCGGTCGGTATACCATGTGACATCGGGTATGTAGAGGCTGGGCTGTTGCGAGAATGCGTATTGGCCAATCTCCAACGCATCGGCTTGTTCGCCCTTAAGATATGCGTCGGGCTTATAATTAAAGACGATCTGCTTGATGGTTCCAGCTTCGTTCGTCGTGTTGCGGAAGGCCCCCTGGCCGATTCGCGTCACGGTGTTGGGGATGTAAATCGTGTCGGCAAGATTCACACAATTCAAGAAGGCAATGTCTCCAATCTCCTTCAGATTGTAGTGCAAATCAGGGTTTTCAGTGTTGGTGTCGCCAATATAGAAGGACAGCTTCCCGTCCAATGCAGCTCTGTTGGCATTTGTAAATCTCAACGAGCGGTCATTTTGGAAGGCACGGTTGCCAATATATTCAAGAGCCTTGGGGAATTGCACGAAATTAAAATCACCCCACGGATCAGTATCCCTCATCACCTTCAATGTGGTGAGCTTGGGGCAGTTGCCGAAAGCATTGTTGCCAATCACCTTCGTGCAATGGGGGATGTGCACCTCGGTCAGATTCGGGCAGTCGCTGAAGGCCTCATAGCCGATGGCCTCTACGTTCTCGGGGAGGCGCACCTTCACCAGACGTGTATGGTTGTGGAGGACGACGTCCATCAACTTGTGCAAATTTTCTCCATGCCTGTAAGCGTCGACTTCCGGATTGGATGTAAACCACTGCGCATATTCCACGCCGACGTCGGCTTTGGTCAAATCAAAGAGCCTGGGGTGCAGTCCGTTGATCATATCCTGGTCGCCATCACCGCCATTTGTACGCGTGTTCATCTGATAACCGTCTTTGCAATACACCGTCACCGAGCGGATGTTGTTTCCTTGCCAGTCGGTCGGCTTGGCATATTCACCACCCAGCGCGCGGTCTTCCCATTTCCCACCTCCACGATGGTTTTCTACTTTACCCAGCGCGGCATAATACGGCTTGATGGTCGTGGGGTCCCATCCATCTTGATTATATGTCTGGCTATAGGTGGCAAGGAATATATAGTTGTCACCCAAGTTCGCTTCATTAACCTTATAATAGACGCTAATCTCTTTGAGTTTGGCACCTGATCCCTTGACATAGACGCCATAATTCTTCACTAGATCTATCGCGTCACCGCCCTGGCCGTCGGTGGTGATGGGAATTTCGTAATATCCACCATCTTCATCTTTTAGCCTCTTGCTAATGGTTGCACTGCCAAGACCTCCGTTGTCGGTTAAGTTGATAAAGTTTTCGGGTTTAACCACCCCGTTTAAATACGTAGAAACTTGAACTTGGGCTCCTTCTTCTACGTCGGTAAATTCAAATCTCAGCGTACTTCCAGAAGCGATGCGGTTCCAAAAAGCATTGTTATTCTGATCAAATGTCACATGGATACCATAGGCTTTGGGATCGCCAGAAATTTCGCTGCCCCATGTCAATGAATCGGGGGTTTCGGTGCTCCATCCCACGGTGTTTTCGAAATGATAGGGGTTTTCTTGTGCGGAGGAAATCGTCAGACCGGTCAATGTGTAGTACTGCCCCTGTATGGTGATTCCCTTCTTTAATGCGTCCAGATTGTCCTCTGTGATCTTCACCTCATACTCTCCCGTGAAGGCGATGTAGCCTGCACCAGTTTCATTGGTGATTGGATGATCCCAGTCTTTATTCGCGACGATTTTTATTTGTGGATAGACGTTTTCACCAGTATCCGGAGTTCCCCTCACGACAATCTTGCCACCTGGCTGCATGGCGCTCTGCTCCTCCTCGGTGAATGTGATATCCTTACCCACAGTCCAGCCAGAGGGAAATTGCAGCCCGTCGGGATATTGGCTATTAAATGCAGACACGGGGGTGTTCTTCTCTGTCACCTTGCCCGTTGTGCCCCCATCGAGGAGTGTGACGTTGGTGAAGGTGCCGTTGTCGCTACACATGTTGAAAAGCTGCCGCCTGTCATTGATGTAGTAGGTCAAATCGACATCCCCGGTTTCTGAGTTGTAGTTCATCACACGGGTAGGTGCATCATAATCACCTATCTTGGGGACGAACTTTTTGCCTGGGTTGCTTCCGGGGCCCAGGCTGGTGTCTTGTGCAAACGCCGCAAGCGACAATGACAAGAAACCTAACAAGAAAGTAAGTACACGATTTCTCATGATAATTGATAACATATGTAAGTTTTCATTTAACGTATCTGCCTTTTTGAGGGCTTCACCTTTTATATAGTTATATATAGATTATTTTGACTCTGAATGATTCTCCCCAATTCGGTTCTGGAAATGGTTCTCACCTCTCCCTCCTTTCTTGATTTTTGAGGCTCCCAATTCCAATGTGCAAATTTAAGAAAGGTCTGCCACATGGGACTTAAAAATTTTCTCAAAGAATAGAACTATTTTCTCAATTTTTTAGAAACCTGTTCGATTGTTCACGAAACAGGTAATTTTTTTATGTTCAGGTCCGTTGCCACCCCCTTGCGGGCGAAGGAGGTCAGCAGCTTTCGAACTGTCAAGTATTTGTAGTCCGCGGGCCTCCCCTTGGCGTTTGCATGGTGTAAGCACCTTTTAGAGCGGCTCGAAAGGCCGTTCAGACGGGCTTTGAGCGGGCTTCTTAGGGGCTAGGAAGGCCGTTCTTACATTCCCATCCCGCTGTTTCGCGATTCTTTACAAGTGCGTAAGCGTTTGGCGGGAAATCGTTTGCAAAATGTCGAAAATAAGTCCTTTTTCTGACATGTTGCCTTGTGCGGATTTTTACGGGTGTGGTGCGGATGTCCTGTTTTCGGAAAAAACCACCCCAGGTCCGCCATGACGGCATGACCCGGGGTGCAACACATGAATGAATGGGGAAACCACCCCGGCGGCACGTCGCCGCCGGGCGGAGTGTTTCTTTTTACTTGAAGGAGGGCAGCTCGTCGCGCGTGACGACGTAGTCCTGCTGCAAGGCGTCGCGCCACCAGTCGATGTTGGCGTGCAGGTGGTCGGTGCTCTGGAAGGCCGCCCCCGACACGTTGTTGGTGCGGTCGTAGTCGTACCACGGCATGAACCAGGCCCAGCGCGCGCCGGCCTTCCACTGGTCGCTGATCTTGGCCACGCTGCCACACTCGGTGAGGGCGGCCAGCTTGTTCTTGTAGCGTATCATGGCGTCATACTGGTTGGCAAACGACGTGGGGTTCTTCTGGTTGTAGTCGTCGCATCCGACGACGTCGACATACTCGTCGCCCGGATACCATTCGTCATGCCCCTCGTACACCCAGACCCAAATCAGGTTGTCCAGGCCGTTGACATTGACGAAGCGGTCGTACATCAAGTGCCATAGCTTCTTGAAATACTCCGGTCCGTAATAGCCCCACCAGAACCACGCCGTGCCGTTCCACTCGGGGTGATAGTAGTTGCCGGCGGCCTCGTGGAGCGGTCGCCAGATGACGGGGATGTGCTTCTGTTGCAAGAGCTTCAGATAGCCCGCCACCTGGTCGAGGTCGGCCACGATCTGCTTGTACTCCTCCGAGTTGGGATCGTCAATCTTGCGAACGTCAAACGAGGTCTGGTCGGCCCCCTTGCCCGGCGTGTAGCTGTAGCCCCCGCCGTTGGCCGGCACCTGCCAGTGCCACATGGCCGCCACGATGCCTCCGTTGTTCCACCAGTCCTCGGCCACCTTCGTGTTGCCGTAGTCGACGAACGCGTCGCGGAAGTGGATGTAGTCGAAGCAGTTGATGGCCGGATACTTGCCCGTGTGGCTATGGACCCATTCGGCCTCGTTGGTGTTCCAGTTGACGCAAGCCATCGTTGAGGAGAGGGTGCGCAGGCCGCGTCCGTCGATGAGATAGTTGAAGAGCCTGACGGCCTCGTTGCTGGCGTTGGGCGTGCATAGCTTCAGGCCGTCGTTGTTCAGCCGGATGGTGCTGAAGGAGACGGAGGCCTCGTCGGCACTCACCCCCGAGGGCCCCTCGACGACACCGGCGGGCACGTCGACCTTGTACTCCTTGTCAAGATTGAGCCCGGAGAGATAGACGATGATGCTCGAGATGCGCGTCTTGATGCTGTCAATGGTGGCGTCGCCGGCCGTGACGAGGGCGAGCTGCGCCGAGTCGGCATGAATCTTCTGGTCGTAGGCGAGGGTGACGACGAGCGTGCCGGCACCCAGGTCGGTGGTGCCGTCGGCGGGCGTTGAGGCGATGAGCCTGGGTGCCGTGACCGAGAACGCCTGGTTGTCGTCGTAGCTGCACCCTGCCGCTGCAAAGGCACCCAGGAGGATGAGTGCCGATGACAGCAGGTGATGAATGATATGCTTGTTGTTCATTTCAATAGTCATTTTTTTTATTTCACTTGTTCCGCCGGTGGATTAGAACTTGGGATCGAAGCGGACGTTGTCTATGGCGACACCGGCGGGGATGTGGTTGCCGTAGAATCCGATGGACGTGCCCTCGTCAATCTTGAGCGTTCCCGAGAGGTCGGAAATGTCGGAGATGGCGCGCGTGACCGTAATCCACTGGCCGTTGGTGGTCTCGGGGAGGAATCCCTTGCCGACCCACATCCACGTGTTGCCGATGCAATACTGCATCTCGGCGTTGGAGGCACCTTCGACACCCTGGTCGATGCGGCAGTCGAACTTGATGTAGTAGTTCTCGATGTGGTCGATGGGGGCCACGGAGAGGTGGTTGCAGTTGAACATCCATCCGTCGGGAATGTACTGCTGCACGTAGACGAAGGTGTTTCCGTCGTCGTCCTTGGGCCATGTGTTGGCTCCCGGCACCGTCCAGTTGTCATCCATCGTGGCCGGATCGTGCGAGTCGGTCTTCTCGAAGTTGAGCACCATGACGGTCTCGTCGGTGATGGGATCGCGCAGGTCGATGTGGACGTCGGAAACCCACATGCGCGAGAAGAGTTGCACCTTGGCCACGCCATAGCGCTGGCCTCCAATCTTCAGGCCGTTGTTTTGCAGCTCCTTCAAGACGTCCTTGGTCACGATGATGTCATAATAGCCCTGCGTCCTCTCCTCGCTGGAAATGCTCTTGTGCTCATAGCCGGCTCCGAGAGACTCGCCGCTGACACCGTCGTAGAGCGTGTACTCGCATCCGGCAAGCATGTACTGCATCAGCACGCGGATGGTGTCGCCCTCCTCGATGTATTGCAGGCGCGAGGACGAGATGTCGACGGTGCGCGCGTAGTTGCCCAGATAGACGGACGGACCGGAGAAGATGGTCTGCATGTGGCGCTCCCAGTGCCCGTCGCCGAGACCCTTGTCGATGTCGAGGCTGGGCAGGTCCATGGTGGTGCCGTTCTGGAAGCCGAGCTTCACGCTGACCCCCTTGCCGGTGGGCGCCTTGTCGGGAATGGTGACCTTGATGGCCTCGTTGGACTTGCGCATCATGTCGACACCGCCGACCGTGGCGGTGTCGCCGTCGAGGGCGAAGATGATCTTGCTCACGGGCAGCAAGTCGGTTCCATAGATGTTGATGTTGGAATTGGTGAGCGCGCCGGCACTGCTGGTGAACTCGTAAGACTGGAACTGCGGCTGCGCCAAGTGCATCAGCTGGCGGCTCTCGGCCTGCTGGCCGTCGGAGGTGCGCAAGATGATGGGCCCGTCGGTGGTGCTGATGCCGGCCGGCGCCTTCAGGTAAAGCGTCCTTGCGTCAAGGGGGGTGATGTCCGTGGTGACGGCACCCCCGGGAAACTCAGCCTCGGTCACCTGGCCCATATCGGTTCCCGTGACCTGCATCGACTGGTTGTCCATGATGATTGTGGGCGAGAAGGCCGCTACCGACAAGGTCTGGCTTGCGCTCTCCTTGTCGTCGGAACAGGAGGCCAGGGCCAATATGCCAAGCAGCGCCATGCCCCAATATTTCATATTCTTCATAAAGCTGCGATGTTGTTTTGTGAATATACTCTTGTTTACCATCCCGGATTCTGCACGAGGTTGTGGTTCTTGTTGATTTCGTCGTAAGGGATGGGGAAGAAATAATACTTGTCGCTCCAACTCCGGTTGACGGTGGCACGCGTGAGGATGACGTCGCCCGAGGCGTCCTTGCGGAGATTGGCCACCTGGATGGAGGCGAGCTGCTGCCCGTCCTTCCACCGCCGGACATCCCAGAAACGCTGGTCCTCGAAGGCCATCTCGACGAGGCGCTCACGCTTGTAGCGTGAAAGCCAGTTGGCGGGGTTGCCACTCCAGTTGGGCATCTTGACGTCTTCGCGGTTGAGGAGCGCGTTGATGGCGTCGTTGGCCGAAAGGGTGAAGCTGCCCTTGGCCTCGGCGTCGCCATAATACTCGTACATGGCCTCGGCGTAATCCAGATAGAACTCGCCCAGCCTCATGATGATCCACGCATGGGGCGTGGTGGTGGCGTCGTTGGTCGAGATGTTGACGTTGGGGTCGCAATACTTCTTCAGGTAATAGCCCGTGGTGGTGGCGTTGTGAAGGGGTGCCGCGTTCTTGCCGCCATTGAAGGTCTCGATGGGCGAGAGGTTGTAGTTGGGCCAGTAGTCGCCGTTCTTGACGACGGTGAGCGCGAAGCGCGGGTCGAGGCCGTCGTAGGGGTCGGTTTGGGTGATGTCAACCGAGCCCGCACCATGACGGTCGCCGAAGGTCTCGCCCGTCCCGTCGGTGTACTCGTAGGCGTCGACGAGCGACTGCGTCGGACACATGCCGCCTTGCCCGTTCTCAACACCGATGGGATAGTTGTATTGCTCCCAACTGTTCAGGCGGCCCCGCTTGCTGGCCATGATGACCTCGGTGCCATCGCCGTTTTGTGGGCCCCAGATGTTGGCGTAGTTGCCCAGGGTGATGCCCCAGGCCGACGCACGCGACAACAGGTCGTAGCTTGCCTGGGCGGCGTCGAGCCACAACTGCTTGTTGTTCTCGGTGTTAAAAAGCGGTGAGGCCTTGAGAAGCTTGACACGGGCCTTGAGCGCCAGGCACATCGGGCGTGTGGCGCGGCCAATGTCGGGATTGAGCTCCGTGGAGTAGGTGATGGGCAGCTCGGGGGCGATGTCGTCGAGCTCCTGGCTTATCCAGTCGAGAATCTTGACACCGTCGGTCTGCTCGATGCTGTTGGCCTCGTCCGCAGAGAGCGTCTTCAAGGTGAAGGGAACATTGTCGTAGGCACGTACCAGTTCGTAATAGAAGTAGCAACGCAAGAAGCGGGCCTCGTACTCGAAGAGCGAGAACTTGGCCTTCATGGCCTCGTAGTCGGTGTTGTTGGCATAGCCGCTGATGTCAATCTTGTCGAGCTTCTCCAACAGGTTGTTGGCCTCGGCAATGGCCTTGTAGCTGTTGGTCCACGTGTAGCCGAGCGGGTTGACGGCGCTCCAGCCACCATTATAGAAACGGTGGACGGACGAATTGCTCAGCGCGCAGTCGGCCTCGTCGGTGGCGGCGGCAAGAGTGGCCCCGCTTCCGCCTTCGTAATTGCGGGTGAATCCGTTGGGGACGTAGGCATAGACACTCGTCATGAGTTGCTGGACACCGTAGAGCGGACTGTCGTAGACCCATTGCTCGTCGCGTGTCGTCACCTCGGTGTAGCCCAAATCGACACAACTGGTGGCAGTGGCAGCGAGGAGGACGGCAGAAAAAATATATTTCAATTTCATCGTTATTGCTTCTTTGGAAATTGTTAGAACTTTACGCTTATACCGACGTCAATGCCGCGGAGGGCGGGATAGTTGGTTCCGATGTTCTCCGGATCCATGACGTCGCAGTTGCTGATGGTCAGCAAATTCTCGCCCTTGACATACAACTGGGCTTGCACCAGGCTGAGCTTCTGGATGAAGGTCTTGGGCAGGTCGTAGTAAAGACGGGCGCTGCGCAACTTCAAGAAGGTGATGTCCTTGTACCACGTGCTGTTGGCGCGATAGTTGTTGTTGTTCGTACGGGAAGTAAGGCGCGGATACTTGGGACTGTTGCTGTTGTCCCAGCATTTGTCGTAGTAGTCTTGGGTCAGGTTGGCTCCATCGACGATGGGCACCCATACGCCGGCCGTACCCAGATACTGCGTGTAGTTGGAGGCTCCCTGGAACAGGACGTCGAAACCGACGTTCTTGTACTTGAGCCCCAGATTGATGGCGAAGTTGATCTCTGGTACGGAGGTGTCATAGCCCAGTTTGACGACA
This sequence comes from uncultured Prevotella sp., assembly GCA_964420715.1. Classification (GTDB taxonomy): domain Bacteria; phylum Bacteroidota; class Bacteroidia; order Bacteroidales; family Bacteroidaceae; genus Prevotella. The sequence continues at coordinate 43,688 of CAYQUN010000012.1, read as the reverse complement.
TCGTCCTCGTTGATGACATTGTCGTTGTTCTGGTCCTTGTACTTGAAGTCGCCCGGCTTGGTGTTGTCGAAATTCTGCTCGGGAGAGTTGTCGATGTCGTCCTGGTCCTTGAAGAACCCGATGACCTGCAAGCCCCACGCCTGATTGACTCGGCCGCCGACGCTGCTCAGATAGTCGTAGGCCTTGCTCTCAATGGTGCGGCGGATGTTGTTGCGCCCCCAGGAGAAGTTGCCGCCGATGTGGGTGCTCAGTCCGTTGTGGAAGGTGCGCACCCAGTTGGTGGAAAACTCGACACCATAGCTTGCAACACGACCATAGTTCATGTAGGAAGCGGGAAGACCCATCACGGCGGAGTTGAAACCCGCGTCGGAAAGGATGATGTTGTCGCGGAGCTGATAGTAAAGGTCGACGTTGAGGTCGAGCTGGCGCGCCAGGCGGAAATCACCACCCAGATTGAACTTGTAGGCGGTCTCGTGGCTTAGGTCGTCATTGGGCAGATAGCTGATGAACGTACCCCAGTTCTGCGAGCCCGTTCCGATACCGAAATAGTAGTCGCCGCCACCACCGCCATAGTTCTCCAACCAAAGGCCGTTGACGGGAACATAGTCGGAATGCTGTATGCCGCCCGAAAGACGGAATTTGGCCAGGTTGAGTACCTTGGCTTCGGGTGCGTTCTTGAGGATGTAGCCTAGCGAGAGCGTAGGTGCGAAGGCCCACTTGTTGGGATAGCTGCGGTTGGACCCGTTGAGCGCCAGGACGAGGTCGGCAATGTAACGCTGCTTCAAGTCGTAGTGCAGGTAGCCCTGCCAGTCCATCCGGTTGAAGGTGTTGTATTGCCCGTTGGGCGTCGTGTTCTTCTGATGCCAGATGAGTGCGGCGATGAAGTTGTCGTCAGCACGGAACTTGGTGGCATAGTTGGCCTTTAAAGCGAGATAGGAACTGCGGCGGTGCTCGTTGATGCCATAGGCAAAGGCCAAGCGGCTCGTCTTGTCGCCGGCCTTGTAGCTGGTGAGCGACGTGGGAATGCCGTTGGCGTCGAAGCCGTAACGCTCATAACCGTATTCGTAACCTAACCTGTTGTTTTCGAAGATCTGCTCATAGTTGCTGTAGCCGACACGCGCACTCACGGACAGGCCCTTCAGCCAGAAGTCGAGCTTTTGGGTCAGGGTGACGTCGCCCTGCAAGATGTGGCCGTGGCTCTTCATGTATCCGGAAGCCATGATCTTGGCCATCACATTGTTGCCCGCATAGGTGGTGTTGCCGCCCCACACGCCGGCGAGGACGCCGTCAGGATCGTTGGTGACGGGAAAGGCCGAGGAGGGTACGGCATAGAGCAGGCGCGTCACCTCGTTGCCGTCGGCATCGTTGGGCTGGTTGGTCTCGAAGATGCCGGCATCGACATTCACCCTGAGATGCGTGGTCTTGGAGAGCTCGGCATCAATGTTGGTGAGAATGTTGCCGCGCGAGCCCTTCAGCTGGGCGGAGTAGTCGTCGCTCACATCGGTGTGCCCCAAGAGGCCGCTGACATTGGTCAGCCCGAGAAGGACCTCGTATTGCAACTTGTCATTGCCACCGTTGGCTTCCAGGTTGAGCTTGTCTTCTGAGCCAAGGCTCTTGAAGGCCTCGTCCTTCCAGTTGACATGCGGATAATAATAGGGTTCCAGGCCGGAGCGGAAGGCGTTGAGCTCGTAATCGTTATAGGCCGGCAACAACCCGTCGTTGGCACGGGCCTTGTTAAGCGCGTTGGCATAGTCGTAGGCACTGACGAAATCTGCGGTCTTCGGGTCGAAGGTGAACTTGTGGTCATAGCTGGCATTGACCCGCAACTTGCCGGCCTTTCCACGCTTCGTCGTAATGAGGAGGGCTCCGTTGACTCCTTGATAGCCCAAGAGAGCCACGGCGGCGGCATCACGGAGAACGGTGACACTCTCCACCTCGTCGGTGGTCATATAGTCGATGTTGCGCTCGATGCCGTCGACAAGAATCAAAATGTTCTTGTCGCCCGTAGTCTGATCGCCGCGTATGCTTATCTGCGTGTCTTTGCCACGTGCCGCGAATCCGCCGTGATTGAGGACGGTCAGCCCCGGCAGCTGCGCGTAGAGAGCCTCCCTGAGGTTGTAGGCCGATGTCTTGCGCAGTTCGTCGCCACTGATTGTGGACATCGCGACGGTGGAGAGCAACTTCTGCTGCACTACGCCGAAACCAAGGTCCACACGTGTGGAATCGTAGTCGATGAGGGTGCTCTGTGCACTTGCAGGTGCGGTAGAGAGTAGGAGCATGGCGCCAAGGCAGCGCAGCCCCTTTCGGCTACATTTCTTTATCTTTTTGAAATATTTGCTCATATTGCTGTTTCTGTGGAAATTAAAAGATGTTTCCGGGCTTTCATTTTTAATTCCATCCCGGGTTCTGAGTCAGTCCATAGTTTTTGTTGATCTCGTCAGGAGGAAGCGGAGCAAGAATCCACTTGTTGGACCAGCGCTCGGGATGATCCCAAATGAAGCGTGGATTGGCACCCTCGATGTTGAACGGCTCATACTCAAACTTGGTGGGGAAGGGGTCGCCACTGCCTTTGGACCAAGGCTCCAAAACACGCTGGTTGTGATCGTCGAGCCGGTAGATGTTGAGTCCGCGCAAATGCTTGGTGAAGTCTTTTACCATCAGCCGGCGGTTCATGTCATGGAAGCGATTCTCACACTCGGCTCCCAACTCGCATGCCCGCTCACGCATAATCTGGTCGATGAGGGCGTCCTTGTCAGAGGTCAGGTTGAGTTCCGGATTCATTTTCTCAATATCGCCAAGTCCGACGCGACGGCGCACGATGTTGATGTTCTTCAGCGCTTCGGCATTCTGCCCGCGCTCGGTGAGCGCCTCGGCATAGATGAGATAGATGTCGGCCAAGCGCAGGTAGTTGACAGACATGGGATCCTTGTCTATCAGGCCTTCGTTGTCGTGGTCCACATCGCCCTCGTCAAGCACCCATTTGAAGGTGGGGAATCCCCAGGGCTTGTTTGCCCACGTGTTCTTGTTCTCGTCGGCATTGAACTCGCCGCCTACCCACATCTGCACGGGATTGTCCTCATTGTTGATTTGGTACTTGTAGTTGCGCTTCTGAACGACCATGCTCTCGTAGAGCCTGGGGTCGCGGTTCTCGAAAATATCCTTTTCGGCAGGTGCCTGATTATAATACTTTTGCCCGTCGAAGTTCTTTCCGTCTGCCCATGGGAACATTTCCATCCAGTCGAGGGTCGCAGGCATGCACCCGTTGAGCGCCTGGAGATCCCAGTCTTTCATATAGACACGGTCGTGGACTTCCACGAGGGTCTCGTGATTGCCGCGTGCGCGGTAAGCCTTGCGGAAAGCGGCACGGAAACCGTCCTCGTCTTGCGTCTCGGGCTGTACGAGATGGTAGTAGTTGCCATTCTGCTGGTTCATCTCAAAGAACTGCTTGCAAGCCACAATGACGGAGTCCCAACGCGCCGGGTCGTAATTGCCATACCACACCTGCCTCTTGTCTACAGCGTCCTGCGGACTCTCCGTGCAATAAGGCTTGTCATTATTGAAGATGGGAGAGGCGGCATAGTCCCATAGCTTGGCCTTCATGCCCACGGCCGAAGCCTTGGTCATGCGTCCAGACCAGGTGGCGAGCTCGTTGTCGGGAATGTTCCAAGGCAGATTGGGCTCTGCGATGGCCTCGTTGAGCAGGTTGTTGGCAAAGTCAACGGTTTGCTCGATGGTGGCACGCCCCTCTTGCAGTTGGTCGGTACCCTTGAACGCATGATCGATGATGGGCAGACCACCGAAATGACGGATGCCGTCAAAATACTTGATGGCGATGATGATTTTCGCCTCAGCCTTGTAGCGCGCTTTCTCAGCTTCTGTCATATCGGGTACGCGGTCGATGTTGTCGATAAGAAGCCAACAGTCGCGTACGCATTCCCAAATGGATTTCTTGGCATTGGGGTCGGTGTTGGCAAGTCCGTTCTGCGTGATGAATGCGAAGCGGCTCTGACACCAGCCGGGGTTGGCGTTGGCGGCAGTCAGGTTGCCCGTGTAGTACATGCGGCCGATGTCGTCCCAACCCAGTTCGGAATGCATCAGGTCGGAGAGACATTCCATGATGCCGGAATTCAAGGTGTAGCACGCCTTGAAGGGCGAGTAGAGTCCGTCGTAGCATTCCCAAAGCAAATAATCGGTATATACTTTCTTGGAGAAAATCAGGTTTTCATTGACATCTTCGCCTTGCGCCTTGTCGAGGAAGGAGTCGCCGATCTCAAGGTTGTCCGTGCAACTTGCCGTGCCCAAGAGCAGCAAAGTGAGTGCGATGAGAATATTTATATGCTTTTTCATTGTTTTCTTTTATCTAACCTGTTTGTTTTGATTGTTAGAATGTAACCTTTGCGCCGAAATTGACGACCTTCATCAGAGGATACTTGATCCAGGCTCCGTATCCACCACCCGTGTTTTCGGGGTCGTTGGCATCGAACGGCGAAATGGTGAGCAAGTTCATTCCGTTGACAAAGAGCCGGATGTTGGATTGTTGCGGTAGCCAGCTGATATGACGGAAAGTGTAGCCCAACTCGATGTTGCGCAGACGAAGATATTTAGAGTCGAAATACCAGATGTCAGAGTTGGCCTGGTTCTGCTTGTCATTGGTGAATGTTATGCGTGGAATCTTGGCACTATTGGCATTCTCCTCTGTCCATGCGTTCTTGGCGACCCAAGTCAAGAGGGAAGAATTATATTGCTCGCCGAAGGCCTGGCGATAGACACCGTCGAGGTTGCGGCTGACATGAGAGGCTCCGGACCAGAGCATGGAGAAGTCCCAGTTCTTCCACGTCAAACTGAGGTTGAGCGAGAATGTAAGTTCGGGATTGTCGGTATAGCCCTCGAACAACTGGTCGTATTCCTCGGTGATCTTGCCGTCGCCATCAATATCCACATAGACGGCATCACCATTCTTGAGTGTGCTGACGAGCTGTTCGGGAATGTCCGTGCCATACTTGTTGCGATACTCTTCCTCGGTCTTGCCCTCTTGGTAGAATCCGAAGAACTTGTATCCACGGCGTGCACCGATGGGCTGGCCGGTGTAGTAAGTCCATGTGGGTTGCATCTCAGTGTCCTCTTTTAGTCCGAGCTTGCGGCCCATGTAGCTGTTCGCCTTGACAAGCTTGTCCGGCTTCTTGATTTCGGCCTCTTCCACGACCTTGTTCTTTGCATATGCGATACTGGGCGTTACGGAAATGCGGAAATCCTTGCCTATGCGGTCGCTATAGGTTAAAGACAACTCGTAACCGTGATTCTTTACACGGCCGTAGTTGATGTAGGACGGCCGCTGGTCAGTGGGACCGGTAATCATGGACGCATTGTTGATGAGAATGTTTTTGCGGTTCTCCGTGAAGTAATCGAAAGTCAGGCTGATCCTGTCATTCCAAAACTTCAAGTCGATACCATAGTTGTGCTTTACGGCGGTTTCCCACGTTACGTCAGGTGACGCAGAGGAGTATTCCTGTGCGGCATTGAGATATGTCGTGTTTGTTGTGCCGAAGTTGTATCCTGCATAATCATTGAAGGCGTTGAAATAGCCATTGTAGATTTTCCATGCGGCAGGCAGGTAAAGGAAGCGGTAGCCTTGACAGTTGTCATTGCCAACGCTGCCGATGGAGTAGCGGAACTTCAGGAAGCTGACGACGGGGCTGATGGTCTTCCACCAGGGCTCCTCAGACGCCGTCCATCCCACGGATACCGACGGGAAGAAGCCATAGCGATGGCCTTTGGCAAAGTTTTCAGAGCCATTGTAGCCCATATTGCCATCAATCATGTAGCGATGCTTGTAGTCATAGGTTACGCGCCCGACAAGTCCGACATAGCCCTTGGGGATTGAGCGGTACTCACTGTTGTTGGCATCCCACGGATAATAGGTCTTTGACTGGTTATAGAGAAGCAGCGCACCGACGTTGTGGTCGCCAAAAGAACGCTGGTAGTTGAAACTAGCCTCGGCATACCAGTCACGGTCGGGCCAGCTATTTTCGCTATAGCCTAAAGGCCAATCGTCGCCTTGACGCTGATAGACAATCTCTCCAGCCTTGTTCAAGTAGGGCATATATCGTGTCGGCATGCCTGTAGAACGGTCTTTGACCTGATTGTACGTGGCGTTATAGGAGCCTTTAATCTTGAAGGACAAGCCCTGCGTGAGCCAGTCCATCTTGAGCGTGTAGGCAAGGTCGATGTTGAGGACGTTGGTAAACGTTGTGCGGTATCCCTGTCCGTAGAAGGTGTTCAAGCCGTCACGGCCGCTTACGACGGACTCGGTACTGCCATCGGCGATGATGGCAGGGTTGGCAACAACCCACTTGCCGTCTACAATGCCGGCGCCAGAGAAGGGTTGGGCATCCATCAGATAACGGAAGATGGTTTCCTCGCTGGTCGCACCACCAATGGTGCGCTTGTTCTCTACACGTCCGCCGACATTCAGCGAGAGCTTGTGCCACTTGCCGAGATTCAGGTCAAGATTGGCACGATAGTTATATCGAGTATAATGGAAGTTCGCATTCTTGTCCGTGTTGAAGGTATTGAAAAGACCGCCTTGGTCAAACATACCTACGCTGACGAAGTAGGTGGCAACGTCGTTACCGCCCGTTACAGATACGTTATGCTGGCTCTGTAAGGCCGAATTCTTCATGATATAGTCTATCCAGTTAATGCTCGGATAGAGTACGGGCTGGTCGCCTGTACGAAAATGTTCGACGACCCTGTCGCTGAATCGCGGTTGGTTGCCATCTGAGGCACGGGCCGTGTTGAACACGGTTGCATAGGTGTAAGAGTCAACCATGTCAATAAAATCAGTAGGCTGCTGTATGCCCCATGTCGTCGAGGCTGTCACGTGAGTGACCCCCGCCGTACCACGCTTGGTAGTAACAAGGATAACACCATTGGCTCCGCGCACACCGTAGACGGCGGTTGCGGACGCATCCTTTAGAATGGTGATGTCGGCGACCTCATTGGGGTCTATCTGTGTGAAAGAGCGTTCTACTCCATCTACAAGGACGAGAGGATTGCTACCGTTGAGCGACGCCTGGCCACGGATGAAGATGTTGGGGTCGTCGGCACCCGGCAGACCGGAATACTGCACTGTTGACAAACCCGGCAACTTGCCAGAAATGGCGTTGCCAAGTGATCCGGTTGGCGTCTTGAGCAAGTCATCGCCACCAATGTGCGCCAAAGACCCCGTCACCGTTACCTTCTTCTGCTGGCCATAAGCCACGACAACGACGTCTTCAAGATTTGTCGACTCGGGGGTAAGCGCGATTCTCATGTTCCCGGCTGCCTTGAAGTGTTGCGTCTTATAGCCGATGTAAGAGAATTCCAACTGGGAGCCCGGCTTTGAGGTCATGATGCTGAACTTTCCGTCAAGGTTGGTAACCGCGGCATTCTTTGTGCCTATTTCCTTCACGGTCGCTCCGATGACGGGTTCTCCGTTCTCATCGACAACGGTACCCTCTATCTTCTTGCTTTGTGCAAGCATGGCAAGCGGTAACAGCATCAAAGATAGTAGTAGCAGAAGCCTTCGTGATTGTTTTCTGATTTTCATTCGGTTTCCTTATATATAATAATTATGTGTGATAGATTTAGATTCTCGTTACTGAAGGTTATTCCGTGTTAGGAAGGAATCTGTTTAGGTTGTGGAATGGAAGGCCGCCTCCCTCCTGGTAAGAATAGGGAAGGGAGGCCGCCGTGAAGTTTACTTCTGCAAGTATTTCTTTCCGTCTTTGACAACGATACCCTTATATGACTTGTTGACCTTCTGACCGGAAACGTTGTAGATGCCGCTGTTTCCTGCAACTTTGTCAACAGAAGTCACGGAGTTGATGCTCGACACGTCGCCTGCTGTCGGCTTTTCAGCGGTAAGGGTGACCTGCTTTATCGTCAAGGCATAGCCAACGAGTTGCAAGCCGACAGTCTTCAACTTGTTAATGTCGTCAGGTTCTGTGAGTTGGAAAGTGTAGAATGTATGCCCCGTGTCATTCCACTGCATCGACTCCTGAACTTCGCCAGTCTCCAAATCAAGTCGATCCTCGAAATTGCTCTGCAAAGGCACACGGTCTTGCAGGTCACGAGTGATGAGCTGCCAGTAAGTGACGGGAGTGCCATCGTCTGCGGTCTCGTTCTGCGTGAAGGAGAATCCAAGCCAGTCGCCAACCTTTGCAGTCTCGAACTTGGACTTTTGAATGTCGATACGTGTGCCCCAATCCCAACTTGTACCGAAGCTCTGGCTGCCTGACCACAGAATGGGATTGGCGTAGGCGGCCTTTGTGACATTGAGGTCTTCTTCGGTGGCGATGTAAGCCTCTTTGAGGACGATGTCGCCTGTGTCGGAAGCTTTGATATAGACGTCTTTCAACTGCTTTGACTTGTCAATAGACCAATAGATGTAGAACGGTTGCTCGGAAGTTCCGTTGGTCAGGTTCTCAGAGCCCTGGGTGTCATCCTGGTACTCGAGCTTGCCCTCGCCAATGGGAACGGCCGCTCTCTGAAACTCGATGACTACATACTTGTCTGCATCTGTTGTGGCGACACCAGTCAAGTCAATAGTGTAGGCACCCCATGCATCGAAGGAAATGGTCTTGGTTGCTGCGTCGTAGGTGTGGCTCCAGCCTCCGTCTTGTGACAGATCAAGTTCTGTCTTTGCCCCTGCAGTACCGGCCAATGCCAACAATGCAACTGCGAAAGTAAAAAACTTCTTCATAACTTTGTAGGTTTTATTTTTATTTATTTTTTGCCCGTTTAAAAGCCCGGGCCAATTAGCTTTGATATTGTTGCGTATAGTCGAATTTGAGTTAAAAAACATATTTATTATTGTACAAAGTTAGGCTTATATCTTCGCTTTTCTCTTAAAAATTTTCTCAATTTATGTAACAATCTTCTCAAAATGCTGTTTCTTTAAGGTGTTTTTCGCTATTGTGGACAATTTTCCTTATTTTAGATAAGAGGAAAAGAAAAACGCCAAGGTTGACATCTTCTTGTATGTAAAAATGACTTGACAGGAATAGGGGCTGTATGGCGGGTGGCGAAGAAAAAAGGAGGATGATTACGTCATCAAAAAGCGCATATCAAGATGCTTTGTATGACTTTGGGTCAGGGATATGCCAAGATGATTTGGGAAAAAATAAATCCCGCGTAACTTCTGAGGGTTATCGGGATTGTTATCCAAGTTTCGGATTCGACGAATTAGAAATTCCTTTCCATGAGTTCCAAACACATACGGCTATTGTGGTAAGGACACTTCCAAAAGCCGGCCTTGTCATCATTGTAGTTGATCAGCCCGGATGCATCAGAACTCCAATGCCATTCGCCGTTAACTTTGTCAATTAACTTTTCTTTGGTGAACTCCCAGCATCTTTCCGCAATGCCAAGAGACTCCTTGTTACCAAAATGTTGATACAAATTGATGTGTCCAATGATGCATTCGCACATGACCCACCACTGGCGCTGTGTGTCAAATTTTCCAGAGTCCTTCCAATGTTCATAAATCATGGAGCCGTCTGGTTGCAGACCTTCGTCGGCTGCCATGGCTATCTCTTTCACGATAGGCTCTATCTCTTTGAGGATTTGAGCATCACCGAGTACCAACGCTGTCTCATGGAGCAACCAACTTGCTTCTATGTCGTGCCCGTAACTTTCTATATTCCGCTTCCCGTGCCATTCGTCATCGAAAAAGAGGTCTAAATGATGTGTTTCCTGATTGAGTAAGATTTTTGTGAAGATTTGGAGCAAATTGATGATGCTTTCCTTAAGTTCCTGAGATTTCCACACACGGTATAGATTGGTGTATGGTTCTATGATGTGAAGGTGGGTATTCATAGTGCGGCTGCCATTCTCGTCCTTGTCGGAAAGACGCATGTCGGCGATAGGCTGCCAGTTGCGAGTCAGGGCTTCGATGTAACCCTTGTTTTTGCTGTCTAAAGCATGGTTTTCTATATCATGATAGAGTTTTATGGCTGTGTCAAGTGACTCTTTGTCGCCTGTTGCACGAGCGTATTCGCTTAGACCGTATATGGTGAACCCTATGGCATAGGTTTGTTTCTTAACATCGAGAGGATTGCCTTTGTAATCGAGACTCCAATAAACACCACCGAATTCATAGTCAATAAAGTGTTGCAGGATATAGTCTTTGGCACGTGTGGCAGCTTCAAGATAGTCAGTCCTTTTTAAAACACGATAGGCCGCAGAGAACGCCCATAAAATGCGGGCATTGAGAATGGCGCCTTTCTCAGCTTGGGAATGGACGATGTCGTGACCGTCTATTCTTCCATAAAAGCCGCCATTCTCGTGGTCTTCAACTTTCTCTATCCAATAAGGCAGTATGTTTCCCGTGAGACATTGCCGTACTTCTTCTTTAAGATTCATTATTTATTTCTTAATTGGATATTTTACCAGTAATATCAACATAATAATGATAATGGCGGCAGGGAAGAGAGAGAACAACGACCATATCATGTCAAGAACCGAAGAGGTAATGGATGAGGGGTCTACAATCGAATTGCCCATCTTGTCTGTTGTCATGCTGGCACCCGCCATACCGAGGAACAGGGCGACGAGCGCACCCGAAATGGCTGTTCCAAGTTTTTGTGCCATCGTACCAGAAGAGAAAATGAGGCCTGTAGAAGATGTGCCATTCTTTTCTGTAGCATAGTCGGCAACATCTGAGTACATGGACCATAACAAGGGAGAATAGAGACCTATGCCGAATGATGTCAGAATGACAAGTATAATCATTATCCATACAGAGGAAGGCTTCATCGGTACGAAGAAGAAGGCTACTGAGAAAACAAAGCAAATTATGGCGGCAATGATGAAAGCATTCTTTTTGGAGCCAACCTTTTTTGTAAACCAAGGGCTGATGCCGCCGAAAATCATACAGGTTAGTTCGCCAAAGGTCATAAACACGGTGTAGTTGATGATGAGCTTGCCCACCGTAATGTCTCCCCCAAGGCAGTATGTAAACATATAACCGGCTGCGGCATAGCGGAATCCATTAAAGAAGTTTGTGCAAATACTAATGCATGTGAGATAAAGCCAAGGGCGATTCTTTACGAGGTCAACGAATTGCTTTCCTGAATATTTGGCTGCTCGTTTCGGCTTTAGACGCTCTTTGGTAAGCATGCCGCAAGCGAAAGTCATTATAGCGGCTATGATACCAAAGAATATGCCTATCATGGAATATTGATGCTGCTCTGTGCCCCCAAAAATCTTCTGTAAGTAGGGAAAAGAAAGAAGGGTTATAAAGCCCATTGCATAGGCTCCAACCATGCGGAAAGAAGAAAATTGGTTCTTCTCGTTGTCATCGCTGGTCATTACGCCGAGCAAGGAACCATAAGGGACATTTACGGCGGTGTATATAGCCATCATCAACAAGTAGAGCGTGTAGGCATATATGCGCTTGCCCGTCATACCGAGGTCGGGTGTTTGCAAAAGTAAGGCAAAGATAAGTCCGAAAGGCAGTGCTCCAAAAATAAGGAATGGACGATAAGTGCCCCAGCGAGACTGCACACGGTCAGCCAAGGACCCCATGATGGGGTCGGTGATGACATCAAACATGCGTGCTACAAGCATAAGCGTTGCAGCATCGGCAAAACTGAGACCGAAGACGTTGGTGAAGAATAGCGGGAACGCTATTGACATGATTTTCCACGTGATGCCTCCCGCAGCGGCGTCACCAAGCGCATAACCTATTTTTTCTTTTAATGTTGCCATTCCCTTTTTTGTTGAATGCTTGTAATAAAGCTTTTCCTTATTGAGCCTTGTTTTTTGCGATAAGTTTCTTTATGGTTTCGACAGAGGCTGAGGTGCTATAGCCGTCTTCCGGAGTGTTGACGCAATAGTCAACGAGCTTGTCGATTGTTGATGTGGCGACGTGCATACGAGTATCACAACTGGCATAATAGATGTAGACCGTACCGTCAGAGTCAGCAATCCAGCCATTAGAGAAAACGACATCTAGTACATCACCGACATATTCTTGACCTTCCGGTACAAGGAAGTAGCCTCCCGGACGAGCTATGACCTTGGTCGGGTCGTCAAGAGCCGTCATATACATATATAGCACGTAGCGCAGTCCGCTTGCCGTACCACGCACACCGTGAGCAAGATGCAGCCACCCCTTGGCGGTTTTTATAGGTTGTGGGCCTTCGCCATTCTTCACTTCTGTAATTGTATGGTAATGACGTGCGTAAATAATCTGCTCGTCTTTGATTTCAGCATTGGTAATGTCATCTATCAATGCCCAGCCAATGCCCCCTCCTGATCCGGTTTCGATAAAACCGTCCTGTGGACGAGTGTAGAAGGCATACTTGCCATTAACGAACTCGGGATGGAGCACAACGTTGCGCTGCTGACTCTTGGATTTTAAATCATGAAGACGCTCCCAATGAACGAGGTCTTTGGTGCGCGCTATGCCTGCTGTGGCTGTAGCTGCGGACAAGTCGCCAGGATTGCTGTCGTCATGCCTCTCGGCACAGAATACACCATATATATATCCGTCTTCGTGTTGTGTGAGGCGCATGTCATAGATGTTGGTTGCAGGAATCGTGTCGTCGGGCATGGTGATGGGTTCTGGCCAGAAACGGAAATTATCAATACCATTAGGACTCTCGGCTACGGCAAAAAAACTCTTACGGTCAGCCCCCTCGACACGTACGACGAGGCAATATTTGTCATTGAACTTTATGGCTCCCGAGTTTAGTGTGGCATTGCACATAATGCGTTGTTCGAGAAATGGATTGTCTTTCTCGTTGAAGTCATACTTCCATTCCAAAGGCACGTGCTCCGCGGTTATGATAGGGTATTTATAACGGGTGTATATGCCGTTACCCCACTGCTGGGGTTCGTTCTTGCGCGAAAGTAATTGCTCGTGGTGGGCACGCAGAGTCTTTACTTTTTCTTTGAAATCAGTCATTGTGTGTTATATTTGGTTTTATCTTATATTCTCGATGTCCTTTAAAAGAAGAACCCTGTCTTCTGCGACAAACTTCTTGAAGTCCTGTTCTGAAGCGGCACCAGGGTAGGGAAGGTAGGTCTCCTTGTGGTCGTCCCATGCATTACGCCAAAAAAGTGCATAGCTTATCTTGTATTTTTGGGCCACTGGCCAAAACACCTTTGTAAACCAGTCCTTATCAGGCAGTCGTTGCGCGCCGGTTTCAGTAATCGCGGCAATTTTCTTGTGTTCAGCACAGGTCTTTACAAGCCTGTCTAACTCCTTGTCCAGTCCGGTTCGATATTTGTCGTTGTCACCATCAAAGTCGTAGAAATCGAAACCGATAAGGTCAGCGTATTTATCACCAGGATAGTATGTCAGGATGTCTTCGTCACCTGTATTTGGCGAATAGCACCACACCAAGTTGTTGAGCTTGTACTTCTTGGTGAAAGTGTCGAATGTGTAGATGTAAAGTTGCTTGTATTCGTCTGGCGTGCAATTTCCCTTTCCCCACCAAAACCATCCGCCGCCCATTTCATGCCATGGACGGAAAATAACAGGTATCAAGTTCCCCTTCTTATCTTTTAAAGAAAGCAGGAAGGTGGCGACTTTATCCAACCAATCGTTAAACTTGTTGTTCAGTCTTCCGCCAGGAAGTACCTCTTTTACAGCATTTCCACTTGGGTCCCACGCATTCTTGCCTGTCACTGGATTGTTGGCGTGCCAGCTTATTTCAATAATTCCGCCACGTTCGTCTTGTGCTATAATCTCTTGGCGAATGCGGTCGAAGGGTACTTTGTCAAGGCTCCTGTCGTGTCCAAGCTCTATGTCACCAAGCTCAAATCCCATAAGTGCGGGATAATCTCCTGTTACGTCCCTTACATCGCTCTTTCCTTGTTCCCACTTCCAGTTATGTCCGTACACTGGATCGTCTTGATGCCCAAGCATAATGCCGGCCCGTTCAATCTTCTTCAATCTTTTGACCAACCTTGTCGCTGGAGACGCTTGGGCCGTTGCCAAACACAAAGAGAACAAGGCTATTGCAACGATGAACTTATGGATAATTCTAGTATTATACATTATAGGTTTCTTTTAAATTTCTTTGCAAAGGTAATATATAAAAACCGAATTCGTTGATACTTTTTTGACTATATATTACACTATTGCGGATATTTTCTTCTTTGTCTGTCTTTTTTTTAAATGCATCAACATTCTATGCCATAATTCTATGCCGCATCTCCCTCTCCGTTCTTCTTTTTTCTTGTATTACTTTTCGATGATATAAGATTATCCATGCTTTTACAATTCCAATCGCAAATATAGCCCTTGTTATCATCGTGTCTTGTTGGTTTATGTGATTTTCTTTGGATAGATTTGTCTAATTAAATTGGAAGAATAATATTGTTTTTGGTCAAAAGAGTGTCAACTGTTTAGGGATATTTGTTTTATTTTTGCATACAAATAAAAAACCAATTGAAAAATCATGGATTAAATAATCATAATCTCAGAGACTATTACATTATCGGGGCTATTTTCAACAAAAATATTATGGGAAAAAAAATCAGCTGTTTATTATTACTCTTTCTAATATGCTTTTCTTCTGCATATGCCGTTGACTATAATGTGTTGAATTATGGTGCGAAAGGAGATGGGGTCACTCTTGACACTAAAGCGTTACAAGCCACTATAGACCTATGTTCAAAAGAGGGCGGAGGAAGAGTCGTGCTGCCACGTGGAATTTATCTTAGTGGTACGATTAACCTCAAATCCGGTGTTGAACTGCATCTTGACAATGGTTCTGAAATAAGAGCTACACTTGACCTCGACGAGTATCAACAACATAATGACTCATTGGCCGGGCTTTTCTATACAGAAGATGCCCAAAACGTAGCCATAACAGGTAATGGGTTGATAAACGGGCGCGGAATGGAGTTTATGACAGACATTCCCAAAACTATTTTCGGTCCGGTTCTTAATGACATACGCCAAGGGAAAAACTTCCGCAAGGTTCAAGATGGTGGACTCGGTGATGGTCCAGTCTATCCCAAGTCGAGATTTCATCAGATGATTATCTTTTCTAATTGCAAGAATGTACGCCTAACAGACTTTCACGTGAAAGACGCCCCCTATTGGACATTCCTTATAGTACACTGCCACGATGTTTGGGTTGAGGGCCTGAATATAGACAACAACTTGCTGATACCCAACAGCGACGGGCTTGATATAGACTCTAGCAGTGACGTTAACGTAAGTGATTGCATAATACGTTGTGGTGACGACGCCATTACTCTTACTGGTTATGCTCATCACTTTGGCGATCCGGGGTTTAAAGATATTATGGAACCATCGCGTAATATCAACATTTCCAATTGCGTGCTCCAATCGCGTTCTGCAGGTATTCGTATCGGAGGATGGGACCAAAATGAGATGATGGATTATAATTTCTCGAATATTTCCATCTATGATTCCAACCGAGGCATACTAATCAGTCTTGGCGACTACGCAGGACTGACAAACTGCAACTTCAACAATATAAACATACATACACGACTTCACACGGGCGACTGGTGGGGCAATGGCGAACCTATAAGAATTTCTGCAATGAAAGGTGTTGAAGGACATCCCGTGGGCAAGGTTCGTAATGTACATTTCAACAATATCAACTGTGATGGGGAAAGTTCCATAGTCTTATGGGCTACCGACGAGAGCCTCATCGAGAATGTTAGTTTTACCGGATTTAGTTTTGTCCTCAAAGAGAGCAAGTTGGAAGACATAGAAGGTGGAAACTTCGATCTCCGGCCTACATTGGAACCACACAAAGAGATTTTCAAGCACGATATTCCTATTGTTTTCATACACAATGCCAAAAATATCTTCTTCCGTGATGGGACGATGAAGTTCGAAGGTAAAAGACATTCTTATCACACACGTGGCTTGGAAACCGAGAAAGTTACAGGGTTACACATTGAGAATATTTCGTGTGAAGGTATGGAACTCTAAGTATGTATTATCTAAACAGAAAACATCATATTATAATGAAATTAAAAGGTTTAATTTTTACTATGGTTCTTGCCTTTGGCCTTACCAAGGGTTATGCGCAGGAAATTCCTCTTCCAGAGCATCCGCGTCCAGACTTTGAAAGAGTAAATTGGATGAACCTGAATGGAGAATGGCAGTTCACATTTGACAAAGAAAATGGCCAAAGGGCGGTTCGGGGAAATACGACCGCTAAACTCGACAAGGTAATCAACGTTCCTTTTGGTTGGGGGACGCCCTTGTCAGGAGTAGATAATGGTGGTGACAAGGGGTATTATGCCCGTGACATTGTTGTTCCGGAAACTTGGAAGGGACAAAGAATCTTCTTGGTTATTGGTGCATCCGATTATGATACGCAGATTTGGTTGAACGGGAAACTGTTGAAACAGCACAAAGGTGGTTACACTCCATTTGAGGTTGAGCTGACAAAGCATATCACCAATTATGGAATCCCGCAACATCTTGCTGTAGTTGTGGACGACACACCTGACAACCGCCGCTTATATGGCAAACAGGGCTATGGCGACGTGCGTGGAATTTGGCAAACAGTTTATCTTGAAGGGCGTGGCCAGAACTATATTGATTACATTCATTTCTTGCCTGACATTGACAATTCCTTGGTCAACGTAGAAGTGGGACTTAACAAACCCATTGGAAAAAACGGTACACTGCGTATACATTTTAACAACAATGACGGCCCAGACTACACATTTAAGCCGACATCAAAGAACGCAAGCGATACAATCTTCAAGTTCACTGTGAACTTGCAAAATCAGCATCTATGGAAACTTAGCGACCCGTATTTGTATGAAGTGAAAGTTTTTCTAAACAACAATACTGTTCAAGATGTCGTCAGTTCGTATTTCGGACAAAGAAAAGTGAGTATTGTGAAAATGCCTGGAACAGACTATACTTATGTCGCCCTAAACAACGAGCCTATCTATTTGCAACTCACTTTGGATCAAAGTTATAATCCCCAAGGATATTATACATTCCCATCAGATAAATTTATCCAGAACGAAATAGAAATTTCTAAAAAACTTGGTCTTGACGGAAATCGTGTGCACATCAAGGCGGAAGTTCCTCGCAAACTCTATTGGGCTGACAAACTGGGACTTCTCATTATGCAGGATGTGCCTAACTGGTGGGCTGACGACAATACTTTGGGACGTGCCGACTGGGAACAGTGTATGCGTGACCAAGTAAAGCGCGACTTCAACCATCCTTCGATTTTCGCATGGGTTGATTTCAACGAGACTTGGGGATTGTTCACATCAAACAAAGAAGACGGACATCGTTATTATTTGCCTAAAACACAGGCATGGGTAGACTCTATGTACCATCTCAACAAATCACTTGATCCGACCCGTTTGGTTGAGGATATGAGTGCTTGTAACCACGACCATGTTGAGAGTGACTTGAATTCCTGGCATGCATACATGCCCGGAAACGGTTGGGAATCAATGCTTGATGATGCATGTAAGAATACTTATGTTGGATCTTCTTGGAACTTTATAGGTGGCCATAAGCAGACAGGTGCTCCGATGTTTAATAGCGAGTGTGGCAATGTCTGGGGATACGATAATGGTGCCACGGGAGATGTTGATATTACTTGGGACTATCATCAGATGATGAATGCCTTCCGTGCTCATCCCAAGTGCGCCGGATGGCTCTACACAGAGCATCATGATGTTACTAATGAATGGAATGGGTATGTACGTTATGACCGTAGTCCGAAAGAGTTTGGTTTGGACGATTTCGTTCCGGGAATGACAATGCGTGATTTCCATTCACCCTACTATATATCACCGCGTTGTCCTCTCATTCAGGATGTTCATGCTGACAGCGTGATAGTAATAAACAGATTCCTTTCCGTCAATGACAATGTGGATAAGGATAATTCTGTCACTGTTAAATCATCTCTAGCAGGATGGGACGACCTTGGGAATAGGATTAGTGAGCAGGAAATCGGCAATGACGAAATTGTTATTCAGCCATGGTTCAACAACGAAATTGTTCCAACCAAATTGAAGGCTCCGGCAAGAAATGGACTTTATGTAGTACGCTTTGTCCTCAAAGATGTCAATGGCAATATTCTTGGTCGCAATTTTACACTTCTGAGAGTAAGAGATGGAAAGACTGCGGCAGACGATGCTAACACACGTGTCCTGACCTTTGCACCCGACTCATATGTAAATTCTAATTGGAGTCAGAAGACATGGACCGCCATGACAGGCGAGAAGGTAAACGGTACTGGCCATGGCTTCTTTGAGTATGTCGTGAATATTCCAAAGAACATCAAGATTAAGAAAGTCAAGGAAATGGCTTTGGTTTTCGAGGCATCAGCAAAGCGTCTCAACGGCAAGGACAGAGAGAAGGCCAATCTCGAAGACAACGATTATATGTTAGGCAAAGGGACTTCAGAACGTGGCGGTCTACCCAACAGTTATCCCCAAACCAGTATGGAAAAATTTCCCTCTATCTTGAATGTCTATGTTAATGGAACTCTCTGTGGAACCGTTCGTCTGCCAGATGATCCTGCCGATCATCGTGGAGTCTTATCATGGCAGTCGCAAAAAGACAAGCGTCTTGACGAGGCAGGCTCATATGGCTATAT
The DNA here is from genome assembly GCA_964420715.1 of uncultured Prevotella sp. Lineage (GTDB taxonomy): Bacteria > Bacteroidota > Bacteroidia > Bacteroidales > Bacteroidaceae > Prevotella. The sequence continues at coordinate 25,065 of CAYQUN010000012.1, read as the reverse complement.
GGAGACAATCAACATTCCCGTATCATGCCTTAAGAATGGCAAGAATGCCGTTGTCAAATTCGAGGTTCCTTCCAACAGTGATGGTGGAGTCGCTCTCTATGGTGAGAATGCGGGGCATTATCCATTGAATCCTACTATACTATTCCGATTCTAAACAAGACTATGATTTCGAGAATGAAGAATATAACGAGAATAATAATAACCATATTACTTGCTGTGCTGGCACGTCCGTGCCATGCACAGTTCGTAACAGTCAATAATGGCTCTTTTGAACGTGACGGCAAGCCATACTACTTTGTTGGAACGAATTTTTGGTATGGCCCCATATTGGCTTCGGAAGGCGAGGGGGGAAACCGGAAGCGCCTCAAAAAAGAACTGGACTTGCTGAAAAAGACTGGCATAAACAATCTTCGAATCCTTGTCGGTTCAGATGGCATTGCGGGACCTAGGGCCAAAGTCCGTCCAACACTTCAGCAAGCGCCTGGAGTTTATAATGATACCATTCTTGCCGGACTTGACTATCTTCTTGCAGAACTGGGTAAACGCCACATGGTGGCCGTACTCTATCTGAACAACTCTTGGGAATGGAGTGGTGGATACAGCTTCTATCTTGAACATGCCGGGGCTGGAAAGGCTGTCATACCCGAAGAATCCGGTTATGACAAATACCAGGAACAAGTGAGGCAATTCGCCACCAACAAGAAGGCCCAGCAACTGTTTTTTGACTACACACGATTTATCATCAGTCGAACCAACCGATACACAGGGAAAAAGTATATTAACGATCCGGCAATCATGTCTTGGCAGATAGGTAACGAGCCGCGAGCTTTTGCTTCCGAACTTTTACCAGATTTTGAAAAATGGTTGTCGGAAGCCTCGGCGCTAATCCGCAGTATAGATCCCAACCACCTAATCTCTATTGGCAGCGAAGGTGCTTTTGGTTGCGAGGGCAGTTATGAAACATGGGAACATATTTGTTCTGATAGGAACATAGATTACTGCAATATACATCTTTGGCCATTAAACTGGGGCTGGACCAAGAAAGACTCGGTTTTGGAAAGTGTGGAGAGAGCTTGTAACAACGCTCAGGATTATATTGACAGACACCTTGCTATAGCAACAAAGATCAACAAGCCTTTGGTAATGGAAGAGTTTGGTTATCCACGTGACAACTACAAATTTGGTTTAGGGACGCCTACTGTTGCTCGCGACAAGTTCTACCGTTATGTATTTAATTTAGTTTATCAGAATGCAAAAAAGCATGAACCTTTTTCTGGACTGAACTTTTGGGGATGGGGTGGATACGCTAAGCCCAAGCACGAACGCTGGATAGACGGTGACGACTATAGTGGAGATCCTGCTCAAGAAGAACAAGGCTTGAATTCTGTTTTTGCCAGCGACAAGTCGACGCTAAAGATTATCAAAGAGTATTGCGGGAAGTTATCAAAGGTGAAATAGACTACTTGGCTTATGCTCGAAAATGCTAATGAAGCATGAAAAGAGATGTGAAAATATGATAATCCGCATGGAATATGATATCCGGTAAAGTTCGGAAGTCAATTTCAAGCTAAAATCGCAAAACAGAAATGCGTTGTCAATAGAGACGATGGCATTTCTGTTTTGCTTTGTTTTAAGAATGAACTAAAGGGCACGAGGCGAGCCACACACAACAGCCATGCTTCAACTATTATAGTTACTCAGTCAGACGCAAGGAAACGAATGTAGGCGCGGTCGTCAAATGAGTGATTTCCAGGTACAAGCCCCTTGGTGGCTACGAATGAGCCAATACATTGCGGATCGTCGCGAAGTTGTTGCAACAGGCATGCTTCGCTTTGCTGCAAAGTGTTTTTAAGGAATGGATAGCCGTCACTGGCCAACACTATTTCCTGACCTGGAAATACGGGCAACACCTTAATGCCACATTGGTAAATGGGAGTCCCATCGATGACGGCATATGTCTTGTTTTGTCCAATGTACATGGCTCGAATCAGTTCGGGAACAATGGCTTGACGAGCTTCTGCTGGTGACATGCCCTTGCGAATGAGCAGGGCACGCTGTTCGGCGATGTCTTGTTCATAGGGTTTGGGATTGGTGTATAGTCGGCCCGCCACCAGACATTGACAATCGCCAATCATCCATATTTCTTTCCGCAGGCGGCTATATATGATGGCACTTGCAGTGAGTCGCTTCTCTGGAGGTTGGTTTCCTTGTATTTGGGCTATTTGGTGAGTTATGCCGCTTAGGAAGTCGTCGAGATTAGTAGTACCCTCCATTTTGTTGATATAGGCGCATATCAATTGCATGGCATAACAACCATTAGTTACTTCAGGACGGACACGTTCGTGTGTCTTCCCCGTGCTTCCGTCGACGATGGCGATGAAGTTGTCATTCGTAGCGATTCCGTCCTCGCAGTTTTCGCTGCTGCTTTTCCCAATGACTTGACTTTCTATGATTTTCATGATCAAAATTTGGATTGAAACTCTTCCTCTTGCCAAAGGAGGGTGACGAACTTTTTTCGGACGTTTTCTTCTTGTGTTGGGCTGCTCGCCCTACGCCTGGATTATCGTATGTGCTACCGATGGGTGTGTCATCATAGAACGTACGACGGTTGTGGGACACTTGATTCCGCCCTCGGCCAGTAGCTTGCGGATAGAGTTTCTGAATTAGATCGGTACGTCCTATCCGTCTAAGTTCACGCTCAATGCGTGGGCGTTCCTCGGGTTTATACCAGAAAAAGAACATGCGTTGTGCCAGTTTCTCCTCTGGAGTTTTGGCACTAAAGACCGACTCTAATGTGTATGGATCGTATCCTGTGTACCATGTTTCCGTGCTCACGGTCATGGGCGTTGGCGTGAAGTCTTGGACTTGTTCCAGGTGAAAATCCATGTCCTTGGTGATAACGGCCAACTCAGCCATATCTTCCTCGTGGCACCCAGGGTGGCTACTGATGAAGTAAGGAATGAGTTGCTGGCGCAATCCTTCCTCGGTATTGATTCGGTCGAAGATGCGCTTGAACTCATAAAATTGACTGAATGACGGTTTGCGCATCAAGCCTAGTACACGCGCAGATGTGTGTTCAGGGGCCACCTTAAGTCGCCCACTGACGTGACGAGTAATGAGTTCCCTCGTGTATTGACGTGCAGCTTCGTTACTTTGTTCGTCCTTGCTATGATAAAGAAGAAGGTCATAGCGCACGCCACTCCCAATGAAACTTTTCTTCACGCCAGGTAAGGCGTCGACGGCATGATAAATGTCGAGCAACCGGGAATGGTCGGTATCAAGATTGGGACACACCTCGGGATGGATACACGAAGGTCTGCGACAATGCTCGCACGCCTTTAGATTGCGACCATGCATACCATACATGTTGGCAGATGGTCCTCCAAGGTCGGAGATATATCCCTTGAAGTCAGGCATTTGGGTCACCTGTCGGGCTTCGCGTAAAATACTTTTCTTGGAGCGGCACACCACAAACTTACCCTGATGAGCAGAAATAGTACAGAAGGCACAGCCCCCGAAACAACCGCGATGCAGATTAATAGAGAATTTAATCATTTCGTAGGCGGGGATTGTTTTTCCTTTGTATTTGGGATGGGGCATGCGTGTATAAGGCAGGTCGAAGGCTGCGTCAAGTTCTTCGGTAGTGAGTGGAGGATAGGGAGGATTCACGACAGCAAACTTTCCATCGACAGCTTGCACAATGCGATGGGCATGCATGCGGTTAGATTCTTCCTCGATGTGGCGGAAGTTCTCTGCTTCTGCCTTCTTGTTGCGCAGACATTCCTCGTGTGAGTGAAGCACGATGTCGTTTGGGGTAATACCTCCAGGAATTTCCTCTTCACGACAGAGAAAGACCGTTTGTGGCACATCTTTTATCGTGCTAATAGGGCGTCCAGATTCCATCTCCTGACATAACTGCACGGTGTTTTTTTCACCCATGCCATAGAGAATCATGTCCGCCCCACTTTCGCAAAGGAGGCATTTCTTTAACTTGTTCTGCCAATAGTCGTAGTGTGTGAGGCGACGCATAGAAGCTTCTATGCCCCCAAGCACAACTGGCACGTCGGGAAAGAGTTTTTTCAGGATTTGTGCATATACGATGGAAGGATAGTCAGGACGCATGTCGTGGCGTGAGTCTGGACTATAGGCGTCGTCGTGGCGTAAGCGCCGGTTGGCGGTGTAGCGATTTACCATGGAGTCCATGGCCCCCGCCGAAATAGCAAAGAAGAGCCTAGGACGACCAAGTTTCTTGAAATCGCGATAGTCGCCGTGCCAGTCGGGTTGGGGAACGATAGCGACTCTGTAGCCCCTGGCCTCAAGCATGCGCCCAATGACAGCCGCACCAAACGATGGATGGTCAACATAAGCGTCTCCTGAAAACAGAATGACGTCAAGCTGGCTCCACCCCCGGAGATCACACTCTTTTTTTGTGGTGGGGAGAAAATCTGTGAGCTGATAGGTCTTTGCCATAGAATTGCACGTAGAGGCAACAGGTCAATCTGTAATTTCGAGTGGGTCGGTGTCGGGTGTGTCATCCGGATTCATGTCATCCCATTTCTTATAAAGAAACACGAGGTTGCGCAGTCCGAAGGCTTTCATATTGTTGTTGTAGATAATGTCAAGGCAGAGGTCGAGCAGGGCCTTGTCACCACAGCCAGTCTCGCTTTCTAATAGCGAACGAATGTTCATCTTTAACTTATCCAACGTCTGTTCGTTGATCACACCATTGCTGTCGATGAGATTACGGAAGAGTTGATACTTGCGGATGGTGGACAAATGACTGTCTGATATTTCCAGACTCCGCGTACCCGAAGGATTGGCTTGAATTTTATACATGGCAATTATGTTTTATCGTTAATGTTCAAGAAATTGTAAAATACCGCCCATGAGCCTTTGCTTGTCAGTAGCCTTTTTTATACACTCGAAAGGAACACCCATGATGAAGCAACGATAATCGTTGCCCGAATAGGCCACTGCAGCGGGACTTCCGTCGGCATACTGCATGGCACAAATCGCTTGTGGCCCAGGAGCGAGAATGTCAGGATGCTGAGCGGCGTAATGCTTGCTGTTGAGTGTGCGGTAGAAATCGACTTCCATCCCAAGTCCTTTCAGAGAAGCCCCAAGCTGTGCAGAATCAGAGGGTGTGTAGACCGTTTTCAACGTCGAGGCAAGAAAATCCTTTTCGGTATTGCTCTGCATGTCAGATCCGATGTAGGAACCACTTGCCAGCAAAGCTCCTCCACCATGGACATAAGCCGAAATGGCCCGTTGCATTTCCGGAGAGAAGGTCTTGTAATATTCAGGAGTATAGCCATCACACCTCTCAAGTCCGAGAACGAGGTCGACGAGAGAGAAATCTGAGAGTTTCACACGGCCATTCAGAACAGCCTCGTTAGAGCAACTCACTACATTATATTTACCTGTAGCCGCAATGGCACGGCAATGGTCGACAGGATAGTTGAAGTCATTGCCTGCGATGAAGTGACCGGCCATCTCGCTCTCGCCATACCCGAGTCCGCCTGGTCCCTCGAGTCCCATTTGCGAACGAGAGAAACATTGCTGTCGCCCGTTCCATCCAGCCGTGAGGCCATAACTTACCCCAGCATCAGCATCAATATCGAATCCTTGGTGGGCATTATCGTCGATCACCTGAGGAGAGGCCAGTCGGTGGAAACCGTTAATGATGAGCACTGTTTTTGTGGCTTTGGGGGTCCAATAGGCACTTAGTGTCTCAGAAGGGAAGCTCTCACCTCCAGCATTGCAGGCTGTGATTTTGAAGTTATATTGCACTCCGGGCTCCAATTTTAACTCGTAATCCGTTTGACTAATGTTGGTGCCATTATCGAATCCGCTAGTCCCCGTAGCGACATAGACATTATAGCTTGTCGCCCGTGCCGTAGGCTCTGTTACATCGATTTGGGGCGTCCACTTGAGTCGGGCTACCCCTTTGTGGTCTAACTGTACAGAGAAAGTGGTCGGTGGTAGTGGTTGTACCACGTATGGACGGCCATGATTGGAAGAAACATAGCGAAGGACGGTCTTATAAAGAGACCTAGCTACTGTGAACTTGAACATGGGATCTTGGCCAAGTTTCATATCGGGGAAATTCTGATGGGAGAGCAATTCGATAATGGCAGATGGAACAGCGGGGAGGCGGGTTTCAGAATAATTGCGATCCCAGAGATAACGTTTTGTCCAAAGACGGTAGCGAGCACGCAAGTCTTGGGTGAGGTTCTCTAACAGGGCCTTGGCAAAATCTTTAGAGGTGAGCCGGGAAACACCACTTCCGAGTCTCCCGTCATTAAAATCTGTAGTGCAAATGGCAAGCGATCCTACAATGTCGTACCCATTGGGTGCGAAGCCGGCGTCACTATGCACGGCCATCGCCAACTCAATGGGAACCCCCAGTCCGGAAGTAGTAGGGGTATAACATGAGCCTCCTGAGAGCCAATTGCCCATGAGGGAACGTGTGTTAATGTCGTCGGCGTAATCATTAGCCCCCCTCCTGCCATTGTACACCCATTCGGGCGCCCCGCTCCATTGTGCCGCATACCGGGCACCCTCAAGGCAACGTGGCAGGCCGCTCACGGTACCGCCACGTTCTATATTTCCCATTCCCCCGCCAAAGCGGACAGCGTCAGATGTTACCACGCCTCGCTTGGAAGCTTGATTGGTGACCACAACGCGATTATAGATATTGCATCCGCGGTCAAAATCAAAGGTGCCCAAATATACCCACGTACCTCCACCCATGCGCTGATTAACGGTAAACACTGTTTTTTGGCCTTTATGCCAAACGATGTACTTAGCATCAGGAACACTCTTTTTCGTCGTCTGATAGCTTACATAGACGGCATATCTTCCCTCTTCAGGCAGATTGGGCTGGTAGGAAATTTCGCTTGCGTGTTTCCGTTTGGTGGCTTTAGCTTGCCGGAGAGTGCCCATGCGGAAAGGATTGTCCCCGATAGAGAGCATGCTCTTGTGTCTTGCGAATCCCGTAGAGTCGGAGTTTTTCCATGGTTTGTTATCGTTGAATTCCACATAAAAGGGAGACTTGACGGCATCGTCATTGTCGACAATCACCTCGTGGGGTTGCCAATCACGCTCGCGTGGCGTAAAAACCGTAGCTCCAGCATTCTCAAGCATGGGGATAAGAAAAGGAACGACGATGGTCTGCGTAAATAGGTCTTCGTTGGTGCAGAATAGGTTAGGGCGTTGCCAACACCAAATGCCCTTGTCGTTGTCGTAATAGCGGCCGTGAGAAGCCCACAGGGATATATGCCGATTAAGCAGCCCTTTTGTGATGGTATTGGGACGTGACGCATTGAATACCCACGGGTCATCAGTGTATTCAATGTCTCCCCAAGCGCGTGTGTCGCCCTCAAGGTATTGCCCGTAGGCAGGAATTGGTGTAAGCATAGCTATAGCAAGCGATGTTTCCACCCCCCATATTTTCACCTTATTATATATATGTGATGCAGACAATCGGTAGTTCAATGTCTCAATCCCTTCTTTTTTCATCAACATCCCCAATAGTAAACTTTTCGGGATGCTTTCCTTTAAAATCCTTATAATAGAGTTTGATTTCCCGCATTTGGGCTTTTTCGTTCCCATTAGGCTCGATAACCTTAGTACAGACAATTTGCTTCTTCGCATAGTCGACGCCATAGAGAAGGATAGGGATGCCCGCACCAAGTGCAATGTAATAGAAGCCCATCTTCCAGTCGGGATTCAAACTTCGAGTTCCCTCGGGAGTAATACATAGTGCAAAGTGTGCTTCCGACTTTGCTATTTCTGCAAGCCGGTCGGTCATACGCATGCGTTTGCTACGATAGACAGGAATGCCGCCCATACGACGGAAAATGGGTCCCAAAGGCCAGAAGAACCATTCTTTCTTCATTAGGAAGTTGGATTTTAGGCCTTCGGCGTGCAAATAGGCTTGGCCAATAAAAAGGTCCCAATTGCTGGTATGGGGCGCCAAACAGATGATGCATTTTTTTGGTAGGTCTACACTTATTTGTGTGGTCCATCCCATATGATTATATAATAGCCAACGAAAAAATTTCTGTAGCATGATGCTCTTTCTGGGCTTGTTACTGCAGATTGTTGATTTGGTCAATGATTTCGGTAACTTGCTTGTTGAAGTCCTCTGTTAAGTCTTTATAGAACAGCTTGGGCTTCATACCAGGTTCTGGATGGGACACACGGCTGATAAAATCGCTGTGGATGACCAAAATGGAGGAGAGAAGCGCGTCAACGTTCTCTTGATAGGGCGTATCGCCACCGTAAAGGGCTGCTGCTACACATTCGGCGAATAAATCGCTGCAAATGTAGTTGATAGCCTTCTTTAAATCTCTTTTGTTCGACATCATAATGAACTTCCGTTTTAAAGTCGTTACTAATTATTGCTCAAAGTTAGAAAAAATATCTGAAAATACAAACACGAGTGAGTTTTTTTTAGTAAATTTGCAGTGTTTTTGAAAGTTTCTAGACTTATTTTTAATTTATCAGTTATGGAAAAAAGTGCATTGCAGATTGCAAGAGCAGCCTATCAACCCAAGTTGCCGAAGGCTCTTCAAGGAGCCGTTAAGGTGAAGGAAGGCGCTCCTACACAGAGTGTCGATAATCAAGAGGAGATTAAGAAATTATTCCCCAACACCTATGGCATGCCTTTGGTGGAGTTTGTACCCGGCGATGAGCCCACGACTCAGAAAATGAATGTTGGCGTGATTTTAAGTGGTGGACAAGCACCTGGTGGACACAATGTCATTAGCGGACTCTTTGATGAACTTAAGCGACTGAACCCCGAAAACAGACTCTTCGGCTTCCTTATGGGCCCTGGTGGCCTGGTCGACCATAATTACAAGGAGATTACTGCCGAATTCCTCCAGGATTACCGCAACACTGGTGGATTCGACATGATTGGTTCGGGACGCACCAAACTGGAAAAGGTTGACCAGTTTGAGAAGGGCTTGCAAGTTATCCGCCAATTGGACATCAAGGCAATAGTCATTATTGGTGGTGACGATTCCAATACGAATGCGTGTGTGCTGGCTGAATATTATGCAGCCAAGAAGTATGGGGTGCAGGTTATCGGATGTCCGAAAACCATTGACGGTGACTTGAAAAACGACCAAATCGAGACCTCATTCGGCTTTGATACCGCAACGAAGACCTATAGCGAATTGATTGGAAACATTGAGCGCGACTGTAACTCGGCACGCAAATATTGGCATTTCATCAAACTGATGGGACGTTCTGCTTCTCACATCGCACTTGAATGTGCCTTGCAGACTCAGCCCAATATCTGCTTGATTTCGGAGGAGGTCGAGGCAAAGGATATGACCCTGAATCAAATTGTGGAGCAGATAGCTTCCGCTGTGGCACGTCGCGCCGAAAATGGCGACAATTTTGGTGTCGTGCTTGTGCCCGAAGGCCTAATAGAGTTTATTCCTGCCATTGGGCGTCTCATCGACGAGCTGAATGACTTGCTGGCCAACCACGGGGCAGAATACAAGGATTTGGAGCCTGAGGCACAGCGCGAGTATATTGTTAGCCACTTGAGCAAAGAAAACGCCGCCACATTCGAGACTCTGCCGGCAGACGTCGCTCATCAGTTAAGCCTTGACCGCGATCCTCATGGAAACGTGCAGGTGTCGCTCATCGAGACAGAAAAGCTGTTGGCCGATATGGTTGGTGCGCTCCTCGACAAGTGGAAACAGGAAGGGAAATATCATGGGAAATTTGCCACCCAGCATCACTTCTTCGGCTATGAGGGACGTTGTGCGGCTCCTTCCAATTTTGATGCCGATTATTGCTATGCACTTGGCACAAGCGCAGCGCAGCTCATTGCCAATGGAAAGACGGGATATATGGCCATCGTGAAGAACCTCACAGCCAACACCGACGAGTGGAAGGCTGGTGGCGTGCCTATCACAATGATGATGAACATGGAGAAACGTAATGGAGAGATGAAACCCGTCATCCGAAAGGCGCTTGTTGAACTCGATGGTGCCCCCTTCAAGGCATGGGCCGCCAAACGTGACGAACTGGCTGTCAAGACTGAGTATGTCTATCCTGGACCTATCCAGTATTGGGGCCCCACAGAGGTGTGCGACCAGTCCACCAAGACCCTTGAATTGGAGCAGAAATAAAAACGAGAAACGTCCATGGATGCTTGTCCCCCCAAAGCGTCCATGGACGTATATTCTACTGGATGACGAAACGACATACACATCGCAATGTCTCTTCTTCGCATACCTCGCAGCGAAGAAGCACCGTGCATGCCCGCAGAAAACACAATGAGCACCATTTGCTTCCCCGATTCCTTACTCGATTTCCGAGATGGACCTGGTGGGTTGGTGGGGTTGCCATGATTGCTCTTTATGTTTGGGCTTTCTATTTCTTCTTTGTCGGACCTACAGGCTTTAGGTGGAGGGCCATCTATGGTGATACAGACTATCCCAAGGGCTATGAGATTCATGGTATCGATATTTCTCATTACCAGGGTGATATCGATTGGGATGAATTGCGCAATGGAATGATAGAGGGATGCCCCGTGAGGTTCATCATTATGAAAAGTACGGAGGGGTCGAATAGGTTTGACGAGAAGTTCGTCGACAACTTTAACAAAGCCCGCGAATATGGCTTCGTTAGAGGGGCTTATCATTTTTGGAGCAACAAGTCGAGTGCACGGCAACAGGCTTATTATTTTTTGGACAAAGTACATCTTACCGATGGTGATTTGCCTCCCGTACTTGACATAGAGCACAAGCCGGCCAACAAGAGCGTGGAAGACTTTCAGGTGGATGTGCTCACATGGTTGCACATTGTGGAAGACCACTATCATGTGAAACCCATTATCTATACTTATTATAAGTTCAAGTTGGCTTATCTCAACACGCCTGTATTCGACGATTATCCCTATTGGATAGCTCATTACTATGTGAAGAAGATGGAATACAAAGGAGCGTGGAAGTTTTGGCAACACACAGATGCTGGAAAATTACCTGGCATAAAGGGGTATGTAGATTTCAATATCTATAATGGATCCTATTATGATTTGCGCAAACTTTGTATTGGATCAAAAGAAGATATTTATTCCGACGAGTAGAAGATGGCAAAACTCCAGGAATCTCCGTGTACATTAGTGCAAAGTCAAGCACGCCCATGAATCATTTGTCCTCAATGCGGAGCGATGCAATCCCAAACGTCCTGCCTTCTCTTCTAGAATATCAACGTCTTTTGTATAGAAGCCACTGATAATCAACCATCCACATTTGTTCATCACACTTCTCATCAATGGCATGTCGGCGAGCAGGGTGTTCCGGTTGATATTAGCTAGAACCACGTCGAACACGCCTGGAATATGGGTGAGAACATGAATGTTACCAAGAAGAACATCAAAATCGTCTATCCCGTTTAACTGGGCATTGCGGCGTGTGTTTTCCACGCTCCACTCGTCAATGTCATAGCCCACGACACGTCTGGCTCCCAATTTCTTAGCTGTAATACCGAGAATGCCCGTTCCGCATCCACAATCGAGCACTTGACGGTCCTTCAGTTGAAGGGAAAGCAACGAGGAAATCATCATTTGTGTTGTCTCGTGGGTTCCAGTTCCGAAAGCTTGGTGCGGCTCAATGCCGATGGGAATTAAATTGCCGGAGTGGGGTAGGGTGGATAGAATCTTGTTTGACGTGGTATGCCGGGCATCGAAAACCAATATGCTATTATCTATCATGATAGGGGAGAACCCACTGGATTCCCATGATTCGTTCCAATCTTTGTTGTCTACATTTTCCAATGTGTAGTCAATACGCGCCTCGCCAATAGGAAAGTCCTGAATCAGTTCGTCGAGCGCCTTCTTGTCGAAAAGACCGTCTTGCACATAGCCGTTTACGCCATCTGGAGTTTCTTCAAATGCCTCAAATCCAGTTTGGGCGGCCCCATCGGCTATTAGTTCGCGGCAGGGTTGCATCAGCTCGGATTTTACTTGCACCTTAAATTTTGCTACAAAATATTTCATTGAATGTTAATTTGGATGCAAATTTATAAAAAATAGGGAAAAACCTATCATGGATTAGGGATTTTCCGTAACTTTGCATCAAGAAAATAAATATTTTTGCATCAGATAAAAAGAACTTAATAGGTTTCTGTCATGAAGAAGTTGTTTATATTGGCCTTGTTGTTTGGCACCATCCCCATGGCGATGCGCGCCCAAGACGACATGTATTTCATCCCCAAAAAGGAGGCCAAGGAAAAAAAGGTGGTGCCACAGAACCAAGACGCCTCCCTGCCCGATTATTATTCGGGAAGCAACCGTGATGTGGACGAGTATAACCGCCATGGACGTTTTTGGAGCCATTATCAGGTGTTGGGCACGGACTCAACAGGCAATGATATTATAAAGATGAGCAAGGGGGTAGGGGTGTATCCTGATTCTACTTATATTGATACGACATTCTTGGGCAAGTATTACGAAAATGTCATCGACGGCGACGATTTTGACTATACGCGCAGGATGAGCCGTTGGGACGGATTTTACGACCCATGGTATGATTGCTACCGATGGGGGTATGGCCCCTATTGGGGATATGGCCCGTACTGGCGCTATGGCGCGTGGTGCGACCCTTGGGACCCATGGTACTATGGCATGGGATGGTATGATCCATGGTATTATTCTTGGTATGATCCATGGTACTATGGCTGGGGCTGGCCAGGTCCGGGTTATCCACATCATTATTGGGGATGGTGGGATTATCCGGGATGGAGCGGCCGCCCTCAATATGCGTGGAATGGCCCCAACGGTATCAGAAGCTATCGGCAAGGAGCCATACCTCGGACCTCTTTCGGAAACCGTCCCATGGGCGGTTCGGCTTATGGGCGTAATTATGGGAATAACCGGGGTGGAAACAGTACCTATCTCGGACGTAATGGTTCTTTCACCGGACGTGGCAACACATATGACAATAGAAATACGACACGTCCCTTTACTTCGCGCGAGAACGTCTATAGCGCTCCCTCGAGCCCAAACCGTTCTTTCGGAAGCGGATTTCCCGGAGGTGGCCGTTCCGGAGGAAGCTTTAGTGGCGGAGGCCGTGTATCCTCTGGCGGGCATCGATAAATATGGATTTTCATATAAAAAAAAGACATCATGAATAGTTTCAAATATCTTTGGATGACGGCTTTGGTCCTTGTCACATCACCTGTCTCGGCTCAGGAAACTTACCAGTCAGCCAAATTGGCAGATAACGAACTAAATGGTACGGCACGATATGTAGGTATGGGGGGAGCACTCGAAGCATTGGGAGCTGATATCTCCACAATTTCCACGAATCCAGCGGGCATTGGTCTTTTCCGGAGCAGCCAGTTCACCATATCAGGAGGGCTTGTAGCTCAAAGTGATGACAATAAGAATCATTTTAGCAATGAAAATGGAAGTTTGCGCATTGATGGCAACAAGACGAATGCGAGTTTCGACCAAGTGGGATTTGTGTGGGCAAACCGCACGGGAAACCATTCTTTCCTAAACCTTTCGTTCAATTACCATAAGAGTCGTAATTTTGACGAATTGCTGAACGCCTCGGCCAACTTCTTGCTACGCAAAGATGCCAACGGGAACACCTATGCCGCCTCGCAAAACAAGAATACGGTGAATCGATACAATTATGCGCTTGACATGCAGCAACAAGGTTACGACCATGCGGGAGACTATCTGATTAGTCCGCTTGATCGTTCTTATATGGATTTATTGGAATATGATTCTCAGAAAGGGTACGCGGCATTCAATGCTGACAGTTATCTCTTCGGGCAATACCAGAAAGGATATATAGGCGAATATGATGTAAATGTAAGTGGGAACATCAATGACCGTGTCTATTTGGGACTTACCGTGGGCTTCCGCGATGTACATTACCGCTCACGGAGCCAATATGGAGAAAATCTGCTCAATGGTGGTATTGCAGGAAGTGAGGAGAGTCTGCGCATTACGGGCGAAGGATTCGACTTTAAGCTTGGTGCCATCTTCCGCCCTTTCGAAACGTCTCCGTTCCGAGTTGGAGTATATGTGCACACACCAACATTCTATGACTTGGACTTGGATGGAAGCGCCGTGGCCTATCTTGACGGATTGGAAGATACGAATACGGACCAGGGCCCGGTGAACGGCGAACGATACAACTCGGTGAGCAATTCTTTCCGCGTAAATACGCCTTGGCGCTTTGGGCTAAGTTTGGGAAACACAATCGGCAACTTCCTTGCTTTGGGGGCTACATACGAGTATTCAGACTATAGCCATTTAGACAATCGTATAAAAGATGGTTATTACGATTACAATGAATATTGGGAGAACAGTTCAAGTGATGGGACGATGAATGACAACACGAGACAATCGTTGCGTGGGATGAGTACGCTTAAACTGGGCATCGAATACAAGCCTTTGTCCGACTTGGCATTGCGTATAGGATATAATTATCTCTCCCCAATGTTCAAAAAGGACGGACTACGAGACCCATTGCTGTTTTCCGACGGGAATGCCAACTCCACTTCCACAGATTACACAAACTGGAAGGCGACCAACCGATTTACGTTCGGCGTGGGATACCAGATAAGCCATTGGAACATAGACTTCGCTTACCAGTATAGCACCACACGAGGCGACTTCTATCCTTTTGCTACCACGCTTGTTGGCGATGCCGCCAATAGTTCTGACAATGAAGTGTATCCTGCAAAAGTTAAATTTGACCGAAGCCAGTTGCTGTTCACGTTGGGTTATCGCTTCTAATTTGTGTTCCAGGCCCTATAGATATGAAGATTTTAAAAAGTTCTTTAGAAAAAACCAAGCATAAACTTGCAAAATAAGAAAAAGATGTTTAACTTTGCACCGGAAAATAGAAGAGGGGACTTTTTTAAAGCCCTCAATTGAATAAAGATTAAAGACAATAACTTTAGATAAAATTAGTTTTTTTAGTGGTTAATTTAGTTTTAGTAAGTGAAATAGAATTTGTCGTGAGACAAGTTCTATTTTTTTTGTTGTGCCTCTTTGTCTTATAGAATAAAATGCTTACCTTTGCTGCAAATTAAGTAATCCATATGGAAAATATATTATTAAGAACATTACTTATATGCCTTCTTATGGCTATGTCTCTCTCAAGCCCGGCCCAGCGCAAGCGTGAGTTTCGCGGAGCATGGATTCAATGCGTCAACGGACAATTTCAAGGTTTGGGCATGGAAAAAATGAAACAAACATTGGGTTATCAGTTAGACGAATTGAAAAAAGATGGAGTCAACGCCATCATCTTTCAGGTAAGGGCCGAATGCGACGCCCTCTATCCCAGCCGTTATGAGCCGTGGAGCCGTTTCCTCACGGGCCAGCAAGGATTGCCGCCCAACCCATATTGGGATCCTTTGAAGTGGATGATAGATGAATGCCACAAGCGTGGGATGGAACTCCATGCCTGGATAAACCCTTATCGGGCAAAGACCAAGACGACAACAACCTTGGGAGCAAATCATATCGCATTAAGCCATCCTGAAGCTGTCTTCGCCTACGATGGACAATTGATTTTGAATCCAGGAATGCCGGAAAACAGGGACTATATTTGCAAGGTGGTAGACGACATCGTAAAGCGTTATGATGTCGATGGTATCCATATGGATGATTATTTTTATCCTTACCCCGTTGCAGGGGCGTCAATTCCTGATGCCGATCTTTTCGTTCGTTATCGTGGTGCTGCAAACACGGTGCCTGATTGGAGACGCGACAATGTCAACGCCTTTGTAAAACAGTTGTCTGCCACGATTCATAAGCGCAAGCCATGGGTAAAGTTTGGCGTCTCGCCTTTTGGCATATATCGTAACAAGGCCAATGATCCTGACGGCTCCGACACACGTGGCTTGCAAAATTACGACGATTTATATGCGGATGTCTTGTTGTGGGTAAATCAAGGTTGGATTGATTACTGCGTACCGCAAATCTATTGGCAAATAGGCCATCCGACAGCCGATTATGCCACATTGATTCAATGGTGGGACACCCACGCCACCAACCGGCCTCTCTTTATCGGAGAAGATGTGGAACGCACGGTAAAATATGCTGATCCCCAGAATCCCGACAGCCACCAGCTTCCTGCCAAGCACGCGCTTCATGAGCAGATGAGCCATGCCAACGGAAGCGTTCTATGGTATGCCAAGGCTGTGGTGGACAACATTGGAAATTATGGCGGGGTCTTGCGTACCAATTATTGGCGTTATCCCGCATTAACGCCGCTCATGCCTTTCTTGGACAACAAGGCGCCCAACGCCCCTCGCAAATTGAAAGCCATACATATGACAGATGGCAGCCATATGCTTTTCTGGACAGAGCCCAAGGCAAAAGCTTCGCTGGACTCGGTCTCTCGGTATGTCGTGTATCGGTTCGAGCAAGGGGAAAAAATAAATTTGGATAACCCTGCAAAAATACAAACGGTTACTCCAACTACATTTTTCCGGTTGCCTGCGCAATCCCTGATTTCCGAAAAATGCACGTACGTTGTGACGGCACTTGACAGGGTTGGTAACGAAAGCAAAGGAAAAAAAGTTAAGGTTAAACTTTGAAATCTTCCCTTTTGAAACTCATATATATTCTTAGGAAATCTAATCGGTTTGTATGGACCTGGAATCCATACAAGCGGAAAAATGATAATGGGTATTATGATAAATAGAGATTTGGCCTATAGATTGATCTAACTTCGCACCCCATGATAGAGATAATTACAAAATACTTCCCCAAGCTATCGCCAAGGCAACGAGAACAGATTGCGGCTCTCAACGACCTCTACCGAGATTGGAATACCAAAATTAATGTTGTCAGTCGCAAGGATATAGACAATCTATACGAACGTCACGTTCTACATTCGCTGGCGATTGCGAAGGTCATCAACTTTGTTGGCGGGACAACGGTGCTTGACATAGGCACCGGCGGCGGCTTCCCGGGCATACCCCTGGCCATCTTGTTCCCAGACACACAGTTCAGCCTTATCGATGGAACTGCAAAAAAAATCAAGGTTGCAGAAGCAGTTGCAAGAGAGATCGGGCTCCAAAATATCGAGGCCGTACAGAGACGGGCCGAGGTTGAATATGGTAAATATGATTTTGTTGTGAGCAGAGGCGTCATGCCCCTTGACGACTTGGTGAGGCTGACGGCAAAGAATTTGCGGGGAGAAAGCCATAACGCCCTGCCTAATGGATGGCTCTGTCTGAAAGGCGGAGACTTGACCGACGAGTTACGGCCGTTCAGACACATCGCCGAGGTCATCAGCTTGAATCAATTCTTTGACGAAGAATGGTTCGCACAAGGAAAGAAATTGGTTTACATTCCTGCTCGGCCTGACACAAGTAATAAATAAAGAATATGTCCCTATGCTGAATATACAAAGGTTTCAATGCAATATGCTTGGTGAGAATTGCTACGTGATAAGCGACGAAACCCAAGAATGTGCGATTATTGATTGTGGCGCATTTTACGAAGAGGAAAGCAAAGCGATAGTTGAATATATAGAGTCAAACAAGTTACGCCCCAGGCATTTACTTGTCACACACGGGCATGTAGATCATAATTTCGGCAATGATATCATCTTTCATAATTTCGGACTTAAGCCCGAGATTGACGAAGCAGATGGAGACGCCTTGAAGCGATTGAAAGAACAGGCCTCGGCAATGTTTGGAATCGATATAGACCGCAAATATCCACCGGCGGACCATTACTTCCTGCCTGGTGAGAAGCCGTCGTTCGGGCACCATCAGCTTGACATTATCGCCACCCCCGGCCACACGGCGGGAGGAGTGTGCTTCTATTCCGAGGACGAGCACGTGCTATTCTCCGGCGATACGCTTTTCAAGGGAAGCATTGGGCGCACAGACTTCCAAGGTGGAAATCGTTTTATGATGATCCAGAGTCTGCGCCACCTCGCCCAACTTCCAGACGAGACTCGCGTGCTGCCTGGGCATGGCGAGTCTACGACGATTGGCTACGAGCTGGCCACCAATCCTTATATGGATAGATAAAGGCATTTTTTGGGGGGGCATAAAGGTGAGAAAGGTTATGCAAGACAAGATCATCCTTGGAATAGACCCGGGAACCAACGTTATGGGTTACGGCCTTTTAAAGGTGACCGACAACAAGGCCCGACTTGTCGCCATGGGTGTGATAGACATGCGCAAGGAGCGCGACCCTTATTTCCGGCTAGGTAGGATTTTCGAGCGGGTCACGGGCATCATAGACGAGTTCCGTCCCGAAGAGTTAGCCATAGAGGCTCCCTTCTTTGGGCGCAACGTCCAATCGATGCTCAAATTGGGGCGTGCCCAGGGCGTAGCGATAGCGGCGGGGATACACCGCGGCGTGTCCATACACGAGTATGCCCCATTGAAAATCAAGATGGCCATTACCGGCCAGGGCCAGGCCTCCAAGGAGCAAGTGGCGGGAATGTTGCAGCGCCTGCTCAATATCAGCCCGGCAGAGATGCCCCACTTCATGGACGCCACCGACGCTCTCGGAGCCGCCTATTGCCATTTCCTGCAGTCGTGTGTTCCAGATGTGGGGACACGCCATTATGGCAGTTGGAAGGATTTCGCCTTAAAAAACAAGAAGAGAATTGAAGGAATATAAAAAAAACATGCAGAAGACCATTAAAATTACACATGGAGTGCCTCGTATGCCATCCTGGCGGATGGCAGAGCCCGTCGACTTTGAGGCTTCTGCCGACGAACATATCGCCATCGTGGGGCCCAATGGAGGGGGCAAGTCTATGCTTGTCGACATTATCGTGGGGCGGCATCCCCTGTTGCTGGACTCTCCGCAGTACGATTTCGCGCCGAGCAAGAAGCCCATGGCCAGTGACAACATCAAGTACATCACCTTTCGTGATACTTATGGTGGAGACAACGACCGGACTTACTACTTGCAACAACGCTGGAACCAGACGGAAATAGACCATGAGACCCCGATAGCGGGAAACATGCTTGAAGAGGCCTTCCTCCAGGCAGGTGATGACACCCCCCGAAGGCGCCAGCTGCAACAACGCATTTATTCGCTCTTCAACATGGAGCACTTGCTTGACAAGTACGTCATCATGCTGTCAAGCGGCGAGTTGCGAAAGTTCAAGCTGGCTTGCACCCTCTTTTCCGAGCCGCGCATCCTGATCATGGACAACCCCTTTATCGGGTTGGACGTCGAAACACGTAGCCAGCTTCGCAATCTGCTGGGCGACCTGTCCCGGGAACGCTCCCTGCAGATCATCCTCGTACTCAGCAAAAGCGACGACATCCCCGACTTCATCACCCACGTGGTGGAGGTGAGCGGGATGCGCGTGCATGCCAAGGTGACGTTACGCGATTATCTTGACCACCGTCCCCCCACTCCACCACGGATGCTGAGCGAGGCCAAAGAGCAGGCAATCGCTCGTTTGCCATACAAGGAGGACGAATACCATGTACGCGAGGTCGTCAAGATGAACAAGGTCTGCATTCGCTATGGGCGGCGCACCATCTTGAAAGACCTCGACTGGACGGTGCTCAACGGAGAGCGCTGGGCCCTGGGCGGGCAAAACGGGTCGGGCAAGTCCACCCTGCTGAGCCTGGTATGTGCCGACAACCCGCAAAGTTACGCGTGCGACATCTCCTTGTTTGGCAATCCCCGGGGCTCGGGCGAAAGCATCTGGGACATCAAGAAGCACATTGGCTATGTGTCACCCGAGTTGCACCGCGCATACCAGCGCGACCTTCCCGCCATACGCATCGTGGCCTCGGGGTTGAAAGACTCGGTGGGGCTCTATGTGAAGCCCACGCCGGACGACTATGCCAAGTGCCGTTTCTGGATGGACATCTTTGGGCTGGGCGGACTCGAAGAGCGCACATTCTTGAAGCTCTCTAGCGGCGAGCAGCGCCTTGTACTCCTCGCCCGCGCCTTCGTCAAAGATCCCGAACTGCTCATCCTCGACGAACCTCTCCATGGGCTCGACAACGTCAACCGGCGCCTGGTGAAGGACGTTATCGAGGCTTTCTGCCGGCGTAAGAACAAGACGCTGATCATGGTGACGCATTATAAGGAAGAGCTCCCCTCGTGCATCGACCACAGCCTTGTCTTGCCACGACACGAGGAATAGCCCCTACCCTATCATTATAAAAACGAAACATCAAGAAAATCATGAAAAAAATTCTATTTCTCCTCATTCCCGCCCTGCTTTCATGCCTTACGGTTGATGCCCAGGACGTGCTCAACGAAATCGTGAAGACAAGTCTTTCCATAGTGAACGACACTACGCAGGACCTGAACATACGGAAGACGGCCGTGTTCAAATATGACGCGCTCAACTATATGCGCTCAAAGGTGCTTCAGCCCGCCGAGCTGCTTAGCGACAATGTCAATCTGGACCAAGTGAACGCCAAGATCAAGATGCTCAACGAGCAGGCCCTGGCCATGAACGACTACATCAACCTCTACTTCAAGCGGTTGAATGACACCAAGAAGAAAAACCGCGCCATGGTTGCCTATTACTTCAAGCAGGCCACGGTCGATCACCCGCTCTTTAATGATACGGACACCGAGACAACCCGGGCCTATTTCAACCGGGACGATTATCCTGTCCAGTTCTGCATCGATTGCGATTGGAAGGCGTCACTCGATTTTATCCGCAAACAAGACTGGAGCGACAAATAGGGGCTGGCGGGGATGAGAATGGCACGGTCTTTGCTCGCGTCCAAAGTGACAGTGAAAAAAACAACATTTTAAAAAGAAAGGTATTAGATTTATGACTAGTCAGTTTTCACCCAAAGTGTCTCAGATTCTCGCTTTTAGCCGGGAGGAGGCCACGCGTCTGGCCAGTCGGTCGGTCGGTCCGGAACACCTGCTGCTGGGCTTGTTGCGAGAAAAGACAGGAATCATCCCCGAGCTCTTTGCGCGTTTTGCCATCAACACGCAGTCCGTAAAGGAGGAACTCGAGGAGAAAGTCAGAGAAGACGAGATTCACGCGCCCATCGTAACCCACGAGTTGGTATTGAACGACAAGGCAAGCAACATCTTGAAGCTTGCCGTGCTCGAGGCCCGCATCCAGCATACATCGCTTGTAGACGAGCAGCACCTGCTCCTGGCCATCCTCCACGACCAAGCGGACAATGGAGCAAAAGAAGTGCTGGAAATGAACAATATGAACTATGATGACGCTTTCGCCTATTTGATGAAGCAAAAGAGTGCGACTACCGACGGGATACCCTTGCCCGACGAGGACGAGGACGACACGATGCCCGACGACGATCCGGACAAGCAGCGCCAGCAGGGCGCCGCGACCGTCACCACGCGCAGCGGCGGGAAGACCCCCGTGCTCGATAATTTCTCGACCGATTTGACAAAGGCCGCCGCTGAAGGCAAGCTCGACCCCGTGGTCGGGCGGGAGAGGGAAATCCAGCGCGTCATAGAAATCCTTGGCCGGAGAAAGAAAAACAACCCCATCCTCATCGGCGAGCCTGGCGTGGGAAAGAGCGCGATAGTGGAGGGGCTGGCGCAACTCATCATGAAGCGACAGACTTCGCCCGTGCTTTTCAGCAAGCGCCTGGTAAGCCTTGACATGACGGGCATCGTGGCCGGGACGAAGTACCGCGGACAATTCGAGGAGCGCATCAGGGCGCTTATCAAAGAGCTGGAGCAGAACCCCGACATCATCATCTTCATTGACGAGATTCACACGATCATCGGAGCCGGAAGCACGCCGGGAAGCATGGATGCCGCCAACATCCTCAAGCCAGCACTCGCACGCGGCACCATACAGTGCATCGGGGCGACGACCCTCGACGAGTATCGCAACAGCATAGAGAAGGACGGGGCGTTGGAAAGAAGATTCCAAAAGGTGCTTGTCGAACCATCGACGAGCGAAGAGACGCTGCAAATCCTTGAAAACATCAAGGACCGCTACGAGCAGCATCACTGCGTGCGCTATACCGACGAGGCGTTGAAGGCGTGCGTGAGCCTCACCGACCGCTATGTTACCGACCGGTTCTTCCCCGACAAGGCCATTGACGTCCTCGACGAAGTGGGCTCGCGCGTGCATCTGCAACACGCCACCGTCCCCCCCGGGATCACACAAAAGGAAAAGGAGCTCGAACTGGTGAAGGCGAAGAAGCAGAAGGCGGTAAAGAGCCAGAACTTCGAGCTGGCCGCAAGCTTCCGTGACAAGCAGACCGAGCTGGAACGCGACCTGCGCGACCTGCAAGACGCGTGGAGCAAGGGAGAGACGGGCCATCGGGAGGTCGTCACGGAGAAGGAGGTCGGCGACGTCGTCAGCACGATGACGGGGATACCCGTGCAGCGCATGGCCGAGGCGGAAGGCGTCAAGTTGAAAAACATGGGTGCCGAGCTGAAGAAGAGGGTCATCGGGCAGGATGCCGCCATCGAAAAGATGGTCAAGGCCATACAGCGCAACCGTGTCGGACTGAAAGACCCCAACCACCCCATCGGAGCCTTCATGTTCCTGGGCCCCACGGGCGTGGGAAAGACCTATCTGGCCAAGAAGCTCGCCGAGCAAATGTTCGGCTCCGCTGACGCCCTCATCCGGATAGACATGAGCGAATACACCGAGAGCTTCAACACAAGCCGCCTCATCGGGGCGCCTCCTGGATACGTGGGCTACGAGGAGGGCGGACAGCTTACCGAGCGCGTGCGCCGCCACCCCTACTCCATCGTCCTCTTGGACGAAATAGAAAAGGCCCACGGCAATGTCTTCAACCTGTTGCTGCAAGTCCTTGACGAGGGACGCCTGACCGACGGACTGGGACGCCTGATAGACTTCCGCAATACGGTGATCATCATGACGTCGAACGCGGGGACGCGCCAGCTGAAGGATTTCGGCCGGGGGGTCGGCTTCGCGGCCAGCGCCCGTAACGGCATCTCGCTCAACAACGAAGACAAGGCCTATGCGAGGAGCATCATCCAAAAAAGCCTGAGCAGGCAGTTCTCCCCTGAGTTCTTAAACCGTCTTGACGAGATCATCACCTTCGACCAGCTCGATATGGAGTCCATCAAGAAGATTATCGATATTGAGCTGCGCGATCTCTTCAGCCGCGTCGAGGGGATGGGGTATCATCTCACGATTACGGAGAAGGCCAAGGAGTTCGTGGCCACCAAGGGCTACGACGTACAGTTTGGCGCCCGGCCGTTGAAGAGGGCCATTCAGACCTATATTGAAGACGGGGTGTGCGAGCGAATACTGAGTGGCGAACTTAACCCCGGAGACACCATCGCCGTGGGCAAGAACCCGAACAAGGACGAGCTGACCTTCAAGCAGGCGTGACGCGTCTCGCTCGCTTGAAAGGCAGGTGACTGTCAGATTTTTTACCAGCCGGGCAGGTGGTCAAGCGCACACAAGGAGCTTGCTGCCTACCCGGCTGGTCTTGTTTCCCAGCGACTTGAACATAAGGCACTCCCCCCAATAAGAATGTTTCAGACAAGGGCGGCCTGAATCATGGGGGGAATGTCCGCTATCCATGTTCTTTGTCATTATGAGCACAAAAACATGTCTTTTCTTTGCCCTATAAAAAATAATGGCTATTTTTGTGGGGACAATAATAAAAACAAGAAATATGCCTACCATTCTAGTATCTCTAATCAGCAAGCACTCTATGCCCAATTTCCTTTTCATCAAGGAGATGGAAGGGCGATACGACGAACTGTTATTTATAAAGACTCCCGAGGTTGACAAGGATAACAGAGGATACCAACTGCAGAAAGCACTAGGCAAAGACGATGAAAACATCGTCAACATTTCTGTTGATGGAAACGATTATCACAAGACCATTACAATTCTTGAAGACGGTAATTTCTCCAAGGATAACATGTATATTGTAAATCTTACCGGCGGAACCAAGATCATGTGTCTCGCAGTACATGACTACTTTCTCCAGCATAACTCTACATTTTACTACGTACCCATCGGGAAGAACTCCTATAACAATCTTTCCGACGGATCATGGACTCCCATTCATTACAGGACATCCCTTAAAGAGTATTTCGCCCTTTATGGGATAAAATACACATGCAATAACATGCTGACATACACTAAAGGGCAAACCCGGGAGACTTTCAATAAATTGAAGCAACGAAAATTCTGGCTCCCGAATAAGTTCATCCATGCAAACGAGGAAGGGGCCTGGGAAACTCCCGAAGACAAGAGATACTACGCTGGTGGCTGGTTTGAGGAATACACATTCTCCCGCATCAAAGACCAATACAAGCTTCGGGATGAGGACATAGCCTTGTCCCTCAAAATCTATGGCAACAAGGCAAAATCTACCAATGACAATGAACTTGACGTGGCCTTCGTTCTTGACAACGCCTTGTATGTTGTAGAATGTAAAGTGACAATGAACGGATACAAAGCTGGCGCTTCCAAAACAATAGAAACCTATCTCTATAAACTTGCCGCAATAAGCAATAATTACGGATTGGCGGTCAATCCCTATCTGTTCACTATCCATGACTTCTCAAAATTGCCATCAGGCGTAAAGCATAATTTGGAGAAGCGCTGCAAGATCCTAGGGATTCGTGGCATCATAGGCCAAGAGGAACTGTTAAAGGACAAACTTGAACTTTAGAACACCGCATACCGGGGTGCCTTATGCCGGGACAGGCTGGGCACTGGGCAAGCTGGCGGGTGTCAGGAAGAAAGAGAAGGAGGAAAACGCGCCACGTGGCGAAAAGAAGGATGATTCTTCGCGAAGGATTTGCCGGGGCATGAAACCGCGCAGAAGACATTTCTTGCCGGGGGGGAGCACGGCATCACAATCGGGGGGAAATCCGGGCCCGACGGTAACAAGGCTCTGCGGGTGCGGGGGCCCCGCCAGCACCCGCTTGCAGGCTGCTTGGCTATTGCAGACTGGCCTGTCATCCCAAGTAGGAGGACGGCGGGGAAAGGGCTCCGGCACCTTCGGCGCATATTTCCGGACTTTTCCCTGGGCTCCTCCTCCCCGGAAAGAGACCCGTTTCGCTCCACGAAAATCCAGCCGGAATCTCATCAAGGCCCCATGCCGGCCACGTCGCTTTTT
>CAYQUN010000011.1:85157-87510 GCA_964420715.1 uncultured Prevotella sp. | reverse complement strand
TAATAATAAAAATGCCTGGTAATTGTTATATAATGTGAGCAAGGTGCTGATAAAATACTTTGTTATTTTCTCTGTTTTGGAATGAAATGACTAATTTTGCGGCATGGATGTGTTGACACCTTCCCAACGGCACAGGGCGATGGCCTCTAACCGGTCAAAGAATACCAGGCCGGAGGTGCTTGTGCGTAAATTCTTGTGGCGTAAGGGCTTCCGCTACCGGTTGAACAGCCCACGGCTACCGGGGCACCCCGACATCGTGCTGCGGAAGTACAGGACGTGCGTGTTCGTCAACGGATGCTTCTGGCACGGGCATGTGGGGTGCGGGTGCTTCCGTATGCCTAAGACGAACAGGGAGTTTTGGGAGAGGAAAATCAACCGTAACCGGGAGCGTGACCGGGAGGAGCAGAGGAGGCTTGCCGCGATGGGGTGGCACTGCATCACCGTCTGGGAATGCGAGTTGAAGCCGAAGGTCCGTGAGAAGACGTTGGAGTCGCTTGCCTACACCCTGAACCACATCTATCTTCAAGACCATAGTGTGAGGTATGCTCTTCCGGAGGAGGAGTGGGACGTGGCGGCCGAGGAAATGGCGGATGTGGGCCCTGGCGAGTAGCCGCCGGTCTCGGGAGGGCTTCCGAGGGGGGAGTGGAATGCCGGCTAGGTCTTCCTGTTATACTTTTTCCTGCTTTTCAGGATGTCGTTCATGTTGTCGAGCGACCAGTCGACGAGCTGGTTGAGCAGGGGCGTCAGCGACTTGCCTCGCTCGGTGAGCGCATACTCCACGTGTGGCGGAATCTCGGGATAGACGGTCCGTGTCACGAGGTCGTCGGCCTCGAGTTCGCGGAGCGTCGAGGTGAGCATCTTCTGCGACACGTCGGGGATGGCCTTGCCAAGGTCGCGGAAGCGCATGGGCTCCGTCTTGCCTTGCAGCGTCAGCAGCACGAGCAGGGACCAGCGGCCGCTGATCCTTGCCGTGATGTTTCTGATGGGGCATTCGGGAAATAGGGGGTCTATAACCTGGTTTCTTATCATTTTCAGATATTCATATTACCACTTCACCTCTTCCTTGAGGATGTTTCCGTCTTGTGCGTCCTCCTGGGTGAACGGCGTCTCGCGATACTGGACGCAGAGGACGACCATGGGCTCGGTGCCGTTGTTGTGGATGGCGCGCTTGCCGTGGGGAGAGACGCGGACGACGGTGCCTTCCTGCAAGGGAATCTTCTCGCCGTCGACCTGGTATTCGCCCTTGCCGCTGAGCACGAAGTAGAGCTCCTCGTGTGTCTTGTGGGTGTGATAGAAGCCGCCCTCCTGTCCCGGGGCGTAAATCTGGAATGAGAACTGCGAGCCCTTGGTGCCGAGCGCCTGTGCGCCGAACACCTTGCCGGGGAGCTTGGCGCCGCCCATGGCGAGCACGTAGTCGCCCAGTTCGTTCAACTTGCCGAAATCTGCGGCCTTGAAGTTCTTGCCTTCTGCAATTTCCTTGATTTCTTTCATCTTGTTGTCAAATTTATGATGGTTACTTACTTTTCGTTTGCAGTGATCGGTGCAAGCCGGATGCAGAAGAACTTGCTCTTATGCAGGGGCGAAGCCGATAATGCTACATTGATGTGGCAAAGATACTCCGGAAAACGATTTTTTGCAAGTAGGCACCCAAACGTAAGATGGTTTCTAAAAGTGACTTTTGCTGAATATCAGACAGTTGGCAACGGTGTTTTTAGGATTGTTTAGCAAAGCGCCAGCCCGCTGAGGCTTCTTTGCCGCCCGCTATCTCTCCTCGACAATCTCCTTCCGGTCCTTCCGCTTCTTCTCGGGATGGGGGCAGTCGGGGGCAATGTGGCCGATGGGAACGATGGCCACGGGCTCGAAGCCGTCTACGGGGAACAGGCTCTTGGTGGCGGCCACGTTGAAGTTGCACACCCAGCAAGAGCCGAGTCCGCGGTCAGTTGCCGCAAGGCAGATGTGCTCCACGGCAATGCCGAGGTCTACGTCGCCGTGCGGCTTGCCGTCTTCCGGTCTGACCCAGCAGCCGTTTACGTCTTTCAGGCATAGCACGTAGACGGGTGCGTTGGCAAACCACTCGCGGTTGTAGCATTGGCGTATGTGCTCCTTCGCCTCGTCCGAGGTGATGACCAGAAACTTCCATGGCTGGCGGTTTACGGCCGATGGGGCCAGCCGCGCGCACTCCATGATATAGTCAATGTCTTCCGGGCTTACCGGCTCGTCGGTGTACTTCCGGCAGGAGAAGCGCTCGCTTGATAATTCTTTGAATGTCATAGTCCTTGTTTTGTTTGGGTCAAAGATACGAAATTATTTTCAATCCGCATACGGTGAGGGAAAATAAATGATTTCCGTGGGG
>CAYQUN010000011.1:68987-85057 GCA_964420715.1 uncultured Prevotella sp. | reverse complement strand
CCCTGCCGTCGGGCCATGGTCAGAATGTCGGAATATAGGCCTGGGAGCGACACTTTGAAAGGTTTTGGGGGTGTCGGGCTTGCGCTTTTGTAAAGAAGTGAGAAAAGCGGCGGAGCGCATGCAAGAGGGGCCTTCTTAGAGGGTGAGAGCGGCCTTGAGAGGTTGCAAGAGCAGCCTTGAGCGAGGCTCTGAACGGTGCTTACACTTTGCAAAAGCGGCATGGAGCCGGCGTGGTTCAGAATAGTTGACAGATGTTGTCGGGCGTTCCGGCGCCGCCTCCTATTTCAGGAAATTGCGTGGCGAGTAGCCCGTTTGTTCCTTGAACTTGCGTGAGAAGTATTGTGGCGAGTTGAATCCACATTCATAGCTCACCTCCTTGACAGACATGTCCGTGTTGCGGAGCATCTCGATGGCCTTGTTGATGCGCACCTGGTTGAGGAAGTCGAGGGGTGCGATGTTCAGGTTGTTGCGGAAGAGGTGGCGCAGGTAGCGGTCGGTGCAGCCCAGCGCCTCGGCCAGCGAGCTGATGGTTATGGGCATCTTGTAGTTGGCCTGTATGTAGTGTATGGCCTTGCTGAGGATGGTGTTGTTCTCGCTTGCGAGCTTGGTCTCGTCGATATAGCGGTAGATCAGGAGCAGCAACTCGGCGTAGTACATCACCACCAGATACTCGTAGCGAGGCTTCTTGACGTTGAGCTCGGACACGATTCTCTGCACGGTTCTCATGATTCTGATGTTGTTGATGATCTTGAGCACCTTGTTGTTGGTGGTGAAGAGTGAGGGTGGGATGGCGTTTTCGGTTTGGAAGTGTACGTCGTTGAAGATGTCGGGCAGGAATTCCAACTGCAACAGCGTCGTGCCTTTCTGTCCGGCCTCGAACTTGTGGTTGACGTTGGAGTTGATGATCATCATCTCGCCTTCCTTGAAGTTGATGCTCTCGTTGTCGAGGTGCAGGATGCATCTGCCTTTTTTCACATAGTTTATCTCGATTCGCGTATGCTTGTGCGGGCCGTAGATTTCCCTCGGAGTGAAGGAAATGGAGCGGAACACGTCGGCCAGCCGGTGGGCCTTCATGTTGCTGGCAATGTCGCGCAGCATTTTCCAAAGTGAGGTGTTGTCGCTGTCTATCATGTTTGCATGCTTGTTTTGAAAAGACGAAATGGGTGCCTTGTCTTGGTTTACCAGAAAATGGAGTATATGGTCACGAGTATGATGAGAATGGCCACTGCTACGGCATTGAACACGCGTCCCGTGTGGAAGATGCCTTGGGGCAGGGTGATGGCCTTTGGGCTGGCCCCGTCGCGGTTGCGGAACAAGTAGATCAGCAGGCAGCAGAGCAGGAAGATGATGGCCATGCGGTCCATCCACGGCATGCCGGGCAGCAGCAACTTGAAGGCCACGGAGAAGGCGAAGGTGCCCAGGGCCGCGGCCAGGGCCCCGTTGGCCGTGGCCCGCTTGTAGAAGAAGCCGGCCAGGAAGATGGCCAGCGCGCCGGGGCTGACGAAGCCGGTGAACTCCTGTATGTACTGGAAGGCCTGGTCGAGTCCGGAGAGGAACGGTGCCACGACGACGGCCGCCAGCAGGGCCAGGAAGCTGGTGGCACGCCCCACCTTGACCAGCGACTTCTGTGTGGCGCCGGGCCGGACGTAGCTCTTGAAGATGTCCATGGTGAAGATGGTGGAGACGCTGTTGGTCATCGACGCCAGCGAGCTCACCACCGCCGCCGTGAGGGCCGCGAAGGCCACGCCCTTGACGCCCACGGGGAGCACGTTGCTCAGGATCCACGGATAGGCCTCGTCTGACTTGTTGAGGTTGACGCCCATGGCGAAGACCGCGATGCCGGGGATGACGACGAGCAGCGGGATGAAGAGCTTGATGAATCCGGCGAAGGCCATGCCGTTTTGTGCCTCGTGGATGGACTTGGCGGCCAGGGCGCGCTGTATGACATATTGGTTGCAGCCCCAGTAGTAGAGGTTGGAAATCCAGAGCCCGCCAAAGATGACGGACAGTCCCGGCAGGTCCGCGTAGCCCGGGTCGCTGGGCTTCAGTATGAGGTGGAACTTCTCGGGCGCAAGCGCGTAGAGCTGTTCGAAGCCCCTCACCACGCCGTGGTCTCCGCCCAGCGTGTTGAGCACGACGAACGTGGTCACCAGTCCGCCACCGACGAGGAAGACCACCTGTATGACGTCAGTCAGGGCCACCGACTTCAGTCCGCCGTAGACGGCGTAGATTCCGGCGAGGCAGGCCAGTCCCACGATGCCGGCCAGCATGGGCAGGCCGGTCACCTTGCTGATGGTCAGCGCGCCGAGATAGAGCACGGAGGTGAGGTTGACGAAGATGAAGACAAAGAGCCAGAAGACGGCCATCACGGTCTTGACGCGCCTGTCGTAGCGTTGCTCGAGGAATTCGGGCATGGTGAAGATGCCCATTTTCAGGAAGATGGGAATGAAGAACTTGGCCACGATGACCAGCCCGATGGCCGCGATCCATTCGTAGGTGGCCATGCCGAGGCCGATGGCATAGCCCGAGCCGGACATGCCGATGAACTGCTCGGCCGAGATGTTGGAGGCGATGATCGACGCGCCGATGACCCACCAGCAGAGCCCGCGGCCGGCGAGGAAGTATCCCTTGGCGTCGGCCGTGGCGCCACGCTTCCTTCCCGACGCCGCCAGTCCGATGAAGAGCGTGACGAGGCAGTAAACTGCGAAAATGACAATGTCGATAAGAGAAATATTCATCCTAGTTAGTATATCAAAGGAAAATGGTTGCGGCCTGGTGTCACGCCACTGGTCTGTGCCATGAAGAGGCTTCCGCTCAACGGGTATCTTTCCAGGTCGCCAGCGGAGAGCCCGTCTCTCGCCGTGGTGATGAGCAGCCTTCCGTCATCGTCGAAGGTGCACGAGGCCACCAGGGGTACGGGCACTTCGACCTTGCCTTTCAGCCGCCCGCCCCTCGTCTCCCAGATGCCGACGGCGGCCCCGCCCCACAGGGCCACCCAGAGGTTGCCCTCGCCGTCGAGGGTCATTCCGTCGGGCACGCCCATGTCTGCCGGCACCTCCACGAGGGTGCGCGCGAAGGTTGCCGCGCCGGAGTCCTCGTCGTACACGTATTCCTCGATGCAGTGGCGTCCGGAGTCGGCATAATACATGTGTCCGTCGTGCCACACCATGCCGTTGGGAATGCTTTGCCCGGCGAGCACCTCGTTGACGGTGCCGTCGTGGTCTACGCGTATGACCGAGCCGTTTGCGTCGTGGGTGTGCATGTTCATGATGCCGCAGAAGAGGCGCCCGTCGGGCGAGGCCTTGCAGTCGTTGGTGCGCCAACCCGGATGCAAAGTTACAAAATCTATCAATGTGTGGAAAGAATTTTGTTGGAAATTATAGGCCACGATTCTGTTTTTCATGGCCACCACGACCTCGTCTGCGTGTCCGCTCCACGGCACGATGGCCGTCACCATCTCCGGGAAGCTGAAGTCGCTGACCTTTCCGTCGGGTTCCAGCCTGTGCAGCGTGCCGTTGTCGATGTCCACCCACATGAACAGTCGTTGCCCGGACAGCCATGTGGCCGCTTCGCCCGTCTGGTCGTGGCATGGGTAGAGCAGAGTTGCTTTTTTCATGCTTCGTGTGTATAGTTATTTGTTCGTTGCCTTGTCGGTTTTTTTTGCGTCCCGTTGGCGCCGGGCTCAGTCGTCCTGCATGACGGCGGAGCGTCCGCCGTCGACGAGTATTGTCGTTCCGCAAATGAACGAGGCCATGGGCGAGGCGAGGAAGACGCACAGGGCGCCGATTTCCTCGGGCGTCCCGATTTTCTTCATGGGATGCAGGTTGATGGTGCGTCTGCGCTCGGCGTCGGGGTCCGGAAACGAGTCGAACCAGGTCTGGTTGCCCTGCGTGTCGACGAATCCGGGCGCCACGCCCACGGTCCTTATGGCCGGCGCCCACTCCAGGGCCAGGCTTCTGACGAGGCCTGTGATGGCGCTCTTGGCGACATTGTAGGGGAAGCATCCAGGAATGGAGGCGTAGGCATGGTTGGATGTCATGAGCAGGATGGTTCCCTCGCCCGAGCGTTCGAGGTAGGGCTTGCAGTATTTGGCTATTTTCCAGTGGGATTCGAGATTGAGCTTCATGTTGTATTCCCAGTGCGCGTCGTCGCAGTTCTCGGCCCCTTCGAAGACGTTCATGCCGGCGTTGGATACGAGGATGTCTATCCTGCCCAGTTCCTTGAACACGCTGTCGGCGAGCGAGCGCAGGTCGCTGTCCACGGTGACGTCGGCCTTGACGTAGAAGGAGCGGGCGTGCTCCTTGGCCACCAGCTCGCGGAACCGTGCGATGTGGGCGTCGTCGGGCGACTTGCGCGCGCATCCGGCCACTGTGGCGCCGGCGCGCGCGAAGGCTTGGGCGACGCCGAGGCCTATGCCGGAAGACACGCCTGTGACGAGCACCACCTTGCCTGATAAATCAATGTTGAAAGCCATAAGCGTCTATACGTAATAATGATCGGGAGCGTTGTTGACGATGCCGGGGTGCCTCAGCATTTCTTCCTCTACCAAGTCGACGCCGAGCCCCGGCCTGTCAGAGAGGTGCAGGTAGCCGTTGCTCACCATCTCGGCGATGGGATGGTCGATGACGGTGTCGCGCCAGGGCACGTCGTTGAACATGAATTCCTGCCTGAAGAAGTTGGGCAGCGAGGCGCACACGTGTGCCGACGCCAGTGTGGAGAGCGGTCCGTTGGGGTTGTGCGGCGCCACGAGCACACCGAAGGTCTCGGCCAGCACGGCCATCCGCTTGAGTTCCACGGGGCCTCCGCATCGCGTGATGTCGGGCATGATGAAGTCGCACACGTACTTCTCCAGTATGGGGAGGATTTCGTAGCGTGTGTAGTGGCGTTCGCCGACGCAAATCGCCATCTCTGAGGGAATGCGCTCGCGCATGGCTCTCAGCGTGTCGGCATTCTCGGGTCCCGCCGGTTCTTCGTACCAGGTGACGTTGAGGTCTCTGAGCTTCAGGGCCATCTGCACGGCCACCCGGAAGTTCAGCATGGCGTGGGTCTCGATCATGATGTCGGCGTCGGGGCCGACGGCGTTGCGCACGGCGCGTGTCACGCTGACGGCGCGGTCTTGTTGCGAGGGCGTGAGGGCGAGGTTGGAGGCCAGGTCGTCGCCGTAGAAATAGTTGGTATGGGCAAAGGGGTCGAACTTCAGTCCGGTGAAGCCGGCCTGTGCCACCTTGGCCGCCTGGCGGGCATAGTCGTCCTCGGTCAGTCCACCGCCCGTAAACCAGTAGTTGGCATAGAGCAGGATGTCCTTCCGATAGGCGCCGCCGAGCAGCTCGTAGCAGGGTGCTCCCAGGACCTTCCCCTTGAGGTCGAGCAGGGCCATGTTGATGCCGCTGATGGCGCAAAGCGACGCCCCGTAAGGGCCTATCCAGTTGAGGTCGCGGTAGAGTTTGGTCCAAATGTAGTCGGTGCGCATGGGGTCGAGGCCTATGATGCGCTGGCCGATGTGCTTCGTGGCCTCGTAGATGACGGGGCTGCCGGGCCAGTTGGTCGACTCGCCAACGCCCGTCACGCCCTCATCGGTGAAGATTTTCAACAGCGTCCAGTTATATTTCAGTCCTTGGACAAGCCAGACTTTTACTTCCGTAATTTTCATAATAGATGCGTTTCCTTGATTTGGGTTTATTGTTCGTTTCCGGTCTTTCCGCCTTTGGGGCGGAAGGCTTACATGATTCCATATTTAGCGAAGGCGTCGTAGGCCGTCATGCCTTCCTGTATCTTCTTCATGACGATTTTCTCTCCCCTTGCCTTCTCCAGGGCTCTCGTGAACACCTCTTGCTCTATGGCCTTGGGCACGACGCACACGCCGTCAACGTCGGCCACGACCATGTCGCCGTCGCTCACGCTTACATCGCCCACCTTGATGTCCACCCGCCATGCGATCACCTTCCCTCTTGGCGCCTGGTCCTGGGCATAGGGGCCGTAGGAGAAGCACGGGAAGCCGAGTCGCACGATGCCGGTGGTGTCGCGCGAGTAGCCGTTGACCACGGCTCCCGCCGCCCCGCACTTCATGGCGCGGGTGCTCATCAGCTCTCCCCACAGGGCGT
Organism: uncultured Prevotella sp.; assembly: GCA_964420715.1. Lineage (GTDB taxonomy): Bacteria > Bacteroidota > Bacteroidia > Bacteroidales > Bacteroidaceae > Prevotella. Next base: position 78,956 of record CAYQUN010000011.1, on the reverse strand, counting down.
AGTTGGGCGACGAGCCGGAACAGAGATACACCTCTCCGTCGCGCAAGTCGTCAAGAGCCTCGAGCATGTGGCCGAAGGGATGGCCGTCGTCGGGTTGTGACGGGTCGCGGTCGGCCTCGAGGACCGTCATGGCCCGCCCCGCCAGGGTCATGCCCGGAGCCAGAGGGCGTATCTGTGGCGGCAGGAACTGGTGCTGATAGCCCATTTTGTCCATGATGTCGCCGGTCACTGCTGTATATAGCTCGGTCTTGATGAGCTGTATCAGCTCTTTATCGTTTTTCCATTCCATGTTTTATTTGTTGTGTCTTGTAGTTGTTTGCTTGCTTTTTACTTCCATCACGAATCCGCCGTTTGCCTTGACGTTGACACGGATGGCTTTTGCCGGGGTCAGGTTGTGCAGCGTGTGGCGGACCACGCTGTCCTTGCCGCTCTTGTCGTCTTCGTAGGCTACGATGTCGTAGCGGCCCTTGCCCAGGAAGCCGAGGGGGATGCTGACCGTCCGTGGGGCTTTGCCGTTGATGCCGGCGATGAACCATTTGCCGCCCTTGCGGCGGGCCACGCAGAAATACTCTCCGGGCCGGCCGTCGACGAAGTGGATGTCATCCCATGCCGTTTCAATCTTCTGTAACAGGTCTTTGGCAGGAGAGTCCAGGTAGGCCTCGGGCTTGTCGGCCATGCAGGTCCAACCCGACTCGAAGACGAAGGGCAGGGCCAGCTCGTGGGCGTAAGTCGTGGTGCGGGGGTTCTCGGGCCTGACGGTGAAGGTCACCGGCGTGTAGTCCATCGGTCCGACCACGTTGCGCGTGAAGGGCAGCATGCAGTTATGCCAGCTGTTGGCACATGGCGCACCGCGGAAGGTGTAGTATTCGGCACCCTTTACGCCCTCGTTGGTCATGATGTTCGGATAGGTGCGCCTTTGGCCTCGCGGCAGGGTCTCGCCGTGGAAGCTTACCAGCATCTTCCGTTTCAGGGCGTAGTGGCTCACCGAGTCGCGGAAGCGCATGGCGTGGCGCGAGTCAGAGTCGATGTAGTCTATTTTGATGCCGTCAATCCCCATACGCTGGTATGCGTCGAAAACATAGCGGCATTCGTCGGGATCGTCAAGGACGGCAATCTCGTCCCACCCATAGACGCGTATGCCTTTCTTCCGTGCATAAGCCGTTAGCTCGGGAATCCACGTCACCGTGCGCCATTTGCGCGACGAGCGTAGGGGCGAGTCAATGAGCGAGACGTCAAACTCAAGCCATCCCCAGTGCATCTCTGCGGCCAAGTCTACATACTTCTTCATCGTGTCGATGTTGCTGTTGGCCAGATAGTCGCCCCACCATGGAAAGGCGGCCACACCGGGGTGTATCCACGAGAAGTCGTCGCTGACGGAGGGCGGGTTGAGATTTTCCACGATGGACGACTCCACGATGTCGGCCAGGCTGCTGCCCGTGATGAAGGTCTTCCATGACGAGGCAAAGGCCGGTCCGGTGGCAAAGCTCTTGTCCTCGCGGGCGTAGGCCCACGAGAAGGAGTCGTCGCCACGGCGGAGATGCATGGCCGGAAGGTCGTGTACGGACGCCTCGGTGACAAGCATGTATCTGCCACCTTCGCGTACCAAGGCGGGGAAAAGGTACTCTTGTCCGGCGTGGATGGTGTCGGCGAGGCGCTCCTCGTAATAGTTCTCGTAATTCGGCGTCCAGTCCATCATCCACAGGTGTGCGCCCTTGGGCATTCGCAGGGTCGTGAGTTCCTGCGTCACGGTCACGGGGATGTCGTTGTCCAACTCATAGCGTAGGGCCACGCCGTCATCGTAAGCTCTGACCGTGACGGTCAGATGGTGACCATGGCTGTTAGTGACGGTAAAGCGCTTCTCGTTGGCCCGGTTGACGTAATGGGAGCGTTTTCCGGTGGGGAGCGTGTATGCCTCGTCTATCTGGCGGCTCCCGCCATCCGCTAGCCGCAGGCCGTTCCGGAAGGTCCAGTCGGGCTCCAGGGTCTCTATGCCCAGTGCCGACGGCGTAACAAGCGTGTCACCGCAAGAGATGATGCAGAAGTTGAGGCTGCCACGAGAGTCGAGTCCTACTTCCGCCTTTTGGCGTCCGTCGGGCGAGGTCACCTCTCCCGCATGGGCCGGAAGGGCGGTGGCGAGGAGGATAAGGATGGCAGTTTTGATCTTTTTCATTTGAAATCAATGTTAAATTTGACAGTCTTTGTGTCTTCGGAACATAGTGTGAGCTTGACAAGCCCGTCGTGAGACACCATGTCGCAGGCTGTTGTTCCCGTCGCGCCGCATGAGGCCGGAGCCTTTCCGTTGCAGGCAATGACGATGGTCATGGGCTCGCCGCCGATGAGCTTGGCCTTGCCCGAAAGCTGCGACTCGGATTCGTTCCATTCCACAGCTTCCAGCTCCAGCGCGCCTTGGAGTATGTGGCGGTCGGTGGACAGCACCTGCGGATGGCTCTCAACCCTGCGTACGGCCATCTGCCTCGCCTCTCCGCGACGAAGAGTCTGGGTGAGAATGTCAGTGCCGTGATACTCGCCCACGAAGGAGTCGTTCCAAAAATCGTAGACATAGAACTTGTCTTCGGGGTTGAGGCCGATGCCGCCCCGCCCCGGGATGCCGGCGAGTTGTATGGAGACGCGCTTGGGCAGGCTGTCGTCATCGTTGTAGAAAGTCAAGGCCGTCCATCCGTCGGACACGCTCATGCCGTAGACACGCGGGTAGTCTGTGGTGAAGGCGTCGAGCGGGCGGGGGCTTCGTGGCAGCTGGTGGTAAGGGAAAACGCGCGAGAGGCGGTGAATCTGCATGCTGTCGAGCGTTCCGAAACTGTTGGCCAACAGGAGGCGCGAGGCCGTGGCAAGCGACATGGTGAGCAGCTTGTTGAGGCCGTCGCGCGGATTTTCCTGGTCGGCCTTGCGCAGGTTCTTCGCATCCATGTCATAGTTGACCACCACGCGGTCCTTGTACCACCTAAGTCCGCTGCGCATGATCATCTCCGGTGTGATGACATCATTGTCGCTCCATGTGCGTTGCGAGGCTACGTAGCCGAGGGCTATGTCGGAACCATATTTCAAGTTTCGCTCGTGGATGTACGAGTTGGGCCCCAATCCATCGTGGGCCAGCTGGAAGATGGTCCGATAGGCCTTGGCCGCCGTGGTGTGCGGGTCGTCCATGCCGCCCCAAATGGGCCAGCCCGTATAAGGATAGTCGAACATCATGCCACGTATGCCAGCCTGGTGCAAGTTGGAGTAGACATCACGCATGTGGCTGAGGAAGCCTTTGTCGGTGAAGTCGTAGGAGGTGTAGTCGTGGTTGAGCCAATCGTAAGTGTTGACTTTGTGGAACGGCTCGTTGAAGAGCATGTGCGACGGGTGTGCTTCGGCATAATCGCGTGAGCGTACGGCGGTCTGGAAGTAGGTGAAGGGCAGGCCTCCCAGGCTCAGGACCTTTTCGGCCCACTTGCGCGATGTCTCGTAAGGCTTGCAGTAGTGTGCGCCTTTGAGCTTCATGCCTGCTTCCTGATTGCCGCTGCCGTGCAATTGCCAGTGCTGGTCGTCCCACCAGCCATTCTCGTTGTTTTCTCCATAGCAGTCGGGAACGAGGCGTATGCCCATCGTGGTGTAGCGTAAGAATCCGCTGGCCTTGACGCGTTCCATCTCGTCGACGGCCCCCCGGGTATCGTTGGTGCCCACGACGACGTCGCCGCCGTAGCGGGGCATCATGGCGTACCAGAGGCAGATGGTGGGGAAATAATAGTAGTTGAGGCGAACGTCTTGCATGACGCGCAGCGTTGAGGCATACTGCTCGGCGGAATAGATGGGGTTGCGCGTTACGAAGTCGATGTAGAACCTGTCCTTGCTGAAGGTGTAGGCCGATTTCGGCTCTATTCTCTTTCCCACCGCGTCTTTGGCCTCCATGGTGAGCTTGACCTTGTCGTAGTCGTAGTTCTTGCGCGGGTTGACAGGCTGTCGCACGACTCCGCGGCCCGTGTGCCCCTGTAGGAGGGCGACCTCGCTCACCAAGGCGTTGGCCCCGCTGTTTCGTGTCAGTACGAGCTTGGGGTGCCTGCCGTTTGCAGGAACGGGAATGTCAATGTAGACCATCTCTCCGCCAGAGCCGTCGAGGAGCGACGGAAGCCGTGCGGCGTCAATCAGGCGGCGGGTGCCGTCGTCATCCTTGAGGGAGACGGTCTGTGTCCGTTCGCGCGAGTCGTCGCACCATGACAAGGCCACGGTGTAGGGCTCGCCTTGCTTCAGGGCCTCGAGGGATATGGTTATGGCGCTGTCGGCCCATGCCACGCTGCGCACCTGCCGGCAGGCCTGGTTGCCCTCGAAGATGAAGTCGCTGGTACGCGAGAGCGTGACACGCTCGCCGGCGGTGTCCAAGGGGAGTGGGTCGTCGCCGACATCGAGATAGTCAAGCAACTTTAGATTGAATCCGTTGTCGCAGAAGTCGGCCCGTCGGTCCTGCCCGTCGGTAAGCGTGACGTATTTGGCAAACTCGTCGTAGGAAATCCCTCCGCAGACCAGAGACTTGTAGTTGTTGTCATTGCCGAAATGGAGTATCATGTTGTTGGACGAATGCAGGCTTGGCTCGTGGCGTATGAAGGTGGGGTTGCCGCCTCCCTCGCCGTCAACGACGCACAGGTTGCGGCTTAGGTCGGACGCCCTGAAGAGCCTTGCGCCCTCCAACGGCGACATGCGGTTGATGGTGACAGGATGCGTCGTGGTGTTGTCGACACCACACTCCATGACGACGAAGGGCTTCCCCCTGTAGAGTGTATAGGAGAAGATGGCGGAGCCTTCCCCCCTCTTCTTTGCCGTGATGGTGAGTCGGCTTCCCGTTCCGATGCTGTCGCTGACGCTGTCGGCAATGGCGGTTATTCTGTCGGCCAAGGTTGATTGCATGCCGTCGACTCCGGCCGCGGCCTTCTCCACGCATTTCTCGCCCGTCAGGCTGTTGTACGCGTCGAAGGTGCCCGACTTGAGGTTGAACTCAAGTCGGACGATGCCATTGTCAAGGTTCGCCGTATGGTTGTTGGAGCAGGCGGCAAGCAAGGCTACAGCCAGGAAGAGTGCTGACAGATGTCTCATAGTTGTTGTCTGTTTTGGGAAGGGCTGGCTTATTTGTAGCCCTCGTTCTGGTCTTCGGGGGAGATGCCCTCGTTCATGTTGATTTCGTTGTTGGGAATCGGATAGAAGGCGTGGTATGCGCGTACGTTTCCTTTGGCGAAGGGGTTGTACTTGTCCACTTGCTCTACGAAGTAATCGGCTCCGCGTCGTATGAGGTCCATGCGCCTCCATCCCTCCATGCCGAGTTCGCGCATGCGTTCCTCGTAGATGAAGTCGAGCATCTCCTGCTTGTTGCTGGCCGTAATCGGCGTGGAGCAGTGCGCGCGGTCGCGCACCATCTGCACGTAGCGCTTGGCCCCGGCCAGGTCGCCCTCGTCGTTGAGGATTTCGGCATAGAGCAGCAGGAGGTCTGCATAGCGGATGAAGTAGATGTTCTTGGCGCTAGAGCCGGCGGCCATCTGGCGGTCGTAGTCCTCGTATTTCTTGCAGTGCGGGGCGATGTATTCCGGATCGGCGGCAGATGTGAGCTTCACGCCGTCGTTGGTGACGAACTCGGTGCGCACGCTGGCGGCGTAGCGCTCGTCGCCCTCGTCGAAGAGCGAGAGGTAGCGCTCGCTGGGCAGGAAGATGCCGAAGCCTCCTCCCGGCGTCCACTGGTCGAGTGCGCGGCTTCCGCAGAAATACTGGAACGTGTTGGGCTCGTCGGGATAGGCGAACTGGAACTCGTAGACCGATTCCACGCCGTTCTCGTATTCAGGCTTGAAGAGGTCGGCGTAGGAGGGCTGCAGGCTGTACTTCCCCAGCGCCTCGATTTCCTCGAACTTCTGCTTGGCCTTGGCGTAGTCGCGTATGCCCGTTGACTCGGGCGCGTACATGTAGACTTTCATCAGCATGGCCTTGGCGGCTCCCACGGTGGGGCGCCCCACTCGGTATTCGGTCTTGAGGTTCTGCTCGCAGAACTCCAGGTCAGAGATGATGAATCGGTAGATGTCCGCCATGTCAACGCGTGGATAGTTGGGCTTGGCCGACAGGGCGGTCTCCTCGGTGATGAGTGGCACGTCTCCAAAGTTCTGCACGGCCATGAAGTAGTCGAAGGCGCGTACGAAGCGGGCCTCGGCCTCCTTGCTGAGCTTCCATTCGTCGGTGACGCCTCCGCACTTGCGTGCGGAGCGTATGGCGGTGTTGGCGCGCGAGATGCCGAAATAGCTTGCGTCCCAGAGCCACTTGGTCATCCAGTTGTCGCCGTTGAGGGAGGTGTTGTACTTGTCGATGGCACCTTGCTCGGCCCAGTAGTTGACTTCCACGGTCTTGCCGCGGGCCTCGTCGGTGCCGGAGATGCCGATGAATCCCTGGCGTCCGTTCTTGAACCACAGGGTGGCCTTGTAGGCTCCTTGGAGTTCGGCTTCAACGAGGTTGGCGTCAACCTCGTCCGTCTCCGCCGAGAGGAAGCTCTCAGGCTTTTCCTCTAGGAAGTCGTTACAAGAGGAAGCGATGGCGGACGATGCGATGAGCATCAAAACTATAATCTTTGTCTTCATAGTCGTCAAAAAATCATTAAAAACTAACATTCAAACCTATCGTAAATGATTTTGCGAGCGGGTAAGTCTCGTCGTAGCCCGTGCCGGGTGTCTCGGGGTCGGCTCCCTTGTATCCCGTCATCGTGAGCAGGTTCTCGCCCGAGATGTAGAAGTCGAGGGAAGACAGTCCGACCTTGCTTATCCATGCCTTGGGGAAAGCGTAGTTGAGCGTGATGTTCTTCATCCTGAGGAACGATCCCGACTGTACGAGCCGGCTTGAGACCAGCATCCGGTCGAGGTTGTTTGAGTTGGCGCGTGGTATGCTGCCGTGGACATTGTTCACGCTCCACCGGTTGAGCTCGTCCTTCATGAGGTTGAGGAATCCATATCCGGCGCCGAGGGTGTACTCGTGGTAAGAGCGGTTGAACACGTCGTTGCCGTAAACATACGTGAAGGCCGCGTTGAGCGATATGTTCTGATAGCGCAATGTCGTGGTGAACCCGCCGTATCCCTTGGGGTCCGTATAGCCTACGATTTCCCGGTCGGCCGTTGTCACCTGCTTGTCGCCGTCGAGGTCGGCAATCTTGTTCTCGCCCGGATAGTAGGTGTCGCCGCCCTCATAGCCATCCTTCATGATGTCCATGAGCTGCCGGTCGTCGTCCCACTGCCAGATGCCTTCGTAGCGGTAAGTGTAGATGGTGCCCAGGGGCTTGCCTACCCACCAGCCTGCGCCCAGCGCGTTGGAGGGGTCGTTCATCTTCTCCTTCAGGCCGCCATAGAGGCGCTTGAGCTTGTTCTTGTTGTGCGACCAGTTGAAGTCGAGGTCCCAGGAGAATTCTTTCGTGCTGATGATGCGTCCGCCAAGGGATATTTCCACACCCTTGTTTTCCAGCTCGCCCACATTGGACCAGATGTTGAGGTAGCCCGTGGTCGACGGTTCGGGAGTCTGCAATACGAGGTCTTTGCTGTTCTTCTTGTACAGGTCGAGGGTGAAGCGCAGCCTGCCCCCGAAGGACGTCACGTCCAATCCGGCGTTGAGTTGCTCCTGGCGTTCCCACTTGAGGTCCTTGTTGCCCATGAACTGGTCGGTGTTCATGATGGCGTTGACGGTGTTGTCCTGATAGTCGACGGTGATGCCCGGCGAGAGTTTCGTGAACGAGGAGTAGGCCGCCACGTTGCTGTTGCCCGACTGTCCCCAGCCCAGCCTGAGCTTCATGTCGTCGAGCCAGGTGAAGTCTTTCATGAACTGCTCGGCCGAGATGCGCCATGCAGCTGCGAACGATGGGAAGAAGCCCCACTTGTGGTTCTCGCCATACTTGGAGTTGCCGTCGTAGCGTCCGGTGGCGGTCACGATGTACTTGTCGGCAAAGGTGTAGTTGATGCGGCCGATGAACGACGCCATGGACCATTTCGACTTGCCCGAGCCCTGCCGTCCGGCCGGGAAGAGCGATGCCGCGCCGATGTTGTTGTATCCCATGACGTTGGTGGCAAAGCCGCTGCCATACTGCGTGTTGCCGAAGTAGTTGTTCTCTTGGAGCGAGCTTCCCACCATGGCCGTCACGCGGTGCACGTTGTTGAAGAGGTGGGTGTAGTTGACTGAGTTGTCCCACGTGAAGTCGGTCCAGCGCTGGTTGGCAATCTGCGCCTCGCCGTTGACGCTGCGTCCCTGGTTGATGTTTGACGGTGCGAAATAGCCGTTGAAGTTGTTCACCTGGTCAAGCGACACGCTGGTGCGGAAGTTGAGGTCCTTGGCCAGGTCGAAGAGCAGGTAGGCGTTCATCGAGAAGCGGTGCGACTTGCCGTCGTTGTCAATCTGCTTGGAGAGGATGGGGTTGCTCTGCCCGGGGCTGGTGTAGAAAGGTAGCTGTATGGGGTCTTCGCCGTCCACCTTGAAGGGATACATCGGGTTGGCGGCCACGGCGTTGCCGATGGTGGCTCCTCCGGTCTTCGTCAGACCGTCGAAATAGTTCGAGTTGACGCCGAATTTAAGCCACGACTTGATTTGCTGCTCCAGGTTGACGCGGAAGGAGAAGCGGCGGAAAGAGGTGCCCTCGATGATGCCCCGCTGGTTATAGTAGTTGGCGCTGATATAGTAAGACGTCGTCTTGTTTCCACCCGAAAGGGCGAGCGTATAGTCTTGCGTGATGCCCGTGTGGGATATTTCCTTATACCAGTCGTAGCTCTTGCCGTCAAGAAGGGTTTGGCGTTCCACGTCTGAGAACATGGACGACGGCAGCTCCTCCCAGTATTTGGCCTTGAGCTGGTTGAACTGTTCCCGGTACTCGTCTATCGTCATGTCCTTGTTGGCGAGCCATGCCGAGTTGAGCTGCGCGTTGACATTGCCCTCTATGCGTACGTCGGCAAGCTCTTGCGCCGTGAGCATCTTCGGCAGGTTGGCGGGACTTTGGAAAGAGGTTCTCGCGCTGAGCGTCACCCTGGGCTTGCCGGCCTCGCCGTGCTTCGTGGTCACGATGACCACGCCGTTGGCGGCCCGTGAGCCGTAGATGGCCGCGGCCGAGGCGTCCTTCAGGATGTCGATGGAGGCGATGTCGTTGACGTTGATGTTCTGCAGGGTTCCCTCCATCACTACGCCGTCGACCACATATATAGGTTGGTTCGACTGGTTGATGGAGCCCTGTCCGCGGATGATGACGTTGATGGCGCCACCGGGGGCGTTGTCGCCGATGCTCACCTGCACGCCGGCGCTCTTGCCTTGCAAGGCCTGGTTCAGACTCACGGCGGGAGTCTCCTCGAGCTTGCCTCCCGAAACGGAGGAGACGGAGCCCGTCAGATCCTTACGCTTGGCCGTGCCGTAGCCGATGACGACAACCTCCTTGAGGTCGGTGTCGCTGGCTGTCATGTGGACGTTCAGCGCATTGCCGGCCTTGCCGACCTTCACCGTCTGGTTCTGGTAGCCCACATATGTAAAGGTCAGGGAGCTGTTGGCGGGTACGCGGATGGAGAAGTTGCCATTCACATCGCTCACCGTACCTTTCCCAGACTGGCCTTTCAGAAAGATGGAGACACCTGTCAGTGGCTCGTCTTGCTCGTCAGTCACATTACCATGTATGTCGATGTCCTGGGCGTCCAGGTTGCACGCAAGCATGGCACAAGCTAACAATAGGATAACTTTTTTCATGTTTAGGTTTTTTTGATGATGTTATTAGACTACAAGGCTCTATCGGAGCAGTCAATGTTCTTACATTGCAAAGTTAGGGAAAAAGATGGTTGGCTGTTCGTCTGCCCCTCTCGTTATTTGTGCAAAAAAAGGAAACACGAAAGGGGAAACTTGCACAAAACGGAATAGAGTGTGGCAAAGGCACCAAGAAGTGTTCCTCTGCATGCAAAAAAGAGGCGTCCCCCCCCCATCGGCGACGCAGAGCGCAGTGGT
>CAYQUN010000011.1:0-68887 GCA_964420715.1 uncultured Prevotella sp. | reverse complement strand
CTTTGCGCCTTCCCGTGGAGGGAGAAGCGGCTGGTGCCGCCTTGGGGGCTTGCTCCCGACAAGGCGGGTGGCGCTTTCACGAATGTGGCGCGCGGCAGGATCGGCATGAGTCCGGAGGAGCATGAGGGCGCGGCAGGGTATGGACAATCCGTCCATATCCTGTCAAATATTCGGAGCCGAGTCTCCTCTACGCCCATTTTGCAATGTGTAAGCACCCTTCCGAGCTCCTCTGAAGGGCCTTCTTGCAGTTCAAGAAAGCCTCTCTTGGCTCCTCTGAAGGGCCTTCTTGCGATTGCATGGCGTTTCCTCTCGAATTTTTACAAGAGTGTAAGCGCCTTCCGTATGGAACCTTTCAAAATGTCGGTCAAACGTCCATATTCCGACATTTTGACTAAAGCGGAAAAGTCGCGGGCTGAAGAAAATGTAAAATCTCCGGACTTCCGCCCCCTTATCGTATGGATGTCAGGACGAGGTCGTTGGCCCTGTCCACCTCTGACGTGTCGATGGAGGCCAGATACACCCTCGTGGTCTTTTCAGAGTCGTGTCCCAGCCCCTGGCTGATCACGGCTATGGGCACGTTCTTCGCCCGCGCCGCCGTGGCCCAGGAGTGTCGCGCCACATACATGGTCAGCTTGATGGGCAGGTCGAGCATCTCGCCCAGCTTCTTCAGGTGCGTGTTCACCTTCCGGCTTCCGGCCTTGTATTGCAGGCGCGACTTGCGCGGGTCGGAATCGGAGAGGATGGGCAGGAGATAGTTGCCACGGCAGTCGGCGGCATACCGGCTGATGATTTCTTTCATCTTCGGAATCTGCTTGATGGTGACGGGCTGCGCGGTCTTCTTGCGGCTGTAGGTGATGAATCCGCCGGTGAGGTTATGCCTGGTGAGGTAGGCCATGTCGACGAACGACATGCCCCGGAAGTAGAACGACAGCAGGAAGAGGTCGCGGGCATACGCCATCTTGGGCTTGTCCGAGAGGTCGCAGTCCTTGATTTTCTGGATGAGCGACAGGGGCAGGGCCCGCTTCTGCGTCTTGTCGACACCCGTGTAGACGTGGCGGAAGGGGTTGCGCCCCTCCCTGGCGAGGCCGTCGGCCACGGCGCGGTTATAGATGGCGTGGAGGCAGCGCATGTAGAAAGAGGAGGTGTTGCGGGTCACCGTCTCGCGCATCCAGCCCTCGAAGGCGGAGAGCAGGCCGGGGGTGATGTCGGAGAAGGCCACTTCGCCGCGGCCGTGAAACTTGACGAACTTGTTGAGCGCGTATTCATACTTCTCGGCCACGGGCTTGCGGGCCGTCTTCAGCTGGATGACCAGCTGCCGTGTGTAGGCGATGAATCCCTTCTCGCCGGCCACGGGGCGGAATTTGACGATACGGTCCGTGCGACAGGGGCCGGACTTCTTGATTTTGAGTTTTGCTTTTGCCATATTCTTGGATTTTAAACGAGACAATATAAGCCTCTTTGCGCAAATATGGCGCGGCAAGGGGCATGTATGCGGGCTCGCGGGTTCCAAATGATGGCTGAATGTGGGGGGAGGAAGGGGGAGGGCCGCGCTCAGCCCAGCCGGGGAAAGGAAAATCCGCCCAAAAGCCCGGGAGCCAATGGCGTCCCGTGACAGATGGGCGGATGCTAGGAAGTCTTTTCCCCCGTTATCGCTTGAGCACTTTCCGCGTGCTTCCGTCGTTGTATTTCACGATGTAAAGCCCGCGTGCGGGAGCGGAGCCCGCCTGTCGCCCGTCAAGGGTGTAGACGCCCGCCACGGTCTTGTGGCCGGCGGCGCCGGCGGCGTCGGGCCTGCTGATGCCGGTGGCCTTGTCGTAGGTCACGACGGGTGCGATGGCTATAGACAGCGGGTCGTCGGTGTTCTCATACCACTTGTAGGTGCCCAGTCCCTGTCCGTTGGCGTCTTGGTCTTCAAGGTATTGCCATGCGGTGGTCTTGCCGCTTGTGCCACGCCGCACGCAGAAGACGGCGATGTCGTCAGAGGCATAAGGGCTCACCTCGAGCGTCTGGTTGGGGAACGGGCCGATGACGATGAAGAACGGCGTGCCCTTGGCGATGCTCACGGTCTTGTCGAATTTGAAGATGGTGGCGAGGACGGTGTCGTTGTCGGCGCGGATGTCGGAAGCCTTGATGGATGCCGACCCGAGGATGTCGCCGGGCTCGCCGTTGCCGGCCACGGCGTTGATGGTCAGCGGAATGTCGGCTTGGGTGCTGACGTCGGTGCCGGAGGCGAAGAACACGGCCACGCTGTCGATGGTGGCATCGGCAAGGGGCGCCTTGTACTTCTCGGCGAACTTGTCTATGCCCAGCCAGTTCGTGCCGGCGTAGTTGCCATACCAGCCGAGGGCAATCTTCTCGATGTTCCGGTTCTCATCCATGCCGATGTTCCACACATATTGCGCGCCGCCGGCCTGGATGGCATAGGTCAGGATGTCGTTGCTCTGTCCGGCGTCGTTCTTGGCCGTGAGGCCCACGCTGAACGTACCCTTGTCGAGGAAGGTGACCTGGGGATTCCGCTCTGTGCTCGCCGTCTTGTCAGTGTGCTGGAACACCCAGTTCCATTCCGTGGGATGGCCTTCGGAAAGGTCGCGGAAGGTGACGGGCACGTGGGTGGGGACGAACACGCCCACGTAGGGCGACTCGTAGCCCTCCTCGGGCAGGCCTATGATGGCCTTGGGAGCCTTGGCGCTTACGACGATCATGCCCCGGCGGGTCTCCGTGCTGCTCTCGCCGTCGCGGCTGGCGGTGAGCGTCACGTCGTAGGTGCCGGCCTTGTCGTAGGTCACGCTTTGCGAGGCCTTCGTTGAGGTGGCCGGCGTGCCGCCGTCAAAGGTCCAGGCCAGCGAGGTGGGATGGCCCTCGGAGGTGGAGGTGAACTCCACGCTCTCGCCCTCGAAGATGTGAATGGTCTCCGCGGCCGCGTCGTCCTTCTGCGTGATGCGGAAGTTGTCGAGGGCCAGGTCCTCGCCGCCGAACTTATAGACGAACTCGAACTTCACCTTCTTGCCGGTGTATGGCGACAGGTCAAAGGCGAAGCGGTTCCAGTTGGGGCCGCTGTATTCGTTCTGCTGGGCCCAGTCGAAGGCGTCCATGAGCTGGGTGGTGGTGTTGCTCTCCGTGTCGGTGATGTTGAATTGCCACGAGCCCCATACGAGGTATATCCCTGAGAAATACGCATAGAACTCCACCTTGCTGTTGGGTTGCACGTCAAAAGTGGGCGTGCTCAGCGTGGACGTGCCGTCGCCGTCGTCGTAGTCGATGGAGGCCGACTGGTTGTCGGCTGGGTCGATGGCGTTGAAGTTCTTGTTAGAGAAGGTCCATCCCGGTCCGGCTGTCCAATCCTCCGTGCTGCTGCCGGTGTTGAAGTCCTGAGTGTAGAGGGTCTTCTCGGCCTTGTCGGTGGTGAAGGATGCCTTGAGTGGCAGATTGATGACAAAGTCGGCCTTGACGACGGCGCTCTTGACGTTGTGGCCCATGGTCATGACATAGAGCGTGCAGGTGGAGTCGAGCGTGAGTGTGGCGTCGTGCCCCTCCACGATGGTGCTTTTCGTGTAGTCGTCCTCGAAGTCCTCGGCGCTCTCGGCGGTGGTGGAATACCAGATGGTGACGGCGTTCGCGTCGTCGGTGGAGATGGTCACCTGCACGGGCTCGTTGTAGGTGCCGCCCGCAGGCGTGACGACGGGGGTCTTGAGCGGTTGCTTCGCCACCACGGTCACGAGCATGCGGGCCGTGTCGGGCAGGTAGAAGTCGTTGCCCGCAAAGGTGGCGGTGATGGTGACGGTCTGCGTCTCGGTGACATACGAGCTGTAGAGCATTCCCTTCTCGTCGACGGAGCAAACACTCCAGTTGCTGCTCGTGTAGGCGATGTTGTCCACCTTGTGCGGGTCGATGAGGTCGGCATAGCCATCCTCGCCGGATACCAGCGAGATAGAGTCCTTGAAGAAGTGCAGTTCGGCGGGCTTGCGGATGATGTAGTCGGCCGTGGCCACGGCGCTCGTCTCCTCGCCGCTCACCGCCACGGCCTTGATGGTCGTGGTGGTGTCGATGGCAATCGGCGCGGTGTACTGCCGGCGGGATCCGCCGGACAGGCGTGGGTTGGAGTTGTCGGTGGTGTAATAGAGTGTCGTGCCCTCGGCTCCCCCGAGCGTCACGGAGACGGGAGCGTCATAGGTGCCGCCCGCGGGCGTGAACGTGGGCGCGGCCACGGAAGAGGCTGACTCCTCGTAGTCGATCTCGATCTTCTTCAGATAAAGCGCGCCGCGCGCCGTGCTCGTCGGGTCGATGCTGAATTCTATGCGCCCTTCCTGGGCGTCGCCATCCGGCTTGAACTCGAACTCGGTCAGCTCGTTGATGAAGGCTCCTTTTTCTAATCCTTCGGTGAGATAGCTTTGCCCGTTGACCTTCGCGCTGACCGTGGCCTGGTTGGTCGTCTTGGCGGTCCTGACTTGGATCCTGATGGCCAGGATCTTGCCTTCGAGCGACTCCGTCCACAGCGAGGTGTGGTTGGAGGGGTCGCTCGCGGAACCAATATATTGCCCGGAATTTGCGGTGAAGGCGTAGACTTGTGTGCCGTCGGACGAGATGTTCCACGTCAGGCCGTTGAGTTCGGCCGTGTAGACGTCCTTGTCCACTTTGCTGCTGCCAAAGTTGTAGAATCCCGGAGCGTCCTTGTCGGTGGTCCGGCTCTTGTTCCACTCAAACGACCAAGTCTTGGTTTCTGCCAAGGCTGATAGCGGCAACGCTATCAGCAGGCAAAGCAGTGTGAATAGTTGTTTGTGATGCTTCATGGTTAGGAGTGCTATTTGATGATGATTTTCTTTCCGTTGACGACATACACTCCGGCAGGCAGGCCGTGGAGCGAGGTGGCGTTGTGCTTCACCAGGACGCCGGTGGCGCTGTAGATGTCGGAGGGGAGGGTGGTGGAGGCGGCGCCGTTGGCCAGGCCGTGAATTCCGGTGACCACGCTGACGGGTGCCGACTGGGCCGACTCGCCCTTGTCATAAATCACGGTGGCGGTGTAGGTGTGGCTGCCGTCTTCGGCCGTAACATCGGTAAAGGTGGTGGCGTCGGCGGGAACGGTGGCCACGGGCTTGCCGTCACGGTAGATGGCTATGCCCCTGATGACGGGCTTGGCCGGCGTGTAGGTGGCGTCGTCGAGGAAGAAGGCGAACTTGTTGCGCGAGGTGACATGTACGGCGAAATACTTCGTGCCCTCGGGTACGTCGGCTTCCACCTGCAGCCATTTGCTGGTGCCGCGGAGCGATTCCAGCGTGGTGAAGCTGGACGGATTGGTGTCGGTAGACGAGGCGCAGATCTCGTAGGTCTCCACGCTCTCGGAATCGAAGTTGCGGCAATAGAAGCTTATGGTCTGGGCGGAGCCATCGAGCTCGGGCGAGATGAGCCAGTCGTCATTGCGCACGTCGCCTACGTTCTTCGGCTCTTCGGGGTCGGCGTCGAAGCAGGCCAGGAACTGGTCGCCGCTATGGGGCTGCATCTGCTCGTCCTCGGCGGTGTCGATTCCGGCTTGCGCGGGATTGAAAACGATGAAGGCATAGGGTTCCATCTTGTGTGGGAACTCCACATCATAGATGCCGAAGGTGGTGAAGCCGTCGCCGTCGGTCAAGGTCCAGTCGCCCACATGGCTGGTGCTCCATGGGCTGTAGGTGTCGAAGCCGTCGGTCACGGGCTCGCTCTTGAGCTCGGGAAGTGTCCACGAGAGGCTTGCGCCGCCGTCGGGTGCGGCAGTGAAGTTGGAGACCGTGGGGTAGTCGGTGTGGAAGAGGAGCACGTCGAGCGTGTCGGTGGCGTTGTTGTCCAGGTCGGCGTCGCCGTCGGCTTCAGCTACGGCCCATACCTTCATGGCGTCGCCGTCGGCGGTGTTGGGTGTATAGGTCAGCGTGGTGTCCTGTTGCGTCATCGAGGGCAGCGAGATGTCGTCGAGCACGGATTTCGCCTCGCCGTTGACGTAGAGGGTCACCTTGACGGGAGAGGCCGTGTTGGAGCCGTTGTTTGCCAGGTGCACGTTGTAGGCGGCTTCCCGTCCGTCCGTAGCCCGGGTGGGACCTTGTATCGTTGCGGCCACGTCGAGCGCGACTTGGTCGAAGACGCGGATGTCGTCGAGAATAACGGGAACGGCGGCTTCGCCGGCAATGGCGTGGAAGCGCAGGTAGATGTAGGACAGGCTGTCGGCACCGGTCAGCGGATAGGCGGCGTGGCGCCAGCCTTCCTCCCCGGTGTCGGCAAGGAAGCTGATGGAGTCGAGCCGTTGCTCGCTGCGGCCGGCGTCATTGCGGTACACCTCGAGGCTCACGGGGTGGCCGGGAGTGGCATAGTAGGCAAATGAGAGCGTGGGATTCTTGGCTCCGGCGGCCGAGATCTTGCCCGAGTTGAGATAAGCGTGCTCGCCTGCGGCGTAGGCTTCCCACGAAGTGGCGCCGAGGTCGTCGTCAGACGACTTCAGCGTGGTGGAGCGGAAACTGTAGGGGCTGCCCATGCTCTCCACGAACCAGTCGTAGGAGGCTTGGCCGTGAGCAAACGATTCGGCGAAGGGCAGCGTGAATGGCTTGCCGAGGAGCAGCATGTTGGTGCGCTGCATGTCGCTCTCGCCAAGGCTGTTGACGGCCGATATGCGATAGATGAGCGAGGTTTGCTGGTCGGGTTGTTGTAGTCCGCTGACAGTATAGGTGTTCTGCGTCAGTCCTTCGTCGAGGAGCGTGCGGTCGCTGGTGTAGACATTGTAGGTGATGCCGGCAGGATCGACATATCCTCCGTTCTTGCCGGTCTCGGGCACGTCGTCCCAAGTAATGGTGGCCGTGCCGTCGCCGTTGTCGGCAATGGAGATGTTGGTCGGGGGCAGGGGGACGTCGTTGCCCACATAGACGGAGACCTTGGCGGCTTGTCCGGCAGAGCCGTCAGCGCCATAGGGCGTTACGGTGTAGGTGTTGGGGCCGGCAGAGGGGTGCTCGTCGGTGAAGGACAGCTCCTGTCCGGAGGCGACGTCAGAAGCCGAGCCAACCAGGGTGCTGCCACGTTGCACGTCGATGCGCGACAACGTTGAGATCCTGTCGCCGCCGATGGTGACTTGCGGGGCGTGGAAGGAAATCGTTGCCGAGAGGGCGCCCTTGGCTCCGGGCGTGGCCTTGAGGCGGGTCACGCTGTCAGGCGAAGACAGAAGCGCGCCGGCCTCGATGCGGATGTTGTCGAGGGCAAGATAGTAGAAGTTGGCCTCGGAAGTGCAGTGGAAGGCGATGCGGTAGGCACCGCTGGTGGTCACGCGGATGGTCTTCTCGTAGGAGGTGTAGTCTGTGTTGGTCACCTCGGTGAGGGGCTGCAGGGTTTCGGTGAATTCCTCGGGCTCGTCGCCGTTCGGCCCGTAGGTGACGGCAAGGCGTTGCGCCTGCGTGTCGTCGCCGTTCTTGTAGCGGTAGGAGACGGTGTACTGGCGGTCGTTGTCGAGCTGTACGGGAGGAGTGACGAGATAATCGTCGTTGCCATAATAGTAGCTGTTTTGGCATCGCACCTCGCCGGCGCGATTCCAGTTCCACGTATTGTAGTCGTGACCCACGTCGATGACGGTGTAGAGGTCGAATCCTGCATCGGTGAGGAAGTTCTCGCTATAAGGCACGGTGAACGGACGCCCGTAGACCACGGACGGCGAGACGGCCGCGCCGCTGCGCTGCGTTCCGTTGACGGCCACCACGGCGTAATTGTATGAAGTGAGTGTCGTGTCGGGCAGGGTTTCCGTGAAGGTGGTCTCCTTCAGGCCTTCGGCCACGACTTGGGCCTCGGGCATGCGCGTGACGGTGTAGGTGAGGTTGTCGGTGTCGATGTATCCGCCGTTCTGTCCCTCGGCGGGCGCCGTCCACGTGAGTGTGGCCAGGCCCGTGGTCTGGTCGACGGCGAGCTTGGGCCGTGACGGCGTCGTGGGCTTGTCGTAGCCTATCCACAGGCGGGTGGAAACGGCGGGAGAGGTTCCCTTGTCGTTGGACGCCGTGACGGCGATGGTGGCCATGCCTTCGGCTGTTGTGATGTCGGCGGTGACGGTGGCGCCGGGATTGGCCGTTCCGGTGGCCTTCTCCTCGTCGTTTACCTTTATGCTGTAAGAAAGAGCTCCCGTGAGAGCTGTGCCGCCATAGGTGGTGTTGGGCAGGGTGAAGGTGACTTTGCCCGTCGTGGAAGCGCCCTCGAAGGTTGCGAGGAGGGCTGTGGGCTTGGCCGGAGCGTCGTTGTCAGCCTCGGGCGAGGGGATGTAGAGCGACACCACTTGCTCGTTGTTGGGGAAGTCCACAATCTTTGTGGCCGTAGCGTTGTCGGTGTCGATGGTGTACAGTCCGTTGTTGCCGTCCTCGAGCGAGGCCGCCCAGTAAAGGGTGCCCGTGGCTTGGTCGAAGGCCATGCTTTGCGCTTTCGACGAAGGAGTGACGTTGACTTTGCCTTTCGATTGTGCGAATCCGAATCCGTAGTCGGTGTTCCAATAATAGAGGTAGCCCTGTTGGTCGAGCCAGTAGAGCTTGCCGTCCTTGTTTGTGGCGATGGCCACGATGGGGTCGCGGTAGATGGTGGTGAGCTTGGTGGTGCTGAAAGTGTTGAAGTCTATGGAGGAAATCTCCATACCCTTGTTGAAGATGCCATAGATGGTGCCTGTCTTTGCATCGTAGGTCAGGTCGGAAGCGGCCTTGCCGGCATCATAGAAGTCGCCGCTACTGATGGTGCGCCAGTCGTCAGAGGTGTCGTCGGCGTACCAGTTGCCCATGTAGAAGCCGCCGTAGTCGGTCCCCGTCATGTAATATTGGGTGTTTCCGGCATACGTACCAGCCACGACGTTCATGGAGATTTTCTTTTTCTTGGCTGTGAATTGGAAGTTGTCGGCTGACGCGGGAAAGGTGTAGACGCCCAGGTCAGATGTTCCCGACCAATTGTCGGAAGAAACAATGTTGCCCCAAAGCTCCGTTGTTTGCGCCTTTCCTGTGAAGATGAAGAGGACGCATGAGAGGAGCAAAAACGTAAATCGTTTTGTCATAAGCTTGCAAATTGTAAGTAAAAAACCTTGTTTATATATGAATTCTCTCTTATTTCGTGAAATATTTTGCAAAGTTAAACAAAAAGATTGACTTTGCAAGATGATTTTGGAAAAAAATAGATAATAAGCTAATATAATATGTATAATCGACTTGTCGTGTCGTAATGTCCGTCATGCTCTGTGCGATGACAGATAACAAGAAAAATAGATAGATGATGTACGTATGATGATGCTTAGATGTGGAAATTATTGCGAATATGTGATTTCTATATTCCTACCCGATATTTCCAAGGAAAATCCATGCGATTCTTGCTTGGATTATTTCTTTTTTTGCTAAATTTGCATCCGGGAATCCGGCATGGATTCCGACCAGATATCCTGCTAGTAACAAATAATCATTATGACCATGTACAGCATAGACAATATTGTGACGACAAGCACTTGTGACGCAGACGGCAATCTGAAGTTGTTCTCAGCCTTCCAGATGATGCAAGACTGTTCGGAGATGTGGACGGAGTCAGAGCCCGGCGTCAAGGCGTTCTTCGAGAAATCGGGAATGACGCAACTGCTTGCTTCGAGGCAGGTGGAAATCGTGAGGGTGCCGAAGTTCAGGGAAAGGCTCAAGACGGTGACGTCCGTCTTCGAGGTCAAGCCCATGTTCGGCTTCCGCAACACCTTTATATATGATGCTTCCGGCAATGTTTGCTATAAGACTTGGTCTATGGGTGCTTTCGTTGACCGCTCTACGGGGAAGTTGCAGAGAATCCCGGCCGATGTGCTTTCGACCGTAACCATCGAGCCCAAGAAGGATATGGTATATGGCGACCGCCGCATAGTCTTTCCCAAGGACGCCGTCTTCCAGGAGCAGGCGCCTGTTGCCGTGAGCCACAACGATGTCGACTATAACGGGCATATGAACAATGCCCATTACATCCGCCTGGCCGTGGAGTACCTTCCCGAGGGCTTCCTGTACCACCAGGTGAGGGTGGAGTTCAAACGACCGGCCAAGTATGGCGAAGAGATTATCCCGAGAACATGCCTGACCGCTGGCGGCGTATTCCTCGTAGAGCTGGTGGGCAGTGGAGGTGTCAGCACGATTTTGGAATTGAAGTAGGCCGCAGTGAAAGCGAGAGGGCGCGTCTCCAGATTACTGGGGGCGCGCCCTCTTTTTGCTTGGTTCATCGCCTTTGGCGCAATCGGCTTCGTGTGCGGTGACGTTTCTGCTTTCTCTCGGAGCGTTCCTTCCCCCTCAGTTGCGGCCTGTCCGTCGGGCCGCACATCCTAAGAGAAAGGCGGTCCGCTAATGGTTGACGTTGCGGGCGATTTTCTCCAAGGCGATGACCAGCCGGTCGATTTCCTCTTTCGTGTTGTACACGGCGAAAGTGGGACGTACCGACATCTCGTATCCCAGAGCACGCAATGCCGGTTGTGCGCAGTGGTGTCCCGCCCTCACGGCGATGCCCTCTTTGTCGAGCAGCGTTCCCACCTCGGGTGCGGGAATGCCGGGGATGTCGAGAGAGACCACACTCACCCGGTGTTTGGGATTCCCGATGATGTTGACCCCCGGAATGCGGGCAATCTGTTGCCGGGCATACTCGGTGAGTTCGTGCTCGTGTTTCTCGATGTTGTATATTCCCACACTTTGTACGAAGTCAAGCGCGTAGCCCAGTCCGATGGCGTCGGCAATGTTCGGCGTGCCCGCCTCGAAGCGGGCGGGCGGGTCGTTGAAGATGGTCCGCTCGATGGTCACGTCCTTGATCATGTTTCCGCCGCCCTGCCAGGGAGGCAGCTTCTCCAGTGCCTCCTTCTTCCCATAGACGGCTCCGATACCCGACGGGCCGTAAATCTTGTGCCCCGAGAACACGAAGTAGTCGCAGTCGAGTTCCTGCACGTCCACCTTGGTGTGGGCTATCGACTGCGCGCCGTCAATCAGGACCGGTATGCCGTGCGCGTGTGCGATGCTGATGATGGAGCGCACGTCGTTGATCGTGCCAAAGGTGTTGTTGACGTGTCCGACGCTGACGAAGCGTGTCTTCGGCGTAATGAGTCCCTCCAGCTCGCTGAGGATGAGGTCACCGTTCTTGTCGGCGGGGATTGCGCGCAGTTCGGCTCCCCGTTCTTTGCAAATCTGCTGCCAGGGCACGATGTTTGCGTGATGGTCAAGAATAGAAACGATCACGTTGTCGCCTTCGCCCACGTACTTGCGTCCGAAGGTCTGTGCGACGAGGTTGATGCCCTCGGTTGTTCCGCGGACGAACACGATGTTGTCCGCCGATGGAGCGTTGATGAACGTAGCGATCTTCTGCCGTGCGCCCTCATAGAGGTCCGTGGAGCGTGCGGCCAGCGTGTGTGCGCCACGGTGTATGTTGGAATAGTCGTGCTTGTAGAACTCGCTCAGCCCGTCGATAACCTGTAGAGGCTTCTGGGTGGTGGCGCCGTTGTCAAACCAGACGAGCTGGTGTCCGTGCACCTTTTGGTTGAGTGCGGGAAACAGGCCACGTATCTTTTCGCTGCTGATGGTGTCAGCCTCTTCGTAATGCAGGTTTCTCACAATCTCGTTTTCGGGCACGCCAATGCCGAATCCGTTGTCCTTCAGCAGGCAGCGGCGCTTCGGGGCCGTGTCGTCCTCCCCCGAAGGAGGCGCCTCGCCCTTGATTGCGGCCAGCCCCTTTGCCGGTATCTCAGCCTGACTGATGTCCTCTGAGAAATACTTGGCAATGACCGACCGGAACAAGTCGCGGTCGGCCTCGCTGATCGAACCTATTTGGGGAAATTTTGAAACTAATTCATCAATCATAAACCTAATGCTCGTAATCGTGATAATAGCCCACTTCTACATTCTCGAGGACGGCGATGGCGTCGTCGGTGAGCGAGGCCAGGCTAAAGTACTTTGTGAGCAGATAGCTTGCCACGCCATACTGGTCGAGTGCCATGAGGCGTGCCGACAGGCTGGGAGCGATTTCGCCGGGTATGCCGGCTTCGTGCAATCCGACGACGCCCTGCTCCTTCTCGCCCACGCGGACGAGGATGACCTCGGTCTTGCCGACGCCTCGCCCTGTGAGGTACTGGCTCTTGACCTCAACCTTGTCGGACGGTACCACGGGAACGCCTCGCCACGTGATGACCTTGGTTCCGAAGAGGTCGATGGTGGCAGGCGGCACCCCCCTGTACGTGCACTCCCTCTCGAAGGCCGCGATGGCGCGCGGGTTGGCAAGGAAGAACGCCGGCTCCTTCCAAACCAGCGACAGCAACTCGTCGAAGTCGTCGGGTGTGGGCGAGCCATAGCGCGCGCTGATCTTGTAGCCTGGAGAGGCCTGCGCGAGGAGTCCGAACTTGGCGTTGTTGATCAGTTCCCATTCCTGGCGCTCCTTGATGCTCTCGATGGAAAGGCGGAGCTGCTGTTCCAGTTGGTTGTAGGGCTTGTTATAGAGGTCGCTGACGCGCGTATGTACACGCACGACGGTTTGCAGCGTGTTCAGTGAATACTCGGTGGGATTCTCCTCGTAATCGATATACGTCTCAGGGATGACCATGTCTTCGGCGTGTCCGCTGACCAGGTCGATGTGCTTCTCGCCGTGCTCGTTGACTTTGGCTTCCAGGCGGAGCTGCTTGTTGACGGCGGCGTCGAACTGCTTTTTCAATTCCGGCTCCTTGTCGAGCAGCTCAAGGAGGCTGGACAGATTGAGCACGACGAATGTGGAGTCGATGAGCGAGCGGACGCTGACCGTCGACGCCTCGTCGCTGAGCAGGTCGGTGTCGCCGAAGAACTCGCCCTTGCCCAGTTGGGCGATGCGGAGCTCCTCGCCGTGTTCTCCGTTGCTGACCACCTCGGCCTGTCCGTCGGCAACAATGAAGAAGCGCTTCTTGTCCTTGCCCTGTGTCACGAGGTTGTCGCCCCGCTTCACGTCAACGGTGGTAAAACCATCGGCGAGCTTCTTGACGATGTCCAGGTCGATGTTTTGGAACAAGGGAATCTTGGCCAAGTCTTCAGCCGTCAGCGACGGTTTCCCGTCAATGTAATTGAGCACGATTCTGTCCGCCTTCTTCAATTCCACCTTGGTCCGGTTCACACGGTAGGTTCCGCTTTCCACCTGCACCCAGGGTAGGAGTTTGAGCAAGAGTCTCGGAGTGATAGACCCCATTTGAGGCGCGGTCTTGGTTGTGTCCGCCAACTTGCGCGCCGTAATCGTCGTAATGCTGCGTTGCTTGTTGTTGTCCGCCATAGTCTTATGAATTTTAGATGTACGTTATTTCTTAATGGTCACTTTGTAGACAGGTCCTTCTACCTGTTCCACGCCGAGGACGTTGTATCCCTGCTCCTTGGCCGATTTGGGCACGTTGTTCAAGGGTTCTCCCTCGGTGAGCAGCACTTCGAGGATGTCGCCCGGTGCTATTTGGCTGAGCTTGATTTTTGTCTTGACAAATGTCATGGGGCAATGCTCCTTTGTAATGTCGAGTGTATACTTCATAAGTCAAGGATAAATGATGATGTATCAGTTTTGAGTAGATATTATATAAATAAGGTGCGTCCGCCCTCGGACAGTTCGAGGAAGGTGGCCACGCCGAGCACGTCCTTCACCTCGTGGATGAAGTCCTTCCTTTCAAGGCCGAGGATGTGCATGGCCATCTCGCAGGCATACAGGTTGATGCCCAACGCATTGGCGGCGTCGACAAGCTCTTCGAGCGTGGCGACGTTGTTCTTCCTCATCAGATGGCGCATGATTTTCGGGCCGATTCCGAAGAAGTTGAATCGTGTGGTCGGGACGTTGTCCAGCCCGCCCATCATGAAGCCGAAGAGCTTGGTCAGGGCGTTCTTGCCCAGGGGAGCGCGGCCGCGCTTTTGCTTGATGGCGTCGAGTCCCCAAAAGGTGAAGAAGATGTTGACTTCATAGCCCACGGCCGCCGCTCCGGTGCCCAGGGTGAAGGCCGCGGTCAGCCTGTCGAAGTCGCCGGAAAAGGCAATGATTGATAGTTTTTTCTTGTTTTCTTCTGCCATAACACACATGTACACTAAAATGCGAATCCGCATTGGGATATATGTGTGCAAAGTTACGGCATTCTTGGGAAACGTAGAATAGCGTTTGTGTGGTATTTCCTATAACAAACTTATGTGATATCCGGCAAGGCCCGAGGGGGGTGTCCCGTTGGTGTCCAGGCCTTGCCGGCGGTGTTCTCCGTGATGCTTCCGCGGCC
The DNA here is from genome assembly GCA_964420715.1 of uncultured Prevotella sp. Lineage (GTDB taxonomy): Bacteria > Bacteroidota > Bacteroidia > Bacteroidales > Bacteroidaceae > Prevotella. Next base: position 54,675 of record CAYQUN010000011.1, on the reverse strand, counting down.
TATTTGAGCCATTCGCCAAGGTCGTGGAGCAGCTGGTCGTGGTACTTGAATGACTTCTTGAATCCGAATCCGTGTCCGCCTTCGTCATACTCGATGAGTGTGGCGGGAATGCCGGCCGCCTTCAACGCGTTGTAGTAGGCGATGCCGTTGGAAGCCGGCGGCACGGCCATGTCGTTCTTGGCCAGGATGATGACGGCCGGCGGCGTGGCGCCCCTCTTCACGTGGAGCTCGTTGGAATACTCGCGGCAGAGGGCCTCGTTGTCAGCCTCCTTGCCGAGGAAGTGCCTCCGTGAGCCACCATGGGTCTTGCCGACGAAGGTGATGACGGGGTAGAAGAGGATTTGGAAGTCGGGCCGGCACGCTTTTGCGGCGTGCGTGGCGATGGTCGAGGCGAGGTGTCCGCCGGCCGATGACCCCATGATTCCGATTCCGTTCGGGTCGATGTTCCAAGCCTCCGCACTGTCGCGCACCATTTTGATGGCGGCTTCGGCGTCGCCGATGGGGATAGTGCGGTCGCCGTCGGGCATACGGTATATGAGGGTGAAATAGGCCAGGCCTCGGTCGTTGAAGTATTTTGCCCACAGCGTTCCCTCGTGCGAGATGGCCAGGTGGTCGTAGCCTCCGCCGGGGAGGGCCACCACCGCGCGTGCCGGCTTCGCCGCCGCGTCGGGCAGGTCGGCAAACATCATGGCCCCGCCGCTTCCCACCTTGACGAGGCGCGAGTGCTCGCTATAGGGCACGGGCCTGGCCTTGTCGCCCGCGAGACCCAGTGCGACCAGCTCGTTATAGACCTTCCGTCCGAGCAGCTCGGCTCCTGCGGCGTCGAAGTGCAGGTTGTCCGAGCGTAGCGTGGCGTCGTGTACGTCAACCAGGTGCACGTTCCCGTCCTCGTTGGCCAGCCTGATTTGTGCCAGTCCGACCTGGTTGGACCACCCCTTGCCCGAATGGACGATGCCCCCGACGACCACCGGCAGCTCGGCGTATTTCTTGTCGCCCGTCTTCTCCACCAGGTATTTCCTGATGTAGGCAATCACGTCCTTGAGGTTCTTGTGGTAATTTTGCCCCACCTTGTTGTCGCTTTCGCCTTGGTGCCAGATCAGCGCCTTGATTTCGTAGCCCTGTTCCAGCTTTGAGAGCTTGTTGTCGATGCACGCCCCGATGTTGTCGGTGAAAGCCTTGAGCAACGACTTTCCCCCCTTGTCCGCGGCCGCCGTCGTGTCGAGAAACGCCGGGTCGGCGCTCCAGTGCATGCCCCCGTTGCTCGTGGCGCCGGGGTCGATCGACGTTCCGCCCAGGCTCTCCTTGATGACGTAGAAGTCTTGTCCCAGGCTCTGGTCGAGGAAGTAGTTCACCACGGCGTCGTAAGCCCACCGGTCGGGGTCGCGGGCGAGCGCCGTCTTGGGCCAGAACGGCTCGAACCGTCCGTTGCCCGAGAGCGTTCCGCTGCCATAGCTCCAGTAGCAATGCTTGTATTTGCCTTGCCGGATGTATTGCGGCAATTCGTCGTTGGGCACACGCCCGTCCGTGTTCGACTGCCCGGCCACGAGGTAGACGGGTGTGGGTTCGTTCTTCGCGTTAGCGTAAAGAGCCGACAGCAGGACGGCGAGTGAGAGGAGAAGCTTCGTCATGGTTTAAAGTTTAGGTTTTGAATCATCCGGTGGCAAAGGTACGGCATATTTGTGTATGCGGACTTTGAAAATTGTCCAGAGAACTTAAGATTCGTTCCATGTCCGCCCCCCGGCGGCGCATCGCGCACCTTTGCCGTCCCCCCGCGCCGCGGGGGCGGGAAGCCCGTGTCACGGACGCGGCGGGCGGATGCGTGTCAAGGCCGTTTGAGGCGCTTCAGCTCCACCTGCGGTGCGAGCACGTTGCTCACCTTCTCGGTGTATTCGCCCAGCTTGAGGGCCACCTTGCCCCGCACGTCCTCCACGTGGTTGGCCACGCAGAACGTGTATGTGCCCGCCTCGCCCTTCCACTGGCTTCCTGCCTCGTCGAAGCTGGTCAGCAGCCGTCTGGGCACGCTCATCTTCAGCGTCTGGCTTTCGCCCGGTTTCAGCAGGCGCGTCTTGGCAAAGGCCTTGAGCTCCTTGTCAGGCTTGTCGTAGCCGGCCTTGGGTGCTTCCACATAGACCTGCACCACCTGCTTTCCGGCCACGTCGCCCGTATTCCTCACGCTGACGCTCACCTCCACCTGGTCGGCGCGCAGCCTGGCCGAAGGCTTCCCGAAGTCAAACGTGGTGTAGCTCAGTCCGTAGCCGAAGGGATAGGCCGTCTTCCGTCCGAACGAGTCGAAGTAGCGGTAGCCCACCCAGATGTCCTCTTCGTGGTCGGTGAAGTTCACACCCTTGAGGCGGTTGTCATAGAGCTTGTCGGTCAGGTTGTAGTAGTCGGGCTGTTGTGGGAAGTTTCTCGTCGACGGCACGTCGGCGATGGAGATGGGCCATGTGGCGGTGAGCCTGCCCGAGGGGTTCACCTTTCCGGTGAGCACGTCGGCCACGCTGTTGCCCCCCTCCATGCCCGGCTGCCACGCCACGAGGATGGCGTCGGCGCGGTCGCGCCAGCTGGCCGTCTCCATGGGCGTTCCGCTGTTGATGATGACGATTACGGGTTTGCCGGCGGCGTGGAACTTGTCGCTCACGCGGGCGATCATGTCTTCCTCGGCCTGGGTCAGGTTGAATTCGCCGACGCTCCGGTCCAGCCCCTCTCCGGCCTGCCGTCCTATGGTGATGATGGCCGCGTCGGCCTGTGCGAGCTCGTGCTCCACGCACCGTTCGGAGATTTCAATCTCGTCGAGTTTCGGCTGTCCCTGGTCCAGGAACCACATCTCGGGATTCTTGTCGGCCTTGAGCTTGGCCTTGGCATACTTCACGTAGTCCTGATAGATTTCGGTGAGTTGCGGCGTGGTGGACACGCCCGTGTTCTTGAGTCCCTGCACCATGTCGACCACATAAGGCACGTTCACGGCCCCCGAGCCCAGTCCCCCCGAGAGGAAGTCGTAGGAGTTGACGCCGAAGAGCGCCACCTGCTTCAGGTTCCTGATGGGCAGGGTGCGTCCGTCGTTCTTGAGCAGCACCATGCCCTCGGCCGACGCCTGCCTCGTGATGGCGGCGTGCGCCTTCAGGTCGGGGGCGTTGCCGGGCTTGTCGCCATGGAACCGGTGCGTCTTCACGATGTACTCCAGCATCCGCCTTACACACCTGTCCAGGTCGTCCGTCTTCAGCTTGCCCTCGTTCACGGCCTCCACGATGTGTTGCGCCTGCTTGGGATAGCCCGGCATGAGGAGGTCGTTTCCGGCGGCGATCTCGAGATAGGTAGGCAGGTCGTGGCGCTCGCCGATCCAGTCGGTCATCACGATGCCCCCGAACCCCCACTCGTCGCGCAGGATGGTGGTGAGCAGGTCGTGGCTGTCCTGGCAGTACTGTCCGTTCACTTTGTTATAGGCCGACATGATGGTCCAGGGGTCGGCCTGCCGCACCATCATCTCGAATCCGCGTAGATAGATTTCCCGCAAGGCCCTTTGCGAGAGCCGCTCGTCCACGCGCACCCGGTCGCTCTCTTGCGAGTTCACGGCGAAGTGCTTGGCGCTGACGCCCACGCCCCGGCTCTGTATGCCCCTCACCAGGGCCGTGCCCATGAGTCCCGTGAGCACGGGGTCCTCGGAGTAGTATTCGAAGTTTCGTCCCGCGAGAGGGTTGCGCTGGATGTTCATGCCCGGGCCGAGGATGACGTCGACACCATATTGCACGGCCTCGTCGCCCATGGCCTCGCCGATCTGGCTCACCAGGTCCGTGTTCCACGTCGACGCCAGGCAGGTGGCCACGGGGAATCCCGTGGCGAAGAAGGTCTGCGTGGTGCCCTCGCGGTGGGCGTCGATGTGCACCCCCGCGGGTCCGTCGGCCAGCACGGTGGCCGGAATGCCTACGCGCTCGTTGGCCACGGTGATGCCGGCCGCTCCGGCCACAATCTTCTTCTGGTGTCCGAGCATGGCTCCGCTGCCCACGAATCCGTCGTTGCCGCCGCCGGTGAGGAGCTGGGCCTTCTCCTCCAGTGTCATGGCCGCCATGACCTGGTCGATGTTGTCGGCGGCGAGTTTGGGTGTTGTTTGGGCTGTCATGTTGATAGAGATGAGTCCGGCCGTGATGGCCAGCGCGATTTTCTTGTGTTTCATGTAGGTTTTGATGTTGGGGTTAGGTGTTTGGGCGGGGAGTCGTTCCCGCGTGCGGGGCGGCCCTCGCGGGCCGTCGGTGACGGTGTGTGCAAAGTTAGGAAATAATCTTTGTACGGCCAATGCTTTTTCTCCTTTTTTTTGATTTATGGCCCGCTGTTTCCCTCCGCGTCCCACCATTGCCGGGCTTCTTTGGCCGGAAGGGCACCCCTCGCCATGGTTGGGTCGGGCATGCGGAAAGGTGCGGAATATTCCGAAAACATTTTACACCAATGCGGGCGGATTCCCACTTGGCCCGAGTGAGGCCCTCACTTGGGCCTTCAGAGCCCCTCACTTGCCCTTTCAGAGGTCCTCATTTGCCCCAAGTTAGAGCCTCTGAGAGGGCGTTTTGCAAAGTGTTGGAACACAGGTCGTTGCGAGGATGCCTTGCGAAGGGGTGGAGTATGGGCGGCGTAGGAAAATAATCAACAGTCGCGGGCCTCCTCCCATGTGTGGCCGGAGGCAGGCCTCCCGACCGCGCCTCGCAGCCCCCCGGCCATGCCCGTGACCGGTGGAAAAGAGCTTGCCTCAGGCCGTGGTTCGCCCGGCACCGTCGGGGGAAGCGGGAAAAACCCGGTCATTCTGACCGGAAAAGGGCAAAAACCGGTGGAAAAGCTTTGTGGTTCGGGCCGATTTGAGTAACTTTGCCATCGGAAAATTCAAAAACATTATATTATAGTAAAATTATGGCAAAGAAAGCTTTATTGATGATTCTCGACGGATGGGGAATCGGAAAGCACGACCGTGGCGACGTGATCTATAACACGCCGACTCCGTTCCTCGACTTGTTGAATGCCACGAGCGCGCACTCGCAGCTCCTGGCTTGCGGCGAAGACGTGGGACTGCCCGACGGACAGATGGGCAACTCGGAGGTGGGACACCTCAACATCGGCGCCGGACGCGTGGTCTACCAGGACCTGGTGAAAATCAACAAGGCCTGCCAGAGTGGCGACATCCTGAAGAACCCGGGCATCGTGGAGGCTTACAGCTACGCCCAGAAAACCGGGAAGAAGCTCCACCTCATGGGACTCACCTCGACGGGCGGCGTACACTCGAGCCTCGGCCACCTGTTCAAGCTCATCGAAATCTCCAAGGCTTACGGCCTGAAGAATACCTTCGTGCACTGCTTCATGGACGGACGCGACACCGACCCCAAGAGCGGAAAGGGATTCATTGAGGACGTGCTGAAGTGCTGCGAGCAGAACGACGCGCACATCGCAAGCATCGTGGGACGCTTCTATGCCATGGACCGCGACAAGCGATGGAACCGCGTCAAGGAGGCTTACGACCTGCTCGTCGACGGCAAGGGAAAGCAGGCCGACGACCTGGTCAAGGCCGTGGAAGAGAGCTATGCCGAGGGCGTGACTGACGAATTCATCAAGCCCATCAACAACTCGGCCGTCGACGGCACCATCCAGGAGGGCGACGTGGTGATCTTCATCAACTTCAGAAACGACCGCGCACGCGAACTCACCCAGGTGCTCACGCAGGAGGACCTGCCCGAAGAGGGAATGCACACCATCAAGGACCTGAAATACTACTGCATGACGCCCTATGACGCCAACTTCAAGGGCCTGAACATCCTCTTCCCCAAGGAGAACGTGGGCGACACGCTGGCCGAGTATCTCTCGAAGCAGGGCAAGAGGCAGCTCCATACCGCCGAGACCGAGAAGTATGCGCACGTCACCTTCTTCTTCAACGGCGGACGCGAGGAGCCCTTCCCCGGAGAGGACCGCGTGCTCGTGCATTCGCCCAAGGTGGCTACTTACGACCTGAAGCCCGAGATGAGCGCCTTCGAGGTGAAGGACAAGCTCGTCGGTGCTATCAACACGCAGGAATATGACTTCATCGTGGTCAACTTCGCCAACGGCGACATGGTGGGACACACCGGCGTCTACAACGCCATCGCCAAAGCCGTCGTGGCCGTCGACCAGTGCGTGCGCGAGGTGATTACGGCCGCCAAGGCCAACGACTACGAGGCCATCATCATCGCCGACCACGGCAATGCCGACCATGCCATCAACGAGGACGGAACGCCCAACACGGCACACTCGCTCAACCCCGTGCCCTTCATCTACGTCACCGACAACAATTCGGCTACGGTGAAGAACGGACGCCTGGCTGACGTGGCTCCTTCCATCCTGCACATCATGGGGCTGGAGCAGCCGGCCGACATGACGGGTGAGAACTTGATTTCGGACAACCGCTGATGGAGGTAAGAATTGAAGAGAGCTGGAGACAACGGCTCGGGAGCGAGTTCGACAAGCCTTACTTCGCCGAACTCGCCAACGGCGTGCACGAGGAGTATCGCTACTTCAAGTGCTTCCCGCCCGGAAAGCTCATCTTCAATGCCTTCAACTTGTGCCCCTTCGACCAGGTCAAGGTGGTCATCATCGGCCAGGACCCTTATCACGAGCCGGGCCAGGCCATGGGACTGAGCTTCTCGGTGCCCGAGGGCGTGGGCATGCCTCCGTCGCTGGTGAACATCTTCCGGGAGATACAGAGGGACTTGGGCAAGCCGATACCGGCGTCGGGCGACCTCACACGCTGGGCCAGGCAGGGCGTGCTGCTGCTCAATGCCACGCTCACCGTGCGCGAGCATATGGCCAACAGCCACCAGAGGCTGGGATGGAGCCGGTTCACCGACGCGGCCATCAAGGCGCTCAATGCCGGACGCGAGCATGTCGTGTATATGCTGTGGGGAGGATTCGCGCGGTCGAAGAAAATGTATATTGACGCCTCGCGCAATTGCATCCTCGAGAGCGTGCACCCCTCGCCGTTGTCGGCCAACAGGGGCGGATGGTTCGGACAGCACCAGTTCTCCAGGTGCAACGCGTATCTGAAAAACAATAACATGACGCCCATCGACTGGTAATGCAGGCGATGGGCGCAATGATGTGCTGACGTGAAAGAACTTCATATCCTTCAAGTGGGCGACGTGCTGGTGTCGCCCGACATCTTCACCGAGATGTTCTGCTGCGACCTTGCCAAGTGCGGGGGACGCTGTTGCGTCGAGGGCGACGCCGGGGCTCCGGTGACCATGGACGAGATTGCCGAACTGGAGAATGCCTTGGATGTGGTGTGGCCGGACATGGCCGCATCGGCCCAGGCCGTGGTCGACCAGCAGGGCGTGGCTTATGCCGACCGCGACGGCGAGCTGGTGACGAGCATCGTGCAGGGGCGCGACTGCGTGTTCACATGCTATGAGGGCGGCACGTGCCTGTGCGCGCTCGAAAGGGCGTACAGGCAGGGACGTTCAAAGTGGCCCAAGCCCATCAGCTGCGCGCTGTATCCCATTCGCGAGAAGGATTTCGGAAACGGCGTCTACGGATTGAATTATCATCGGTGGGAGGTCTGCAAGGACGCCGTGGCCAAGGGCCGTGAGCTCGGGATCCCCCTCTACCGGTTCCTCAAGGAGCCGCTCGTCCGCCGTTTCGGAGCCGAATGGTATGCGGAACTTTGCGACGTGGCCGAACAGCTGAGGGCGCAGGGATACCTTCCTTAGACGCTGGCATTCGTGAAAACTCTTAAAGACCGGTGGGGCTTGCGGCCTTCGCCGGTCTTTTCTTTGGGCGCCATTGCCCGCCTCCCGTCCACGTGGCTGAGTCAGGTCCTGCGGTATTCCGACGGGCTCAGCCCCATGTGCTCCTTGAAATACTTGCCGAAGAACGACTGGTTGGGGAAGTGCAGCTCCTGGGAAATCTCCTTGATGCTCTTGTTGGAACTCTTCAGCTGTACGCGGATTTCCGTCATCACGTAGTTGTCAATCCACTCGTTGGGCGTGCGGTGGCTCACGAGCTTCACCGTCTCCGACAGGTATTTGGGCGTGATGCAGAGCTGCTCGCCATACCATCCCACCTTGCGCTGGGTGGTGAAGTTGTGTTCCACAAGCTTGATGAACTTGGTGAAGATGGCCTCGGCGCGCGATTGCTGCTTGCTGCTGATCTCGCGCACCTGCCTCATGTCGTTGCCGATGTCGTAGAGCGTCGCACGCAGGAGGGCCTCGGCCAGTTGCCTGCGGAAGTAGTTGGTGTCGTCGTCGATTTTCTTGTGAATCACGTTGAAGTACCTGAGGAAAATCTCGGCACGCTCGTCGGACAGATGGAAGGTGGGATGATAGCGCGAGAAGAGGAACAGGGATGACAACTCGGACACGTCGCGGATGATCTCGTGATAGAAGTCGTAAGACAGCATGATGCCCACACCACGGCAGTCGGGGGAGAGAAGGCAGTCGCCCACCACCTGCCCCTCGTTGACGATGATGATGTCGTTGGCCGCAATCTGGCGTTGCTGCATGTCCACCATGTACTGTGCCTTGCCTGCCGTACACATGGCCACGAACAGGCAGTTCATCTTTATCGGGTCTGGTGGCATCGGCACATCTTCCAGCTTGTCGAATAGCAGAAGCTCGCTTTCGATGTAGCTGCACTTGCCAAGACATTGCGCTTTGGCCTGCTCGATGGTTATCTTGTTAATCATTTGTCCTGCCATACTGCTTTTCGTGTTAGTTCAAAATAGGTAACTATGGTGTGTTCCCGATTCTATCTCAAGGCCTTCCACGTTCTGAATCTGCTCTCGGGAGAAGTGCTTGTCGCCCGAAATCGTGACCTGCCTCTGCTGGCTTGTCGTAAACCGGCGGCAGGCTTGCTCGTCGATGGCGTTCCGGCAAATGTAGGTGAAGTCGCCGATATGGAGGACTTCGCCCTCCTTCGCTTCTCGCAAGGTCACCCGTATCCATCCCGAGAAAGACTCGCCGAAGTCGAAGGTGATTCCGTCCGGACCCTCTTGCTCGCTCCGTGGGGTGAGGATGCGGCTGACGCGCCACTCGGGGAACACCTGCCGCCGCTCGTGGGGCGGGGCCTCGGGGCCCGGAGACACTTCGCGGGCGAAGCCCCAAAGATAAGGGACGAACGGGCTCTGGTTCCATTCTGCATGATGAAGTCGGCCGTCTTCTTGTTCGCCATGGCGCGGCCGCGTGGTCGACTCGGCGCGGTGGCACCGCCACGAACTGTCGGAGACCATGGCGAAGCGCCGCCCGTCAGCGTAATGGCCGTAGCAATTGACGGCAATCCGTCCCGCTTGGCGGCTTCCCGGCACGGGTGATTGCCATACGGCCACTACGTTGGTGTCGGCACGGAGAAAGCGTGTCACGTCGAAGCTGTAGGCCGTCGGCGTGTCGGAGGAGCCCAGAAATGCGGCTGTAGACACGTTGCGGCCGTTCACATAAAGCATGAAGGGCCCCGTCGAGGCGATGGCGATAGTGGCCTGTTGGGGCTTCTGGAGTCCGACAAGCGTCTTGCGGAACAACTGTTGGGTGCTGTCGTCGGCCACAGGACCGGCAATCCAGTGCCAGCCGAACGATTGTGCGGATAGTGTGAGCGCACTCGCAAGCAATAGCAATAAAAGTTCCAGACGACGCATTTTAGTGGAATGTTTTCTTTTTCCCGGCCTTCAAGCGCAACTCTTTGCTCTTCCCGTTGAAGCGCAGCGTGGTCCTGCCTCCTTGGCGGCTGTAGATGGTCGCGGACGTCACCTTGCCGTCTCTCCACGTCATGTCGACCACGAATCCGCCACGGGCGCAGAGCCCCTTCACCTCGCCCGAGGGCCATGCGTCGGGCAGGGCGGGCAGCAGGTGAATCGTTTCGTCGGTGCTCTGTACCAGCATTTCGCACACTCCGGCCGTTCCGCCGAAGTTTCCGTCAATCTGGAAGGGTGGATGGGCGTCGAAGAGGTTGGGATAGGTGCCGCCGCGGTGGACGCGCCCCGGTCCCTTATAGCCGTCGGGAGTGACGTAGGCAAGCAGGTTGCGGAAGATCTTGTAAGCGTGATTGCCGTCGCCAAGACGGGCCCAGAGGTTGATGCGCCATCCCGTGCTCCATCCGGTGCTCTCGTCGCCTTTCAGCTCCAGGCTCCTTTGGGCGCCCTTCCGCAGTTTCCTGCCTTCGGCGGCCGAGGCCTCCGAGAGGCCTCCGTCCGCCCCTCCTTCGGGCTGTGTGGCCCTCCACAGGTGGTTCCCGGGATAGAGTCCGATGAGGTGGCTTTGGTGCCGGTGGTGCGGGTCGGCGTCGTCCCAGTCGTAATACCACTCGTTGATGTCGCCCTGGTGGCCAATCGTATAGGGATGCAGCCGACTGCTTTTCCGGCGCCATCGCATGGCCAGCGAGGCGTCGGCGTGGAGTGCGTCGGCCGCGTCGGCGGTGTTGTTGAGCAGCTCGCGGATGATGGCCAGGTCGGCCGTGCCTCCGTAGCAGGTGGTGCCGTGGTAGCCCTGGGGCGTGAGATATTCGTTCTCGGGGCTCGTGCTTGGCGCCGTGATGAGCTCCGTGGTGTCGTTAGGATTGCTGACAAGCCATCCCTCGGCAAAGGTGGCGGCCCCCTTGAGCAGCGGGTAGGCTTCGTCGCGGAGCCACTCCCGGTCCTTGGTGAAGCGGTAATGCTCCATCAGGTTCATGGTGAGCCACGCTCCCCCCAGGTTCCAGTTGGCCCATTGGGGGCTTTCCTTGCCCTCGCCCACGGGTGCCGTCTTGGCCCAGATGTCGCTGTTGTGGCTGGCGCACCAGCCCTGGCCGACTCCGTAAAAGTTGCGGGCGGTGTGCCTGCCATTCTCGGCCAGCCCCTTCAGGAAGGTGAAGAGGGGCATGGTCATCTCGCTCAGATTGGCCACCTCGGCCGGCCAATAGTTCTCTTCCAGGTTGATGTTGAGCGTGTAGTTGCCCCTCCATGGAGAGAATTTGTGTGGAGTCCAAAGTCCTTGCAGGTTGGCGGGCACGCCCGGCGTGCGCGAACTGCTGATCAGAAGATAGCGTCCGAACTGGAAATATAGCGTTTCCAGGTACTTGTCGCCGGTGTCCTTTTGGGTGTAGTTGCGCAGGAGCTGGTCGGTGGGAAGGGAGTCGTTGACCCGTGCGCCGTCGAGGTCGAGGCTCATCCGGGAAAAGAACTGCCCGTAGTCGGCGGTGTGCCTGCCCTTGATCTCGTCGTAGGTGAGGTTTTGCACATGCCACGCCTCGTCGGTCGCCCGTTCCAGATAAGGAGCGGCTTGCCTTACGGGGTGGTGGTCGAAACCGTTGAAGCTCGTTTCGTTGACGATGTAGAGCGTGAGCGACGAAGCCCCCTCGACGACGAGGCTGCTGTCGGTCGGCGTGATTTTCCCGTCGTTTGCGAAGGCCCGCAGGATGGTGCAGAAGTGTATAGACTCGTCTTCCGGGCCGATGGCGTGGCCTGTCTGTGTGATTTGCGAAGCCGAGTAGCGCGTCTGATGCGGCACTTGGGCCGTGAGCATGATTTCCTCGTTGAGGGCTCCCCGCTTGTCGGCCGTGATGCGGATTGCGATGAGTTTGTCGGGATGAGAGGCGAAGTATTCGCGCCGGAAGTGTACGCCACCGCGTTCGTAGCTGATTCCGACAAGTGCGCTGTCGAGGTTGAGCCACCTCCGGTAGTTTCCCAGGGGGGCGCTGTCGCGCTCGCGCAGGGTGAGTGTGCCTAGGGGCTGGTAGTTTTCAGACTGCCGGCCTTGAACGAAGTGTTGCAGAGAGTCGGCCTTCCGATAGTCTTCTTGGAACAGGGCTTGTCGTATTTGTGGAATCCATTGCGCCTTTCCGGCCCCCTCGTCGGGGTCGACGGGCTTGCCCGTCCAGAAGGTGATGTCGTTGAGGAAGACCGTGTCGTGGTCGGGATTCCCATAGACCAGCGCGCCCAGTTTGCCGTTGCCGATGGGCAGGGACTCCTCGAAGAAGTCGGCCGGCCGGTCATACCACATCGTCAGGGGCAGCTTTCCGGCTGTCGCGGTGCCTGCGGAGAGAAGTAAAAACGAGGAAAGGATGAGGATGTGTTTCATGGAATCTTGTGCTAGGGGTGTGGGTGTGGAGTGTCGAGAAGCGCCGCCAACGACCCCCGCGTGGACTTGCAGTCCCTGGCTCAGAGGGAGTGGCGGGTGTTGTTGGCGGCGCTCCGGCACGTTAGGCGTCGATGTTTGCGTAGGTGGCGTTCTCCTCGATGAACTCGCGTCGCGGCTCAACGTCGTCGCCCATGAGCATGGAGAAGATTTCGTCGGCCTCGGCGGCGTTGTCGATGTTCACCTGTTTCAGCAGCCGTCGTTGCGGGTCCATGGTCGTCTCCCACAACTGTTCGGGGTTCATTTCGCCCAGACCCTTGTAGCGTTGGGTGTGGATGTTCTTGTCCTCGATGCCGTTGCCGTATTTGTCGAGGAACGCCTGCCGCTGCTGGTCGGTGTAGCAATATTCGCTCACCTTGTTCTTGTAAGAGCATTTGTAGAGCGGTGGCGTGGCGATGTAGAGGTGTCCGTCCTCGATCACCTTGGGCATGAAGCGATAGAAGAGGGTCATGATGAGCGTGTCGATGTGCGATCCATCGACGTCGGCATCGGTCATGATGATGATCTTGTCGTAGCGCAGTTTGTCGATGTTGGCTTCTTTGCTATCCTCGCCGTCCACGCCGAATCTTACGCCGATGGACTGGATGATGTTCATCACCGATTCCGACTCGAACACCTTGTGCCATTGCACCTTCTCCACATTGAGGATTTTTCCGCGCAAAGGCAGTATGGCCTGGTGGTATCGGTCGCGTCCCTGCTTGGCCGAACCGCCTGCCGAGTCGCCCTCGACGAGGAAGATTTCGCATTCCTTCGGGTCCTTGATGGAGCAGTCGGCCAGCTTTCCGGGTAGTCCGCCTCCGCTCATGAAGTTCTTCCGCTGCACGCTCTCGCGGGCCTTGCGGGCTGCGATGCGGGCCGTGGCGGCAAGAATTACCTTGTCGCATATCTTGCGGGCCTCGTCGGGATGCTCCTCCAGATAGTCCGTCAGCGCCTCGCCGACGGCTTGCTGCACGGCTCCGGCCACCTCGCTGTTGCCCAGCTTGGTCTTGGTCTGGCCCTCAAACTGCGGCTCGGCCACCTTGATGGCGATGACCGCGGTGAGTCCTTCGCGGAAATCTTCGGGTGCAACCTCCACCTTGGCTTTCTCCAGTTGCTTTGTCACCACGGGGTCCGACTCGGCGTAGCTCTTCATCACTCGGGTGAGCGCGGCACGGAAACCCGTCACGTGGGTGCCGCCCTCGATGGTGTTGATGTTGTTGACGTAGGAGTGGAGATTCTCAGAGTAGTCGGTGTTGTACATGATGGCCACCTCGATGGGCACGCCTTGCTTCTCAGTCTTCAGATAGATGACGTCGTCGAAGAGGTGGGTGCGGTGCCGGTCGATGTAGCGGACGAACTCTTTCAGTCCGTCTTTGGCATGGAACACCTCCTGCCGCGTCTTCCCCGTTTCGGGGTCGGGGCGCAGGTCGGTAAGCGTAATCTTGATGCCGGCGTTCAGATAGGCCAGCTCACGCATGCGCCTTGCCACGATGTCCCACTTGAACGTGGTGGTGGTGAAGATGGTGGGGTCGGGCCAGAAGCGCTGCCGGGTGCCGGTGTGCTCGCACTCTCCGATCACCTTGACGGCATAGAGGGGCTTGCCTTTCTCGTATTCTTGCTGGTAAATCTTGCCATCGCGGAACACCTGCGAGGTCATGTGCGAGGAGAGAGCGTTGACGCAGCTCACGCCCACGCCGTGGAGTCCTCCGGAGACTTTGTAGGAGCCTTTGTCGAATTTGCCTCCGGCATGGAGCACGGTCATGACCACTTCGAGTGCCGATTTGTGCAGCTTCTTGTGCTCGTCTACGGGTATACCGCGTCCGTCGTCCTCTACGGTGCACGACCCGTCGGCCTCAAGTGTCACCTCGATGTTGTGGCAATAGCCGGCCATGGCCTCGTCGATAGAGTTGTCTACGGTCTCGTTGATGAGATGGTGGAGGCCTTTCTCCGAAATGTCTCCGATATACATGGCCGGGCGCTTGCGCACGGCCTCAAGCCCTTCCAGCACCTGGATGTTACTGGCCGAGTAGTTGTTCTCGTTGCTTTGGATTTCTGACATTTGTTTCGTTTCGTAATATTCTCTGCAAAGGTACTAAAAATAGTCGAGATTACGAAATCTTTTCACGGCTAAAAATGCTTGTTTTTAACTTGTTTCCATTGTATTCCGGACGGGGCTCATTTCATTTTGTAATTCACGGGAATATTGTATCTCACCTTCACGGGGCGTCCGCCCACCTTGCCGGGCTGTCATGCCGGCATGTTCTTGATTAAGCGGAGGGCCTCGCGTGCGCAGGCGTCGATGGCTTTGGCCTGTCCGATTTGCCGCTCGTATAGCTCTTCGGCCGACTCCTTGCGTTTCTTCTTCGATGGCAGGGGTGCGGCGTTGCGGCCCAGATAGCTTGGCAGGGCCTGGGTTCCACCGGGATATTCCGGCATCACGTCGGGCACGAGGTAAATTCCGTCGTCGTCAATGATTTTGATTTCCTTTTGTTTTCCATTCACCATGACGGTTTTCGTCTTGGCCGGCGAGGTGTCGGCCTTGGCGATGGTGGAATTGGCCACCGCCATGGCCTTGTTGACGGGGGCGGTCACCTTGAGAGCCTCTTGCTGGGCCCATGCGGATTGGCTCGTGAGGATGATGCAGGCGGTTGTGAAGATTCTTGCCCACGAGTGGCGCGTATGGCTCTTTCTGCTTTTCATGATTGCATTTGTTTTTAAGTTGGTTTCGACGTTGCCTTGTAGAGATGGATTCCTAGGGTAAAAATACGAAAAGGATTAGACAAATGCAATAGCTTGAAGGAAAATATTTTCAAAGGCGGTGTCCATGTGACGGCCCGGGTGCGCCGAAGGGGAGGCCGACTAGGTTTCGGGTCAGTCTCTTTCCCTTTTCGGGGCACTCGGACCTGGATAAGGAGAGGGTGTTGGGCAGCCTCGTCGCGGGTTATTGTAGCCGGAAGGTTATCGGAATGTTGTATTTCACCTTGACGTTTTTGCCTTTTTGCTTGCCCGGATTCCAGTTGGGCATGCCGGCCACCACGCGCTTGGCTTCGGTGGCGACGGCTTCGCGAGCCTCTTCGATTTCCTGTTGCGTGGGGAGTGCGGCTGTGCCGGTTGTTCCGGTGTCGCCCTGCTCTTTCTTCGCGTCTGCTTTCTTGCCGCTGCTCTTTTCCATTTTGGCGTTGTTTTGGGCGATGTCGACATCGGAGATGGAACCATCCTCGTTGACAATGAAGCTCACCACTACGCGCCCCTGCACGCTGCGTTCCTGCGCTATCTTGGGATATCGCACGTTGTTGCTCAAGTATTGCATCATCGCGGCCTGCCCCCCGATGAAGGAGGGCATTTTCTCCACCACGTCAAATGGCTTGCTGTTGCCATTGGTCTTGTCGGGCTTGTGGGTGCCATCCTTCTTGGTCGTGACGAGGATGACGCCGTGCTCGGCCTTGTCGCCGTATTTTTCCTTGGCGTCCTTGTCCTTCAGTACGGTAATGGCCTCGATGTCAGAAGGGTTCAGGCTTTGCAGGCTTGAATATTCCTTTTCCACGCCGTCGACGACAATCAGGGGGGTGCCGGATACGGCGGAGTCAGGAAGCGCCACTTTCTTGTTTTCTTTTGTCTGGGCGAAAATGTTCTTGGCATTTACCGTCTTGGCGGGCAACGGCAGGCTTCCCGTCCTGGGCGTTGCCTCCTTCGCCAACTTGTAGTCGGTCACGGTGCGGGCCGATGTCGCAAGCGAGACGGCGATGACGGGCAATACATAGAAGGCTTTTAGCCATGCGTATTTGTTTTGTTTCTTGACGTTCATCATGGTTATGCGTTGTTTGAGGGTACTGTGGTTGATGCCGTTGACCACGGTGTACCCACTCGCGGCCACGGCTTTGCGTAACAATAAGTATTGGTATTGGCGTGCGTTGACGCCTGACGAGAGGACCGCCGCGTCGGCCTCGTACTCGTGAATGGCGCGCAAGTCGGCGCTGAGCATCCACATGGCGGGGTTGAACCATTGCAGCGAAGAGAGCAAGTCAACGAGCAGCACGTCCCAGGAGTGACGTCTCCTGACGTGTTCGTGCTCGTGCACGAGGACGGCCTTGTCGGGGTGGGCGTAGTCGCTACGCGACACCACGATGTAGCGCATCCAGCTGAACGGGGACACCTCCCCGTCGGCCACGGCCACGATGGTGCCGTCGGCCAGCCGGTGCTTCTCGCATCGGCCGATGAGTATGCATACTTTCGATATAGAGAGAATTGTATGAGCAAGCATGGCTGCCACGCCCACCCAGTAGATGGCGACGGGCAGCATGGGCCACCACGACGTTGGCGACGCCTCGGCGGCAAGAGGCGCGCCGATGTCCACGCCGGCCTGGGCGGGGGAGATCGTCACCGTGCGGTGGACGGTGATGATGCATAGCGGGAGCACGAACGACGCCGCCGACGTGAGCAGCAGCACCGCGCGGTTGAAGCCGTACTGCCGGTCGTGCGACAGCAGCAGGCGGTAGAACATGCAGAACACGCCTATGAGTACCGCCACATGGAGTTCGTATTGCAAGAGTTCCATATCATTCTCCTTGTTCTATCTGTTCGATCAGTTCTTTCAGCTCGTCCACCGAGATCTTCTTTTCCTTCACCAGGGCGCTCACCGCCGAGAGGTAGGAGTTGTCGAAGTAGTTCTTGATGATTCCGGAAAGCGAGCGGCGCCCGTATTCCTTTTCGCTGATGGTGGGTTCGTAACGGAAACTGTTGCCGAACGCCTCGTGCTTCAGGAAGCCGCTGGCTTCGAGGATGCGCACTTGGGTCGATACGGTGTTGAAGTGGGGGCGTGGTTCGGGATAGAGCGCCAACAGTTCGCGCACGAACATGGGGCCGTGCTGCCAGAACATGTTCATGATTTCTTTTTCTTTCTCCGTCAGTTTCTTCATGATGCTTCTTTTTTCGTCTCTTGCGAGATCGTAGGATTTTATTTCGAGGACAAAGTAACTAAACTTTTTCGTTACTTGCAACTAAAAAGATTAGTTATTAAGGTTTGTTAAGCGGATTTCTTGGTAATTTAAGTCTTGTTAAGACTTTGCCGTGGTATGGTTCGGGCCTTGCTGTTTAGAATCCTTTATTGGCAAGGGTGGGGCGGGAGTGAGCCCAGGCGGGAAGTCCCGGGCGGGGTTGGGGAGAGCTTCGCCGGGTGTCATTTATCTTGACATGGTTTGAGGCTGTTTGTGTGAAAGCCCAAGTGAGGCCCTCACTTGCCCCGAATGAGGGCGTAAGAAGCCCCAAATGAGGACGTAAGAAGGCCCAAATGAGCTCCTCATTTGGGCCTTCTTGCAATCTGTTGATTTATAGAATCTTATCTCTTTGTAGTGAAGCAAGCTTCAGAGAACGACGTTTGTGAAAACATCGGACAAAGTGTCAGGAGCCTACCGCCCGAGCCACGCCTCGGGGTTCAGTTTGGCCGTTTCCTTCCTGAGTTGGAATTGCAGCACGTTGTCCGTGCCCACGGCGCCCAGGGTCTGCCGTGTGCTCACGCGCTGCCCCTTGCGCACCGATACGGAGCGCAGGTTGCAGTAGACCGAGATGAAGGCCCCGTGACGCACCATGACCACCCACGTGCCCGCATATCCGAAGACGGCACTCACCTCGCCATCGTAGATGCTGCGAGCCACGCAGCCCGGCCGCCCCAGGATGTTGATGCCCTTGTTGTCGAGCGTCACGCCCTTCAGTCCTTCCACGTTGTGCTGTCCGAAGTGGCTCACGATTTTGTAAGAGCCCGAAATCGGCATGGGCAGTCGGCCCTGGTTGGCCTCGAATCCGTTGCTCATCATGCGGTCGACGGTGCTCAGCTGGCTAGCCTCGCGTGCCTCTTCGCGCGCCTCGGCCAGTTCCTTCTTGCTTCGTTCGGCCTCTGCGGCAGCCTTCATCTCAGCAGCCTGCCGTGCGGCGGCAGCCTCTCGTGCCGCCTGTTCGGCGCGTGCTTTGCGCTCGTTGGCCTCTTGTGCGGCCCTTGCCGCGGCTTCAGCCTTCTTTCGGGCGGCCTCTTGCGCGGCTTTCGTTGCGGCCCTTTGCGCCTCCTCGCGGCGTTGTGCGGCCTCTTGCTCGGCCTGTCTGGCGGCTTCGGCCTGGGCCTTGGCGGCAGCTTCGGCCTCGGCTTTCAGCCTGGCTTCGCGCTCCTTGGCTTCGGCGATGCGGCGCGCGTTCTCTCTGGCGGCGGCCTCTGCGGCGGCTTTCTTCCGTGCCAGTTCTTCGGCGCGCTTCTTGGCGGCAGCCTCTGCGGCAGCCCGTTTCTTCGCCTCTGCGGCGGCGCGTGCGCGGGCTTTGGCCACCTCTTGGGCAATCAGGCGGTCGATTTGTGCGTTCAGTGCGGCGTCTTTCTGCTTTTGGTCGTCAATGATTCCTTGGATAGTCTTTTGCTGGTTCTCCAGCCCCTTCACGATTTCTTGCTGTTCGGTCTGCTTGTTTTGCAATGTGGCCTTGGCCTGCTGCCCCTTATATAAGAGGTTGCTCTTGTTGCCGCGTGCGCGTTTCAGTTCCTTGTGCTTGTTGTTCACCTGCGCCTGCTTGGCCTGTACCATTTTCCCTTGCGCTTTCTGATAGTCGGCGTATTCGCGCACGAAGCGCAATCGGCGGTACATCTGCGTGAAGCTTTTTGCGCTGAAGATGAACATCAGCCTGTCCTGCACGGTGTGGTGGCGGGCCATGTACCGCATGGATTTGATGTATTTCTTCTTGCGGTCGGCCAGTTGAGCTTCCAGCGTTTTCAGCTGGCTCTGCATGATGCCGATGTTTCCATCCAGATGGTTGATGTCTTCCTCGATGGATTCGATGTTTTTTTGGCTTTTGTTGATTTCGCTGTTGATTACGAGCAAGTCTTGCAGGCGCTTGGCCACGTCGGCCTTGTTGGCGTTGAGAGCCTTCTCCTGCTCGCGTATTTTCTTTTGGATAGAAGAGCGCTGACTTTGCAATCCACGGATGGATGCGTTAGAATAGACGGTTTTATCGGCACTTTTTGCCTTGGATGTGGCTTTCTTTTGCGAAGTATCTGCCTTTTTTTGAGGGGCGTCGGCCTTGCCTTTTTGGCGCACGGGTGCGGCCTTGCGGCGTGCCGTCTGCGTGGTCCGGGCCTTGCGCGCATGTTGCTGGGCCAGCGAGCGGTTCAGGGAGAGGGGCGAGAGCGTGAACGCCAGGGCGAGGATGATGAGGAAAAGTCGTTTCATTTCAGGTTGATGATTTTTCCTAAGACGGCTTCGACGTCCATTTGCTTATACTTGTCCGACAGTGTCGTAGTCGTGTCCCATTTGCTGTCCGTTTTCAACTCGCCCATGTCGAAAGTCATCTGCGCGTTCTTGGGCGTACCCTTGTCGTCGGCCGTGGTCAGTGTGAACGAGATCTTGGCGGGAAAGTTCTTCGAGCCGACGCTTTGGAAGTTGTCGTATCCGATGGTGAGCTTCGACTTTCCGCGCGTGGCACTGTCATAGTCCACTTCGGTCTGGAGGATGCGTCCCGACGTCCGGTCGGTGGTCCAGGCCAGTGCGAGTTTCCCCACATCTAAGGTCACGGGGCAACGGTTGCCCTGTTTGTCGATGTCGGCGTCAAACTTCTTGAGGTCCGATTCTTCCACCTCATGCTTGCCCGGAAGGAGCAGCTCGTTCCAAAAGAGGGCTTGGAGCGCGTAGAACGAGAGGCCGTTGCGTTGCAGAAAGTCCAGCTCGCTGTATTTGGCCTTCACGTAGGCCTTGCGCATCCGGTCGACCACCAGCACCTCGTCGGGCGTGAAGTCGATGCGTGCCACCTCGCTTCCCAGCACGGGCACGTTGATCTGGACGCGTATGATTTGGTTCTTGCGCATCCGGAGGGTTCCGGGCAGCGACAAGTCTTTGCCGGCCGCCTTCATGTTGAAGGTCATGCTGCCGGTGATGTTTTTGGCGTACACTTGGTTGTCATACACCTTTTGCACATAGGTGAGTTTCCTTTGCTGCAAAGACTGGGCCGTGGTTGATGCTCCATTTTTTGCGGTTTCACCGGAACCGACTATGGTCTTGTGTGTGCCGCAGGCCGTGAGGATCATCGGCAGGCATAAGGCCAGTTTCAGCGTAATCGATTTTATCCGTAACGTCTTCATCATGGAATATATTTCTTCATTTGGATTTTCTTGGGCAGCGTGGCGCTCTCCGAACCCGCCTCGAGCGATTCCTGCCAGTATTTCAGCGCCGCGTCCATGTCGCCCCCGTTGGCGCAGATGTCTCCCGCATGCTCCAGCAGTACGGCGCTCTGCACCGAGTCGGTGTCGTTCTTGAGAGCCGTTTCGATGTATTTCCGGGCCTCGTCGAAGCGCTTTTGCCGGAACAGGATCCACGCGTATGTATCGAGGTATGTGGGGTTGTTGGGCTCGGCCTTGATGGTGCGATAGCTCATCTGCTCGGCCTTTTGAAGGTCTTGGCTTTCTTCCGAGAGGAAGTAGGCATAATTGTTAAGGCACGAGATGTTGTCATCTTTCCATTGCAGGCAACTGTCGTAGGCCGCATAGGCCTCTTTGGCCAGTCCTTTCTCGTGTAGGATGTCGCCCATGATGGCATAGAAGTCGGACACCATGGAGGCGTCGCTCTCGCTGTTGATTTGGCTCACGCCCCGCCTGAAGGCCTCCAGGGCCTTGTCGTTTTCCTTGAGTTGGTATTCGGCAACGCCCTCATAGTAATAAAAGGCCATTTCATCGGGATTATATTCTTGAGCCGTGCGGCACATTCCGGCCACTTCCTTCCAGTCTTGTTGTTCCACGAGCGATTGCAGCAGGTGCGCTCTCGCCGTGGCGTCGTCAGGTGCTATGGCAAGCACTTTCCGCCAGGCGTTGTCGATGGAGTCCTGGGGCATGTGCTTGAGCATCATGTAGGCAGCCTTCATCTCGGCGAGGTCCGGTGTGGACTGTGGCTGTGCCAGGGTCATGTCGAACAGCCTTAGCACCAGCGTCGAGTCGCCGCCCTGCCGCTCGTTGCGCATGATGTATTGGCGCAGGAGTGTGGCTTTGGTAGCCGTCTCGGTGCGCGGATTGGTCAGAAGCTCCTCCAGGAGCGTCTGTGCCTGCTGGCTTTGCCTGGTGGCCACGTAGTAGTCGTAGAGGGACGATTGCGCGTAGGCGTTGCCAGGCTCCTCCTTCAAGGCTTGCTGGAAGATTTTGAAGGCGTCGCGTTGTTTTCCGTTCTGCATGATCCAGTTGCCGAGCATCACCTGGTAGCTCACGTCCAGAGGGTGCTCCTCGGCCAGCGATTTCAACTCTTTGTATGCGGCCTTCTTGTCGTTCATCATGTCGTAGACCTGCATCTTGGCCATGGTGATTTGCTCGCTGCTGCCTTCTGCGGTTTCTATACGGTTGAGGGTGGCAAGCATTTGCTTGTAATCCTTCTGCTGCTGATAGAGCCGGAGCAGGATTTGCAGCACGTCGGTGTTGTTGTGGTCCATGTCCCACAGATGCTCGTAGGCCTCGATAGCCTTGGGAAAGTTTTGCAAGGCCGAGTAAGCCTGGGCCACTCTTTCCAGATAATATGGATTGTCCGGGTTCAGCTTCGAGGCTTTCACCATGTATCCCAAGGCCACGGAATCCTCCTTCAGTTGCGAGTAGAAGACAGACAGCTGATAGTAGACCTCGGGTGCCGCGGAGTCGATTTCAAGCGCATGTTGGTAGAGGTCGAACGCCGCGTCGAAGTTTTCCTCGTTTTGTTGCCGCACGGCTTCGAAGAAGAAATAG
Source organism: uncultured Prevotella sp. (assembly GCA_964420715.1). GTDB lineage: Bacteria > Bacteroidota > Bacteroidia > Bacteroidales > Bacteroidaceae > Prevotella. Next base: position 32,877 of record CAYQUN010000011.1, on the reverse strand, counting down.
TCGAAGCGCTTCTGCCGGTCGTTTCCGGAAGTCTCGGCCCGGAGCCCCTGCAAGCAGAGCAGGGCGGCCAGCGTGGCTATGGCGAACGTCCTTCTCATGGTCATTTCACTCCCGTATGTCCATATCCCCCTTCGCCCCTTTCCGTGGCGTCGAGTTCCTCGGCAATCACAAAGTCGCCCTTTTCGTGCCTGGCAATCACCATCTGCGCGATGCGTTCGCCGTCGTCGATGGTGAAATCGTCGTTAGAGAAGTTCACCAGCAGCACGCTGATCTCGCCCCTGTAGTCGGCATCGATGGTGCCCGGCGTGTTGAGGACGGTTATGCCGTGCTTCAAGGCGAGCCCGCTGCGGGGCCTCACCTGTGCCTCGTAGCCTTCGGGCAGGGCGATGTGCAGTCCGGTGGGGATGAGCTTGCGCTCCATGGGGTGGAGCGTGACCGGCTGTTCCAGATTGGCTCTGAGGTCCATGCCCGCGCTTTGGCTTGTGGCGTAGGCGGGTAGGGGGTGGTGTCCACGGTTGACGACTTGAATCTTTACCATAATTGTGACCGATAGTATAACAAAATGCAAAAATAACGATTTCCTTTCACTTTACGGCATTTTTTGCCTGAAAAAGGGTGAAATTATGGAAAATTTAGCTTACTTTTGTATTCTTGAAAGCACATCAGTGGTATCAGGAAAGGAGAACGACTCAATATGGAATGGACAAACCTCATCAGCAACATCCGCTTAGGGCAGGAGCATCGTCACGCCCAGCGCTATGACGACCGTTCGGAATTCAAGCGCGATTACGACCGTTTGATTTATTCGGCGCCTTTCCGGCGGATGCAGAACAAGACGCAGGTCTTCCCGTTGCCGGGCAGCGTGTTTGTGCACAACCGGCTCACCCACAGCTTGGAAGTGTCGTCGCTCGGGCTCAGCCTGGGCAATGACGTGTGCCATCGCCTGCTCCAAGTGCATCCCGAACTCCGTGGAACCCTTTTCGAAGAGATAGGAACCATCGTGAGTACGGCGGGCCTGGCCCACGACATGGGCAATCCGCCTTTCGGCCATTCGGGCGAGAAGGCCATGCAGACCTTCTTCACCGAGGGTGGCGGGCAGCACCTTAGAGACCGCGTGAGCGACCGCTTCTGGCAGGACATCACCCACTTCGAGGGCAACGCCAACGCCTTCCGCCTGCTCACCCACCACTTCCGCGGCCGCCGGCAGGGCGGATTCGTGATGACTTATTCCACGTTGGCCAGCGTCATCAAGTATCCCTATGCCAGCACGCTGGCCGCCGAGCATGGCAAGTTCGGCTTCTTCACCTCCGAGGAATCCGACTTCAAGCGTGTGGCCGACGAGCTCGGCATGCTCCGGTTGTCGGCCGATGGCGAGCCGTTGCGCTATGCGCGCCATCCGTTGGCTTACCTGTTGGAGGCCGCCGACGACATCTGCTATGAGATTATGGACATAGAGGATTCCCACAAGTTGAAAATCCTGAGTTACGAAGAGACGGAGAGCCTGCTCCTCGGCTTTTTCGACGAGGACCAGCGCCGCCATATCCTGCGCCGCCTTGACGAGGAGGGCGTGACCGATGAGAACGAGAAAATCGTCTATTTCCGTGCCCGTGTGATCGGCTTGCTCGAGAACGAATGCGTGAACGCCTTTGTGGAGCACGAGGCCGAAATCCTTGGAGGCACCTTCAGCGGTCGCCTCATCCGGCACGTGGGTGCCCTTCCGCGGGCCGCCTACCAAGCCTGCGAGCGCGTTTCCTACGCCAAAATCTATCAAAGCAAGCCCGTGCTCGACATAGAGCTCTCGGGTTACAAGATCATGGAAACGCTGATGAGCGTGTTCGTGGGAGCCGCCATCGCCCCCGACCAATACTATTCCCAGCAACTCATCCGCCGCGTGGGGTCGCAATACGACATACAGAGCGACAACCTTGAGACGCGCGTGATGGCCGTCCTCGATTACATCAGCGGCATGACCGATGTCTATGCCCTCGACATTTATCAGAAGATCAACGGCATCAGCCTGCCCATCGTTTGATGCGGGAAAGGCCTTACATCAGGCTTTCCAGTTTTTCGCGGTAGTTCTTCCAGTAGGTGATCTTGTCTTGCACTTTCTCCTTGTCGATGAACCGGTTGAGCCTCGAGTCGGAAAGTTGCGTGCTGAGCAAGAACACGTAATGGTCCACCAGTTCGGCCTTGGCCTTCACGGTCTTCTTCTTGGGATATCCCCGTTTGGCCGTTTCCTGTGCCCATTGTTCGGCGTTCTCGTTGATTTTCTGCCCCGTTTCCTCCAGGTCTTTGAGGAATTGCTGTCGGTAGGCCTTCTCCTCGGCCGTCATGTTGGCCATCGAAGCCAGGTCTTCCGCACTCACCGTGCCCTGCTTCTGGGCGGTCAGTCCGTCGTTCTGGATGCTCTCGTAAGTAGATTGCGCCATGGCTCCCATCGGCATGAAGGCAGCGATGACCATGGCCAAGACCATTTTTCTCATGCGTTTTTCTCCTTATATATAATATGGTTGGCCCCCGAAGTGGGGTTGAAAGTCTCCGGATGTTCCTTGACGAAGCTGTTGATATGGCGCACGCGCTTCTCCTCGAAGATTTCGTCCACCGAGATGAGGATGCCCGTCTCCTCGACGTCGCCGAACCCATAGTTGATGGCGGTGCCGAAGAGTTTCATTGTCGGACTGAGGTTCATGTAGGCGTTCACCAGGGGTGGGATGTTGTATCCCAGTTTCCGGATTTCCCGGTTCAGGATGCGGTAGTCGTCCTTGAAGTTGTCGGCGGTGAAGAGAGCCTTGAGCTCGCTCTCTGGAGTTTCGATTTTCAGCGGATTCATCGGGACGACGAGGTTCTCCTTGTCCTCGAAATACTTCTTCAGGAAAAAGAGGATCATGTCGCGTCCCTCGCGGATGTAAGAAGGGTACATCGTCATCTTTCCGAAGAAATACTTCACCTTGGGATTGATGACCGTCAAGGCGCCGAGTCCGTCCCAAAGGTTGTCGAGCGCGAAAATGCTTTTGGCGTGCTTTCTCACGTTTTGGTATTCCAGACTCACGAACGACCGTCCCAGTTCCACGGTGTAGGGCGCATAGTCCCTCATGAATTTCTCCGAGAAGTGGAACATGTGGCTTGTGGCCAGGACGGGCTGTCCGTTGGCGTCGGCTTTCCAGTCGCCCCCGAAGAGGTACCGGTATCCTCCGATGATTTCCTCCTCGTCGGGATTCCAGACGATGAGCTGCCGGCAAGGGTTGTCCATGGTGTCGAACTCGTCAATGTCCATGCTCTTTCCCGTTCCTCCGCCGGCCGTGCGGAAGGCTTCCTCGCGTAGGCGTCCGATTTCTTTCATCACGTTGGGTGCGTTGTGCGCCGTGACGATATAGATTTTGTTGTTGCTCTTGTTCGTCGTCCTGAGCTGCCTCTCGGGTGTCAGTTCCTCGAGGAGCAGCTCTTTAGCTACCGGTTGTATGATGTCTTCCATATCTGGATATTACTTTTTATAGTTCGTAAACCTTGTCCTCCACCATTTTCGCCCATTCCATCGGGGTCTTGCTCTTGTCGAACGTCTGCCATGGGATGGGTTTCCCAATCTTTACCGTAAAGTCCTTGTGGCGGTTGCGGTACATCTCGTCGACGAGGAACAGCTGTGCGATGTTCACCTTCAGGTGCAGCCTCTTCTGCCACTTGGTGAGCCGGTAGAACCGGTCGGAATTGCGTCCGCTGAAGAAGATGGGCACCACGTCGCGCTTGTATTGCACGCTTTTTGAGATGAAGGTCTTCTTCCACGGCAGGTCATGGATTTTTCCATCGATCATTCTCGAGTTGAGTCCGGCGGGGAACATGAGCATGTGGTTGTCGCTTTGGAATCCCTCCTCCACCATTTCGGGGAAGCGCCTGCTTTGCCGTCCGTTTTTGTTGATGCCGATGCATACCGGCTTCAGTCCCGGCAGCCAGAGCAGTTCGCTCCGCACCAGGTAGCGGAACCGTCCGTCGTAGTGCCGTCCGATGATGGCCCCGAGGCACACGCCGTCCTGTCCGCCGAGCGGATGGTTTGACACGAACGTGTAGAGGCGTCCGTCGTTCTTGTCGGGCAGGTTCTCCTTGCCCACGATGGTGACGTTCATGTCCAAGTAGCGCACGCAGGCTTCGAGCCATGTCGTTCCCGTGATGTCGCGGTGCTCGTCGAGGAACGCGTTCACCTCGTCCTCGTGCAAGATGCGCTTGAGCCAGCCTATGAGCCAGCGTGGCACCCACCGTGCCTTGCTGCCCAGCTTGCTTTTTACAATCTTTTCAATGTCGATGGTCTTCTGTGGGGCTTCTGTCATGAGTTGATTCCACTAATGTTTTGCAAAAATAACTTATCTTTTTGAGAATCGAGACTTTTTTGCGGAAAAAATTCTCAAGATGCTTTATTTTTGACCATTTAGACACAAAAATGTCAATTGAAGAAGCAAAAAGAGAATTCATCATCCGCTTGGCTCCACACCTGCGAAGCCTTCGACTTAGGCTGTGAAGCTTTCGCCGTCAGGCCGCGTGGCGCGGGGTGGAGGAGCCCCGGGGCCGGACGGGAGGCGGGGGTGAGTCGGGAAAGGCCCCGTCGTGTAAGGAAACTTCAACAAAAAAAGGCACTTCCCGAGGTGGCCAACCAGCATCAGGAAAAGCTTGCAAAGGCCATGGCGTTCCGAATGTGGAGCCCCTTTCCCCGCTTTTTGTCCCGATGAAATGGTGTGAAAGGCCTTCTTGCATCCTCAAAGAGGACCTCTTGCGTCCTCTGAAGGCCCCTTTGACATCCTCACTAAGGCTCTTTGAGCGGTTCGTGAAGCCGCTTTTGAGTGTAATGAAAACGGAAGCGCCTTGTTATCAACGAGATATGAAAGTCGCGAGAATCGCCTGTTTCGCCCCGGATTTCACGTTGGAGGAAACCGTTCGATTCTCGCGGGAGCAATTTTCCATATTTTTCCCACACCCGCCCCCCGGGCTCCCGCGTCCCCCGTTTGTGGAGGCAAAAAGCCCTGTTGGCCCACACGGTCACTTTTTTAGGGCGAAAGAGAAAAAATGTGGGAAAAAGTGGGGCGATGTGGGGAATTTTGTGTAACTTTGGCACCGAATTCGACTTAAAGAGGTATATGCGGTTATTAGGAAACATAGAAGCCAAGATAGACGCCAAGGGCCGGGCCTTCCTTCCGGCGGTGTTTCGCAAGGTGCTCCAGGCATCAGGCGAGGAGCGTCTCGTGCTTCGCAAGGATGTGTTCCAAGACTGCCTTGTGCTCTATCCCGAAAGCGAATGGAACAAGGCCCTCGACGAGCTCCGCCGCAGGCTGAGCCGTTGGAACGCCCGCCAGCAGATGGTCTACCGGATGTTCGTTTCAGACGCCGAGATGCTGCCCATCGACGGCAACGGCCGCGTGCTCATTCCCAAGCGCTACCTCCAGATGGCCGGCATCAGTCAGGGCGTGAAGTTCATCGGCATGGGCGACACCATCGAGCTGTGGAAGAACGATGGTGACGAGCAGCCCTTCATGAGCCCCGAGGCCTTCGGCCGCGCCCTGGAGGGCGTGATGGACGCCGGGCGGCTCGGCCTCGATGGCCAGTGCGGCCCCTTCGCGTCGCCTGGCGCCGCTGATGGCGGCGTGGCCGGCTCGTCCTCGTCCGCATATTCCGGTGGCCCCACGGCCCCCCAGCGCCCCGATAATTCCAGTGCCCTATGACCGAAACCTATCATGTTCCTGTATTGTTGGGGCCGAGTGTCGACGGGCTCAACATCCGCCCCGGCGGCATCTATGTCGACGTCACCTTCGGCGGTGGCGGCCATAGCCGCGAGATACTCTCGCGCCTCAGCGGCCCGTCGCGCCTCTTCAGCTTTGACCAGGACGCCGACGCCGAGGCCAACATTGCCGGCATCGGCGACGAGCTGAAGTCGAGATTCACCTTCGTGAGGTCAAACTTCAGATACCTGGCCAACTGGATGCGCTACTACGGCGTCGACCATATCGACGGCCTCCTGGCCGACCTGGGCGTGTCGAGCCACCACTTCGACGATGAGAGCCGCGGCTTCTCGTTCCGCTTCGACGCCCCGCTGGACATGCGCATGAACAAGCGCGCCGGAACCACCGCGGCCGACGTGGTGAACGGCTACAGCGAGCAACGCCTCGCCGACGTGTTCTATCTCTACGGCGAGCTCCGCCAGTCGCGGCGCATAGCCTCGGCCGTGGCCAGGGCCCGCGCCGTGAGGCCCATCGTCACCACGCAGGACTTCGTGACCGCCGTGGAGCCCCTCTTCCGCCGCGAGCACGAGAAGAAAGACATGGCGCGCCTCTTCCAGGCCCTGCGCATCGAGGTGAACCACGAGATGGCGGCCCTGGCCGAGATGCTCCAGGCCGCCACCAGCCTGCTCGCACCCGGCGGGCGCCTGTCGGTCATCACCTATCACTCGCTCGAAGACCGGATGGTGAAGAACGTCATGCGCTCGGGCAACGTGGGCGGACATGTGGAGAAGGACTTCTTCGGCCGCACCAACACCCCCTACCGGCTCGTGAACAACAAGGTGATCACACCGGACGCCGGCGAGCAGGAGCGCAACCCGCGCTCGCGCAGCGCCAAACTGAGAATAGCAGAGAAGAAATGAAAGAAGACGAGAAGCAACATGCCAAAACGGCCGGCGAGCCCGAAAAGCCCGAGGCCGGGAACGCCGGCGGGGAGCAGTCGCTCAGCGAGGTCATCGCGCGGCAGGCCAACGAGGAGGAGCCATCCCACTCGTCGGGGTTCTCGTTGCGCAAGATTCTTGGCGGCGACTTCCTTACGGCCTCGTTCCTGAAGCGGCAAATCTGGCTGCTGTTCATCTTCGCGGTCTTCGTCGTGATCTACATCTCCAACCGCTATAGCGTGCAGAAAGACCTCATCGAGATTGACCGGCTGCAAAAGGAATTGCAGGACGCCAAGTACAGGGCCCTCTCGACCAACGCGCAACTCACCGAGAAAAGCCGCGAGAGCAACGTGCTCGAGAGGCTGAAGAACAACAAGGACAGCGTGCTGAAGGTGTCAAGCCAGCCGCCATATATCATCAACGTGCCCGACGACGACCGCTCGGGGCAGCAAAACGACAACGACAATGAGCAGTAAGTTCCAATACCAGAAAGTGATGATGCGCTACAACGCCATCGCCTTGTTGTTCGTCGTGGTGGCGCTGTGCGTGGCGGGCAAGGCCCTCTATCTGATGACGGTCAAGAAGGAGTACTGGATGGAGGTGGCCGACCGCGTGAAAAAAGACTCCGTGGTGGTGAAACCCGCGCGTGGGAACATCCTCAGCTGCGACGGCCAGCTCCTGGCCAGCACCCTGCCCGAGTACAAGATCTACATGGACTTCCAGGCCCTGCACGAGGCCGGCAACGACTCGCTCTGGCATGCCAAGGAGGACTCCGTCTGCCAGGGCCTGCACCGCATCTTCCCCGAGTGCAGCGAGGCCGAGTTCAGAAGCGAGCTCCGAAAGGGCTACCGCGCGCGCTACACCGTCAGCCAGGGACGCAACAAGGGCCGCGTGGAGCACGTGCGCCACTGGCCGGTGTGGGACAAGCGCATCGACTACAACACCTTCTGCGCCGTGCGCGAGCTGCCCATGTTCAGCATGTCGCCCTATCAGAGCGGCTTCCACTGGGAGGAATACAAGGCGCGCAAGCTCAGCTTCGGCTCGGCCGCGGCGCGCACCATCGGCGCCATGTTCGGGGCCAAGGACCAGCCACGCTACGGGCTGGAGCTGGCCTATGACACCCTGCTCAGCGGAAAGGAGGGCACGATGAAGCGCCGCAAGGTGCGCAACCGCTTCCTCAACATCATAGACACGCCCGCCATCGACGGCGCCGACATCGTCACCACCATCGACATGTCGATCCAGGACCTGGCCGAGCGGGCCGTGGTGGACGAGCTCAGAAGCATCGACAACGGCAACGTGGGCGTGGCCATCGTCATGGAGGTGAAGACCGGGGACGTCAAGGCCATCGTCAACATGGAACGGTGCGCCGACGGGAAATACCGCGAAATCAGGAACCACGCCGTGAGCGACATGCTCGAACCCGGGTCGGTCTTCAAGACGGCCTCGCTGCTCGTGGCGCTCGACGACGGCGTGGTCGACACCACTTACACCGTCGACACCGGAAACGGGCAGTGGCCCATGTACGGACGGGTGATGAAAGACTGGAACTGGTACAGGGGCGGCTATGGCGTGCTCACCCTGGCGCAGACCCTCTGGTACAGCTCGAACATCGGCGTGAGCCGGATCATCGACGACCACTACCGCCATTGCCCCGAGAAGTTTGTCGAGGGCATCTACCGCACCGGTATCGGCGACGACCTCAGGCTGCCCATCCCGGGAGCGGCCACCCCGTACATCAAGAAGCCTAGGAAGAACAGGCACGGGCAATACACCGGCTGGAGCAAGACCACCCTGCCGTGGATGAGCATAGGATACGAGACGCAGATTCCGCCCATCTCGACGCTCACCTTCTACAACGCCATCGCCAACGGGGGCAAGATGATGCGCCCGAGGTTCGTGCAGCGCGTGGTGAAAAACGGCGAGACCTTGATGGAGTATCCGCCCGAGGTGATGAGGCAGAGCATCGTGAAGCACCCCAAGGCCCTGCACGAGATACAGAACATCCTGGAGCAGGTGGTGAGCGTGGGACTCGGCAAGAAGGCCGGATCCACCTCGTTCCACGTCTCGGGAAAGACCGGTACGGCCCAAATCTCGAAAGGCTCCGCGGGATACAAGGCCGGCGGCACGAACTATCTGGTCAGCTTCGCCGGATACTTCCCCTCGGAGGACCCGAAGTACAGCTGCATCGTCTGCATACAGACGAGCGGGCCGCGCGCCTCGGGAGGCGGCATGAGCGGAGTCGTCTTCCACAACATCGCCGAGGGCGTCATGGCCCAAAGCATCAGGATGAGCGCCAGCCTGGCACGCGACTCGCTCTCCATCTTCATGCCCGACGTGAAGCGGGGCAACATCCTCGCCGCCGACTATGTGCTCTCGCACCTCGGAATCCCCGTCGACACGAAGTGGTCGGGGTCGTATGCCGACGGCAACCCCATCTGGGGGCGCGCCCTGCGCGAAAGAAACAAGAAGGGCGTGGAACTCGTCCGCCAGAAAGTCTACGAGCGTGGGCGTGTGCCCGACGTTACCGGCATGGGCGCCCGCGACGCCGTATACCTGCTCGAGGAGTGCGGCTTGAAGGTGCGCATCGTGGGCCGGGGCAAGGTGGAGAGGCAAAGCCTGGACCCCGGACACGTCATCAGGCGGAACGAGGTGTGCGTGCTGACCATGAAATAAACAAAAAGAAAGCGAGATATGAAACTAAGCGAATTGCTCAAAAACATCAAGCCGAACCAGATTGTCGGCAATGCGGACATCGACATTACAGGCGTGAACATTGACTCGCGCAAGATTAAGCCCGGACACCTCTTCGTGGCCATGAAGGGCACGCAGGTGGACGGACACCAGTTCATCACCAAGGCCGTCGCCCAGGGCGCGCGCGCCGTGCTCCTCGAGGACATGCCACAGGAACCGGCGGAGGGCGTCACCTATGTGCGGGTGGACTCCACCGAGGACGCCGTGGGCAAGGTGGCCACGCTCTTCCATGGCGACCCGTCGCGCCACCTCAAGCTCGTGGGCGTGACAGGTACCAACGGCAAGACCACCATCGCCACCTTATTATATAATATGTTCCGCAAGTTCGGATACAAGTGCGGACTGCTTTCCACGGTGTGCAACTACATCGACGACGAGCCCGTGCCCGCCGACCACACCACTCCGGACCCCATCGAGCTGAACGAGCTGCTCGCCCGCATGGTGGAGGCCGGATGCGAGTACGCGTTCATGGAGTGCTCCTCGCACGCCATACACCAGAAGCGCATCGGAGGACTGCGCTTCGTGGGCGGAATCTTCACCAACCTCACACGCGACCACCTGGACTATCACAAGACTTTCGAAAACTACCGCAACGCCAAGAAAGCCTTCTTCGACGGACTGCCCAAGGAGGCCTTCGCCATTACCAACGCCGACGACAAGAACGGCATGGTGATGGTGCAGAACACGCGGGCCACCGTGAAGACCTACTCCGTGAGGCAGATGGCCGACTTCCGCGCGCGCATCATCGAGATGCACTTCGCCGGAATGTATCTCGACATCGACGGGCACGAGGTGGGGGTGCAGTTCATCGGCAAGTTCAATGTGAGCAACCTGCTCGCCGTCTATGGCGCGGCGCGCATGCTCGGCAAGGAGCCCGAGGAAATCCTCGTGGTGATGAGCACCCTGCACAGCGTGAGCGGAAGGCTTGAGCCCCTGCAGTCGCCCAAGGGGTACACCGCCATCGTGGACTATGCACACACGCCCGACGCGTTGGAGAACGTGCTCAACGCCATACACGAGGTGCTCGACGGGAAGGGGCACGTCATCACCGTGTGCGGAGCCGGCGGCAACCGCGACAAGGGCAAGCGGCCCCTCATGGCACAGGAGGCCGTGAGGCAGAGCGACCGGGTGATCATCACCAGCGACAACCCCAGGTTCGAGGAGCCGCAGGACATCATCGACGACATGCTCGCCGGACTCAACGCGCAGCAGAGGAAGAAGGTGGTGAGCATCGTCGACCGCAAAGAGGCCATACGCACCGCGTGCATGATGGCGCAGAAGGGCGACGTGGTGCTGGTGGCCGGCAAGGGACACGAGAACTATCAGGAAATCAAGGGCGTGAAGCACCACTTCGACGACAAGGAGGTGCTGAGCGACATCTTCAAGGACGAGGCCTAATCCTCTGAATCTTTAATCAGAAGCCATGTTATACTATTTCTTCCGATTCCTTGAGCAATACGGCATCTCGGGGGCCCACATGTGGGGGTACATCTCCTTCCGCGCGCTGCTCGCACTCATCCTCTCGCTTGTCATCTCGGCATGGTTCGGCGAGCGGTTCATCAAGTTTCTCAAGCGAAAGCAGATCACCGAGACCCAGCGCGACTCCAGCGTCGACCCCTTCGGCGTGAAGAAGGTGGGCGTGCCCTCCATGGGGGGCGTCATCATCATCGTGGCCGTGCTCATCCCCGTGCTCCTGCTCGGCAGGCTGAGGAACGTCTACCTCATCTTGATGGTCGTCACCACCGTGTGGCTCGGGTTCCTGGGCGGAATGGACGATTTCATCAAGATCTTCCGCCGCAACAAGGAGGGGCTCAAGGGCAAGTACAAGATCGTGGGCCAGGTGGGCATCGGCCTCATCGTGGGCGTGGTGCTCTGGGCCTCGCCCGACGTGAAGGTGAACGAGAACCTGGCCATCGCCAAGCAGAACGGACAGGAGATGGTGGTGAAGCACCGTCCCGAGGCCCGCAAGTCGCTCAAGACCACCATCCCCTTCGTCAAGGGCCACAACCTGGACTACTCGCGGCTCACGGCCTTCTGCGGGAAGTATAAGAATGCCGCCGGATGGATACTCTTCGTGGTGATGACCATCTTCGTGGTTACGGCCGTCTCTAACGGCGCCAACCTCAACGACGGCATGGACGGCATGTGCGCGGGCAACTCGGCCATCATCGGCGTGGCCCTGGGCATCCTGGCCTATGTGAGCTCGCACATCAACTTCGCCGCCTATCTGAACATCATGTACATCCCCGGGTCGCAGGAGCTGGTGGTGTTCTTCTGTGCCTTCGTGGGCGCGCTCATCGGATTCCTGTGGTACAACGCCTATCCCGCACAGGTGTTCATGGGCGACACGGGAAGCCTCACCATTGGCGGCATCATCGGAGTGGGCGCCATCATCATCCACAAGGAGTTGCTCCTGCCCATCCTCTGCGGCATCTTCTTTGTCGAGAGCCTGAGCGTGATCATGCAGGTGTGGTACTACAAGCTGGGCAAGCGGCGCGGCGTGAAGCAGCGCATCTTCAAGCGGACACCCATCCACGACAACTTCCGCGTGACCGACGACCAGCTCGACCCCGACTGCCGGTACCTCATCACCAAGCCGCACTCGGCCAAGCATGAGGCCAAGATCACCATCCGCTTCTGGATCGTCACCATCATCCTGGCGGCACTCACCATCATTACGCTAAAGATAAGATAAGTGGGTCGAGGGGGAAGGAAAGCGCGTGAAGACGCGCTGGCTGGACCCGGGGACTCGAAAAAAGGAATAGAAATGAAAAGAATTGTAGTTTTGGGAGCTGGCGAGAGCGGCGCCGGAGCCGCCGTGCTGGCAAAGAAGGAGGGCTTCGACGTGTTCGTGTCTGACATGTCGGCCATCAAGGACAAGTACAAGCAGATGCTCAACGACCACCACATCGAGTGGGAGGAGGGACGTCACACCGAGGAGAAGATCCTCACGGCCGACGAGGTGATCAAGAGCCCCGGAATACCCAAGGAGGCTCCCATGGTGAGGAAGCTCGCGGCCCAGGGCACGCACATCATCAGCGAGATCGAGTTCGCAGGCCGGTACACCGACTCCAAGATGGTCTGCATCACGGGAAGCAATGGAAAGACCACGACCACCTCGCTTATCTACCACATCTTCAAGGCGGCCGGATACGACGCCGGACTGGCCGGGAACATCGGAAGGAGCCTGGCGTTGCAGGTGGCCGAGGACCCCCACGAATACTACATCATCGAGTTGAGCAGCTTCCAACTCGACAATATGTATGACTTCCGGGCCAACATTGCCATCTTGCTCAACATCACTCCCGACCACCTCGACCGCTATGACAACAAGTTCGAGAACTATGCCGACGCCAAGATGCGCATCACGCAGAACCAGACCAAGGACGACAGCTTCATCTACTGGAACGACGACCCCGTGATCAAGGAGGAGCTTAGAAAGTTCGACATCAAGGCCGTGCCCTGTCCGTTCTCGGAGCTGAAGGAGAAGGGCTCCATCGGCTATATCGAGGATGGCGAGTACAAGCTGGAGTACCCCACCCCCTTCAATATGGAGCAGGAGGAGCTGAGCCTCACCGGAAAGCACAACATCTACAACAGCCTGGCCGCCGGCCTGGCCTCCAACATCGCTGGAATCAAGAAGGACGTCATCCGGAAGAGCCTTGGCGACTTCCCCGGCGTGGAGCACCGGCTGGAGAAGGTGTGCGACGTGGCCGGCGTGCACTATGTGAACGATTCCAAGGCCACTAACGTGGACGCGTGCTGGTATGCCCTGGAGAGTATGCGCACCCCCGTGGTGCTTATCTTGGGAGGAAAGGACAAGGGCAATGACTACAGCCACATCTTCGGCCTGGTGAAGCAGAAATGTGTGGGACTGGTCTATCTCGGAGCCGACAACAAGAAGCTCCACGACAACTTTGACGGATTCGGTATCCCCGTGCGCGACACGCACAGCATGAAGGACTGCGTCAAGGCGTGCTACGAACTGGCACGCCCGGGCGACACCGTGCTGCTCTCGCCGTGCTGCGCCAGCTTCGACTTGTTCAAGAACATGGAGGACCGGGGCGAGCAGTTCAAGGCCGACGTGCGGAGCCTTTGAGGATGAAACGAAGAAAAGGAAAGGACAAGCAGCCATGAACAAGAGTATTGCCAATATTTTCAAGGGTGACAGGGTCATCTGGATGGTCTTCATGCTTCTCAGCATAATCAGCATTATCGAGGTGTATTCGGCGTCCAGCTCGCTCACCTACAAGGTTGGCAACTATTGGGCTCCCATCATCAAGCATACCGGCTTGTTGTTCGTGGGGCTGTGCTTTATGATCGTTATGCAGAACATAGCGTGCCGGTGGTTCAAGCTGGCGACACCGTTCCTGCTTTTCATCTCCTTCATATTCCTCATCGTGGTGCTTCTCACCGGATCGTCTACCAATGGCGCCCAGAGATGGATCAGCTTCATGGGCATCCAGTTCCAGCCTTCGGAAATCGCCAAGGGGGCGATGGTGTTGGCCGTGGCCCAAATCCTCAGCGGCACCCAGACTGACAAGGGGGCGTCGCCCAAGGCTTTTAAGTGGATCTTCTGGTTGAGCTTGGCCTTCCTCGTGCCCATCATGGTTGAGAACCTGTCCACGGCCGTGCTGCTGGGCCTCACCATCCTGGGAATGATGATCGTGGGACGCGTCCCCTGGCGGCTGCTGGCCAAGCTTGTGGGCGGGGTGGCGCTCACCGTGGCCTTCTTGCTCTGCCTGTTGTTCGTCGTGGGCGACGACAAGAAGGAGCCTGCCCCCAATACGCAGTACACCGAAACCCTGGCCGAGAAGGAAGAGCCCGGCCTGCTGGACAAGATCCTCCATTACGTCCATCGCGCCGACACATGGAAACGACGCGTCAAGGACTTCGCCAATACCAAGTACGTGGCCCCGAAAGATGTCGACCTGGACAAGGACGGGCAGAAGGCACATGCCGCTATCGCCATCGCCAGTTCGAACATTATCGGCAAGGGATTCGGAAACTCGGTGGAATGCGACTTCCTCTCGCAGGCTTTTTCCGACTTCATCTTTGCCATCATCATTGAGGAGATGGGCATCGAGGGAGGCGTCCTCGTGGAACTGCTCTATATCATCCTGTTCATCCGTACGGGACGCATAGCCAGCCGCTGCGAGAACAACTTCCCGGCGTTCCTTGCCATGGGCCTTGCCATGTTGCTCGTGACGCAGGCCTTGTTCAATATGCTTGTGGCCGTGGGCCTGGCTCCGATAACGGGACAGCCGCTGCCGCTGATCAGCAAGGGTGGCACGTCGACAATCATCAACTGCGTCTACCTCGGGGTGATCCTCAGCGTCAGCCGCTCGGCCAAGAAGCGCGACAAGACACACGCCAGCAAGGAGAATGCGCAAACGGCCATGGCATAGAAGGTGGAGGAGACGAATAAAAACGGACTGGAAATGATTAAATGAGAAAAATTTTAATTACTTTTGCCAAATAAACAACGAGGGATATGGAGAATGAACTAAGAATCATCATCAGCGGAGGCGGCACCGGAGGCCACATCTTCCCTGCCGTGTCCATTGCCAACGCCATCAAGGCCAAGCGCCCCGATGCCAAAATCCTCTTTGTAGGGGCCGTCGGGAGAATGGAAATGCAGCGCGTGCCGGCTGCCGGCTACGAAATCAAGGGACTGCCCGTGAGGGGGCTCGTGCGCCCGTTGTATTCCCTGAAGAACGTTGGCGTGCTCCTCGATTATCTGCGAAGCAAGCGTATGGCAAAGAAAATCATACGCCAGTTCAGACCGATGGCGGCCGTCGGCGTGGGCGGCTATGCCAGCGGGGCCGCCCTTGATGCGGCTCACAGCATGGGGGTGCCGTGCCTTATCCAGGAACAGAATTCTTACGCGGGAAAGACCAACAAGATGCTGGGGGGCAAGGTGCAGAAGATTTGTGTGGCCTACGACGGCATGGAGCGCTTCTTCCCTGCCGGAAAAATCATCAAGACGGGCAACCCCGTGCGGCAGAGCGTGGTCGACGCGGATATCTCGAAGGAGGACGCCCGTGTCAGCTTCGGCCTCAAGCCCGACAAGAAAACCATCCTGCTCGTGGGAGGAAGCCTGGGGGCGCGCACCATCAACGAGTCGATGAAGCAGCATCTTGACATGGTGCGTGATAGCGACGTGCAGTTCATCTGGCAGACGGGAAAATACTATAACGACGAGGTGGAGGCGGCCGTGGAGGCTTTCGGCAAGCCCGACAACCTTGTCGTGACCGACTTCATCGCCGACATGGGGGCGGCTTACAGAAGCGCCGACCTCGTGGTGAGCCGGGCCGGGGCAAGCAGCATCTCGGAGTTCTGCCTCATTGGCAAGCCGGTGGTGCTCGTGCCGAGTCCGAACGTGGCCGAAGACCATCAGACGAAGAACGCCATGGCGCTGGTGAATCGTGACGCGGCTCTCTACGTGAAGGACGCCGATGCGCCAGCAACACTGCTCAAGGTGGCCCTCGACACCGTGCACGATGACAAGAAGCTGGCGTCGCTGAGCCAGAACATCAAGCAGCTGGGCGAGAAGGATTCGGCCGGCATCATTGCTGACGAGGTAATAAAACTTGCAACTGAAAATAAATCATCATGGAACTGAAAGAGATAAAATCGGTGTATTTCGTAGGAGCCGGGGGCATCGGAATGAGTGCCATCGCCCGCTTCTTCATCCACAAGGGCATCGTCGTGGCTGGCTACGACAAGACGCCGTCCGAGCTCACAAGGCAACTTGAACGCGAGGGCATGCTCATCCATTACGAAGAAAATGTCGACGAGATTCCGCATGCATGCCGCGACCCGAAGTCGACACTGGTGGTCTATACGCCTGCCATTCCCGCAGAACACAAGGAACTGCTGTATTTCCGCAATGGCGGATTCGAGGTGCAGAAGCGGGCACAGGTGCTCGGCATCCTCACAAAAAGCCACAAGGGGCTCTGTGTGGCGGGCACGCACGGCAAGACCACCACGTCGACCATGTGCGCGCACATCATGCACCAGAGCCACGTTGATTGCAACGCGTTCCTCGGAGGAATCTCGAAGAACTACGGCACCAACTACATCCTTTCCGATCACAGCGACTATGTGGTGATCGAGGCTGACGAGTTCGACAGGAGCTTCCATTGGCTTCGCCCGTGGATGACCGTTATCACGGCCACCGATCCCGACCATCTTGACATCTATGGCACCAAGGAGGCTTACCTGGAGAGCTTCCGGCACTACACGGAACTGATCAAGAAGGGCGGCGCCCTCATCATCCACACGGACTTGGAGATGCGCCCCAACGTGCCCGATGGGGTGCGCACCTATACTTACAGCCGCGACAAGGGCGACTTTCATGCCGGGAACGTCAAGATCGAAAATGGGGAAATCACTTTCGACCTCGTTTCTCCCGTGGAGACAATTCACGGAATACAGCTCGGACAGCCGGTCCCCATCAACATCGAAAACGGTGTGGCCGCCATGGCCCTGGCGCAGCTTAATGGCTGCTCGGCAGAGGAAATCAAGTATGGCATGAAGACGTATGCGGGGGTGGAACGCCGCTTCGACTTCAAAATCCGCAACGACAAGCACGTCTTCCTGTCCGACTACGGACACCACCCCAAGGAAATAGAGCAAAGCGCAAAAAGCCTGAGACAGCTCTATCCGGGACGGAAGATCACCGCCATCTTCCAGCCCCACCTGTACACTCGGACGCGCGATTTCTATCAGGACTTCGCAAATGCGCTCAGCCTCTTTGACGAGGTGGTGCTCACCGAGATTTATCCTGCGCGCGAGGAGCCCATCCCCGGCGTGACCAGCCAGCTCATCTACGATAATCTGAAGCCGGGCGTTGAGAAGGCAATGATACGGAAAGACGATGTGCTCGATTATGTGAAAGGCCGCGACTTCGACGTGCTTGAGGTGCTCGGAGCAGGAAATCTGGACAACGAGGTGCCGCAAATGGCAAAGATATTGCTCGGCAAGGAGGGTGAATGAGGGTCAATTGGAAGAGGACGGTCATCGTGTTCATCGACCTGGGACTGGCGGTGTACCTGGCTTTCGGGTTTACGAAGTTCAACAAGCCCGATGATGCCAAGCAGATTTGCACGCAGGTGAAAATCGACATCTGTGACGAGAAATCCAATGGATTCCTCACCACGGAAGACATCAAGAACCGTCTGGAGGACAGCCAGATGTATCCGCTCTCAAAGCCGATGAAGTATGTCAACGGGCGGGCCATTGAGGATATGCTCCAGAAAAGTCCGTTTGTGAAGACGGCCGAATGCTACAAGACCACCGACGGCCACGTGCTCATCACCCTCACGCAGCGTATGCCCATCGTCCGAATCAAGAGCATGAACAACGACGACTACTATCTTGACGACCACTTCCAGGTGATGCCGAACACCAAATACACCAGCGACCTGATTGTCGCCACGGGATACATCAGCCGTTGGTATGCCCAGCGCTACATCTCGTTGCTTGCCGACGCTCTCATGGCCAACGACTTGTGGAAGAATCAGATTGAGCAAATCAATGTGCTTCCCGACCGGGGCATCGAACTCGTTCCGCGCGTGGGCAACCACATCGTCTATCTTGGGCAGCTTCCCGAGTGCAATGACAGGGTGAGGCGGGCGAAGGAGGTCGACGACTTCGTAAACCGGAAGATGGTCAGGCTCGAGAAATTCTACAAGTACGGACTCTCGCAGGTTGGGTGGAATAAGTACAGCTACATCAGTTTGGAATTCGATAACCAAATCATTTGCAAGAAGTACCCGGAAAAGGAGGAAAAGGCCCCGCAGGACCAACCGAAGCGTCCGGAGGCAGAAACAGAAGAAAACGTTTAGAACATCACTACAAGACATATGGCAAAAGAATTTATCGTAGCGATAGAATTAGGCTCGTCGAAGATGAGGGGCATCGCAGGCCAGAAGAACCTCGACGGCAGCATCAATGTGCTTGCCGTTGCCGAGGAGGACTCAACCAAGTGTATCCGCAAGGGTGTGGTCTACAAGATCGACCAGACCGGACAGTGCTTGGCCAGTATCATGAAGAAGTTGAAGAACGCGTTGAAGCAGGAAATCACCCATGTATATGTTGGCGTGGGCGGCCAAAGCATCAGAAGCGTGCACAACATGATTGCCAAGGACCTGCCCGAGGGAACCTTTGTCTCGCAGGAAATCATCAACGAGCTTATGGATGAGAACCGCAACATGGTGTATCCCGAGCAGGAGATTCTCGATGCCGTCACCCAGGAATACAAGGTGGATTCGCACGAAGAAATCGACCCTGTGAGCGTGCAGTGCACGCGGCTGGAGGGCAACTTCCTCAACATCCTCTGGCGCAAGAGCTTCTATCGCAATCTCAATGCGTGCTTCGACAATGCCGGAATTGCCATTGCCGAGATGTACCTCGCACCCCTGGCTTTGGCCGACAGCGTGCTTACCGATGTGGAGAAGCGGTCGGGATGCGTACTCGTCGACCTCGGGGCCGACACGTCTACAGTCTCCGTCTACTATAAGGGATTGTTGCGCAACCTTGCCGTTATTCCGCTAGGAGGCAGCAATATTACGAGAGACATCGCTTCGTTGCAGATGGAAGAGAAAAACGCCGAGGAGATGAAGTTGAAATATGCCCGTGCCTATACGGACAATGCCGACATCGACAACACCTTGTCTTATCCCATTGACGCCGAACGTAGTGTGGAAAGCCGCAAGTTTGTCGAGATCGTGGAGGCCCGGCTCGACGAGATTATCGAGAATGTGTGGTGCCAGGTGCCCAATGAGTACCTTGACAAGCTGCTCGGAGGTATCATCCTTACGGGTGGCGGTAGCAATATGCCCGGCATCGAGCGGGCCTTCCGCAACCACACCAATGTGGAGAAAATCAGGGTGGCCAAGTTTGTCACGCAGACCATTAATTCTCACGATCCGCGCATCACCAGCAAGAATGGCACCATGAACACGCTGCTCGGCCTGCTGGCCAAGGGCGATATGAATTGTGCCGGCGGTGAGATTAGCTCCGACTTCTTCGGAGGCGGGGCTGCCGGCGACATCTACAAGGGGCGTCCCTCTGATGGAACGCCCAAGCAGGGCGTGGTGCAGACGCCTGCCGACAAGAAGAAGGCCGAAGACGAGGCTCTGAAGAAGAAAAAGGCTGAAGACGAGGCAAAGGCGAAGGCGGAGGCGGAAGCCAAGGCCCTGGCCGAGGAAGAGCGCAGGAAGAACAATTTCTGGCACAAACTAGGCCGGAACTTCAAGAACTTTGGCAAGCAGATCCTCCAGGCCGATGAGGAATAAGCACATGGTAATAGACACTTTAAAAATATCTCGGATTTATGGATAGAGAGAAGAATGGCGAGAGCCAGCAGAACAACACCATGCTGGAATTTGAAGACCACGAGGTCAAGCATAGCATTATCAAGGTGATTGGTGTCGGCGGAGGTGGTGGCAACGCTGTCAACCATATGTATCGTGAGGGTATTCATGATGTGACGTTCGTGCTTTGCAATACCGACGCCCAAGCTTTGGCCGACAGCCCCGTGCCCGTGCATTTGCAGTTGGGGCAGGAGGGCCTTGGAGCAGGCAACAAGCCCGAGAAGGCCCGCAAGGCCGCCCAGGAAACCCTTGACGACATCAAGCACATGCTTTCCGATGGCACCAAGATGGCCTTCATCACGGCGGGAATGGGTGGCGGAACCGGTACGGGAGCCGCTCCCGTCATAGCCCAGGTGAGCAAGGACATGGGCATACTCACCGTCGGCATCGTTACGATTCCCTTCCGCTTTGAGGGAAAGAAGAAGATCGACCAGGCGCTCGACGGAGTCGAGGAAATGGCCAAGCACGTGGACGCGCTGCTTGTTATCAACAACGAGCGCCTGCGGCAGATTTATGGCGAAATGCCCCTTGTGGAGGCTTTCGGGAAGGCCGACGACACGCTGAGCGTTGCCGCCAAGAGCATTGCGGAAATCATCACCGTTCACGGACTGATCAACCTTGACTTCAACGATGTGAAGACGGTTCTCATGAATGGTGGCGTAGCCATCATGTCGACGGGATACGGCGAAGGTGAGGGCCGTGTGAAACAGGCCATCGATGATGCGCTCAATTCGCCCCTGCTGAACGACAATGACGTCTACAACGCAAAAAAAATACTGCTGTCCATCAACTTTAACAGCGACAAGGGTGAGAATGCCGGGCTCACAACCGAGGAGATGAGCGACGTCAATGAGTTTATGAGCCACTTCACGCAGGATTACGAGTTGAAGTGGGGAATCGCCCTCGACCCCGAACTCGACAAGAAGGTGAAGGTGACCATCCTTGCCACGGGCTTTGGCATCGAGGACGTCGACGGCATGTCGCCCCGCCTGGAACAGCACAAGGCCGACGCCGAATACGAGCGCAACAAAAACGAAGAGCGTGAGGCCGACCTCCGTGAACGCCGCCACCGTTACTATCCCGGTGCCGGCAACCCGCAGTACAAGCGTCATGCGCACATCTTCCGCTTCCGTGCCGACGATCTTGACAATGAGGACTTGATTCTCAACGTCGAGAACACGCCCACCTACAAGCGCACCCGGCAGCAACTTGACGAGTTGCGGAGGATGAGCTCGGGCCAGTCCGCCTCCTTCAGGAGCGAGAAGGATGCGCAGGAGCCCGTGCAGGGCGTCATTAGCTTTTCCTGATAAGGCATAGTTGCTTCCTATATGATAAAAGGAGAAAGGAGAGAAAGGAAATGAGTGAGACATTATTTGATCGGGTCAGTGATGACATCAAATCGGCCATGAAGGCTCGCGACAAGGTGCGCCTGGCCACGTTGCGCAACATCAAGAAGGTGTTTCTCGAGGCGCGCTCGGCCCCTGGCGCCAACAACGAGCTGGATGATTCCCAAGCCCTGAAGATTATTCAGAAGCTGGCCAAGCAGGGGCGCGAGTCGGCTGCCACCTATCAGCAGGCTGGCCGTGACGATTTGGCTGGCGACGAGCTGGCGCAGGTGGCCGTGCTTGAGGAATATCTGCCGAAGGCTCTCACCGATGATGAAATCGCGGCCAAGGTGGCCGACATCATCGCCAGGACGGGCGCCCAGGGCATGAAGGACATGGGCCGGGTGATGGGCATTGCCTCCAAGGAGATGGCCGGACAGGCCGAAGGCAAGACCATCGCGGGCATCGTGAGGAAGCTGCTTGCTTAATTGAACAGCTCGCGCAACACGGCTAGCGACTTCATTTCGGGGAATCCCGGAATGTGAAGGCGGTAATACTTCAGCAGCACCTCCGTGCAGTGATTGCGCTCCTGACGCGTCATCGCATAGAGGTGCATGGTGTCATAGCTGAGCCTTGCGAGCTTTGCCACGTGTGGCGCCTCTTCTGCGGACAGGAAGTCCGCATGCAGGGGAGCGTGGTCGACAAAGCAACCTTCGCGCAGGTCGAAGAAGCACCCCGGGCGGTAGTCTTCCACGTTGGGCATGAATCCGACGTAGGCAGCGAACCGCATCATGAACACGAGGTGGAAGTTGGCACAACTCCCAGAGGCCCCGTCAAGCCATGCCAGGCTTCGCTCCACAAAATCGAAAAGGTTCGGGTTATGCTGTTCCGTCCTCGTACCATAATACAGGAACTCGGCCAGGAAGAGCGAAATGGTGAGCTTGGCCGTGTCGAAAGGAATTGAGGCATAGGGTAGGGCGAGCCTGATGTCGCGGAAGTGCTGCAATTGCTGCCGCTCGCGGTAGTCGAATTCCAAAGCCAGCACCGACAGCGGCTGGAAGTATTGCAGCTTGACCCGTGCTTTGGGCGTCTTCGGAATGCGGCAGACAAACGCCAGCCGCCCCTGTTCTTGTGTGAGGCAGTCGACGATGATTTTCTCGTCGCCAAGCTTTAAAGTTCGCAAAACAATGGCCCTGGATTTGGTCTGCATGGCTACAAAATTACGAAAAATCAATCATTTAGCGAAAATTCGGGGTAAAAATTTGGTTGGTTCAAGAAAAACTACTAACTTTGCAGCCGCAAATTGTACGATGGTCCCTTCGTCTATCGGTTAGGACGAGAGATTTTCATTCTCTAAAGAGCAGTTCGATTCTGCTAGGGACTACTTAGAAAATAAAGAAGAAAAATAAAGATGGCAAACCACAAATCATCATTAAAGAGAATCCGTCAGGACAAGGAGAAGGCTTTGCATAATAAGTATTATGCAAAGACGATGCGTAATGCCGTCCGCAAGTTGCGTGGCATTACGGACAAGGAGGAGGCCGTGAAGCTGTATCCTTCAGTTCAGAAACTTTTGGATAAGCTGGCCAAGAACAACATTATCCATGCCAACAAAGCTGCAAACCTGAAGGCTAGCCTGACCCGTCAGATCAACAAGTTGGGCTAATCACATTCAAGAATAAAGATAAGCGAAAGGGCTGCAATGGAACATCTTCCATTGCAGCCCTTTCGCCTTTTCCGGCCCGCCGGTCCATTCCGGCCTGGCCAGAAGAGACTTAGCCGTTGCTGGTCAGCAACGCCAGGTAAGTGGTGATGGCCCTTCTGATTTCGTCGATTTTGATGAACTCGTCGGCCGAATGGCTCCTTTCCGATTCGCCCGGTCCGAGTTTGAACGACGGGAACGGCATCAAGGCCTGGTCGCTGAGCGTCGGCGATCCGAACGGCGTCATGCCCAGGGCCCTGCACCGCTCTATCAGCGGGTGGTGCGGGTCTATCCTCGATGATTTCAGTCGGAACGAGTGGGCGTGGCATTCGCTCTTCACATGGGCGTTGATGAAGTTGAACACCTCCTCGTTGTCATAAAACTCGTTTGTCCGCACGTCGATCAAGCCCCTGCACTCGTCGGGAATCACATTGTGCTGTGTGCCGGCATGGAGCACGGTGAGCGTCATCTTGGTCGGTCCGAGGAACTCGCTCACGCGCTTGAACCTGTAGTCGCGAATCCACCTCATGTCGTCGAGCATCTCGTAAATGGCGTTCACGCCCTCGTTTCGGGCCGCATGTCCGCTCTTTCCGCGCGCCACGATGTCGATCACCATGAGCCCCTTTTCGGCCACGGCCGGCTGCATCCCCGTGGGTTCGCCCACGATGGCCAGGTCGATTTTGGGCAGCAGGGGCAGTGCCCGGCTGACGCCGTCCTTCCCCGACACCTCCTCCTCGGCCGAGGCAAGGTAGACTGTGTTGAACTTCCGCGGCTTTGTCACAATCTCCCTGAACACCTGCAGCAGCGACACCAGGCCGCCCCCGCAGTCGTTGCTGCCCAGTCCGAAGAGCTTGCCGTCCTCGATGTCGGGACTGAACGGGTCGCGCGTCCACGTGGCCACGGGCTTCACCGTGTCCAGGTGGGCGTTTAGCAGCAGCGTGGGCTTGTTCCCGTCGAATTCGTCAGAGCAAGTCCACACGTTGTTCCCTTCCCGCCGAGGCCTCAATCCCCGGCTTTCCAATTCGGCCTGCATGATGTCGGCCGCCTCCTTCTCGTCGCGGCTCACCGACGGAGTGGCGATGAGGCGGCGCAGCAGCCTCACCCCGTCGCCCACGTATTCCTCTATGTTCATAACGTTGGCAAAGATAAGGAAAAAAAACCACTCGGCCGTTGTCGTTGCAACATTTCAATGAATTTATTTTGTCTTGTCGCCTTTTTCCATTATCTTTGCAGTAAATAAAAAAAACATTCTGCCCATGCAAACGAGATGCCATCTTTCGGTTCTTATCCATGAACAAGCCCAAAAATACGGCAAACGACCAGTCCTCACTTTCCGCAACTTTGGCAGTTTGAAGTGGAAGACCGTCACGTGGGCCCAGTTTTCCCTACGTGTCAAGCAGGTCAGCAACGCCCTGCTCAATCTTGGTGCCAAGCCGCAGGAAAACATTGCCGTGTTCTCACAGAATTGCATCCAGTATCTGTATACCGACTTCGGAGCCTATGGCGTGCGTGTGGCCTCCATCCCCTTTTACGCTACGAGCAGCGAGAAGCAAATCCAGTTCATGATCAATGACGGGCAGGTGCGCTTCCTCTTCGTAGGCGAGCAGGAGCAGTACGACAAGGCCCACCGGATTTTCGCCCTCTGCCCCACGCTCGAGCGCATCATCATCTTCGACTCCTCAGTGCGCATCAGCACCCACGACCCCAACGCACTCTACTTTGAGGACTTCCTCAAACTGGGCGAGAACCTGCCTCGGCAGACCGAGGTGGAGCAGTTGTGGAAGGATGCCAGCGACGACGATGTCTGCAATATCATCTACACCAGCGGCACCACAGGCGACAGCAAGGGCGTGGTGCTCAGCTACGGGCAGTACCATGCGGCCCTCGTGGCCAACGGCAACTGCGTGCCCGTGGGCGAAAAAGACCGCATCATCAACTTCCTGCCTTTCACCCACATCTTCGAGCGCGGATGGGCTTACCTCTCGCTTTCCGTAGGTGCCGAGCTCATCGTGAACACCTATCCCCACGAAATCCAAGACAGTATGCGGCAGACGCATCCCACGTGTATGAGTGCCGTGCCCCGTTTCTGGGAGAAAGTATATGTGGCTGTGAAAGGCAAGATTGAATCGGCCGGCCCCGTCCAGCAGAAAATCTTCAACCACGCGCTCCGTGTGGGCCACAAGCGCAACATCGGCTATCTGAGCCATGGACGCCGCGTGCCGCTGGCCTTGGAGCTGGAGTATCAGCTGGTGAACAAGTCCATTCTCAGCCTCGTGCGCAAGCAGCTCGGGTTGGAACACGCCCACATCTTCCCCACGGCAGGCGCCTATGTTTCGCCCGAAGTCGAGGAATTCATCCATTCCATCGGCATCAACATGGTCGTTGGCTATGGCCTCACCGAGAGTCTGGCCACGGTCTCGTGCGACCATGTGGGCGAGCCCTATACCATTGGCTCGGTGGGGCGCCCCATCGAGGGCATCGATGTGAAAATCGGGGACAACAGCGAGATCCTCCTCAAGGGTCCCACCATCACCCGGGGCTACTACAAGCGCGACGACATCAACGCCCGGGCCTTTGACAGCGAGGGATATTTCCACACCGGAGACGCCGGTTATCTGAAGGACGGCGAGCTCTATCTCACCGAACGCATCAAGGACCTGTTCAAGACCTCCAACGGCAAGTATATTGCTCCGCAGCAGGTGGAAGCCATGCTGCTTGTCGACAAATACGTTGACCAGGTGGCTGTCGTCGCCGACCAGCGCAAGTTCGTCTCGGCCCTGGTCGTGCCCGAGTTCAGGCTCGTTGAGGAGTGGGCCCGCGAGCACGGCATCGCCTTCGCAAGCCGTGAGGACCTCTGTGCCAACCGGCAGGTGCACGACATGATGATGGACCGGGTGTCGACGCTCCAGCAGTCGCTGGCCCATTACGAGCAGATCAAGCGCATCACGTTGCTGCCCCATCATTTCTCGATGGAATCGGGCGAACTCACCAATACGCTCAAGCTCAAGCGCCCGGTCATCAACAAGAATTACAAGGAGCTTATAGATAAAATGTATGAGGATTGATTCCTCGGAAAACGTTACGCCAAAAGCATGATTACAGCCGACCAACTGAAGGACGTCAAGGAGCGCGCCGAAGCACTCCACAAGTACTTGAATATCGATCAGAAGGAAATAGAATACGAGGAGGAGCAACTCCACACCCAGGCCCCCGACTTTTGGGATGATCCCAAGCGGGCCGAGGCTCAGATGAAGAAGGTGAAGAGCCTGGAGAAGTGGCTCAAGGAATACAAGGAGGTGCGCCAGCTTGCCGACGAGTTGCAGTTGGCGTTCGACTTCTACAAGGACGACATGGTGACCGAGGACGAGGTCGACGCCGACTATCAGAAGGCCCTGAAGGCCATCGAGGACTTGGAACTGAAGAACATGCTCCGCCAGGAGGAAGACTCCATGGACGCCGTGCTGAAAATCAACTCCGGCGCCGGCGGCACGGAGAGCCAGGACTGGGCGGCCATGCTCATGCGCATGTATCAGCGTTGGGCCGAGGCCCACGGCTACACCGTGAAGATTACCGATATCCAGGAAGGCGACGAGGCCGGCATCAAGAGCGTCACGATGACCATCGAGGGCGGCGAGTATGCCTATGGCTACCTCAAGAGCGAGAACGGCGTACACCGTCTGGTGCGCGTCTCGCCTTACAATGCGCAGGGCAAGCGCATGACGAGCTTCGCCTCGGTGTTTGTCACTCCGCTCGTCGACGACACCATCGAGGTCTACGTTGATCCCGCACGCGTGTCGTGGGACACGTTCCGTTCCAGCGGCGCCGGCGGGCAGAATGTGAACAAGGTGGAGTCGGGCGTGCGCCTGCGCTACCAGTATGAAGACCCTGATACGGGCGAGAAGGAGGAAATCCTCATTGAGAACACGGAGACCCGCGACCAGCCCAAAAACCGCGCCAAGGCCATGCAGCTGCTCAAATCGCAGCTCTACGACCGGGCGTTGAAGAAGAAGCAGGCCGAGCAGGCCAAGATCGAGGCCGGCAAGAAAAAGATAGAATGGGGCAGCCAGATACGCAGCTATGTGTTTGACGACCGACGGGTGAAGGACCACCGCACGGGCTATCAGACATCGGACGTGGACGGTGTGATGGACGGGAAAATCGACGGTTTCATCAAGGCTTACCTCATGGAGTTTGCCGCCGCCGATGCCGAGAAGGCGGCCAGCGAATAGCCTCCGCCCCGCGACGGGTGGAACGCCTCCACCCCGGGCGGCCTCTTGTGGAAGGAAAACAATCAAGAACAATCTAAATATCAACAACCATGAGCAGTAACAACGCATTAAGGAAAGCCAAACACGAGGCTTACGAAAAGAAGCAAGCCGCAAAAGGAAAGAATGTAATCACGTTTATCTTCTTCGGCCTGATCGTACTGGCTGCGATTTACATGATTTACGTAACCGTGAACATGTGATGAGCGGTTTGGAGATAGAGCGGAAGTTCCTCGTCAGGAAGGGCGGCGCCTATAAGCGCGCGGCCTATTCGTGCAGCCACATCCGCCAGGGATATATCCCGGCCGACGGACTGACGCTCCGCATCCGCACCCGAGACGACAAGGCCTACCTCACCATCAAGGGGCGTTCGGTCAACGGCGGCATGACCCGCTATGAGTTCGAGAAGGAAATCACGCCCGACGAGGCCGCCCACCTGCTGCAGTTCTGCCGTGGCGGATTCATTGACAAGCACCGCTATCTGGTGAAGAGCGGCACCCACACCTTCGAGGTCGACGAGTTTCATGGCGACAACGAGGGCCTCGTGATGGCCGAAGTGGAGCTGGGAAGTGAGGGGGAGACTTACGAAAAGCCCGATTTCATCGGGATGGAGGTCACCGGCGACCGTCGGTTTTACAATTCCCACCTGCTGGCTTCCCCCTTCTCGCAGTGGCGCGACACGCTGCCAGCAGAATACCGATAAGCCCTCCCGCGATCACGCCGACGCCGTCGGCAAGCCAGTCGAGCCATTCGCCGCTGCGCCGGCCACCCGTGCACGTGGCCTGAAGAATTTCAAGAAGTCCTCCCATGAGGACAGGAGCGAGGAAAGTCCCCAAGAGGACTTTCCTTTTTTTGATGGCGTGGTGCCGCCACAGATATTCCGCCCAGATCACGATGCACAGCCCGCCATACATGACCACGTGCGTCCATTTGTCAATCATGGACACGTTGTCAAGCGGCGTCTCGGGTATCGGAATGAGGCACAGCACCCAGATGGCGGCGATGATGATGCAAGAAAAAGGGTAGTTCCTGATGAAATGATAGGTTCTGGACATATTTGCTTTCGGTTTTTATGCAAAGATAAGGATTTTTTTGTAATTTTGCAATGTTTTACTTACAATCATGTTATAGAGAGAAAAAATGTCACAAGCAGAACGTGGAAGTTTCGGAAGCAAGCTCGGAGTGATTCTCGCCACGGCGGGTTCGGCCGTCGGCCTGGGCAATATTTGGCGTTTCCCCTATATGGCGGGCGAGAACGGCGGTGCGGCCTTCATCTTCATTTATATTGGTTGCGTGCTCGTGCTGGGCATTCCCTGCATGGTGGCCGAATTCATCATTGGCCGCCACGGCGCCTCCAACACCGCCCGGGCCTACAGCAAGCTCTCGGGAGGCACGCCCTGGCGCCTGGTGGGCTATCTGGAAGTGCTCACGGGATTCCTCATCACGGGCTATTACGCCGTCGTCTCGGGGTGGTGCCTGAACTATGTCTACGCATCGCTGATGGGCGAGCTCAAGGGCGATCCGGCCTATGTGGCACAGTATTTCGACACCTTCTCCCACGACGCCGTGCGGCCCGTGTTCTGGACGGTGCTCATCTTCCTCGTCACCCACTTCGTCATCGTGCACGGCGTGCGCAACGGCATCGAGAAGGCTTCCAAGGCCATGATGCCCACCCTCTTCATCCTGCTCGTGGTGGTGGTGATTTCCTCGTGCCTCCTTCCCAATGCGGACGAGGGCCTGGCGTTCCTTTTCAAGCCCGACTTCTCCAAGGTCAGCGGCGACGTTTTCCTGAGCGCCCTGGGCCAGTCGTTCTATTCGCTGAGCATCGCCATGGGCTGCCTTTGCACCTATGCCAGCTATTTCAGCCGCCGCACCAACATCACCACCAGTGCCTTGCAGATTGGTGTCATCGACACGGTCGTGGCCGTTCTGGCCGGCATGATGATTTTCCCCGCCGCCTTCTCGGTGGGCATCAGCCCCGACAGCGGCCCGTCGCTCATCTTCATCACCCTGCCCAACGTGTTCAACCAGGCCTTTTCCGCCATGCCCGTGGTGGGCTGGGTTGTCTCGCTGGCCTTCTATCTGCTGCTCTCGCTGGCCGCCCTGACGTCGCTCATCTCGTTGCACGAGGTGAACACGGCCTTCTTCTATGAGGAGCTCCACATCTCGCGCAAGAAGGGAGCCCTGATCGTCACGGTGGGCTGCTGCGCCATTGGCGCCTTGTGCTCTATCTCCATCGGCCATCCGCAGCATTTGTCCATCCTGGGCAAGGACCTTTTCGACGTGTTCGACTTCGTCACCGGGCAAATCATGCTTCCCCTGGCCGGAATGTTGATGTGCCTCTTCGTGGGCTGGTATGTGCCCAAGAAGGTGGTACGCGACGAGCTCACCAACTGGGGCACGCTTAGCGGCCGCTTCTACGGGGCGTTCCTGTTCAGCATGCGCTTTGTCTGCCCGTTGCTCATCCTAGTTATCTTCCTGCACCAGTTTGGTGTGATTTAATCCTTTGTATATGACAGAAGAAAGAGGGAATTTCGGAACCAAGATAGGCGTCATCCTCGCCACGGCCGGCTCGGCCGTCGGCTTGGGCAACGTGTGGCGCTTCCCCTATATGGCGGGTCAGGATGGCGGTGCGGCCTTCATCCTGTTCTATCTGGGCTGTGTGTTCGTGCTCGGCATACCGGGCATGATCGCCGAGTTCGTCGTAGGGCGCCACTCGGCCTCCAATGCCGCCCGTGCCTACCGCCGGCTTTCGGGCCGCGGCCCGTGGGGCTTCGTGGGCTATATGGGCGTGTTCACGTCGATGATCATCTTGGGCTTCTACGCCGTCATTGCCGGCTGGTGCCTGCAGTATCTCTTCGCCTCGGTCACCGGCGGGCTGAAAGGCGACGCCAGCTTCGTGCGCGACTATTTCGTGCGGTTCTCGTCCAATCCCGTCGAGCCGCTGCTCTGGACGGTGGCCTTCATCCTGCTCACCCACCTTGTGGTGGTGCGCGGCGTGCGCAACGGCATCGAGAAGGCCTCCAACCTGCTTATGCCCACCCTCTTCGTGCTGCTGGTCCTCATCGTTGTGGCCTCGTGCTCGCTGCCCGGAGCGTGGGCGGGGGTCGAGTTCCTGTTCCATCCCGACTTCTCCCGGCTCAACTCCGGCATCATGCTCGACGCCCTGGGGCAAGCCTTCTTCTCGCTCAGCCTGGGCACGGCGTGCCTTTGCACCTATGCCAGCTATTTCAGCCGCCGCACCAACCTGGTCAAGTCGGCCTGCCAGATTGCCCTCATCGACACGCTCATAGCCGTGCTCGCCGGACTGATGATTTTCCCCGCGGCCTTCTCGGTGGGTGTGAATCCCGACAGCGGGCCGTCGCTCATCTTCATCACCCTGCCCAACGTGTTCCAGCAGGCCTTTGCCGGAATGCCCCTCGTGGGCTACGTGGTGTCCGTCCTCTTCTATGCGTTGCTCTCGCTGGCCGCCCTGACGTCGACCATCTCGATGCACGAGATAGGCACGGCCTTCTTTTACGAGGAGCTCCACATCACGCGGAAGAAGGGAGCCTGGATCACCACGGTCTGCTGTGTGGTCATTGGCGTGTTCTGTTCGCTCAGCTGCGGTGCGAGTCCGGATTTGGCCCATTTCATCGGGGGAAAGTCATTCCTCGATTGCTGCGACTACCTCACGTCGAACATCCTGTTGCCGCTTGGTTCGCTCTTCACCTGCCTGCTTCTGGGCTGGGTGGTTCCCCGCAAGGTGGTGAGCGACGAGCTCACCAATTGGGGCACGCTGAGTTCGGCCTTCGTCAAGCCCTATCTGTTCGTCATCCGCTGGGTGTGTCCGCTCTGCATCGTCATGGTCTTCCTGCACCAGTTGGGCGTGCTTTAGCGGCATCCGCCCTGTTCCGTCGTCATCCACATTCACTTTCGTCCCATGTTTTTCCGCCGTTTCTTCTATTTCCAGCGTAGCGACCGCATAGCCACGGCAGTCATCATGTTGCTGCTGACCGTGGCGCTGACGGTGGTGGGCGTGGTGGGCCTGCGCACCGAGCGTACGCCCACGGCCGCGTCTGACAGCGTGGCGTCCCCGCCGCAAGGCCATGGGCGCCGTTACGCCCGGCCGGACCTGGGGGGCATGAAGGACGCGCCCGGAGCCGCCCTCTCGCCCTTCGATCCCAATACGGCCGACAGCACGCGCCTGCTCAGCCTCGGCCTGAGCCCATGGCAGGTGCGCGCCATCTATCGTTATCGGGCCAAGGGCGGCGTCTATCGCGAGCCCAACGCCTTCGCCCGTGTTCCCGGAATGACCAAGAAGCAGTTTGAGGCGTTGCGCCCCTACATCCGCATTTCCGATGATTACGCCCCGGCGTCCGAATTCTATACCGTCGGGAGCCGGCGTCCCGGGTCCTCTCCGTCAGGAGCGCCGCCATCCGCACAGGCTCCGTCAGGACATGTGGGGAAGCTCCGCCAGGGCGAGCATGTTGACCTGAACAGTGCCGACACCACCGTGCTGAAGTCCATTCCCGGCATCGGGAGCGGCTATGCGCGGGCCATTGTGAACTATCGGACGCGGTTGGGCGGATTCTACTCGGCCCGCCAGTTGCTCGAGGTCGGAGGCGTGCCCGAATCGGCCCTGCCTTATGTCACGGTGGATGGCGGAGACGTGAAAAGATTGAGAATCAACACCATGAGCGTGAACCAGCTGCGCCGTCACCCCTATCTGAACTTTTACCAGGCTCGCGACATCTATGATTACCGCCGCCTGCACGGGCCGCTCACCACCCTGCGCGTGCTTGCCAACAGCCCCAACTTCACGCCGGCCGACCTGGAGCGGCTGGAGCATTATGTGGAGTATTAGTGCCCGGTGGGACTTGGGACGGTGGCGGGGCGACACAAATGCTTTGTAAAACATTCGGAGTCGAGTTCCTTCCGCGGCCTTCTTGCAATGTGTAAGCGCCCTTTCGGGCTTCTCCCAAGGCCGTTCCTAGCGCCTCTGAGCGCCTTTCAGACGCTCTCTGGAGGCCGTTGTCGCATCCTCCCTCCCGCTTTTCCCGAATCTTTACAAAGGCGTAAGCCGGTGCGCCTTGATTGCTTCCATTGTGTCAACAAAAAGCCCGCGGCTCTGACTTTCCGTCACGGGGGCGGAAGAAGGAGGCGTGGGGGAAATGTAAACTTTGAAGAAATCCTTGCAGGAAGCGTGGTGGTGAAGCCGCATGCAGGGCTTTTCCATTTCATCCCGCTGGTGCCGCCAGGCTCTCGGCTGCGGGTGCGCCTTGTTGGGGAAGATGCCGATGAAACCGCCGTTTTTCCACGGATTCCCCCTATGTTGAGGGCTGCGCGGTGGTTCCCGGGCCGCCGCTGTTGCCGGTTGGAGTGGAGGCGTCGGTTGCGTCGCCTTCCCCACGGAAGGGGCTCGTGGGCCCCTTTGGGGCGCAAAAAAGGAAGAAGCGTCATCCCCCTCAGGCGATGACGCTTCTTCAAAGAGAGTGGTACCTCTTGGAGTTGAACCAAGGACACATGGATTTTCAGTCCATTGCTCTACCACCTGAGCTAAGGTACCCTTGCTGAAAGCGAGTGCAAAGGTAGGGCTTTTATTTCACTTGGGCAAATATTTCCGCACTTTTCTTCCAAAAAATTAGGGTAATTCATTTTTTTGCCGTATCTTTGCACCCGCAATCGGGATTTAGCGCAGTTGGTAGCGCACTACGTTCGGGACGTAGGGGTCGGGCGTTCGAGTCGCCTAATCCCGACTTGAAGCGGCAATCGGAGTCATCCGGTTGCCGCTTTTTCGTGTCCGTGCACGTTGCAGGATGTGGCGTGCGGGGCG